>JARLJB010000096.1 GCA_031291415.1 Telmatospirillum sp.
GAGTCCGCCGGCGTTTTCCGGAAGTACGACGACACGGACGCCGCGTTCGGCCACAATTGACTTGACCGCCTGAACGGTCGCCTGCTGCTGATCGAGGCTTTCCGCAAAACGGGCACCGCCGGAAAACGTGGTGTCGATACCCGCCCAACCGTCCGGCACATTCGGTTGTTGCCACGAGTACGCTGACCAAATCCAAAGCAACAAAATGACCAGCGCTGCGGCCAGCCGCGCTCGCGGGCGACGACGAAGTTTGCGGATTGCGGTGGGCAAATGAAAACGAGATCGCCCAAGGTTACCGGACGATCCAGTCGCCCGATGCGCCAGAGCCCAAATGGGAAACTTGGGCTGACGTTCACCCGGAGATCGAAGAGGACAAACAGGCCGACCAGGCTGGCAAGCGCGACGAAACCACCGCCGAGAACACCCATGGCCGTCCGATCCGGACGAGGCACAAGCGTCATTGCATCGCCTGTCCCTGTCGTTGACCGAGCCGTTCGGCTTCGGTTCGATTCAAGGTGACGGCGGTGCGCTCCTCGGCCGCCAACTGCTGGCCGGTCCGCATCAATCCCCAAGCACCCGCAAGCCGCTCGCGTTCGTCGGATTTCATGGCTGCGGCGGCCTTCTCGAAAGCGGCGCCCTGCGGCTCTTCGGCGGCGAGGGAGAGAAGCGTGCGCTCGCCGAAGCGCTCGGAGACGGCCTCGGTGAACCGGTCGATCTCAGCTTTGGCGTCATGGTCTGCAAGAGCAATCCTTCCATCGAAAGGCAACGTGATCATCATCGACTGCGACGAGGCGGCTGTTGGCGATGGCGACGCGGTGGGTATAGCGGCCGAGATAGGCGAGCACCTGTTCCGGTCCGCCGAAGGGCGGTTTGGCATAGACCACCCAGTCGGTGCTGCGCGAGCGCGCGAGGTGGCGGGCGAATGCTTGCGCGTCGGCGAGATGGGCAAGCCCGTTGGAGAAGCGCAGGTCTCCCCGATCGAAGGCACGCGCGAGGGCGGCGGATTGATCTGAAGAAGATCGTCGAGGAGCGCTTCGGCGTCGACTACCACGAACGCACCATCGGCAAGATACTGAAGACGCTCGGCTTCTCCCACATCAGTCCACGCCCGAAACACCCCGGCCAATCGGCCGCGACCATGGATGCGTTCAAAAACGTATGGCCCGCCCCGTCTGCAAGGGAATTCTCGAGACCACCGATGATCAGTCTGCAGCAACGTATCCGGCTTCGGAGGACTCCTCCCAGCCAAGATGGAGATACGCACGCTCCGGTCCTCATAAACTTTCCGGCGTCGAGCGCCGTTTTTTGAACCAGGCTTCCAGAGCGCCGTTCGACTGTCAGGCCATCTCTTGTCCCCCCTCGCAAACCTCATTGACCGGTCACTGCGCTTCGGCTCTGATCGACCAACGACTACGCCGCCAAGGGTAACCCCTTGATGGCGAACTTTTCGCCGCTTCGCAGCACTGCCCAGGCGATCCTGGCGAGCTTGTTGGCGAACGCCACGATGGCGACATTGGGATGGGCGCGCTCCAGCAGCGCTTTGGCCCATCGGCCGAGCGGAGTGTCTCGCTCCGCGACATGGGGTAGCGCCGCCCGTGCGCCGTGGATCAGCTGCTTGCGTATGTATTTGTTACCTCGCTTGCTGATGCCCAGGAGCTTCGGTCTGCCGCCGGTGGTGAACTGACGCGGAACCAGCCCCAACCACGCCGCCAAGTCGCGACCGTGCTCGAAGGTCTCGCCCTTGCCGATCGCCGCGATCAACGCCGAGGCGATTATCGGACCGACGCCGGGGATGGTCACCAATCGACGGGCGTCCTCGTTCTCTTTGGTCCAGCGAATGAACTCCGCGTCAAAGGCGGCGATCCGTCGATCGAGTTCCGCCCATTGCGCCCGCGCATCGGCAATCAGCATCAACATCCTCGGGCTCAGGCCGGCTCCACCCTGTTCGGCCATCAGGACGACGAGGAATTGTTCCAGCTTTTGCTTGCCCTGCTGCGCGATGAGACCGCGTTCCAGCAGGATGGCACGCAATTGGTTGATCAGGGCCGTCCGTTCACCGACCAAACGATCGCGCGAGCGATGCAGGGTCTGCATGTCGAGTGCGTCCTGGGACTTCAGATTGACGAACCGCATGGTCGGGCGCGTCGCGGCCTCGGCGATTCCTTCAGCGTCACGATCGTCGTTCTTCTGCGCCTTGATGTAGGGTCTCACATATTCCGGCGACATCAGCCGGACGTCGTGCCCATTGGCCGCGAATAGCCTTCCCAGATGATGGGCGCCGCAGCACGCCTCCATGGCGACGATGCACGGTGGTAGCTTTGCCACCATGCCGATCAAGGTCTCTCGTTTCGAGCGCCGCCGTAAAACGACGGCTCCGGATGCGTCGAGGCCAACAAGGCTGCACACGTTCTTGCCGATATCGATGCCGAGCACGAAAACCTTCATCCCCATGATCCAGTCCTCCGGTTGAACCTTTGGCGAGCCTACATCGCCGGACGGAGGGGCGGGCCATTCCATAAACTTTGCCGAGACGCTGAATGCCCACGTCGGGCATCTGAGGAAACGCAAGAAGCCGGTGCCGATCGAGATCTGGTTCCAAGACGAGGCGCGGATTGGGCAGAAGAACGGTGTCGTCCGGCAATGGGCCAAGCGCGGCACGCGACCGCGCCAACCGGCTGA
>JARLJB010000097.1 GCA_031291415.1 Telmatospirillum sp.
ATTCCCTATTTTTCAAGAAAGTTCACCGTCGCGCGATATAGCCGTCCTGCCAGTCGAGCACGGTCAGATAATTGCGCAGCCGGTTGGTCTCCAGCTTTGCCAGCAAGGGGTTGTCGTGAAAGGGCATCACGGCTTCGGCAATCGCCTCGGCCCAGGGCGCTGTGGCCTCGAACAACACGCCAAGCCCGAATACGGCCGGGACATGGGCATAGAGCAGGCGCCGGTCGCCCGCTTCGGCCTGGCGACAGAAATCCTCGATCGCGGTCAGGACGCCGTTGCGAGGGCCGCCCGATTGCAGTGCCCAGGCGAAGTTCCCGCCGCCGCGAAAGCCCCGGCTGATTCTGTACCCCGTGTCGTCGAGCGTGACCCCGGCATCGTGGCTGCACGGTTGACGATATTCGTGCGGGATGCGTTCGGGTGCATAATACATGTCGCGGCGCGAACAGGGCCAGCCGACGTCGTGCAGGATGGCCAAAAGCGGCTTGCCGTCGCGCCGGGCCAGAGCGTCGGCGGCGCTCAGTTCATGGAGCACGGTATAATAATTGTGATCGCCGTCGATCAGCCAGGCGTCGATTCCCGACAGGCCCGCGAGGACGTCCAGGCTCGGCTGTGCGATATGGTGAACGTGGGGCTGTGTGGCGGCCCAGTCGACGAATTCGGGCGCAGGGGAAGGATCGATCGCGATCAGATCTCCACCCCGCTTTGCGCAGAAATCGGCCAGCGGCTGAGTCATGCCGCCGAATTCCGCACCGATCTCGACGATCGTGCGCGCGCCAGCCAGATCAAGCACGCCAAGGATAAGGTCGCCGAATTCGGCCATCGAATGAATCAGGAGTTCGCTCATGCCACCGTGTCCGAACAAGTCATGGCGACCTGCTAAAGACTTGTGGTTGGGAAAGTCTTGTGCGGTCCTTACGCGGTCCTGCTAAGGCGCGTGCGGCGGACCACGGCGGCAACCCGCGCGGCAATGCCTGTAATGGGAATGCCTGTAATGGAAATGGTGGACGCACTTGGGCTCGAACCAAGGACCCGCTGATTAAGAGTCAGCTGCTCTGCCAACTGAGCTATGCGTCCATTCCCGTTTCGGACCTGCCTCATGGCGGAGGGCAGGGTGGCTGGTGGACGCACTTGGGCTCG
>JARLJB010000098.1 GCA_031291415.1 Telmatospirillum sp.
AGAAGGTCGCCATCATCGCCTGCGTCCGCAAGCTCATCACTATCCTCAACGCCCTGGTCAGGGACGCCAAGCCATGGCGGGATTTACCCGAAGCTGCCGCTGCCTGACAAAGACAGTTGCTGAGGGGCCGAAAATGTGTCAACATTTTCGGCTCGTGGTATCAGGTCAGCATCTCGACGCGTCGCCCCACTGTCTTGTCCGACTTCGTTTTTTGTTGCCTGGCCGCCGGTTCCGGTGGCAGGTCCCGTGGGATGGAGAGGAAGAGGCAGACGGCCAGCAGCGCGAAGCCGAACATCACCGCGGCCAGGGCGCAGGGACCGAGGCTGGTGAATAGCGACACAACGAGGGCGGCGGAAACAGCTCCGACGATCATTTGCGTACTGGCAAGCACGGCGGACGCGACGCCGGCCAGATGCGGCATGAATTGTACGGCGGCATAGGAGGCATTCGGACTGACTAGGCCGATGCCGAAATTCGTAGCGACCAGCAGAACGACCATGGGGACGAGCAGGCTGGGGGCCGTCAGCGAGAGGGTCAGCAGGCAGGCCGTCGCGACGGTCATCAGCGAGAGTCCGATGCAGATGAAGCGGCGGGGCTTGTTCCTTCGGCCGCCGAAGAGGCTGTTGCAAAGAGTGCCGCTGACGGTGCCGACGACGGGAATGGCGAAAATGTAGCCATAGGTTTTCGTCGTGACGCCCATCAGGTCTATGAAGAAGATGGGCGATCCGGAAATGAAAGCGAACATCACGCCGAAACAGCTGGCGTTGAGAAGCGCCGAGCTGATGCTTACCCGATGGGTCAGAACCTCCTTGTATCCGGCGATAAGTTGTCCGACTGCCAGGGCGCCGGGATTCTTCCTGGGGATCGATTCGGCAAATCCGAACAGGACCCCCAGGACCAGCAAGGCGCCGCCGGCCATCATGACGGCGTAGACGGCGCGCCATCCGCCGGTCGCCAGGACGAAGACGCCGATTGACGGCGCGACCATTGGCATCAATCCGTTGATCATCATCACATAGGCGATCTTCTTGCGGCCGCCTGCGCTGTCAAACAGATCGCGGATGCTGGCGATCGCCAGGACCGTGCCTCCCGCCGCCGCGAAACCTTGAACCAGCCGGCTGCCGAGCAGCAGCCCGATGGACGGTGTGAAGGTGCAAAAGACACTGGCGATGAAATAGAACGTCAGGCCGGCGAGCAGCACCGGCCGACGGCCAAACCGTTCGGAGAGCGGCCCATAGAAGAGAGGGCCGATGCCGAAACCCAGCATGAAGAAACTGAGCGTCAGCGCCACGACCGGCTGCGTGGTGGCAAGGGCGTCCGCCGTTTCGGCGTAGGCGGGCAATCCGATGTCCGTCGAAAGCGGCGGGATGGCGACCAACCCGCTCAACAAGACCGTGAATGCCAGGGATTCCCGCTTTAGCATGACCATTCTCTCACTTCGTCTTTCCGTCCGTCACCGGTTGCCGATGACGAACCGAACGCTGTTCGCAGGCGTCAAAATCCGTCGCGTTCCGGTCGGCCCGGACGCCTGCAACCCTTCGACCTGATCCAGGTCCATCAGTCTGTTTTCAAGGGCCAAGGTCCGCGTCGATATGTTCGCGGCATCTGGCGATCGCCTGGCGCAGACGATCGCGGTTTACGTGGAATCGCCGGGTCGGCGCGGCGATGCAAAGGGCGAAACGATCCGTGGTGCCGGTGCAGAGGACCGCGCCGATGGCGCAGACGTCTTGCGCATGTTCCTCGAGATCGAAAGCCACGCCCTCGGAGCGCACGACGGCAAGATCGGCCATCAGCGCGTCGAGGCTCCGGATGCTCTGCTCGGTGTGCGGTTCGAGATATCCGTCGACGAGACGGGCGATCTCTGCGTCGGAAAGGGTGGCCAGAATAGCCTTCCCCGCCGCCGTGCAGCCGAGCGGGTAGCGTGCGCCGATCGGAGTGACGACACGGATTTCGTGGTCGCAGACGATCTGATCGACGAGGACGATCTCCCGTTCGGCGGCCACCCACAAATGGACGGTTTCGTTGACCTGCTGACGCAGGATGTCGAGGTGTGGGCGGATGACCGTCGTCACGTCGGCATGCGCCGCACCGGCCAGACGGGCCAGCGCCGGTCCCAGGCGAATGCGGCCACTCCCGCCGACCGTAAGGAATTGCTGGGCGGCCAGCGCCGCGACCAAACGCTGTGCCGTCGTCCGCGGCAGACCGCTGGCCCGGGCGATCTCCGACATATTGAGACCGGTCGGCCGACCTTCGAGCGTTTGCAGAACGGCTGCGGCTCGGGCGATGACCTGCCTTCCCGATTCGGTCGGCTGTTCCTCAAGAATAGTCATGGCTGCCGCTCTTTATCTCCCTGATGGCGAGGGATCTTAGAGCAGCAGCGTTGAACCGTCCAGCGGTTAGGGGTGACCGAACAATGGGTCGCAGTCCAACCGGCGGCGGCCCCCGATCAGACCGGCACTTTCCTTTCGTCGCCGGCATAGATGCCGGTGTGCAGAGTTCCGGTGCCCAGCTTGGCGAAGCCGCGATACATGCCCGAGCAGTTGAAGGGCAGGGCGATGTTGCCGTGCCGGTCGACTGCCACCAGCCCGCCGGAACCGCCGATCGGCGCCAGGTCTTCTTGAATGACGGCGGCGGCGGCGTCCTCCAGGGTCTGGCCAGCCAGGCGGACCCGGGCGCTGACCTCGTGACCGACTGCATAGCGAATGAAATATTCGCCATGGCCGGTGGCCGAGACGGCGCATCCGGTATTGTCGGCCCAGGTGCCGGCGCCGATCACCGGTGAATCGCCGACCCGGCCGACGGCCTTGGCGGTCATGCCGCCGGTCGAGGTGGCGGCGGCCAAATTGCCGTGTGCGTCGAGCGCTACGGCACCGACAGTTCCGTGCTTGCGGCTTTCGTCGCCGTCGCCGTCGTCGCCATCGCCTTTTTGCCGCCGAGCCAGTTCCTCAGTCAGCGCCGCCCGGCGGCGTTCCGTATCGAACCAGGCCGGTTCCTGATGCTCAAGTCCGATATCGCGACAGAAGCGGGCGGCACCTTCGCCGGCCAGGAAAACATGGTCGCTTTGTTCCATGACGGCTCTGGCGGCGAGGATCGGGTGGCGGGGGCCGCAGATGCCTGCGACGGCGCCGGCCCGCTGATCGTTGCCATCCATGATGGCGGCATCCATCTCATGAGTGCCGGCGGCGGTGAAGACGGCCCCACGTCCGGCATTGAACAAGGGATCGTCCTCCAATGCCTTGACCGCCTCGGTCACCGCGTCGAGAGCGGTGCCGTTCCGGGCCAGGACGGCGAGGCCGGCCCGCAGCGCCTGGGCCAGTCCGACATGGCAGGCCTCCTCGTGTTCACGGGTCATCTTTTTCCGATCCATGACACCCGCCCCACCATGAATGACAAGAACGGGAACGGCGATGGCACTCATGTAAGGATCTCCAACTCGAAGGGACGACGACATTTCTGCATGGGTTTTTCAGCTTCGGTGGCACCGGCGTCCCTGCCGGTGTTCCGGCAAAGCCGGAAAATTCAAGAAATTCCGCCGTTCGGCGGACACGGGCGGGGACGCCCGTGCCACCGTCCTCTCGGCCAACTGGCCGCATGCCCTAACCCAAAGACGCGGCCAGCGCCGACAACGTGTTCACCCAACGGACAGCCTCGCCGGCGGACTTTATCTGGAAACGGAGCCTCGTCGCGTCCAACCGTTCCGCTACCGGGATGGTCGCCGCCAGATCGGCTTGCACGACCGTATTCATCTCGATGACCAACCGGCGCGGCTTGGCGATGACGAACGGCGTCAGATCGTCCAGCCGCCGCATGACCCGCTCGGCGGCGGCGGCCAGCTTTTGGCGGGCGGCCGCCGGACTGAGGCTGTCGGCGGCCCGGTTGCCGAGCGACCGTTTGACGGTTACCAGCTCGGCCTGGGGAAACAGTGTTCTATGCTGGTCAGCGCATTGGTCATCGCCGCTGATCAGCCCGATCGGGACGCCGCGCTCGCCGGCATAGGCGCCGTAAAGCGTCGCCTCGCTCATCGCCATGCCGTTGATTTCGATCCGCCGGAAGGCGGCCGAGCTTGTGGTATGGGCCAGGACGCCGAACTGGCCGACACCCGCGTGGTACCCCGTACAGAACACCACCCGATGGTCGTCGTCGAGGCCGGCGAACATGTTGAACGGCTTGGGACGCCCCTGCAGCAGGCGCGCCTTGGGATGCAGCAGATCGGGCAGCAGATTGGTCATCGAACCGTGCGAATCATTGACCAGTACCTCGGTGGCGCCCCCGGCCAGCGCCCCCTCGATGGCGGCATTGACCTCCTCGGTCATCAGCCGCCGGCATCGCTCATGTTCGCCGTTTCCGGTCCGCGTCTGATCGACGGCAACGACTCCGGCGACACCTTCGATGTCGGCCGAGATATAGACTTTCACGGGTTATTTCCTTTCCATCCTTGGCTTGTCAGCCAATCGGCCAGCGACGGGCGCCAATGGCCGTCCCGGCCGGTAAGTGCGGTGGCGGCGCAAAGCGCGTTCAGGACCGCCTCGGCAGTGGCGTCGGCGGCGGCGCGGAAAAGCGCGTCGATATGGGATTCGTTGAGAATGGTGACGGGAATCAGGGCTCGCAATTCGTCATGAGCGATCCGTCGCGCCGTCGAAAAGGCGACCGCGATGTCGCCGCTGCCGTTTCCCCAGAACGACCCCAGGCGGGCCAGACCGGCACCGGTTCGTCTGGCAACCCGCATCAACTGCCGGCATTCGAGCGGTACGTCGGTGGCCAGCAGGATGATCACCGAACCTTTTTCCGCGTCAGTCGGCGCCATTCCGGCAGGATCGGGCCGCCGGCCGTCGGGCAATCGAAGGTCGCCGGCGCGGCCGAAATTCGCCAGCACCAGGACGCCAAGCATGAAGTCCAGGTCATCGAGCTTGAGAGCGCGCGACGCCGATCCAATGCCGCCCTTGAAGCCGAAGCAGCTCATGCCGCTGCCGGCACCGATCGATCCCTGGCGGACCGTTGCGCACCCGTTGGCGCTTTCGGCGTCGGCGATCGCTTTTTCGGCGTCCGCTTCGGTCAGAGCCAAGTCCTGAATGTTGTTCAGCCAACCGTCGTTACATTCCAGCACCAGCGGATTGACCGTACCTGTGTCCCTGCCGATCCGCGGATCGGCGGCGATCGCCCGGCGGATCAGGACTTGCATGCCGGTGGCGACGGCAAAGGTATTGGTCAGCAGTATCGGCGTTTCGATGCAGCCCAACTCGCGAACTTGCATCAGCCCGGCGCTTTTGCCGAAACCGTTGATGACCTCGACGGCGGCGGGAACCTTGTCGCGGAACAAATCGCCGGCCTGCGGCAGCACGGCGGTGAAGCCGGTATGCAGGCCGCGCGCCGGATCGCAAAGGGTGGCGTGGCCGACGCGGACGCCGGCCACATCGGTCAGGCTGTTGGTTGGACCGGTGGGCGCCCCGCCGAAGTCGAGGCCGAGGGAGCGGGCGGTCGGCGTCAAGACCGTCAGCTCCTTTGCAGCTTGGGGTCAAGGGCGTCGCGCAAGCCGTCGCCCAACAGATTGAAGGCCAGTACGGTGACGAAAATCGCCAGGCCGGGGAACAGCGTGACATGGCTGGCGACGCCGATGAAGCTGCGGCCATCGGCCAGCATGGCGCCCCATTCCGGGCTGGGGGGCTGGGCGCCGAGTCCGATGAAGGATAGCGCGGCGGCGGTGAGAATGGAGGTGCCGATGCGCATCGAGAAATAGACGATGACACTGGGCAGCGTGCCGGGAAGGATATGGCGCAGCATCAGCACCCGATTGGGCGCGCCGATCGCCCGGGCGGCATCGACATAGACGGCGCCTTTGAGCGACAAGGTGGAACCGCGCACCAGCCGGGCGAAAACCGGCACGCTGAACACTGCCACCGCGTAGATGACGTTATCGATGCCCGGCCCCAGGATGGCGATGACGGCGATGGCCAGCAGAATGCCTGGGAACGCCAGCAGGACGTCGCAAGACCGCATGATCAGTCCGTCGATCCAGCCGCCATGAAAGCCCGACAGCAATCCGAGCAGGATGCCCGCGACGCTGCCCAGGCTGACGGACAGGAAGCCGACCGCCAGCGATATCCGGGCGCCATGCAGGATGCGGCTGAAAACGTCGCGGCCAAAGGCGTCGGTTCCGGCCCAGTGCGCGGCGGTCGGACCGGACAGAATATTGTCGTAGTCGGCGGCCGTCGGGTCATAGGGGGCCACCCAGGGAGCGAACACCGCGGTCAGGCAGAGCGCCACCAGGACGAGAGCGGCGGCGACGGCGACCTTCTGGCGCAGGAAATGGCGCCAGAATTCTCCCAGCGGACTCCGGACCTTCTGCGGGACGGTGTCGCTGTTCATTTGAAGCGGATCTCCGGATTAGCGGCGGCGTAGAGCAGGTCGACGGCCAGATTGATGAGGATGAATTCGATCGAGAACAGCAAGATCTCGGCCTGAATGACCGGATAGTCGCGGTAGGCCACCGAATCGACCAACAGACGCCCGAGGCCTGGCCAGGAAAAGACCGTTTCGACGACGATCGAACCGCCCAGCAGAAAGCCGAACTGCAGACCGACCATGGTGATGATGGGGATCATGGCGTTGCGCAAGACATGTTTCCACACCACCAGACGTTCGGTCACACCCTTGGCGCGCGCCGTGCGGATATAGTCCTCGCGGGCGATCTCGAGGAACGCCGAGCGGGTGAAGCGCGCCATTACGGCGGCGACGCCAAGCCCAAGGGCGAAAGACGGCATGACGAAGCTCTTCCAGCCTTCGTAGCCGCCGGTCGGCAGCCAGTGCAGGCGTACCGAGAACAGGTCGATCATCAGGAGACCAAGCCAGAAGGCCGGGAAGGAGATGCCCGACACCGCCAGGATCATGCCGCCGTAATCCTGCCAGCGGCCACGGCGAACTGCCGACAGAACGCCGATCAGCAGGCCGAAGACGGTCGACCAGGCCATGGCGACGACGGTCAGCAGGACGGTCGGCCAGAAGCGTTCGCCGATGACTTCGATAACCGGGATCTTGTTCTTCAGCGATTGGCCGAAATCGCCTTGCACGGCGTGGGTGACGAAGCGGAGATATTGCTGCCACAGCGGTTTGTCGAGGCCGAGACTCTCGCGGACGTTGGCGATGTCCAGGGCGGTGGCATCGGGGCCGGCGACCAGCCGGGCCGGATCGCCGGGCAGCATGTGAATGAACAGAAAAACCAGTAAAGACACGACCAGCAGAACCGGCAGGACCGAGGTGACTCGTCGGATCAGGTAGCTCAGCATCGAGTCGCACCTCGGCCGCCGACCCTTGTCGCCACCGCCGGCAGGTCTCGCGATGACGGCAAGGACGCGGCGGTGTTTTGCCGGTCGATCGGGTTGTCTTGCATCCCAGGCATTACTTGAAAGCGGCCTGTTCGAAATTCAATCCGCGGTCGGGCATAATGAAAACGCCCGACAGGGTCTTCGACTGGGCGCCGAGGATCTGGTCGACGCCGAGGTATATCCAGGGAGCCTCCTTCCACAGCACTTCCTGGACCGTCTTGTAGGCGGCGGCCCGTTTCGCATCGTCGGCGGTGCCGATGCCGGCCTCGATGGCGGCGTCAACCACGTCACTCTTGTAGTAGGCGGCATTGAACAGCTTCGGCGGGAAGCCCTTGCCCCAGAACAGCGGGCGGACGGCCCAATCGGCATCGCCGGTCGAGGACGACCAGCCGGCATAGTTCATCATCACGGTGCTGTCTTCCGGCTTCTCGACGCTCCAGATGCGCTGTGCCTCGACGCCGGCTTCCAGTGGCGTGACGGTCAGTTTGACGCCGACCTGCGCCAACTGTTGCTGCAGGAACTGCATGCCGCGGATGTTGGTGCTGTTGTTGCGCGAGACGAGTTCAGTCTCGAAGCCGTTGGGGTAGCCGGCTTCGGCCAGCAGAGCCTTGGCTTTGGCCGGATCATAAGGCCAGACACCTTGCGATACCGTGTATTTGAGCGGCGCCGGGATTGGCGTGTCGGCCGGCGTGCAATAGCCGGTATAGACCACCTTGCAATAGGCGGTCTTGTCGACGGCATAGTTCAGCGCCTGGCGAACCCGGACATCGCCGAACGGCTTCTTGGCCGTGTTGAGCGAGACATAGTGCAAGACGATCGACGGCGACTTGGTGACCTGGAGGGCGGCATTGGCGCCGATCACCGGGGCCAGTTCGGACGGCATCGGGAAAATCATCTGCGCTTCGCCGGCCTGCAGCATGGCGACACGGCTGCCATTTTCCGGCACCGACTTGATGGTGACGCCGTCGACCTTCGGCAGATCGGGCTTCCAATAGTTTTCGTTCTTGACCGTCTCCAGCGTGTCGCCCGACCAGCTCTTGAACTTGAACGGTCCGGTGCCGACCGGGTGCCGGCCGATATCCTTGCCGTACTTTTCGAGGGCGGCCGGAGAGATCATGAAGGTGGCGGCATGGGCCATGGTGTTGACCAGGGCGCCGAATGGCTGTTTCAGATGGATTTTCACCGTCAACGGGTCGACCACTTCGGCATGGTCGACAGTGCTGAGCATGCTCTGGCGCTTCAGCTTGTTCTCGGGGTTGATGATGCGATCGATGTTGATCTTGACGGCCTGGGCGTTGAAGTCGGTGCCGTCCTGGAACTTGACGCCTTTGCGCAGGTGGAAGGTGTAGATCGTCGCTTCCGGGTTGACCTCGTAGCTTTCGGCCAACAGCGGCACCAGCTGCATGTTGCCGTCGAAACCGTAAAGACCCTGATAGATGATGCGGGTCGCCGATTGCGACAGCGTGTCGTTGATATCGGCCGGGTCGAGCAGCGTCAGATTGTCATCGACGCCGACCACCAGTGTCTTGGCCGCCGCCGGCAGGGCGAGGACGGTGGTGGCAAGAGCGGCAGCCGCCAATCGGGATCGCAGGGTCTTCATCGGATGCTTCTCCACAAGTTTGATGTCGGATATGTCGCGTGTCATGCCGCCACTCCGGGAAAATCACCGACCGGATGGTGGGCAACGAAATGTCCGGGTTCGACCTCGACCAGCGGCTCGACCAGCGGTTCGTCGCCGATGGCCCGGATCGGACTTGAAATCTCGCCTTCCAAAAGCGTCAGGTCGCGGTTGCGCTGCCCGGGATCGGCCATCGGCACTGCCGCCATCAGGCGCCGCGTATAGGCATGCAAGGGGTGTTCGAAAATCGCCTGGCGGGGGCCCATCTCGACGATCTGGCCCAAATACATGACGGCGACACGGTGGCTGACCCGCTCGACCACGGCCATGTCGTGGGAAATGAACAGGTAGGACAGGCCGTGCTCCTGTTGCAGTTCCATCAGCAGATTGATGATCTGCGCCTGGATCGAAACGTCGAGCGCCGCCACCGCCTCGTCGGCGATGATCAGGCGCGGGCGGCTGGCCAGGGCGCGGGCGATGCAGATGCGTTGACGTTGACCGCCGGAAAACTCGAAGGGATAGCGTTTCGCATGGTCAGGGTTGAGGCCGACATGGCGCAACAGCGCGCTGACGCGGTCCTCCGCCTCGCGCCGGCTGGCCAGGCCGTGCAGCAGAAGTGGTTCGGCGATGGAAAAGCCGACCGTCAGGCGGGGGTTCAACGAGGCGAAGGGGTCCTGAAAGATATATTGGATCTTCTGACGGAAGGTTTTTCTCTCTTCGTCGGTCCGGGCGGCCACGTCCCTGCCTTCGAAGCGGATGCTGCCGGCCTGCGGACGTAAAAGCTGCATGATGGCCCGTCCGGTGGTCGACTTCCCGCAGCCCGATTCGCCGACCAGCGCCAGGGTTTCGCCCGGCTGCAGGCTGAAGTTCACCCGTTCGACGGCGTGGACATTGCCGCGATGCCGGCCGAACAGACCTTTCCTCACCTCGAAGCGGGCGGTCAGCCCGTCGACGGCGAGAAGAGCCGGAGCGGTGGTCTGGACGGTGTCCTGCGTCAATGGTTCTTGCGGTTTGCCGGCTGCTGCGTCGACGCTGAGCAATGGAAAGCGGGCCGGTAGCGCCTGGCCGGAGAGGCTGCCCAGCCGCGGCACGGCGGCCAGCAGCGCCTTGGTGTAAGCGTGTTGCGGCGCCGCGAAGAGGTCGAGGCAGGGACCCTCCTCGACCTTGCGCCCCTGATACATCACCACCACGCGATCGGCCATTTCGGCGACAACACCCATATCGTGGGTGATGAACAGCACCGCCATTCCCAGTTCCTGCTGCAGCAGCCGAATCAGGCGCAGGATCTGCGCCTGGATGGTGACGTCCAGCGCCGTCGTCGGCTCATCGGCGATCAGCAGGCTGGGCCGGCAAGCCAGTGCCATGGCGATCATCACCCGTTGGCGCATGCCGCCCGACAATTGGTGGGGATGGCGGTCGAGCAGGCGCGCGGCCTCGGGAATGCGAACCTTTTCCAGCATGCGCAGCGCTTCGGCGCGGGCCGCCTGTTGCGACAGCCCCTGGTGCAGCATCACCGTTTCGGCGATCTGATCGCCGATGGTGAAGACCGGATTGAGGCTGGTCATCGGTTCCTGGAAGATCATGGCCATTTCGTTGCCGCGCAACGGCCGCATACTGTCAGGCGTCTCTTCCGTCAGTTCGCGTACCTGTCCGTCGCGCCGACGGAACCGGATGCTGCCCCTGGCGATGGTGCCCCCGCCATATTCGACAAGACGCATCAGTGCCAGCGACGTCACCGACTTTCCCGATCCCGATTCGCCGACCAGGGCGACGGTCTCGCCGGGCGCGATGGAAAAGGACAGATCGTTCACCGCCGTGACGTCGCCATCTTCGGATGGGAATGTCACGTTCAGATTGCGGATGTCGACCAGCGGCTGGTTGCCGCCGGATTCCGGGATTTCGCTGGCCGGCGACGCCATGGTCAACTGTTGCGCTTGGCGGTCTGGTCGATCAGCAGATCGAAAGCGGCGCGCATTTTCCGCCACACCGGTCCTGGAGCGCCTTCGCCGACGGCCTTGCCGTCCAGCGTGACGGCGGGAGCAACCTCCTTCGAGGTGCTGGTAACCCAGATTTCGTCGGCCTGGCGGAGTTCCTCCTCGGTGAAGTCGCGTTCGATGGCCGGCCAGCCGTTCTCGTGGGCCAGGCGCAAAACGACCCGGCGCGAGATGCCGTTCAGAATACGGTTGTCGGCGACAGAGGTGATGATGACACCGTCTTTGACGATAAAGACGTTGCTTGACGAACATTCGGTGACCAGCCCGTCGCGCAGCAGAATGCATTCGAGGGCGCCGGCCTGGTCGGCCTGATGGTGGGCGAGGATGGCGCCGGCCAGCGATATCGATTTGACGTCGCCCATCAGCCAGCGGCGATCGGGGGCGCTGACGGTGGAGAAGCCTTTGGCGTAACGCTCCGCCGTGATCCGTTTGAGCGGCGTGGCGAAGGCCAGCACGCAAGGCGCCGCTGTTTTCGGGAAGTCGTGCCGTCGCGCCGTTTCCGCGCCGCGCGTCACCTGGATGTAGAGCGTCATGGCGTCGGATTTGGTTTCATCGAAACAGGACGCCAGCAGCCGCCGGGTTATCTCTCGCAGCAGAGCGCTGTCGGGACCACCGGTCAATTGCAGGGCATTCATGCTCCGCTCAAGACGTTCAAAATGGGCTTCTGCCTCGAACGCCTGCCCGTTGTAGGCGATGAGAACCTCATAGACCCCATCGCCGAACAGATAACCGCGATCGAGCGGAGACACCTGCACAGTTTCCAAAGGAAGAAACTGGCCATTCCAATATGCCAGAGTCATTTGCTTGGCTAATTCCCAGATGGAGGACACACGTTGCCGACCTGTCAGACTAGGTCAGAGATGCTTCTCCTGTAAACAGGAACAGACGTCGTTTGAGCGCCTTCCTGCGGGGCGTTCGGGAATGGGAACCCTTACAATGGCAACGGCGGCGAGATGTGCAACAAATGGCTGTATTCTACGAAATCGACTGCGACATCCCACTGTCGCAGTCGATTGTTTCGCCTGTCAGATTCGCCGGCGGCGACTCATCGTCAGACCGGCAAGCCCGGCGCCAAGCAGGGCAAGTGTTGCTGGTTCAGGAACGGGAATCCGCATCTCGAATGGGCCATTGCCGGGATTGTCATAGGCCACGCCGTCCGAATAGGAATATTCACCGGCCACGCCTGTACCACCGGTGTTCTGATTCCAATCCCAGTTGAGCGAGGTGGTCGAAGAGGTGACGCCGATCCAGTAACGGGTATCGGCGGTCAGGTCGTAACCGGACGAGAGAAAGAAGTCGACCACGGTAGAACCGGACACTGTCTCGGATACCTGGTTGGCAATGGTGGTGAGCAGAGCGCCGGGCGCCAGGGTCGCGTCGGCGTAAAGTCCGATGGTCACCAGACCGGTTCCGCTTTTCGCGTACTGGGCGACATCGAGAAGAAGGTCGACCTCGGTCAAAACGGCGGATGACGCGCCCGTCGAGAACGAGGCGTAAAGGGGATCGGCGCTGATCACCTCCGGCGTCGTGGTGGCCTCGATGCCGAGATTGTCATAAAGAGCCCCGGCGGAAGCGGGGTGCACGGCGCCAATGCCGATGAGCAGGCCCAAGGCCAATGCGATCCGTGTGTTGGTCATATCGATATCCTTATTGACGGTGGCAAGTGGGTGACGGGGCGTTGTCTTGGGTCCCCGCTACCCGCCTTGATCCTATTGCTGCGCTGGGATGGTGATGGTCGCCGGGCAAACGACGGTCGGCCCGACGTCGGCAAGGGTCGCCGTGACGGTGCCGCCGGTACCGGTCGCCGTGGCGACGATGCTGTTTTTCCCGATCTGCAGCGTCCCGTCGGTCACCAGGAATGGTGCCGTGCCGGCAGGGCCGGTGATCGAACTGTTGGTGATCCTGATGTTGTTGCTGATCAGATCGACGGCGGTGGTGTATTTCGCACTGCTGGGATCAGATCCGGTCACCTCGCCCAGCAGAACCTTTTGCGACGTCGCACTCGATGTATTGGTCGCCACGATATTGTCGTAGACGATGTTTTCGATGAGCGGCGGTGTCCCAAGCGCGCTGGACGAAGCTCCTTGAGCATAAAGATAGGTGAGTTGGATCGGCTCGGCGACGTTTTGCATGCAGACGTTCGCATAGGAAACGCCATTGATGATGCCGGTGTCCTTCGCCGTATTGTCGGTTTTCACCTTGAGGCCGAAGTCGGTCCCGCGGAAGTGAACGTTGGTGGCGGTCACGTTGTAAACACCGCCGGTTTCCTGGCCGCCGATCGACAGACCGTGGCCGCCGCCGAACACGCAGTTGCGAACGGCGACATTGTAGACGGCGCCGCCGCTGCCAGATGTCGCGCCGGTTGCCAGTGCGGCCTTGTTCGACTTGATGGCAATGTTGTCGTCGCCGACGTCGATCACGCAGTTCTGGACGATCGAGGTCAAGGCATGGCCGGGGGTGTCGTTGACGCCGACGATATCGATGCCGTCGGTGTTGGGCGCAACATTTTTCATTGTGCCGGTGCCGAGGTTGGCGCGGCCAGGCGGCGCGTAGATCCAGACGCCGTCGACGATGGTGTTGCTCGATCCCGATTCGAATTCGAGATGCGGCATCGGCGCATTTTTGATCTTGAGCGTGTTGGTCGTGTCGTTGGTCGCTGTCGGAAAGGTGACGCCCGTGACCTGATTGCCCAAGTTATCGAAGTTCGCTCCGACGCGGATATTGCTGCCGTAGAAATCGATGAACTTCGGCCGGCTCTGGGCGGTGTAGACGCCTCCCTGATTGTAAATGGCCCACCAGCTTGCCCCGTTTCCGTCGATCGTGCCGGTCCCGGTGAGCGTTACGTTGTTGGCGGCCTTTCCATTGCCGTCTTTGCCAAAGAGCATCGCCGGAGCCGAGGATGAGCCGGTGCCGGTATAGCCGGCCTGTGCCGCCGTCGGGCCGAGCAAGGTGAATCCAGCCTCGACTTTGATGACGATATTGCTGGCCAGATTGACCGATGAAATCTGCGCCGTGGCAATCGAGCCATTGGCCTTCAAATCGACCAGGGCCGGCAGCGACGCCGTGCCGGCGGCGCCACAACTGGTGATTGCTGCCTGTAGAAGAGTGGTGTTGGCGATGATAGCCGACGTGTAGGGGGCGGCATGGGCCGCGTTGACCCATTTCGGGGCGCAGATCGTCTGGGTGGCAGAACCGGCGGCGAAGGCCTGGCCGGTTCCGGCCAGCAAAGCCGCCGTCGCAATGATCGCGCTGGCCGGACTGGAAGCGAAAGATCGTTTTCGAAGCAACATGATGATCAAACTCCCTTGGTTGGGATCTTTTTGTCGGCGGGTGACGACGATCAGAGTCCGCCCGTCGTGTTGTTGTATTCGAAGAACAAATTCGGACTGTGCAAATAGGCGCCGACCGGCGCGCAGTTGTAGCCGTCGGCGGCGGTATCGGTCGCCGTTGCGGTGATCACGCAGGTCGGTGAGGACGAATAGGGGCGTCCGGACGTCGATTTCGTGTAAGGCGCGGCGGTGTAGATGTGTTTGCCGATCACCGAATCGCGAACCACAAGGCGCCCATTGGGCGAGATGCCGTTATAGTAGGTGGTGACGTTCTGGTCCCAGGCGCGGGCCAGAAACAGGCTGTTCGCCGCAGTTCCGGCGCTTGCCGTCAGGCTGCTGTTGATGACCAGGAAGCCATGGGTATTGGTGACGATGGTGCTGGGGGCGAAATTCATGCCGATGCCGGATGTCGATCCCAGAGAATCGTTGGTGTAGTTGATGGTGCAGTGGTTGAAGACGGCGGTTCCCGCGCCGAAAATGAAGTCGGTGTCGCCCTGGATGAAGCTGTTCAGGAAGTAGGACCGATAGACGGTCGAGAGCGAGCCCAGCGTGAGCGTATCCTGGTGGCCGAGAAGCCGGACGTTCTCGAAGATCGCCTGGTCGCCGCTGACGGCCAGCGCCACGGCCGACTGGTTGGAGTAGGTCGCCGTCGGGCAGGTGCCGCGCACGTAGTCGTTGGAAATCGTCAGGTTCTTCGCATGGAAACCGTTGGCCTTGACCGTGACGGTCGCGCTGCCGCTGGTGCCATAGGTCGAACTGCCGCCGCAGGTGACCGGCGAGGTCTGTGGTTTGCTCTCAGGGTTTCCGAAGTTGTTGACGATCACCACCTGGCTGGGAAAGGCGCCAAGCCCGTAGAGCGTAACCGGGGAGGCGTTGGCGCTGGTCTGGGCGACCGCACCCCGATAGGTCCCCGGCTTGACGGCGATATATTTTCGCGTCGTGCCATTGCCGGCCGCCGTAATGGCCGCTTGCACGGTTGTAAAATTTCCCGACCCGTCGGCGGCGACGACGAAGTCCGCCTTGAACTTGGTGATATCTCCGACCCCGGCCGTCGGATCCCAGTTGTCGGTGGTGAAGGTCACCGTCGGCGGACCCGATGGCGGCGTTCCGGTTGGCGTGACCACGGCGCTGGCCGGCGCGAACTGGGCCAGATAGGCGAGAATGGTCTGGCTGCTGGCCTGGGCGTCGGTCAACTGGGGCCGGGTCGACGTGCTGGGTGTTGCAGCCAGGGCACCGGCCGCGAACAAGGTCGCGACGAAGGTTGAGACCAACGTTGTCGGCCGCAGGATGGATAGGATCATTGGAATTCACTCCCATTGATATTCTTGTTATCGAGAGGTGCGGATTCGCATCGGGGTTTCGGCTGAAGCCGGTCGTCCCGTCAGTGACGGGAACGGAATTTGCGCCGCCGCAGGACTCCGAATCCCAGCAGACTTGTACCGATCAGGGTGATCGTCATGGGTTCGGGGACCTTGTAGGTGACGCTGCCGATGATGACGCCGGCAGGACCGTAGTCTGTCGTGATGATTACGTGATCAATGCCGTCGACACCGGTCATGCCGGCATAGCCACTTGGTTCGCCGAGGTCGGTCGACAGACCGGTCAGAGAAAACGTGTCTTCCTCCAACAGGGCGTCGGTTGCCGAATAAGCGGAAACCGTAAAGACATCCGCTGCGGTGATGAAGTCAAAACCAAAAGAACTTGTCAGATTTGAGAAATTTATCTCAATCGGTCCGCTGGTGTCTTGGAAGGATAGATCCATACCAGGGAAATAGTAAGATGTATAGTTAACTCCGACTTGAGATGTATAATTCGTTCCTCCCGAAATAGTTAATCCAGATGACGAGATTGTCGTCAATCCCTCGGCAAATGTCGATGGATTGACTGTCACCGAATCAGCCCCTAAGACGTTCGAGATTATGGGGGTGGCGTGGGCGGCAAAGGGCAGGCCGATCCCACAAACGATGGCACTGATGGTGAGAAACATCCGAGTCTTGGACAACATTTCAACCCCTAATGGCTTTGCGTTTTTGTAAAACCATTAAAGATTGAAGCAAAAATCTTGCCATCCGGAGAAACCTTGGGTTTTTCTTCCGTCAATTGGCCAAAGTGTAAAGTGGCCTGACAACCCTACCAACCCGTCGGACCCGACAGGCGCCGATCGGGCTGCGGCAATCGGCTCTTTGAGAAAGATCGAATACGCGCAATAGTTGATCCCCGGTGTTGCCGGACTTGATTCCTTCGGCAACTCGCCAACATCCGAGAATATTCGGCTTAAACCAGGTGCTCAGCCGTCGGATGTCCGAACCCCGCCAAGAGGAACAAAACCCGTCATAGAATTAACCAGTTAATAAAATGAAATGAGGCTACGGGGGGGCAACGTGCCGTTGATTGGGAAAGTTCCACGACCTTTGCTCGTTGATTTCCTGAGGATGTTCTTGCCGGTCGCCTTGTTGATCTGGCCCGGGGCGCTGGTGATCGCGCATTTTCAGGCCTCGGCTCTGACGCGGGATCTGGCCATCCCCGAGCAGCTTCGCGTCAATCTCATCCGGGCGGTTTTGGATGGCGACCTGGCCCTGCCGATCGAACATCTGCAAAGTTTGGCGCACCTTGAACGGGGCGTTCAGGAGGTCGTCAACGATCCCGGGGCAGTCGATGACAGCCCTGTGGTCGATGCTTTCAACTCGTTGATTACCCGCAATCGGGACTATGCAAAAATCCGGTGGGTCGGCGAAACCGGCGTCGACCGCGTTCGCGTCGACCGCGAGGCCGGTGGCGGCGCCACTGTTTGGGCCAGAGATCGCCTGCAGGATCACCATGACAGTTACGAGGTCCGGGAGACACTGCGGCTGAAACCCGGGGAGATCTACGTCTCGCCGCTCGATCTCCATGTCGAGGACGGCCGCGTCGAAGTTCCCTATCGGCCGACGATTCGGGTCGGCACCCGCTTGTTCGACCGGAACGGCCAACCCCGGGGTGCCTTCATCATCGATATCTCGGCCGATAAAATTCTCTCCAATTTCGCCAAGTTCGATGACGAAGGCGCCGACATCGCCCTGCTCAACAGCGACGGCTATTGGTTGGAAAGCGATCAGCCCGAAGACGCCTGGGGCTTCATGTTTCAAAAAACCGATTCCTTCGGGCAGCGCTTCCCGCAAACCTGGGAGTTGGTGTCCGATACCGATCAAGGCCAGCGTGAACTGGCCGACGGCTTATGGACCTGGACGACCGTGCGGATCGTCCCCGAGACTCGGGGGGAGGTGACACCGATTCACTGGATCGCGGTTTCGCATCTGTCGGCAGAACGGCTGTCTGGCCCGCGCCGCGAGGTCTGGGCGGCATTGGCGACGGCGGCGTTTCTGCTGTCCTCCCTTTTCGGCTTTGGAAGCTGGCGTCTGGCGGCGGCAACCTATGGGCGGGAACAGGCGGAAAACAACCATCTGCGCGTCCTCAAGTCGATTACCGACAATTTGCCCGGCATGGTCGGATATTGGGACGACCAGCAACGCAATCACTTCGCCAACCGTGCCTATCGCGAATGGTTCGGCCGGGAACCGGAAAGCATGGCCGGCATGACGCTGCGGGAGCTCTTGGGTGATGAACTTTATCTTAGGAACGAACCCTATGTGCGGCGTGCCCTGGCCGGTGACGAGCAGATTTTCGAACGGACACTGGTAAGAATGGACGGTTCCACCGGCCATACCCTGGCTCATTACCTGCCGGACCGGGACGGAGAAAAGGTCTGCGGCTTTCTGGTGGTGGTGGTCGATGTAACCGAGCTCAAGCGTGCCCAGATGCGCCTTGAGGAGCTTAACGACGAACTGAAAGTGAAGACGGCGTTGGCTGAGGCGGCGAGTCGAGCCAAAAGCGATTTCCTGGCCAATATGAGCCACGAGATCCGCACACCGATGAACGCCATCCTTGGTCTTGTCCAACTTCTGGAAAGACAAAACCTGCCACCGCATGCCAATGGCATGGTGGGTAAGATCAAGACTGCTGGCGATGCTTTACTTTGTATCATCAACGATATTCTTGATTTTTCGAAAATCGAGGCACATCGACTGGTTCTCGAGCAAACGTCGTTCCGTTTGTCCGACGTCCTCGCCAACCTGGCCGGCATCATATCGTCGACCGTCGGTCGCAAGTCCATCGACGTGGTGGTCGGCTCGGCACCCGACGGAGTGGAATTCTTGAAAGGCGATGCTCTGCGACTGGGCCAGGTGCTGATCAATCTGGCGGGCAACGCCATCAAATTCACCGAGAGGGGCGAGGTGGTGGTCAGCGTCACCCTGATCGGAGCCGACGCCGCGCTGGGGCGGGTCCGCCTGCGCTTCTCGGTGCGCGACACCGGTATCGGGATTGCCAAGGACAAGCAACCGGAAATTTTTGACGCATTCACCCAGGGCGACACCTCGACGACACGCCGGTTCGGCGGCACTGGCCTCGGTCTGACCATCAGCCATTCGTTGGTCGAGATGATGGGGGGGGAATTGGGCCTGGTCAGCGAACCGGGGAAGGGGAGTGAATTCTTCTTCGAAGTGCCTTTCGACGTTGGGACGCCGGTCGAGGCCAAGATCAACCGCGGCGAGCTGACGGCCGCTGCCGCAGGGCAGGCCGGACACCGCTTGGCCGGGCTTGCCCTGCTGGTCGTCGACGATAACGAGCTCAATCGCGAGGTCGCCTTCCATGTCCTGCGGAGCGAGGATGCCCTGGTCGAGCTTGCCGGCGACGGCGCGGTCGCCTTGGCGATGTTGAACGATCGTCCGGACTTCTTCGATCTCGTGCTGATGGATGTCCAGATGCCGGTCATGGACGGCTATGCGGCAACCAGGCAGATCAGAGCAACGCGCGATTTGGCACGTCTTCCCGTCGTCGCTCTGACGGCAGGCGCCTTCGTGACCCAACGCACCGCGGCGTTCGACGCCGGCTTTGATGATTTTGTCGCTAAACCGTTCGCCGTCGATGACCTGGTGATGGTTGTCGAACAGCTGATGCGCCGGAGGAGTGGACTGCCACCGGCGGCAACGGTTCCGACGCAAAGCGATCCGCAACGGGCTTCCCCTGCCGAAGCGGTTGCGCTGATTGATGTTGAACGTGGATTGCGCGACTGGGGCGAGATATCAGTCTATCAAAAATATCTGGGACTTTTTCCGCGCAATCATGGAGGCGACGGCCAGTCGATTCTGGAGGCTCTGGCCCAGGACCAGCGGGATCAGGCCCGGACGAGCGCTCACAAACTTCGCGGGGCTGCGGGGTCGTTGGCGTTGACGCGCGTCGCCGCCGCCGCCGGCGCGATCGAACAGGCGCTGCAGGCGGGGCTTGATGGAGCGGAGTTGGCGCAGGATCTCGAAAGAGTCCTGGCTGAGACGATCGATGTCATCGACCGCTATGCCGGGTTGGACATCGAACCGCCGCCAATCGACGTGCCATCGATGGGGGCAGTCCCTGCCAGTGAATGGTTCGGCCGTCTTCTCATCGCATTGGACAGCGACGATCCCAGTCGGATCGAACCTCTGCTTCCCAGTCTGGCCGGGATTCTGTCGGAAGAGGAGAGGCGGCGTCTGCAGGCTCTCGTCATCGCTTTCGATTTCCGCGGCGCGGAGGGGTTGATCCGCGAGCTGAGAGCTGCTTACGGGCGGCAAGGAGCCGAGGGATCATGTTGAACCGGCCGATCCTTTGCGTGGATGACGATCCCAGCACTCTCGGTTTGATGCGGGAAATCCTGCAGACCGACCATCGCCTCGTCTTCGCATTGAGCGGCATGGGGGCCTTGCAGGCGGTCGGCAAACACAGCCCGGCGCTGATTCTCCTCGACGTGCAAATGTCCGACCTCAGCGGCTTTGAGGTGGCGCGGCGTTTGAAAGCCGATCCGAAGACCGAGCCGATTCCAATCATCTTCGTCACCAGTCTGGCCGACGAGGTCGACGAACAGGCGGGTTTCGACTCTGGCGGTGTCGACTACATCACCAAGCCGATTTCTCCTCCCATCGTTCGCGCCAGGGTTCGCACGCATCTGTCGCTGGTGCGGGTTGCCGCCCTGGAGGCCAGCCACCGCGCCGCCATCTCGATGTTGGGCGAGGCCGGGCACTACAATGACACTGACACCGGCGCGCACATATGGCGCATGGCGGCATTCAGTCGCCTGCTCGCCCAGGCGGCGGGCTGGAGCGACGAGGCGGCCAGTTTGCTTGAACTGGCGGCGCCAATGCATGACACCGGCAAAATCGGTATTCCCGACGCTATCCTCAAGAAACCCGGCCGGCTCACCGCCGACGAGTGGGTGATCATGAAAACCCATAGTCGCATCGGCTATGACATCCTCAGCAAGAATGACGCGCCGCTATTCCAACTGGCCGCCGAGATCGCTCTCAGACACCACGAAAAATGGGATGGCAGCGGTTATCCGGACGGCCTGGCCGGCGACGATATTCCGCAATCGGCCCGCATCGTGGCGGTGGCCGACGTCTTCGACGCCCTGTCGATGCGTCGTCCCTATAAGGAACCCTGGCCGCTTGAGCATATTCTTATCGCTCTGGACGAAGGCGCCGGCGTCCATCTGGAGGCCAAGATGGTCGGCATCTTCAAAGACATCCTGCCCAAGATTCAGGAGGTCAAGGCCCATTGGGACGCGCAAGAGCGCGAATCCCGTAGTGGACCTGCCCAGCTTTGGCGCGGTGGGCGCGGGAACGCCGGGCGAGCGACCATGGACGCCATATTGGCGCGGAATCCGGTTTCCGGTGCCGGCGATTCTGTCAAGAAATAGAGCTGTTTGGCAGCGGCGGTGGCGGATCTCAGCTATTCATCTTGATGAAAGAAATATTCCAATTGTGCCGATATGGAAAACGATGCTGTCCATATCTTGCTGACAGCAGCATGATGGAAGAACCAAGTCAAGATGATATAGGTGGAAAAGTGTATCCAGTCATGACTGCAATACAGATCAATAGTAGAAATGCTGTTGCCGGAACGCCCGGTAGCCTATTGAACAGAAGCGGATTTAACTTTGTTGTGAAACCGCAAAACGATTCCGCAAAAAAACATTCGATTCTTGCCTCCGGCCTGGTGGCTTTGACGTTTCTTGCCGCCTCCATGGGCCCGGCGGCGGCCGATACGATGGATATTCGTCGGGCCGACAATGCCGTTTCGCTTGAGGCCGGGGCCTCCTATCTCGACTATGGCGAGACCGTGAAAGGGCGCACATTCGACACGGAAACCGGCTGGCTTCCCACCGTCGATGTCGGTGCGAGCTTCCTGACCGATGAATCCGCTCTATATCCGATGCTGCGCAACATCTACGGCCGTCTTGAAGGCCGGGTCAATGTCGGCTCCACCACCTATGACGGGGCACTGCAGAACGGTACGCCAATAGTCGGTTCTACCGATAATCGGATTTTCTCGGTGGCGCTGCAGATGGGCCGGGCCTTTTCCCTCGATCAGCCGATCCTGCTTACCCCGTTCGTCGAAATCGGCTATCGCCATTGGAATCGTGATCTCCAGGGAATTCACGGTTATTCCGAAACCTACACCAACTGGGATGCCATGGGTGGACTGCTGGCCCAGTATTCCCCGGATTCCCGCTGGGTACTGTCGGCATCCGGTGCCGCAGGCAGTACCTTCGCCGCTGGAATGTCGACGCCGATCCTCCTTTCCGGACAGGCCTTCGGATTGGGCAGCGAGGCGATCTGGCGGACCGATCTCAAGGCAGGTTATCTCATCACCGACAAGATTGAGCTGACGACGCGCGCCGAATATCAGGGATTCAGCTATGGCGCCAGTCGGACCAAGCGCGTGAGTCGGTTCAGGGGAGCGATGGAACCCGACAGTTCGACCGATCAGACCACCTTGCTGGTGGGAGTTTCCTATCACTTCTTCTGAGGCATGGCGGCCGATCGGGCTTCGGCGTCACAGGGGCCGTCGAAACGTTCTTTCATTTCATGCCATTGATTGCCCTTGCATTGGAAATTTCGGCCATCAAAGCATTGTGACGCACCATCAGAATAGATGAACTTCACGCCGTTCGATTTGTTGGTCCAGATACAAAGCTTGCTGAGTGCTTCGGGCGTTATCGTGATATTGGCCTCACCCTTGCCCAAAAGCCCCTGTAACTGTTGTAGCTGAGCGGTCGCGGGCGCCGTGCCTAACAGGCCGGCACCCAGACCGACGGCGGCGGCAAGGCCCCATCGGGCGACTTTCATAATTCCGCACTCCCTTGTGATTGCGTTTTTGATCCGGCGCCTGCTTTCGATAACCCGAAAACCAGGCGCCGTCATCACCGGGTGCGGCAACGGTTGACTGTCCGAGACGCCAGGCCGGCAGTAACTGCACACCTGTTCCTTCCGTCCTCACGTAAAACGGCCGAAATAGGCCGCATCTTTTAGTGGCATGTTTATTGCTGCAATTCATCCATAACGCTTTCCTCCCTCTGGAGTCATGCCACATGAGTCAGTGAGGCCGTCGTGCCGGTGATCTCAAATAGTCAGGCCGCGAATTCGGCTCTGTACTACTTGAATGAAGCGACCAATCATCAGAACGTCAACCTCGCGAAGTTGGCGAGCGGATCGCGTATTGTCGAGGCTTCGGACGACGCGGCCGGTTTGGCGATCGGTACCCAGTTGGATGCCGGGATCGCCGCATTGCAGCAGGATCAGGCGAATTTGGGGCAGGGCGAAGCCTTGCTGCAGACGGCCGACGCCGGACTTTCTCAAATCAGCGCGGTGCTGATGCGCATGCAATCGCTGGCGGCAGCGGCAATCTCCGGCCAAGTGTCGGATTCCCAACGTGTCCAGGATCTCGACACCGAGTATCAGCAACTGGCCCAACAGATCAACGTCATCGCCTCGGCGACCGAATATGGCGGAACCTCGCTGCTCAGCTTCGCCAATACGGTGGGCGGCGCCTTTTCCTGGCAAAGCTCCAGTGTCCTGGCCAACTTCTACCAGGCGCAGGTGGTGCGCAACACGCAGCAGGGGGCAGCCAACAACAGCGTGACGGCTGCCGATCTCGCCTTGGTCAGCCTCTACGGCGGGGCCGGCGCCTATGGTTTGCCGACCGGCACCTCGGGCACATTCGACGCGGCTCCGATCGAGGTCTCCACTTCAAGCCCGTTCGGGCCCGTCAACTTTCTGCTCGGTGGCCAAAGCTCAATGAGCGTCACCATCGGCGCCGTGAACACCATCTTTCTCGGTATGGAACAGGATACCGTGTCCTATTCCGATCAACCGGTCACCAGTGTCGTCGGGACCATCGCCAATCCTTCCGCACCGCCGGCGACCATCCCCTATACCTATACGGCCGCCCAATGGCTGGCTCTCAATCCGACACAGGCCTTGCCGGGCATCGTCAATACCACGGTGACGCGAACCATCTCGAATGTCGCCTCGCAATCGGCGGCGATGTCGGCGTTCGGCACCGTGGCGGCGGCGCTGGCGAAGGTCAGTCAGGAACAGGCCGAGATCGGCGCCTATGAATCCCGGTTCCATTTTTCCAGCGATGTGCTGGCGAGTTCGTTGCAGAACGATAGCGCATCGGTATCGGTCCTGAACGATGCCGATGTCGCCGCCATGAAAACCGACGTATCGAGCACGGATGTGCGGATCAACGCCGCCGTGGCCGCGTTGACACAGGCAAGCTCCCTGCCGCGGGAGCTGCTGAAGCTGATCCAATCGTGATCCGCTGCGGAAAGAAGGGCTCCCCGGTTATTTCGGCGTGAGCTTCAGCGCCGCCGAGTTGATGCAGTAGCGCAGGCCGGTCGGGCCGGGACCATCGTCGAACACATGGCCAAGATGGGCCTCGCAAGCCGAGCACATGACTTCCGTCCGGCGCATGCCGAGGCTGACGTCGACGGCCGATTGAATGGCATCGTCGCTCGCCGGTTGAGAAAAGCTTGGCCAGCCGCAGCCGGCGTCGAATTTGGCGTCCGACAGGAAAAGCTCCTGGCCGCAGGCGACACAGTGAAAGACCCCAGGGGTCCAGACCTGATCGTAGGCGCCGGTGAACGGCCGTTCGGTGCCTTTCTGGCGGGTGACCCGGTACTGCTCGGGCGTCAATTGCGCCCGCCATTCCGCGTCGCTCTTCTCGATCTTCTTGCTCATCGATGTCTCCGATTATACCAAGTGCCGAAAATGCTGACACATTTTCGGCCCCTCAGCCGGGCGGCGGACATCCGTCCGCCTGGGCTTCCGCCGCATCGGCGGCGCGGCTGCACTTGCAGCCGACCAACGGCAATAAGTCACGACTTATTGCCGTTGGTATTACAGACCGCCGGCCGCCGCCGCCGCGATTTCGAAAGAATGCAGGCGCGCCTTGTGGTCGAAGATATTGCCGGTGATCATCACTTCGTCAGGCTTGGTGCGCTCCAGGAATTCGGCGAGGCCGCGGCGCACGGTATCGGGCGATCCCACCGCCCGGCAGGCCAACGCACGTTCGACCATCGCCCGCTCTTCCGGTGACAGGACCGCACCGATGTCGGTCACCGGCGGAGGCAAGGGACCTGGCTGGCCACGACGCAGATTGGCGAAAGCCTGCTGCTGCGACGTGAACAGTCGCTCCGCCTCGGCATCGCTGTCGGCGGCAAAGACGTTGAACGCCAGCATGACATAGGGCGTGCGGTGACGTTCCGACGGTTGGAACTGCCGGCGATAGAGATCGACCGCCGCCGCCATTTGTTCCGGCGCGAAATGCGAGGCGAAAGCGTAGGGCAGGCCCAACGCCGCGGCCAACTGCGCGCCATAGAGCGAGGACCCCAGAATCCAGACGGGAACGGCCAGACCTTCGCCCGGCACGGCATGGACGGTTTGGCGGGCCTGGCCCGGATTAAAATAGCCGATGAGTTCCAGCACGTCGGAGGGAAACTCGTCGACGTCGTCACCCAGATGGCGCCGCAAAGCCCGGGCGGTCATCTGGTCTGAACCGGGCGCGCGGCCCAGCCCGAGATCGATGCGGCCGGGAAAGAGCGCTTCCAGGGTGCCGAATTGTTCGGCAATGACCAGGGGCGAGTGATTGGGGAGCATCACGCCGCCGGCCCCGACACGAATTGTCTCGGTGCCCGCCGCCACATGACCGATAACCACCGCCGTCGCCGCGCTGGCGATGCCGGCCATGTTGTGGTGCTCGGCCAGCCAATAGCGGTGGTAGCCCCAGCGTTCGCCGTGACGGGCCAGGTCGAGGGTGTTGCGAAGTGCTTGCGATGCGTCGCCGCCCTGATTTATCGGCGAGAGATCGAGAAGTGAGAATGGGATCATGGTCTATCAGATGGGATGGTGGCGGAACATTCCAAGGTGTCGCCGGGCGAACGCGACGCGCTATGCTGAGCCATTGGCTCCGAGCAGCTCTTTCTCGTGAATCGTCCAAGCTGACGTCATTGTTCCATCGATTAAACAAAGGAGAAAACCTTGCTGAAAGTGGCGACCCATAGCGGCACCTTTCACGCTGACGACGTTTTTGCCTACGCCATCCTGAAGATGGCGACCGCCGGCCAGTTGGAATTGATCCGAACCCGCGACGGCGGGAGACTGGCCGAGGCCGACGTGGTGTTCGACGTCGGCGGTGTCTTCGATCCGGCCGCCCGTCGCTACGATCACCACATGCGCGACAAGCCGCTCCGGGCCGACGGCGCGCCCTACAGCTCTGCCGGTCTGGTATGGCGCGACTTCGGCCTCGACGCTCTGCGCGCGTATCTCCCCGAGGCGTCCTCCGAGACCCTCGACAAAATATGGCGATCGTTGGACGGCGGCCTGATCCGCGACGTCGATCTCATGGATAACGGTGCCACCACGCCGATGGCCGGACATTTCTCGACCTTGGTGGAGGCATGGAATCCAACATTCGCCGAGGAGACCCGAGACGAAAACGACGCTTTCCGTGACGCCTCGATCGTCGTTTTGGCCGTTTTCGCCCGGGTGATCGCCCGCGCCCAAGCCGCTGTTCTTGCCGTCGATGCGGTTGCCCTGGCGGCTCGGACGGCCGTTTATCCCGGCATCCTCGTGCTGGAGCAAAGGCTTCCTTGGGAGGACGCTGTTTTCGATCTCAATCTCACAGAAATTTTCTACGTGGTGCGTCCGGCCGGAACCGACTGGACGTGCAGTGCGGTGCCGCCGGAAAAAGGCTCCTTCGCCCAAAGACGGCCTCTCCCCGATGCCTGGGCCGGCTTGCGCGATGAGGCTTTGGCCAAGGTTTCCTCCGTTCCCGATGCCACTTTCTGTCATCCGGCCCGGTTCGTTTGCGGCGCCCGCAGTCGCGATGGCGCCGTTGCTTTGGCCCGGCTGGCGGTTGCCAGTGGTGAAGAAAACAGCTTTCTCCTCATCCATTAAGCATTCGCTCCCGAAAGAAGTGACAAAAATCACGTTCTTGTTGTCCGCAAATATCTGCGAAGTTTTTTTGACTATGTCTTCCGTTTAAGGAGATTGGGAATAATCGTCATTGGCGGACCCTCAGACCTTTAGTATTGTCGCTCCGCCATTTTGGTAAAACTGAAATCGGGGGCGGCACGGTGGACAGGGGACCGTTACGCGGGAAGGGATTGTGGGTGACGATGGCGCTGGTCCTCGTCACAGTCGCGGCGGGGGGGCTGGCGATCCTGGGTCGGCCCGGCACCGTCGAGCCGGGGGCTGCAGGCCATCCGGCCGACGCCCAACATGAAAACAGCGCGGCGGCGCGGCGTCCGTCGGCGGTTTCGGCAAGACCGGCCGCCGATGTTGCGCCACCTTCCACTCCCTCTCCCTCGCCAGTAATCGTTCCGGCGACACCGTCCGAGCGGCAGCCGGCCGTTCTCGCCGCAGAGGTGTCCACCGTGGCACCGGGTGGCGCCGGAAAGGATGCGTTGCTGGACGTCCTTCACTTCGGCCAGACAGCCCCGGATGCCGCCTGCCGGCAGGCAACCGCGACGTCGGTGGGGGGCGACTCCCTGCCAGCGGCGGACCAGCTTTCTGCTGTCGGAAAACCGGCCAATCGGGCGACCTCGCGCTCCACTCCATCGGCGTCATCGCCCCGGCCGGGGCGCGCCGTCGAACCTTCTGACACCGAGACGGGCGAGCATATTTTCCAAATCCAGAAGTTTGGGCGGTATTCGGTTGCGGTGACCAGCCCGCAGGGAACCGCCGTGCAATTGGTCGACAGGATGGCCGGGCCGGAAGCCCGGGATGGCGAGGTCGGCGAACGCGACGGCCGCCTCGATCTCTTTTTCGGACCGGGCGATCACAAGGCGATTCTGACTTCGATGCGTCGGGCCAAGACGCCGCCGGTGGTGTCGGTGCGGCCGTTCGATGAACGCAATGGCCCGGTCCTGCCGCGCCTGGTGGAACTATCGTCTGTCGAGACCGACTTGGCAGATCTGCAGCAGCGTTCCTACTGGCTCAGGGTCGAACGGCGGCGCACCGTCTTCATCGAGGCGGCGGGCCGTCATCTCGCCGATCTCAGGTTGTGGAAAGACGGTTCCTGGCTTGTCGACGCCGCCCCCGACGAATCGATAAGCGAACCGGCGAACGGCAAGCCGCTGGAGGTGCGGAGACTGGTGGCGAAGCTCGATCCCGGTCTTTATCTGCTGATCGCCTATGGCGGCGTCGGTCAGACCTGGAGCGAGACGGGTACGGAACAGCCTTTCTATCTTCGCTGGGGTATCCCCTCTCTGCCGGAAAATGGTCGTCGCCGGTTCGTCGCCGGCCCCTTCGGTTATGACCGCTGGCTGGTTCCCAAGACCACCAATGCCTTCCGCGTCGAGCTGCCGCAACCGGGCGTGGCGAGCCTGGAGGTCGCTCCCTTCAACGACGGCAATTTCACGACGGGTAAACTGGCGACGATCGACAAGAAAAACCGGTCGCGCAGTGTCAATTTATTGGCACCGTCCGAGGGGGCCGAGCAAGTGGTCACGGTGGCCGGCCTGGCGGGATTGCCCTACGTCTTGCAGACCTACGTGGCCGATCGGGAATACAGCTTCGATGGCGCCGGGGATTATCTGGTCGGAACCTTGGGCGCCGGCCATGGCGAGGATGATCCCGACCATACCGCCGTTCTGACGCAGATCCGGCCACGCTCCAAGAATGCCCCGCGGGCCAGCGAGCAGATCATCGCGGCGCGGACCATTGAACTTGGCCAGTCGACCGCGTGGCACCGGCGCTTCAATCTGCTCGATCCGGTGACCCTGTTCCTCGGCATTACCGAACCGGGGCGTTACCGGGTCGAGGGAAGCGGGGTGGATGCGGAATACACCCTGACGCCATTGTTCGTTTCGCCGGACATCGGACGTCCGGCGGCAAAAATCGGCGGCGGCGAATGGGATCTCGACGCCGGCGTGCATGTGCTGACCATCATGCCGCGACCGCAGGGGCGGGGTGTTCTCAGTCTCGCCCTGAAGGGCGCCGCTGCCGGCGTCGACGATGTGGCCGCCCCTGCGGTCCTTGGCGCCAGTTTCCTGCCGGTCCATCTGGACCCAGGCAGTCACTATCGGCTCTATTCGAATCGCGCGCCGACCGGACCGGTGGGAGCCGTCGTCCGCAAGTTGCCGGCCGATATCGGCGACGACGTTCCGCTGATCGTCGAACCTTGTCAGACCCTCTCTTTGCCGGTGTCGGTTCCCGGAGCCGGTCTGGTGCAGGCCCTCACCGAGAACGGAACAGCGCTGCCGGTGTCCCTTGACGGCAAGGACTCCGGCGACAAGGTCTCGTTTTCGGCAGGCGGCGTGTCGCGTGTCGCCGTCGCCAATCCCCTGAACGTCGTTCAGCAGGTGTCTTTGCATTTCACGCCGGAAGCGGCCGCCCAGCCGCCGCTTCCGGCGGTTTCCACCGAAGATCTGGCCAAGGTACCGGATTTTCCCAAGCTCGAAACCGGCGCCCAGCGCTTCCTCGATCTGGATCGCGACCAGTCGTCGACCTTCGTTGTGAAGGTCGACAAGCCCGCCCTCTATCAGCTTGAAAGCACCGGCCGGTTGCAGACCTCGGGAACGATCAGAACGCAGGTGCAACCGTCCCTTGATCGGGCCGAGGCCAACGGAATCGGCCGCAATTTCCTTTTGCAGCAGTATCTGCGCGAAGGGCTTTATCAGTTGAGCGTGGCGACGCAGGGACGGACGATGGGTCATCTCGGCGTCACGCTGGCCGCGACGCCGGTGCAGGAGGGCGGGCCGCTGACTCTCGATGTCGCTGCTCACGCCAGTCTGGCGGCGGGCCGGGGGCTCGCATACGATCTCGAAATCACTCATCAGGGCCTTTATCGCCTGCGGACTCTCACGGTCAATGGTCCGACCAGGCTGCGGGTGGAGGATGCCGGCGGCTGGCCGCTGACGACCCCCGACCAGATGGGGGAGATGAGCACGACCTTGGCTCCCGGGCGCTACCGGGTGGTGGTCCTGCCGCAAGTCTTGACGGCGCGGGTCCAGACCCTTGTCGAAGAAGTCACCAGCAAGCCCGGATTGTCCGGTCATGGCCCCCATCCGCTGGCTTTGGAAACGACGGTCGATTATCGCTGGGAAGAGCCTGCGGCCGGCGGGCGGCGGACACCGGACACCTGGACGTTCACTCTGTCGGCGGCAGCGGATCTGACGGTGGCGCTGAGCGACCTGATGCAGGCCGATCTCACGCGGGAGGGCGACTCTCAGCCTCTCAGCACGGTCACCTTTCGCAAGCCATGGCAAGGGCGTCTGGAGGCTGGCCGCTATCGTCTCGATGTCGCCAGCGTTCGGCCCAACAATCACTTCGACTATCACCTGACGACCGCGTTGCGCCAGTTGGTGGCCGGCCAGGAGCGGCGGATCGATACACCGGCGGTGGTGCCGATCTCGCTTGCCGGCGGCCGTTTGGTGGAGATCTCCTCGTTCGGCGATGGCGAGGTGCGTGGAACCTTGCTCGATGAGACCGGCGCCATCGTGGCGCGGGCGATCGACCGTCCGGAAGACTGGAACTTCAACATCATCGCCAGTCCGCCGGCCGGAAATTACCGACTGAAGGTCGATTCAGTGGGAATCAATGCCATGACGCCGGCCAATCCCGATGTCACCGACGAAGGCGCCGACCAATCCCGCGATGGCTCGGCCGGCCGCGAGACGCCCTCCGCCGAGGAAACCAAGACCGGCTCGACGGTGATTCGCCTGCGCCAGTTCGACGAAGTGGAGGAGCCGCCATTGGCCCTATCGTCCGACAAGGATCTGGTGGACGGCCGCTTGCACAGCTTTCCGCTGGAGGCGCCATCGGCCGCTGGCGCGTCTATGAGGAACAGCTCGGGCCGCTATTGAGCGCGCTTGGTATCGTCCCTTAAGGTGGGAGCGGCCAGTCATCGGCTCCGGCAACTGGCCGCATTCCTTCGACCTTGCGGGTATCGCTGCGTGGAAGACACAGGATGTCGATCGAAACAAATCCCGGAAAAATATTGTTCGGATTGTTATAGAAATTCTTTGGG
>JARLJB010000099.1 GCA_031291415.1 Telmatospirillum sp.
CCACTTGATCGAAAATTTCTTCTGTCGACTCAAGCAGTTTCGAGCCATTGCGACCCGCTACGATAAAACTGCGAGAAATTTCCTCGCCGCCGTTCACCTGGCGGCCTCTGTGGTCTGGCTCAATTGAGGACACGCCCTAGGTTAGGCGCTCCGCAGAAATAAATGAATCACCTCGTCATTCCCGCGAAAGCGGGAATCCATGCGGTGCAAGGGCGCATTTCCGCCGGTTGTGGATTCCCTCTTACGTGGGAGAAGTGCCGCTATTATGGCGCAGTTCCTTGACGATGATCGAGACGCAGGCCTCGTTGACCGGTTCAGATCATCGAGCATCGGTTATGACCTGCTCTGGCGCTCACCGGACGGCGGCGAAGGCGGCCTTCAACGCCTTTTTCAGATCTTGCGGCGCTTCCAAACCGACCGAAACACGCAGGAGTCCGTCGGTGATTCCGGCTTGCTGGCGCGCCGTTGCATCCATCGATGCGTGCGTCATGGTCGCCGGATGGGCGATCAGGCTTTCGAAGCCACCCAGCGATTCGGCCAGACTGAACGGGCTTCCCGGCTGGACCAGCGCATTGACGAAGACGTCGACAGGACAGTTTTCGGCCAATTCGAAACTCAACATCGCTCCGAACCCCTTCTGCTGTCGGGCGGCGAGATCGTGTCCCGGATGACTTGACAATCCTGGGTAGAAGACTGTCTTGACCGATGGATGACCTTCCAGGAAGCGGGCGATGTCCCCGGCGCTTTTCGTCTGTGCCGTGATCCTGAGATCGAGAGTGCGCAGGCCGCGCAGTACCAGCCAGCTGTCGAACGGCGCACCGGTGATGCCGGTGACGTTGGCCCACCAGACGAAGCGTTCATGCAATTCGGCGGTCTTCAGGACGACGGCGCCGCCGACCACATCGCTGTGGCCGTTGATGTATTTGGTCAGCGAGTGCACGACGATATCGGCGCCGAGATCGAGGGGCTTTTGCAGGGCGGGCGACAGGAAGGTGTTGTCGGCTGCCAACAGGACCCCCTGATCTTTGGCGCGCGCCGCCAGCGCGGCCAAATCGGTGATGCGCAGCAACGGATTGCTGGGCGTTTCCGCCAAAATCAGGATCGGTTTGGCGGCGAACACCGCGTCGTGGCCGGCTTTGTCGGTCAGATCAGCGAAAAGCACCCGGAAATGTCCCTGTTCGGCTCTGGCTTGCAGCAGGCGGTAGGTGCCGCCGTAACAGTCGTGGGGGGCGACGATCAGGTCCTGGGGCTTAAGGAGAGCGAAAACGAGATCGAGTGCTGACATGCCGGTCGAGGTGATGACGGCGCCATATCCGCCCTCGAGATCGGCGATGGCGCGGGCCAGCAGGTCGCGGGTCGGATTGGCGCTGCGCGTGTAGTCGTAGGCGCGTTTCTGGTTGAAGGCCTCGAACGAAAAGTTGCTCGACGTTACCAGGGACGGAGTGATCGCTCCGAACGCCGGATCGACGTCGACACCGGCCCGGGCGGCAATGGTGCGGTCCTGTTTACGATTTTGCTTAGTCACGGAAAAACCCCTTGTTGCGGCCCAACGAAATCTTCCTGCGGATTCGGTTGTGCGCAAAGGGGAGGGTAACGGCTTGTGCCGACCCGCCATCATCTGCCGGCCCGAAGCCGCAGGACTTGGCACCTTGCGATCTCTCGCAGGTTGCCCCAGCGTCAACGGGCCTTTCCCTCGGCTGGTCTTGATGATGACGGAAACTCTATAGGAACACTGAAGAAGTCGTCAAAAGGTTTTTGTGACGACATTTGATGAGCGCTGTCGAGCCCCGTTCGTTAAGTCACCCTTGCCAAAATCGATCAAACCCCCTAGAACCGCCTTGTCCGGGGCGTAGCTCAGCCTGGTAGAGCGCTAGCTTTGGGAGCATGATTTCAACCTGAATTTTCTATGTTCTTTCAACGGGTTGTCGAGTCTGTTGCTTTTGCTGCGGGGATAGTGCGGGACTGAGCCTTCTCCATCGCGGCCCGAACATCATCTGATGTGACATGTGCGTACCGGTTCGTCGTCGCAATGTCGTTGTGTCCGAGCATTTCCTTCACTGCCTTAATGTTTCCAGTTGCGCGCAAGGTCCGGGTCGCCGCTGTGTGACGAATGTCGTGGAATCGGAAATCGACGATCTTCGCAGCCGTGAGTGCAGTCGCCCACGATTTACGCCATCCGTTCTGCGTGAACGGATAACGCTCACCCTTTTTTCGCTTTCCCCTGGACTTTTCACAGACGTAAGTGAACACGTAGGTGGGGTGCTCTTCGAGGCATTCTTCCAAAAGTTTCGCCATCGCCGACGTGAGCGGTATCGAGTGCGGCCGACCTCCAGGCATCTTCGATTTGAGCCGAATGTTGATCGTCCGGTTGTCCAGGTCGACCTGAGACCACGTAAGGGCTACCACATTGTGGAGCCTCATGCCAGCCATGAGGGCGAAGCGAACCATAGGGTGAAAATCAGTCCGAAGGTGGATGAACAGGGCCTTCTCTTCAGCCTTTGATAGCTCCCGAACACGTTCGGCTTGCTCGCGGAGCAGGAGCTTTCCCCAGTCCGGCTCATCCCCGACCTCTATCTTCCAGGTCTTTGCTGCTCGGCGCCAAACGCGGCGAAGGCACTCGACGTAGCGGTTGATGGTCGAGTTGCTGATCAGATGCCCGAGCCTCGTCTTCGACGAAATGCCCCGCAGGCGGCTGATGAGTTTCGACACAGCGTCGTCATCGATTTGGTGGAATGGAGTGTCCTTCTGCAGGATTTTGGTGATCGCCTTCATCCGGGAGAGGTCGTTCTTGGGCTGAGCGAAATCCTTGGCAGCCTCGTCCCAGTATCGGCCGAAAGCCTCGTCCAGGCTCATGACTGGACGCTTTTTGGCGCCACCAAAGTGGAAAGACCTGGAAGCCTCAGTCCTGATTGCCCGCTCTATTTCCTCAGCTTCGGCCTTTGTGCTTACAGATGTACTTCCGAAATACCTTTGACCTTTGAAACAGAAGTCGTATGCGAAATATGGACTGTTTTTCCGCTGGTATACCGACATTTGCTCCTCTCTCTCTGGTCGTTAAGATAAAGAATGATGTCCTCGTCGATGAATTTCCTTCGTCGGCCGATCGATATAAAGCGAATACGGCGGGCTAAAACTTCTTTTTTGAATAGTTTCGGGCCGATTCCAAGTTTCTTTGCAGCCGCCTGGGCTGTCATGAGTTTCGGAAGTTCCATTTTGATATCCTCAAGGCCATTTAATCTTAAGTTACACCAGTCGCGGTGTTCTCAAGTTTGTTAGTTAGTAACCCAAAGTGGGGCTCGTCTGATGAGGGGCCGTTCATAATCCCCCGAACGGGAGGGGTCAACGCATCGTTAACGAGCATTAACTCGGGTTTATTTCTTGCTTTCGCAGCGTCAGCCGCTTTTAGGTTTTATTAGAACCAGTTAGGGTAAATAATATATATTATTTTTCTACCCTAGGTTTGTTATTGCGCGGTAGTTATGCTCCTATAGGGAGTCTATGAGATCGTAAAATCTCGTAATGATTGCGAAATATGTCTTGTGCCATACTCCGTTAACGAATCATTTACTCTTCAACTGTTTGCATTTGGCTCAAAAGTTACTCTTATTTACGGTAGATTCACTTTTTCAACCAATTGCATTGGAACGACCGCCATTTCTTCACGCTTGCGGTTGGGTTGTGGGATAACCTCAAGGTTCTCATAGTAGTCCCGGTTGCCTTCATGGTCCTCACTGACGCCCCGGCTGGCGACGAACTTCCCCTTCAGCCACATGGCCAGGGCGTTTTGAGCGCCCCGTTTGGTTGGGAACGTCCGAGGAACCTTGATGTCCGGGTCGGTGGGCTCGACGTGCGAGCCCCCGCGTCCCATGCGCCCGCCGGGTTCGGGAAGGAAGAACCCGGTTGGTTTGTGCTGAATGGCGTAGAGGGTGATCATGCTGCGAGATCCGGGCGCCATCTGACAAACGTCGGGAAGCGTAGGCTGTAGGTGTCGCTGTCCTGGGCCTGGGTGATTTCCTGAAAGCGGATCTCGGCGGTGCGATCCTTCCAGGACAGGTCTAGCCAGAGGCTCCGGCGCTCCTCGTCCGTGAAACCGCTGCCGACCTCGGTCTTGATGTGCTTGCCATCGTGTTCGCCCTCGCAGACCAGAGCGCCGCTCATCCCGAGGTATTTGCCGGTGCCTTCGATCATGCCGACGACCCGGAGATCTGCGCTGTCGAAGGGCTTGAGCTTCCGCCAGGTTTGATTGCGCTTGAAGGTGTAGAGCCCGTCAGGGTCCTTGAGCATGATGCCTTCGAGGCCGGCGGCGAGCTGCTCACGGTAAAAGGTTTCGATGTCATCAACCGAAGAGCAGCAGCGACTGACAGGTTCATGGCAGACCAGGATAACGTCCCTCAGCCAAGTGAGGGCCAAATCCTGGCGTACTGTGAGGGGCGCCGTGCAGTTTTGATCCTCCCAGTTCGCCAGAGGCATGGCGTCGAACACCCGGTACTCGATCGGCACGTCGATGTGCTTGCCCGGTTTGCCCTTGGCGCGGGTCATGAGCGTGGCGAAGCCCAGGCTGCTGATCACCTCGCCGTCGAGGACAACATCGTCAGGCAGCGCCGACAGCGCGGCCCGGATCTCGCCGAAGTTCTCGAAGGGGATCCCGTTCCGGCTGAACAGGGTGACGACGCCGTCACGCTTGATGGTGATTGTGCGGACGCCGTCGAACTTGGGCTCGGCCATGATCGGGAATTTGAGTTCCGAGAGCTTGGGCATCTCGGAGGGGGCGAGCTGGCAGGAGAATTGAGGGACCGTCCCCGGCACGGCCTTGTTGACGGTCTCGGCTGAGAAACCGGCGCGGAGATCTTTGAGGAGGATACGATCGAAGGCTTCGGTGGCAATTGGAGTCTCGGTGGAATCAAGGCAGAAACGCGCTCTGGTGATGGCCGCGAGTGCTGCATTTCCAGTCAGCCGGCGAGCGGCCAGATCGTCGAGAAGCTCTCTCCATGGTTTGGCCTGGAGGATCTCGCTTCCAGCGAGGGTCTTCGGTGAGGGAGGCAACTTCGCCACCCCGTAGGTGATATAGGGCGAGAGGGCCAGCTCGAACAGGCGGGCGAGCCCCGGCTCGGTGGTGAGCGCTGCGCGGATGATGACGACCTTCGTGTTCTTCGAAGAGGTCGCGGCACAGTCGGCGAGGACTTGGGCGAATTTAGCGAGCATTGTCGTATCCAATCATCGAAATAACAGCTCTCCGAACATCACTTACGAAGTTCTTGAGGCCACGACAGTCACCGGGGCTCCCCGCAAGGAACAGTTTTCGGCGTTCTTTTTCGAAGAAAAGAACTAGCCTTGCGTGTTTAGTCCCGTCTTCTATTTCAAAGCGGATGCCATTTTCCGTCAGATACTCTGAGACAGCAGACACCCGTTCCTTCTGCGGTTTACTTCCCATGTCAGTGGACCTTGAAGATGACGACCTTGTCTGTTGACCAGCACAGGGCGCAGCTCCCGCAGCTCACGGCCTTGTCCATCTGGACGGGGCACCGGATGCCGCTGGCGCGGTCGTCAGGGGACCAATCGGTCACCGTCTTGGTGTCGATCCCGCTGGTGCGGACGACGAAGCGATCCGAGTGGATCTCGGCCAAGGCTTCACCGATCGCGGTGTCGGGCAGCCAAGCGCTGTAGCCGTAGGCGTGGAGCGCGGGGAAGCGGTCCAGCCACTCGGCCCAACGCTCGACGTATTCAGCGCTGTAGAAGTCGCCGAGGACGTGCAGCCGGACGACAAAGCCTCTGGGGTGAAAGAGCTGCAGGACGGCCAGTTCGGTATCGAGGCGATCCTCCAACTCAGCGCCATGCTCGAAGCGATGCGCGAACGGCATGTGGTTGCCGTAGCAGCAGGCCCAATTCTCGCAGGTGCTGGGGCACGTCTTGCGCTCTTCGAGCGTCAGGCAGTAGATCGGCATGCTGGCCCAGGCACCTTTGGTGACCTTCGCCCCGAGCTTTCGGTTCCAGGCTCCCGGCTTCAACACTCGGGTGTCATCATCAGGAACACGAACTGTTGAGGGGAAATTCGTTCCCGTTCGAGCGATGTAATTGATTGAGTTCATGGGTGTATCCTAGGGCCTTGGGCAAAGAAAAAGGGCCTTCGGTTAGTAACCAAAGGCCCTTGTGAAGGGGTGGTGTTTGGGAGTGTTTAGTGGAGCTTCTCGAACGGGAAGCAGCCCTTCTTGATGCGAGCGTCGAAGAACTTGCCAACGCTTTCCGAGAAAAGCATCTCGGTCACCAGGACCGGAGGGACTCCCTTGTAGCCGTAGAGGCCACCGTGTTTGAACGAGACCTGGAGGGTTTCGTTGGCGGGGTCGTAACCGACCGCCTGGAGGTTGGAGGACTCGACGTCATACATCCGGGTCGTCATAGTGATGAAACTCCTCTGTTTTCTCAGGAACAAGAATAAGAAAGCCTTGGCATGTGACGTTTGTGGAAATAACGCGGCCAGTGAGGGGGTCTACAGGATTTGACCTGTCAAACATCTTATGAAGTTTCGCGACAGCTTCGGCTTTTGTGTCAGCCTCTACTTTAAAGTCGGCTGCTCCGTATACCCGAAGATTGAACTCTTTCATGATGTTCTCCGAACCCCTCAGGGGTAGTTAGGCTGCGTTAAAGAACCGCCGCAGCCTTCCGAACAGGCCGAGCCGTTGTTCCGGTTCGGGTTCGGGGGCAGCGACGGAGTGGATGACGGCGATGGTTTCGATGGCGTCGATCTGGGTCTCGACGATTTCTTCGATCACCTCGTAGCGGCAAACCCGCATCTTGGTGTTGTGATAGTCCGTGGGGACCGATACGACGTCACGCGGGTTGACCTTGACCGCCATGAGATGGCGGCCGGAGACCTGCCCGCTGCGGAGGTAGCCGCGTGAGCAGACATGCAGCCCACGAGAGCAGGTCTGGGTGCGGTCGGCGTTGACAAGGCTTCGGTCCATCGAGGGGGCTTGGCCGACCGAGTTGTCGATGGTGCCGGTCCATGTGTCCGTGAAGTCCTCGCGGACGAGTTTGTAGCCAATGAAGCACCCGTCGTCGGTGATCGGCAGGCGGCAAGCTTCGAGGAACAGGCCCAGCTCCTCTCGGCTGTCTTCGGAGGGGTTCTCCATCAGGTTCTCGATGAAGAGCGCCAGGGGGCGCGGGTTGGAGCCCGGCTCCTCCAGGAGTTGGTTCAACTTGTTGGAGAGGTAACCAACGGGCAGGGGCTCACTGCCCCAGTAAGCTTGACCACCGAGGACGGTGATGTTCGGGCTGATCTGCTGGATCTGCGTTGTCAGATCCACGAGCAGCGGGATGAGATCCCATTGCTTGGCCTTGGTCGCGGCGATGGCCCGTTCGAAGTTGGGATGAGCGGGGTTGAAGAGGTAGGTTTTGCCGTCGATGTAGACGGATGCGCCTTTGCTTGTGATGCAAACTGCGGTCTTAGACATGATGGGGGCTTTCTTAGAGAGCGTTGAGGTATTGGATCCAGGGGGCGCGATCCTGATCGTCATCAAACAGGTTGATCAGCGGGTAGCGGGCGATGACTTGCTGGCCCAGGTCGAGCAGGTTGGAATGGAAGTTGGCCGGTGCTCCGATCGCGAGGTCGAAGGCGTGAATTAGCCGCCTTAGTTGATTGGTACCTTCGCATTGCGAGAGGGTGCGAAGCCGCTTCTGCTCGGTGATATAGCGGCCGAGAAGAGAGCGTGGCTTGACATCGTCGGCGGTGATGACCGCCATTAGCTCGTCAAGCTCGGATGACGTCACACTCAGGACGGACGAGGCGGCTTCACTGAGCGGAAGCGTCCGGTCTTTCTGAGCCACGAGTGCGGCCTTGCGCATGACGACGTAGGCGTTATGCCAATTCGGGAGCTTGGCGAGGGTGTTCTGGAACGTCGCCGGGACGCAGATGACCTTGGTAGGAGCCAGGCCGACCAAAGTGTCGAGCGACGGGTAGCTGTAACCGTCGTCGGGCCTGATCGCTTCCTTGTTGCGGGTGACGACGTAAAGGCCGCCCTCGTTAAGGTCGACCTCGGCCGCCACAAACTCGCCAGCGCCTCGGTAGGTGTGAAACTTCTGACGCTTCTTGCGGGCGGCCGGCGGGCGCCTCGCCTTGGGCGGCTCAGGCATCGTCGCGTCATCAATAGTGGCGTCAAGCGGAGCGCCGCCGAGCTGGTTGACGAGGATGTCGTCGAGCGTGGACCGGTCGCATTTGAGGATGACGACATCCGTTTTGCTTTTGAGGCCCCAGAGACGGAGGCGGCGGCCGACGCTGGCGGATGTCAGCGGGGCGTCCTTGGGCCACCAGAGGATAGTTGTCTTGTCGGGGGTGACGACCGGGTCGTCATAGATGTCAGGCTTTAGCGGAGTCCGTGCTTTCTCGCAGTCATGGGAGTTGAGGCGGTAGGTGATGAGGCCCGAGGAATGCCTTACAATCAGGTACCGCCCAAGATCTGTGCCCCTCCACCTGGGAGGCGAATCTTTCAAGATGCCGCGCACTTCGTCGGAAATGTCGTTGTGCCAGAACTTGACGGCTTCCCACAGCGACGGTTGAGCTGCGATCTTGTCTTCTAGCGCCGACGTCATGTCGGCGATGACCTCGGCGCACCGGGCTTTGATGTTGGCCACGACCCGAGGCTTGTAGTCGATGGCCGTGCGGGACAAGACCGGGGCGACTTCGTCGATGCCGAAGGCAATATCGACGGGGCTCGACAGGAGGCCGTAAAGCGTATCGCCATAGGTGACCCCCAGGGGGATCCGGTTGATGGGGTAGGCGATATCGCCGAACACTGCGCAGGCTTTGGTGTCCTCAATAGCGTATTGATCTTGCCTGCGGAGCTTGAAGTTCCGACCGGTCAGGAGGATCTCCGGCGTGCGCAGCTTCGTGTTGGTGCGGGGCTGGGGGTCGTAGCGCCAGCAAATGTCACGGATCGCAGTGCTGAAGAGCGCGAAGTCCTTGCCCTCGACGGGGATGGTGACCTTGAGCCCGTCTGGTTCGTCGGTCGGCTCGGTGCCCAGGTGCGTCACCATCGGGACTTCCTGGCCCGTCTGGGGGTGTGGCCCCCGGAACACGAGGTAGGAGCGGACGGTGCCGCCCTGGAAGCTCTCGACCGAGAACTGATCGGTGTAGGAGAACGGCGTCTTGCAGCCGAGGCCGAAGCCGCCGCGCTGCTCGTCGTCACCTGTCTTGGTGCTGGTGAACAGCTCCATGTATTTGGACATGACGAAGTCGTGATCCATGCCCTTGGCGAAGTCGCGGAACGAGATGTTCGGATCGAGCACGGTCGGGCCGAAGATCTCGGGAGGTCGAGCGACCCCGTACTTGCGCATCTCGTCGTAGCAGTTGGAGCTGAGTTCCTGGACGATGGCCTTCGGCTTGTCCGGGTAGAGGGTGTCGACCATGTGCCAGTAGGCCATGGTGTTGTTGGCGTTGATGCCGGCGATGGTCGTTTCACCAGGGAGATCCATGGTGTCGATGACAGCAAGGTTGGTCTGAACTTTCATTGGGTGCCTCAGAATCAAAAAGGGCACCCGTGAGGGTGCCCTATGTGGAGGGAAGGTGGGGGTGGGGGTTAGTAACTGAGTTATCTGGATCTAACCGATGCTATCTAGCGTCTCGTGGAGCGGTCACATTTGCGTGGAAAAGAGGTGATTGACCTCAGTTGCAGAGTCGCCAGAGGTATGGGTAATGTAGTTTCAACAAAAATGGATTCAGCGTTGCTTAAAAAATCCATAAAATTGTAAGTATCTAGCATGTTTGCAGGATGGACGTAATGCGAGGGAAGGGTTGTAATAAAAATGAATCTTGAGGAATTTAAAAATGTGTTTGACACGTGGGGAGAAAAAGAGACAAGGCGTCCATTTTTGACTGGTGTTTGGGCTACGTCAGTTGTGCTGATTGCGATATTTGGCGGTATTTCGTCATTCCTCTTTTTTAGCCATAACGTGGAATGGCAACCTCCTGAACAGCGCAATTATCAGAAGGAGATTACTAATCAGGAAGCTACAATTGCCGAACTTCAAGATAAGTACCACCAAGCGGTAGCTACCGGCGAAGAACTATCGCGGCGTGCAAATGACACATCCGAAAAGTGCGGGGAAGCCATCCGTGCGTATGACAAAGCGCAAACGAACGTTCGCGATCTCTCCACCACTATTACCGCGCTTAAGCAATCTCTGAGTAAATGCGAGACAAACCTTGGGATTACGAACGAAATAGGCCTAAAAGAATGTAATAAAAATGCCATCTGGGATTTTTCAAAATACGAACCACACCCCATGAAAATACAAGAAGGGTCATTTGACGGTCTGCGCTTCGGTGGTAACGCTGTCATGTTTTCATATAAAAAGGCAGCAAAGGGGCGGGCCATTCTGGAACTTCAAGACAATGGACAGCATTTTGATCTACCAATGGAGCAAGGACGCGAATATTGCGTTATATCGCCAAGCGCATATATTAAGATGAGAGCGGAAAGTATATATAAAGAGTGGGATGATAATAAGGTCGATCTAGTCATATCCATGAAGCCCTCTCCATATCGGGAATAAGGCTTGTAATTTTTGAGGAGAATGGATGTGTTTTCCTTGCTTATCCGGTTTAGGCAGGCACCTATTACATTTAGCTATGCCGCACTCACCGTTTGGCGGCTGGGACAGACCACCTGTGGACGGTGGTTAAGTTTAGATGATGTCGTGGCCGTGGCGGATAATTTGTATGTTGGGAAAGCCCCATATATTGCTTCACAAGGCGTCACGACACGAAGGTAAGAAACGCGCTCCCGACGGGCCGATCCTTGACGTTAATAGCTTGACGGGATTTCTTTACACAGAGATCAACGGTTGTGCATGTGGCCTAGATCCTTCAAACTGCGGGGGATGTCCGTTTGATTGACGGGCAATCGTGGAATCACCGGATGAATCGTTGTCGCGACGATAATATTTCGAGGGAAAGAAATGATTCGAGAGAAAGAAATGATTTATAAATATTTTCCGGTTAGCGAATATTCTCTGCAGGTGCTAAGTGATAATAAGTTGTGGGCATCTCACCCATCAAAATTTAATGACCCATTTGATTCCGTCTTTTCCGTGGCAGGGCCCGCTTATAATTTGATTAAAGATTATGTAAACAAAAAAGCCATTTGTTGTTTTTCTAGAAATGTCGAGAGTATTTTAATGTGGTCTCACTATGCGGATAACCATAGGGGTTTTTGCATTGGCTTTGATGCGAACAAGTTCCTATGGGATGTTCTTTTAGAGGACGTGCGTTACACCGAAAAATTTCCAAGTTTTGATACCAATGATTTTCTAAATCCGACAATGATAGAGGGCAAAGCAAGACAGCGGGAACTGGTTAGTCTGTTTACTACGAAATACAAAGACTGGATATACGAAAAAGAGGTTCGCGTGATACTTGAGCTCGATCCGGACAACAAACGCCCCGCCGAAACCTGGGAGGGAAGATCGTTTCCCATAAGCCCCGACGCAGTTAAACATATTTATTTTGGATGCAAGATGCCGATGTGCGACAAAGAAAAGATAAGAGAAATTATTGCCGCGCGACAAGTCAAGTTTTTTGATATGAACTCCAGTGGGAACGATTTTAAACTGGTGTGTAACGCTCATTAATTTTTATGACATTTGCCGGATAACAATTCGTAATACATGCATGTCATCCGGTGACAATACACTTTTCGTCCAAAAGTCAATTCCGTGTACGCACGTCAATGCACGACAAGCTGCCTTAACGGCCCGGGATTCTCACGGAGTAACCAAACGGAGTTTTTTTTGTTATCTTCGGGTGGGGCGCCATCAGCCCCGCCCGAATGTCTTCTCACGCGGGTCATGCTCTGCCAATTTGGCTGCCTCGACGCGGATCGTCGTTAATCACTATATGTAGTGGGCGGGTGTCTAAACCGGATAGGCTAGGTATCCTCGACCAGGGGCGAGAGGCTGATTTAGTGTATCAGTCTTGCCAGACCGAAGCCGAGTGCCATGATCCCGGCATTGATGCCGAGAACTGCGCCAATGATCTGCCATAGCGTGGGGAGCTGACGAAACTGCCCCTCGACGCCAGCGAGTCGACCTCCAACCCCGGCGAGGGTGACCTTCAGATCGTTGATGTCTACTCCCTGCTGCCGAAGACCGGCCTGGATGTTGGACAGGGCCGGTTCGATCCGACGAAGGATTTGTAGCGCCGTGTCGTCGCTCATCTGCTCGGTCCTTTTCGGGGTGGGCATGGCCTTTGCTCTTTCAATATAGGCTGTTGCGGGACGGGGCGACAGCAATTCTCAGTTTGGCTTCTTGCCGGTCAGGTCCTCCAGGAGGCTCTCAAGCGCGGCGAGCGCCTTCTCACCGTTTGGCGTTGGCGTTGACGATCGCTTAAGCAGATCGATAGCCTGGAGGAGCTGGGCGACGGTGTCCTTGGGGATGTCGGTGTCTTGGGTCATGCCTCAGATCCTTTCGTCATCGTGCGATCGAAAAACAGCCTGACGCCCTTCGCTTTCAGATCGCGAAGGATCATGTCGGCTATCGCCCGCTTGTCAACGATGTTCACGCTTTGGGCTCGGGTGAGAGAGTCCGCAATCCAGTCCATAATGTCGTCGCTGGTGGGCTTGGTCATGGCTTCGTCACCTCACTCTTCTAATCGCAGCGCTCTCGCAGAATGCCGGCCTCTATACCTCCGGCGAGCACCACGTCGCCCACTGCACTGGCGACTTCCTCGGGGAGCACCACCAAGGCGCGGCCATCCCGGTCAACAGGCATCCTGACCTTTGTTCCAACATCGCCGAGGCTTTCGACGCGCACCGAGCGGATCGTCATTTCTAGGTCACCCAGCGTCACCAAAACGTCTGCGAGCGCAACCAGTTTCCCGACGGACATTGGGCGGATCGCGGTGACCTTCACTTCAACCAGCATGCCCGCTTCACTCATCTGAGGCCCTCAACCTTCTGATAGCGCTTTTCGCTGCCCGGAGCGATCGGCGTCGGGCAATGATGGTATAGTCGGGGGCCTGGACACGGCAATCATCATGGTCGCAGTAGCCGTGGATCCAGTACCCGTGGTAGCGAATGGTCCACATGATGGGCTCCTCGAGTTTAGAGCGGCTCCTCGTCTTCGTCCCCAAGCCATTCAGCATCGCAGACGGGGCAGCGCCAGTATCCTTTGGCAGGAACCTTGTCACCGTCTCCGCACTCTGGACAGGGCTCACGGTCCTCGTCGTCCTCGTCGTCGATGGATGGCTCTTCGACTATTTCATGCGTCACCATCTCCTCCTTCTCGGTGGCCCATAAGCTTTGGGCTGCTGATAGTCGCCCGTGGTGTCGAGGCGACGATCCTCATCCTCAAGGGGTTGGACGATGAGGACCGGGGAATGGCGGTCTTCCGGGAGGGCCGACAGGCTGGCGAACGCGATGACCCTCACCAGATCATCGAAACCAACGCTTCTGTGTTCCAGCCAGATCAATTTCCTGGTATCGGTCATTTCAAATTCCCAACCAAACGCTGTTGGCGTCAGCCCAGTCGTAGAACTGGTTGAGCAGGTCGTTGAAATCATCGAGCAGGCCAGCGGTTTCGAGGTGAAGCCCCTCCAATTCCTCGACGAGGTCATCAAGCTCGCTGTCGTAGTCGTCGGACTGAATGTCGAGGCTACCTTGAGGAGCCTCGATGCGGATCAGCGCGGCGATGGCATGAGCCACGTCGACGACGTGTTCCGGCGAGACGTTCTCCTGGTCTCGGTGAATGATCGGCTTGATGTCGATGGTGTGCAGCCAGTTCGTCATCTCAGGACTCCACAATCTCAGCGCCGAAGACGCTCGGGTAGTATTCCGCCGTTCCTTCGCGGTCGGGGTAGCCAACGTGGATGCGTCCGGTCGAACCGGAATGCCGGGGCGCGACGAAACCCTGGCAGATCGCGATGTCACCGCGAAAATCGGTGACCGTGTCACCGGGGTTGATCTGCTCGCGGGTCTTGCTGTTGATGAGCTTCATGTCAGGAATTCCTCACTCGTTCACGAAGCGCGAAGAAGCGCTCCGTGTGATCGGGGGTTTCGTCAGTGACGTTCTCGATGAACGACCAGAGGTCGCTGAGGAGGACGCGAAGGGCCGTTTCGCGAGCGTTGAGTTTCTCGACATTGGCGTGGAACTCGTCGATCTCGTCGCGCAGAGCCTGCTCGTAGATTTTGTTCGCCTTGAGAGTGCTGCTCTGTCTTTTGAGGCGAGCCGAGGCCGCCTCAATGCGCTTCCAGTAGGTGTTGATCACGTCGACGGCGTCGGCCGCGTTGACCGACGCGTCGGTGCCGAAGCCGAGGGCGCGAAGTCGGGCGATGAATTCATTCATGATCGATCTCCAGTGTCGGGGCCTTCGCCCCGAGGTGTTCAAGTCCGGCTTGGACGATCATGTTCGTCGTGAAGCCGGCGACTTCGGCCTTGGCCGATGCGATGGTCTTTTCCATCGCTTCCTCGAAGCATTGCTGGACGAATGGCAGGTTGCCGGTGAGCCAGTTGTTGACCTGGGTCACGGCGTTGTGGAGGTTCTCGATGTCGGCCTTCTTGACCTTGGCGACCGGCTTGGCGGCAAGAGACGACATGAGACCGTTAAGCGTATCGATGGCGGCCTTGGCCTTGGTGAGAGCTTGGCTCACGTCAGCAGTGTGTGCTCCGCGTGGTGACGTGGCAGGCGGCGGGGAGACGTGCTGCAGCGTGTAGCCGGGGGCGGGTCGGCAGTCGAGGGTGACGGGCGTGCCCCCACCGACGCCAAAGCTGGACACGAACGTCGCCCACTGATGCTCGGACATGTTGATTTCGAGGAGGAGATCCTCGGCGTAGAAGTTGTCGTGGCCGTATTCGTGGCCCTTGAATGCGGTGGATATCTTGATCCCGACCACGCTGTGGTGCAGCAGCGGGCTGCCGACCAGCGGGGTGCCGGTGGAGCTGATCTTGGATAGCTGGATGATGCCGTAAGAGGGGTGTTCGTCACGGTCGCCAAGGATGTCGTCGATGGTGGCCATGCTCAATACTCGCTCGGCAGCAGGAACACGTTGTCGATCAGATAGAATTTCCACGCGCCTTTTGGGCAGTCGGTGAACGCGATCTCCTTGCCAAACAGGACTTTCTCATTGCCGTCGGTGGCGGCGATGACTGCGTTGTGGCCGGATGAGGCGAGGGTGATGGCGATGAAATCTTCGGTGGCTTGGAGTGGGAAGATCTCGGTTCCCACGATGTCGAGGAACCAGTAGGCGCCGGCCAGTTCGGCGAACTGCTTCACGCCCTCAGTGTAGTTGAGGCGGCGGTACAGGGGGTTGAAGAAGAGCTGTTCGCTGCCGGTGTGCTGGGCGAGTTGGGTTCGAAGGTCTTCGGGGGTGATTGGGGTCATGTCAGAAATCCTGTGCTGCGGTCTTGAGACGCTGCAGATTTTCGTCCCGGACACCATTTCGGAGCGACAGGGCATGGATGAGGCACTCTCGGTAAATGGCCTCAGCCTTTCGGCTGTCCGGGTCGAAGTCGAGTTCGAGAGCCCAAGCCTCGAACGTCGAGTAGTCGAGGACGTCGGCGTCCATGACTAGGGAATTGAGGACGCCGTTGGCGTCGGGAAGGATCGGGTGCTTGCGGTCGGGCGCCAAGGGGCAGCGGCGGTGTCTGACCCCGAGTTCGCACTCGGCCTTGATCACGCTCACGTAGTCGTTGGTAAGCCGTTCTATGTACTTGTAGCTCGGGCAGTGACCCATTCCGGCGCTATAGTCGCAGGAGATGATGGGGCGAGTGTCCTTGGTCAGAGAGACCTTCCAGTTTAGGTTGTAGTCGTGGAAGGTATGGTTTGCCTTGAATGACCGAGATTGTGAGTAGGGGACAAACTCAGCGTTTATGTGAAGGCCTAGATCGTAGGCCAGTTTCCCCAGCGGGTGCTTGACGTCGAAGATGAGGACGTGAGCTGTCATGACTTGGACACCTCCGACGCCAGTTTGGTGATGCCGGCGAGTGCGGCGGCCACCTGCTTGCTGACGGTGGCGCCGACATACTCGTCGATGCGCTTGAAGAGGCCTTCCTGGTAGGTCTTGAGGCGTTCCTCGACATGAAGTTTGAAGTTGCTCTCCAACTTGACCATGGCTTCACGGGCGAGAAGGTCTGCCCCGCGCTGGATGTGTTCGGCGACAGCTTGGCTGATCTTGTCGGAGATCTCGTTCGGGATGCTGTAGCGAGTGAAGCCTTTATGCACCTGATCGGTGATCTGCTTGACAGCGGCGTCAACCTGCCTTGAGACGTAGTCGGGGCCGACCTTTCGTCGGAATTCCTCGGCGATTTTCTCGGCAGCGACCGCGGTGATATCGATCTCCACCTCAGGGTGGGCGGCGAGGAGGGAGTGGAGGGCGGCTGTGTCGATCAGGATACGGTTCATGTCAGATCACTCCCATGAGGACAGTGACGGCGACGACGCTGTTTCTGCCGCATTCGGGGCAGTAGTTGTGGTCAGCGTCGGGCTCGCAGTTGTCCTGGACGCTGAGGCAGTCGGGGTCTCGGCAGATGCCGGGCACGATTGAATCCAGAACTTGGTCAGGGTCTTCTCGATCGAAGCCTGTCTCGTCGGCGATCAGGTCGATAAGTCGGTCGCTATTCATCTCGGGTACTCCGGCATCGACTCGATGAAGTCCTTCGAGACCCGGAGGCTAGTGCCAAACTGGGCGCGGAGTTCCTTGATCGCGGGGATGACATGGCCGGCGAGGAGGTGGCCGCGCACCTGGGCGAGGCGCTGGTCGGATTCTCGGACGAGGGTCGGCTCGACCTCGGTCCTGCCGATCTCGTCCTGCTGCAGGAGGGCGACCACGTCGGAGACGCTTTCCTCGACCGTGAAGCTTCGACCGGTCTTGAGCGTGACGAGGGTGGGGAAGTCATTGTCGCGTTTAACGGACTCGACGGAGTCGGCAGCGACGAAGAGAACGCGGGCGTAGCCGATAACGTGGTCCGGGGTCAGATTGATCATGCGGGTCATGGGGTGACATGCCTTCTAGGCTTGCTGTTTTTGAGGACGATCTGGGCGGCTTCGAGCCGGGCGTTGTCGTCGTGGGTGTTGAGCCGAGGGCAAAGCTGCAGCGCGATCACCATGTTGCGGAGGCAGGTGAGCGACTGGTTGCCGACGATGCGTTTGGCTTCCTGGGTGGTCATGATCGTGTCGCGTCACAGGGGGTGAAGCGGGCGCCGAGCGCGGGCGAGTAGCGGAACGTCAGCGTGCTGTCGTCCGGGAAAAGGTAATGTCCGAAGGTCACACGACCCTCGTGGTTGCGGCGCTCCTGCAGGACGGTCGCGGGCAGGAACAAAGTCTGGGTGCCAGGCGACGTCGCGTAACCCCCAGTGAGTGTGATTGCCTCAGCAACCTGAGCGATTTGGGCAACGGTGTGCGCTAGGGTCATTGCAGGACGCTCCTGGCAAGAGCCTCCCACTGAGACGCGACCTTAGGCTGTTCGAGGTCGCGGGCGGCCTGAGCGACAGCGCTGGCGCTCTTATGGATGAGGCTAAGGTTGTTGAGGTTGGTGACGGAGGCGACGGCGGACAGGAGGAGTGTGGAAGGGGGCTTGAGGGAGAGCATGTCAGCAACCCTCCGGCAGGGACGGGCGCCAACGGGCGCCATCACCGAGGTTGAAGTAGGAGCGGATGGAGGCAGGCGCGTGGACGATCCCGAAGTCATTAGGTTCGCCGGGCGGTGCGACGAAGGCGCGGAACCCGTCGGCATAGACCCCTTTGACGGCGAGGTTCCGGCGGCGTTGGTCGGCGAGTTGGCGTTGCTTTCTCTCTTCGGTGGTGAGGTGCTTGTGTTTCATGGCTTGAGCCCCGCTGAACGCAGCGCAATTCGGCACACGGTAGGATCAGTCACGTACTGGACCGAGGGGGTGGGAGGGGCTGTGGCTGCCGAAACTGCCGATGGGGTGGTCGTCATCAGGCTGGTTCCGGTTAGGGCTCCAAGGAAGGCCCCCAGGGCGAGCACGAGCGTTTGCAGGATTGTCATTGCATTCATGATCCTCAGAGTGTGGGGGAGGACAGCCGGCTGGTGGGGGGCCGCTTAGTAAGTAAAGAAAAAGCCCGGCGGGGTGCGCCGGGCTTTTGGGGAACTATCGTGGTGTCATGGTGACGACCTCCTTTTCAGGTTGTGGTCTGGGTAAAACTGATGGATCCAGATGCGGATGCGATTTTCCTTAACCAGGGATTTGGACATCAGACGCTTGACGGGGACACCCTCCTCGACGTGCAGGCGGGCGATGTTACGGCGGTCGGCCTCGTCGCATTTGTACCGAAGGCTTGGGCCATAGCCGTGGGCGCTACGCTCACCGGGCCTTAGAGCACCTTCGCGTTTAGCGCCGGGGAGAGGGCAGCGCGGATGTCTGCTCCGGTGGCTGAGATGCCAGCCTGGGCGAGTTCGTCAACGACCTTCTGGAGGGTGACGGTGGAGGCCTCATCCAGGATAAACTCGACGAGGTCGAGGATCTCCTGAGCGTCATCCGGACGGGATTGCTCGATGACCTTGGCCATATCCCGCCGGGAGCGGAACTTATTCAGGTGGGGTCCGTTGTGCAGACCAGCGCCTACCCGGTGATGAAATGGGTTGATGCAGCCGGGGTCACTACAGGTGCGGACCAGCATGAGGGCGTCCGGGATCTCCCCTACGAAGACGCGAAACAGATACCGGATGACGTTCGTGTACCGCGTTTTTGCCAAATGGCGATGGTCCGGATACTGGCGAACGTTGCTGGTTCTGTTACTATACCAGTGTTCGGCGCGGACCCCCGGATCGACCTCGAAGACGGGGACTGATATCAGAGTATGGTCAAACACGCTGAAATACCTCAATTATTTATGCCAGTAGTAAGTGTAGGCCGGTCAAAGCCTTTACAAAAACAACGATTACTAATCGTTTTTTCTCAAACACCTTCTGTTTGGTATTTTTTCTACTGTCATATAGAAATGAATAATTTCAATCAGTTACGGGGTCTGTTGGTCGCAACGCTGCGCCTGAGCACAACCGGTTGAGACGTGAAAACCTCGCTCGGCCGACCCCGCAACACACGGCCAGCATCAGAATAAGGCGCATCCGCCCTGGGGCAGGGCGTCGGCCGGCATAACGCCCAAGGCCGCTGTGGTCTAGCCGAAAGACTTTCGAGTCTTAGTGACTCTGAAAATGGGCTTTAAGCCGGGTCCGCGCCTCAGCGCTGATGACCATGACCGCCTTCCCGCCCTCCGGGTAAGCGCCATCCTTTGTCAAGCCGACCTCGCTCCCGTCGGAAAACCGATAGGTGTCGAATTCCTTCCAGATGCCGCCTTCTCGCATGACCACGGCGCGGGCCGTTTCCAGGAAATCGCCGCCAACATGAGGATGAAATGTTTCAACAAGCTCACTTAAGACGTGTAACGAGGCGGCAGCCTGACCATCCCCCAGAAATGGGCCGATTATCACGCCCGCCGAACCGGCGGCGGGTTTCCTTTTGCGCCAGAGCGCGACATATTCGCCCAAATCCAGTTCAAGACCGTTTTCGGCGAGGAAATCTAGGTTTTCTACGGCTTTTCTGTCGCGTAATGGGCTTGCTTTATGCGCCCAATCGGAAGACGTGGGCGACGTGGCGCTTTCAAAGTCTTCATGGTCGTGCATGACAGCTTACCCCTGGGTAAGGTTTACCGTTTGGCCAACACCAAGCGCCCCGCCCTTTCAGGCGGGGTTGTTCACGGCTTGGTTGTGAGTGTTACGCGGCTTCTTTCAGCAATTCCCGCTCTGCGTTGGCCGTATCCAGGTCAAGAAGTGCTTCGCGCAACGCCTTGACCAGATCCGGCCGCGTGGCGAGTGCGCTGGACAGACCGACGGCGGTAGGCTGGAACAGCGCCACGGCGTTAATGGCATCGTCAAGCGTGTCGACGTCGGTTTCCGTCGGCTTGGCGTTGGGTTTGGACGTGTCTGTGGTGGTGGTCTTGCCCTTGCGAGCGGCAGGGGGGACCACGCCAACTCGTTCGTTTATCGGGCCAGACTTCTTGATTTCGTTGAGGGATTGCCACAGCGCCCGTATCTGTTGCACGATAGAACCCGTTGCCAGCGCCTCAAGGTCTGCCTTGGTGTCGTCAATAGCGTTGTAGTCAAGTGCATCAACAAACGACAAAGGTTCATTCGCGGCGTCAAATTCGGGCAAATCCCAACGCCAGAAGCTGGCAACTGTTGTCATCTGCGAGATAAGCTTTGTAACATAGCTTGCAGTATACAAGCCGGTCTTCTGTAACTGACGTTCAAGCTGTGATTTGACTTTGTTGTGCTCTACTTTGTCATGCGCAGTGTGCAGCATGGCGCCACCTCGACCCATGGCCAGCCACTGGCCGTTGCTACCCTGTCGAATGGCGGAAATGGTGTTAGCAATCATCGTGTTGCGATCGTACATGGTATCAACTCCTGGTTGCTTACCTTGAGGTAAGGCTTGTGGTGTAGGCAAGGCTGTAGCGTTGTGCCCTCGGAGGGCTAGGCGTTGCGCCTTGGTTGGTAAGAAAGAGTGTGCCACACTGATATAATTGATGCAACACATCATTGATATATCTTAAGTCATATAAGGAGTATATGACTTTTGGCGCACTGCCTCTTGGCCTGGTGTTGCCGACTGTCCACTAATTCCGAGGATTTTTTTCAGTTTTTGCATGCTAGTACATCATTATTATTGTTCTTAGCCACTCATTATGTTAGTGTAACACATCAACGTAAGGAGCGTTCCTCATGCAGCCATTCAACAGCCTCGGCGACATCACCGCTGAGATTGAGCGTCAGCAAAAGACTCTTTCCGATCAGTTGAGACTCGCCCGTTACGCGAGCAGATTAAGCCAGTCTGCGGCTGCCAAGAACGCAGGAGTTGCCCCTGTTACGATCAACAATGTGGAGAACGGTCACACCAAGGTGTCGAAGGAGGTGATGGCTAAACTGGTGATGGCCTATGCCACCAAGGGCGTCGAATTCGGCCCCGACGGCTGGGTGCGCCTGAAACCCAGTTCGTCAAGTTGACGGGCTCGAAGGGATGGTCATATGAATATCCCTTTGACGAAAGCGGATATTTACCTCTCTCCGGGGCCTCGGCACGACCCTTGGCCTAACCGTTGCGGCAGCCCAACCCCTTATCAGGAGCCCCCTAATGTCCAGTAATCTCCCTGCAGTCCTCAATTTCGAGGGCGTCAGCATCAAGATCATCGACCAGAATGGTCGCCGCTGGGTGACCGCATCGGACGTTGGCCGGGCTCTTGGGTACGAGCCAACCTCAAAGGGTAACATCAAAGTGATCTACCCTTCAGAACAGTCGGGTATTATTGAGGGTCAAAAAGACGGCTCCCCCTTCAAAGTGAGGGGGGAGGAGACCCGCTCTTCCATCAAAACGCTGGAGGAGTTGCCCCCGACGGTTGATTTTGATGGCTATGCCGTCCCTGTGGTGCACCTCTACCAGCGCCGCGCTGACGAATTTACGGACGACATGACTGCGCTGGTCGATCTGCCAACACCGGGAGGGATTCAGAGGATTCGGGTCTTCTCTCCGCGTGGCTGTCACCTGATCGGTATGTTTTCTCGGACAACAAAGGCCAAAGCCTTCCGTCGCTGGGTTCTCGACGTTCTCGATAAGCTTATCACAACCCCTTCAGCCAACGCCCTCGACCTTAACAGCGCCGTGACCTACCAAGAGATCCTGATCAACCGTATCCCCTACACCCGCGTCCTGCATCTCGGCGCCTTGTGGATTCCGTTTTCTGAGGTGTTTCGCTACCTGGAGGGGTCGGGGGAGGCCTATCGGGAGCGTAACGAGGAGACTTTTCCCGCTGTCCTGCCCAATAGGATTGAAACAGAACTTGGCGAAGCGGCGCTTCTCACCGACTGGCAGCAGAATTTCAGGATGCTCTCGAACCACGTCAAAGGTATGGACCTCAAGTATGTCCTGAAGAACTTTTTCAATACTATCAGCCTACCCGCCGTCTCACACAATCTGGTCAGCACCAGGATGGTCGAGTCGTTGCCACGCATCGACCGCCTCAGGCTCCTGGGGGCGGCGGCATGACCGTCAAGGCGTCGAATTCGGCACCCCTCGTAATCCATACCGATAAAGGAATTAGCCTGATGCCGACGTTGAGCGTTTTCTATGGCATCATCATTCAGATGTTTTGGCGCGACCACGTACCGCCGCACTTCCATGCGACTTACGGCGAGTTTGAAGCGCTGCTCGACATCCGGACGCTGGAAGTCATCGGCGGGCAGTTGCCCCGCCGGGCGTTGTTGTTGGTGCTGGAGTGGGCGCAGGATAACCGTGCTGATCTGCTGGAGGACTGGGAACTATGCGTACGCAAGCAAATGCCAAAGCAGATAACGCCGCTGCCCTGACCCCGCCGCGTTCACCTTGGCGGGTCGTCAGTGTCAAGCCGCAGGCAAATTTTCGCCTATGGGTCGAGTTTCAAGACGGCACGGCCGGCGCTGTGGACATGGACGCCTTTGTTCACGCGGACGATGCCGGCGTCTTCGCCAGCTTGGCCGATCCAGCCCGCTTCGCCGAGGTCTTCGTGGACTATGGCGTCGTCACTTGGCCGGGCGAACTCGACCTAGCGCCGGACGCCATGCATCAGGCGATCCTGGAGACCGGACAATGGGTGCTCGCATGACCTACGACCAAGGCCTGTGGGTGCTCACCGCCCACCCGGACACCCTGCTTCTATCCGAGTCGGCGCCCGAGTGGCTGGTCGAGGAATGCCGGGCGCTCGGCATTGTCGAGGCGGCTGGCCCTGGCGCCTGGAAGCTCACCGCCGCCGGTTTTGCCGAGCGCAAACGGCTTTTACAGGAGCCCACGTCATGAACCGTTGCCCCGCCTGCGGCCAGATCGTCCACGCCGCGCACGTTCCCTCCACCACAGACCCCTACGAACTCCTCGACCTGCCGACGCGCTTCCGTCTGAACGGTACCGCCGTCGAGATCGTTGACATAAAGCCGGACGACACCACCGGCACAACCAACATCACCGTGAGGCAACTCCTGTTGTGAAAAAGATACTCCCGATTATCGCTGTCATTGCCGTCGTCGTGCTCACTTCCTGCGCCGGTCCCCAGTACACAAAGCCAGGAGCTACCCCTGCACTGTTCGAACAAGATAAAGCGGCCTGCACCTTGCAGGCTAAAATGGCGGGCGATGGAGTCGTCTGGCCGTGGGATATGAAGACATGTTTCATATCCAAGGGGTATACGGTAGCCAACTAAAGAAAAAGGCCGCTCCCGCAGCGGCCTTTTCTCTGTCTATCTGACCCTCTTCATCACTCTCCCTCCTATTACCCGCCACCCTTCCTCCTGGAGGTCTTTTAGCGTGTCCTCCAGTTCGAGAAATTTGAACTTCACCCCATCCGAGCGCCCACACCTCTCAGAGTGAGGCCACAAAAGCCAACGTCCGGGGATCCGTTCTCTAAAGTCTTCGTCACTACCTGAAACCCCATGGTCTTGGCGTGCTGCTGCATCTGCTGCAAGAACCTCGCTCGCCCAACAGGCCGGACACCCCCACCTGCGGTGAAATTCAGGTACGCTTCGTACATCGGCTGAAGAGATGTACCGACGTAATTCGAAGCGCCAGTTTTCCCAACTGTCGTGAGCGAGGGGGTTTTCACGATCTGTGGCGACTGACGGATAAAAGAGAACACCGTGTCCATGCTCACCAGCATCCTTTCGATCACCTCGTTGTGGGAGGCCGGGATGGTGTAACAGTTGTTCTTATCAAGCCGATCCACCGCCTCGACCGCCCAGGCGACTATGGCCTCCCGCTCCGAAGCCAAGATGTCCTCGGGCAGGTTGATGTTACGCTTGGCCTCTGGGTACTCATTATTGAAGTTGAGAATCAGCCACCGCCGCAGGAAACCCGAGGACATGTCGTCCGACTGCGGCAGATGGTTGGACGCAAACCAATGGGCGCAGGATGTGGAGAGCTTGAAAGGATCCTGGTTCTTGTGCTGCACCGTGATCGCGTCGCCGACGACCACCTGCTTGAATATCTGGCCGTCGATCTTGTTCTTCTCGTGCAGTTCGCCCCCGATGTTGAGAAGCTTCCCGACCATTTGCGCTGGAATAAAACGGTCATCCCATTGGTTGGGGGTCGCGGCCGATACCAGTTCCGGGGGCAGCAGTCCTTCGATGACCCGCAGAAGCGCCGACTTACCGGTGCCGCCGACACCATGCAGGAGGATGACGCGTTGATACCGGGGGGCCATACCGAACATCGTGACGCAAATCGCCTCCTGAAGGGCCTTCTTCTTGTCCTCGGCATCAGTATCGCCGGCCCAAGCGGTCCTCAAAAACTCATGGAAGATCGGTGCGTGCTCCTCACCAGCCTTGTCCGGGCAGTAACAGTACGGGAGGATGTGTCGTCTCCCGAATTTCGGGTTGTGAGACAACAGTTCAAGGTGATCGGTAAGCAGCCCGTTGGCGAAATTGATGCCGTAGCCTTTGAAGCCTTCCGTCAACGGAGCGCTGACCAGCGTGCAGAAGCTGTCAAGGATCGCTTTATAGTCGCTATCACGTTTAGCCACCGGCAGGCCTGAGTAATTTGTCATGATGTGCCTCTTTAGTTCGTTTTTGTCCTTCTCCCGCCAGTGCGAACCGCTCCATTCGTAGAAGTGTCCTTCAAAGAAGCGGACCTCAAGACGCTCCTTGAGGTCGTCCTTCATATGCTGAGCGATGTCGCTATGGTTTTCACCAGCAAGACCACGGTTTTTAAGCGTGGCCAGACGCTTCCTTAGCGCGGGCAGCGGAGTCTTCAGGCCGGGGATCTGTGAAAGAGTCTTCAGAAGGCTCTCTGTCTGTATTTCAGTGATGCCAGGGGAGCGCTTAATTGCTTGCAGCGTCTCCTCTATGGCTGTGTGCTTCATCTCTTCGTTATTGGCGATCGCCAGCTCTTCTCTGAGCTTGTCGAGGACTCTCTGGTATGGCCATTCCTTCTCGTCTTCGGCGAACACCAAGCCAAGTTCGAGCTGAGCTTCTTCGCTCAGGCCCTTGTCCCACCCCACTGGAAGGGCGCGACCATGCTCACGGACATCACGAACGATGAACTTGATGAGCTTACTGACCGCCTCATCTGGGTCTAAATTGTCACCGGTTGCCTTCTCAGTGTAGCTCTCGGCCCAATCCCGAAGCATCGATAGGGCCTCGGCAGCCGTCCGATAACCACGCATCACGTCCGATGCGAAGAGACCAGCCTGAGAAGTGCAAGCGGTGTCACGACCGCTTTTGGGCACCATTTCAGTGAGTTTGGAATGCCCAGAGATCGTCAACTTGACGCCCTTGTCAGTTAGGGCGCCGCGAAGCATCCGCTCAAAATCGTCTGGCAACGCCGGAATCTGGCTCAGCACTTCCAAGAGGTCGCTCGTGGCAACGTAGGGTCTCTCGGTCACCGGGTGAATGGAGGGGGGCAGGATGAACTGGCGTGAAACCGAGAGCAATTCGCAGATAACGCCGCCCTCGGCATCCTTGATCTGGAACGTTTTCTCGCCATTGTATTTAAAGGCCAGCACGTAGCCCTTCGATCCGACGCGCCTCCAGGGGCCTTTGTTCGGGACCAGTGAGTCGATGAGGCTGAGGAGTTTTTCGTCCTTGGTGTCGACGTCAAATCCGACGATCCCGGCGCAGGGGCCACATACCAGCCCCATGTTCCCGTCCGGCATGTAGTTCAACCAGTCTCTCTGCTCCTCGTCGGTCGGCATCCGATGGCTTAGCTGTTGCCACTCGTTGACGGCCGGCCTCTTCCCCGCGCTCTTTACCGGTGCGTTGAACGGGTGAATAGGGATCACCGGAAGTCCTGCAGCCCAATACTTCGGTGCGTTGTCAGAGAAAATACCCATTATTCAGCCCCCAACCGAGCCATCGCCTGGGTCCGCTGATCGGGCGTCAGGATGTCCTCAAGGATCCCCAGAACGACCTGCCGGAACTCGGCGGTCTCCCGGTGGCCGAGTGATTTGTCGCCCACAGCGATTAGCCGCTCCAACAAACCAGCCTGGGCCTTGATGATCTGGATGCTCTCGCCCGTGTCCTTGGTGTCCTTGCGGAGCGTTTCCAGGTCAGCGTAGAGCTGCCGCGACTTCTTCGCGGAATCGTCCCAGCTATCAGGGTCCAGAGGGTCAAAAGCCTCCTCCTGTTCCAACGCAACCGATACCTCGTGGGGCAAGAACTTGGACTTGAGCCAGCTTTTGAGCAGCTCCGGGTAGGGGCAGGATTCCTGGTCAAGGTAATTTTTATCTTCCAGGAGCCGTTGGGACAGTTCTTTGAAGGGAAGGCACTTATCGGACGTGATGTTTGGATAGGTCACGCGTAGCCTCGATTGACAAATCTGCGGGAGTGACCAAAACTACGCCCTAATGTTTCGGCGAGGAAGCCGGTTATTACTAATATAGTCGACGTTAGTTAGTAACTAAGCTTTTATAGCATCTTGTCTATGTTGGCGACGCCTCCCTATACTGACAAGATGTCGAACCATCTTGTCCAAGCTTTTGCGGAGCAAATTCGCGCTCGATACTCGATCGATTCCCTCAACATGAGCGTGTCGGATTGGTGCGCCCGGAACACGACGCTGCGGAACAAACCATTCAGCATCAAGGGATACGAGTTTCAGCGTCAGATCCTTGACGACATGCATCCAAACCTGTGGTGCGAGAAGATTTCTCAGGTTGGCCTCAGTGAACTGCAGATCCGGAAAATGCTGGCCTTCCTGGAGCGCAATCAGGGCACCACGGGTATCTTCTCACTGCCTGACCAGCCGGTGCGTGATCGTTTTGCCAAGACCCGTGTCAAGCCGCTGGTTGATGGCGACGAGGTATTCAACAAGGAACGCGACAAAAACGCCACCCGGAGCGCATTGCTCTACCAACTCGGCCAGAGTTTTCTGCACCTCAGTGATTGCACCGAAGGTTCAGCCACCAGCACCTCGGCGGACATCCTCCTGCACGACGAAATCGACCTTTCTGATCAGTCCATGCTCGCCTTGTTTGGCTCGCGCCTGCAGCACAGCAGTTGGAAAGTTCGGCAGTTCTTTTCGACGCCGACACACGTCTCCTTTGGGATCGACGCTGGTTTTGCCTCGACGGATCAGAACGAGTATCTGTGCCGGTGCGCGGCCTGCGGCCACTGGCAGCTCCCGGATTTTACTCGCCAGTTCGTGATAATGCCTGGCCTCCCAGACGAGATCGCCTGCTTCTCGGAAATTGAGGAGCATCACACCCACGAGATCGATATCGGGGGAGCCTTCGTCCACTGTGAGAAGTGCTTCCGCCCGCTTGATCTCAGCGACCCTGAGCTGAGGGAGTGGGTGCCGACCTACCCGAGCCGCACCCTGGCTCGTGGCTACCGCGTGCGGCCATTTTCCACCTCGCAACTGAGCATCTCCTATATCATCCAGGAGTTGCTCACCTATAAGCGTCTCTCGTTCATCCGTGGCTGGTGGAACACCGTTATGGGCCGCGCCTTTACCGGCGGCAACGAGCGGCTCGCTGTAGCGGATATCGAGGCGTGCTTGGACAGCCCCCAGATGCCCGACCTTCCTGAAGGTGAGCCGATCTCAGTCGGCATCGATTCCGGCATCATGTGCCATGTTACCTTGTTCAAAGGCGCGGACCCTCTCAACAGTCCGATCTTCTCAATGGAGGTGGTCCACTCCGAGCGCCTCGTCGAACACATCACCATGCTGGCCAAGCGCTACAGGATCGTCACCGGCGGCATGGATCGGCACCCCCAGACCGTCCTGGCCAATCAGGTCTTAGCCGCCTCTGGGGGAAAGATATGGCCCATTGAATATCGGGGATCCCAAGAACTGCACCCCATCAAAGACCCCACCGGAGAGAACACCATCTACTTCCAGTGTGACCGGACGGCACTCCTCGACAAAGTCCAAACCAGGGTTCGAGGTCACAACCTCAAGATGGCGGGATTCGGCATTCAGAAGCAGGTCATCATTAACCACCTGACCAACATGGTGCGCGATGAAAAACCAAAAGAACCCGCCCGCTGGTGCAAGCTTTCGGAGGACGATCACTATTTCCATTCTATAGGTTTTGGTATTACTAGTAGTGTTATTGCTGAGTATATATCAAACTCATCTAATAGCGACGTAAGACAAGTAGTGTCTCTGATAGGCGTCAATGCGCAGAAAATAAATAACCTTCTAAATACAAAGAATACTATTGCTAATGGGCCTCTTGGTTGATACAAAGACTTCTATGGGAATTTTAGCGGGTCTCAAGAACTTAGTATTGCCAAAGAGGGCTCCGCAGCAAGCGACCGCCTTCACCGGCACGTTCAACCCCTACCTCGGCGGGCAGTACCTCCCGGTCCCGGCCTTCAGAGACCACCTGAACGACATCCAAGATCTGCGGCAGTCCTATAACAGCCAGCAGCTCCAGCAGCTCCTGTTTCGTCAGGACCCTGACGTCAGTGCAACGGTCAATGCCTACCTGACGATGGCCGACACCGACCCGCTCATCTACGTCAAAAAACAGGACGGTACATTCGACTACGACGGTCACAACACCGTCATGCAGCTTATCCAGTCGATGACCACCACCTCGAACTACACCACCTACAAATACCTGATGAGCCTGCGGGGCCTTTGCGAGCGCATACGCTACATGGTGATGCTGCGCGGCGCGGCGGCCTCCGAGTTGGTCCTCAACAAGTTCCGAGCCCCCGAGCGGCTAAACATGATCGACGCTCACACCCTTTGGTGGATGGAAGACACAGCCGGGGTCTATACCTGTAAGCAGCGCACGACGACGACGGGACAGTTCATTGATCTGTCCAAAACGCCGACTTTCTTCACAGCCTTCTATCGCCAAGACCCGCTGACCATCTACCCGGACGGGTGCTTTGTCTCCGCGATCAACACCCTGGCCGCCCGGCAGCAGGTCATCAACGACCTCTACCGGATCATGCAGTCCACCGGCTACCCGCGCATCGACATAGCGGTAGTCGAAGAGAGCCTGATAAAAAACGCCCCGGCAAACATCCGCAACGACAGCCAGTCACTCCGTACCTGGGTCGCCGCCCGGATGACCGATCTCACCAACTCAATGGCCTCTTTGCGGGCTGACCAGCCGTTCGCGCACACGGACAGCGTCGCCGTCAGCATTCTCAACGACAAGAAGCCGGGCATGGCCGTCGACATTTCCCAGGTCATCGCGGTGCTGAATGGTCAAAATCAGGCGGCCCTGAAGACCATGGCAACCGTGATCGGGCGCGGCGAGAGTGGCACCAACACCGCCTCGGTCGAGGCCAACATCTTCTCGAAAAACGCTGATCAGATAAACCGGCCTGTCGGTGACATCCTTTCCCAGGTGTTCACCTACGCGTTGCGCCTCACCGGGTCGGCCAGCATCGTCGAGATTAGTTTCAAGCCGGCAGAGATGCGCTCCTGGTCGGAGTTGGAGCCGCAGGTCACGCTTCGGCAGGCCCGTCTGCTGGAGTTGCTGAGCTTGGGTCTGATCGACGACATCGAATTCCACATGATCATGTTCAGCCGGCCGCCTCTGAAGGGGGCAAAGATGCTCTCAGGCACTGGCTTCATGCAGCCGACGACCAGCACCGGGCGTCCTGATGCTGCGGTGCAGGATCACACGAACACTGACCCCTTAGGACGTGGCATCCAACCAGCCGGCGCGAAACAAGCCAAGGGAATGGTCAAATCGAAGTCCGTGCAGACCAAACCGAAATCAGTAAAGGCGGCGCTCACCCTTCTCCTCAATCAGATCGACGATGAAAATGACGGATGTGACTGAGTGGATCATCGCTGGAACCGCCACCTTGGGTGTCATCGGCGCTTCAATCGCCTGGGTCGTCGCACGCCACGACCGGGCGAATGACACCCTATGGTCTGAGCTTAACAAGCACGCCGCTATGGATGGGGCCGTACACACTGATGTTTACGAGCGCATCGATAAATTTCGTGACGACTACCTGAGGTCTGCGGATTTCGACCGGCACACTGAAAGCATTAACGAGCAGATGCGCCAAATGCAGACTGCTATCCAGGCGCTGACTATTCGCGTTGATGGTGTCCTTGTCATCCTTGGAAAAGCATTCCCCGGCTGACAAACCGATAATGCAGAGTAACTACTAGTAAAACTAAAATAAAATATTAGAGATACTCTTGACCTAAGGAATTGTCTTAACTAAACTGCCGGTCATGTTTAAGGAAATTGCCCCGACAGCGGCTATGTTAGATCAGATCGCCAAAGTAACAGGCGCTCAGGCCGACCCAACGCAGATAGCCGTCTTTGAATGCATCGCGCTGAATACTGAGCCGATCTCAAAGCGAGGTTCCCTTTGGAACGGCGCCACTGTGACCCCGAACACCCTGTCTCAAATGGCATCGGTGATCCCGGCCGGCGGCAGCGTCCCGCTGCACACCCTGCATGAGCAGGGAGAACAGCTTCCTGTAGGCAAGGTCTTCTCAGCGGGCACCAACGGCCCGGATGAGCTGCGGGCGCTCTTCTTCGTCCCGCGCAATACGATCGAAGGCCAGGATTTGATCGCCAAGCTGAACAGCGGGGTGGTTGACGAGGTGTCAGTCGGGCTCCGCCCCAAGGCCATGAAGTGCTCTGCCTGCGGCTGGGACTATCTCGGTGCGGACGCTACCCCTGACAACATCTGGGATCGCACCTGCGCCAATGACCACACCATCGGTGAAAAGGGCGTCCACGCCATCGTTGATGGTCTCGACCGCTGGCTTGAGCTTTCGCTCGTCAGCCTCGGCGCTGCCAATAACGCCAAAATCGTTGGTCGTGCCAAAGCCGTCCTTGGCCAGGACGAATACCAGCGACTGGCCGCTTCCGGGACCGACCCGGAGATAACGACGCTCTTTGCCTCCCCCACTCATGCCAAAGGAAAGCCCAAGATGGCTGATGAAATGCTCGCCCTTGTGGCGTCCTTGTCCTCGGACAAAACCAAGGCTGAACTCGCCTTGACCAACGAGACGGGAAAGGTCACCGACCTGACCGCTAAACTGGCCGCTTCTCAGGCTCAGATCACCGACCTGACCACCAAGCTGACCGCCGCCACTGCCGCCAGCGACAACCCGGCGCTGAAGGAAGACCACGACAAAATGTCTGCCTTCCTGAGCGAGGCAACCAAGTCCGCCATGATCGCCTCGGGCAACTTGACCCCGACCGTTCCGACGGACGTCGCGGGCATGCTGAGCGCCTTGAGTGCCGCCACGGTGAAGCTCTACCAGCTCCCCGTCGGTGGAGTCGCCCTGGCTGCCGCCGACATCAAAGATCCTAAATCGGCCGAAGGGTTCCTCCCGGCGTCCGCTTTCACCATTCGCAAATAAGGGAGACTGACCCATGGCCATTATCGGCACCGGCCCCACGGTTGACGGCGTCAACCAGTGCGTTCCGTTCACTTTCAATGCCGCTGCGGACATCCTGGCGATGTATGTCGCCAATTACGGAGCCCCTGGCACCAAGTACGGCGAAGTGGCCACTCTCGGCCCCATTGGGTTGGCGGTTACCCTGGACACCACGGCCGACACACAGGTCAGGCTCGCACACGACGGTGACTTTATCCTGGGTAAGATCCAGTCGTTCGAAAATCGCGTGTCGGAAGGAACTTGTGTCGTCACCGTGGTGACCAAAGGCGGCATGAGCTTTCCCATCGCCACCGGCCACACGGTCGCCATTGGTGACATCGTGGGCGGCTGCACGGCCTATCCGGGGAACGTCCAAACGGTCACGCCGTTGACGGGAGCTCTCGACCAACTCCCGAAGGAAAACCTCGTCACCTCGGTGCCCGGCGACGGCACCTGCGTCACCTTGTTGCGTTAACCGGAGATTATGAAGATGAGCGCTGTCACCAAAGACATCTGCGACTTGGTTCGCAATCGCCGCTCGCCCGAGGATCTCCTCGCCGGGCTGCTGAGTAACGACAACTACCAATCAAAAACCGCAGGCATGAAGCTGTGCGCCGAGGCAAAGGACTACGGACTGAATGTCGAGAACTTCTTGTCTCTGGCCATCGACCCAAGCAAGTCTCCGGCGACCCGGCGCTACGATGGCTTGAACGGCCTGGAAGCCTCGCTCGCCTACTTGAACCTGCCGGTGAAAAATGACTATGCCAGCGGCGTTCTGCTGCAGGCTGCAGCCAATACTTTCGTCACCTACGACGGCACTCGTGCCCTTTTCCCCGCCGTCATCGATTCCGTCCTGCGGTGGAAAAACAAGATAAACATGATCGAATATGTCGAGCCGATGCTCGGCAACAGTCGTGGCATCGCTGGCAACGAGCTGATTACCACTTTCGTCGAAGATGATACGAAAGCGCGAACCACCAGCACGATTTCGGAAGGTGGGCCGATCCCGATCAAGACCGTGCAGACCTCCGAACAGTCGGTCAAGATCTTTAAGCACGGCTCTGGATACAAGTTCACCTACGAGTTCATGCGTCGCGCCGCCCTTGATGTGATGACGCCCTTCGCCGCCCGCGTCCAGCGCCAGTTGGAGCTGTCCAAGGTGATCGCTGCCACCGGCATCTTGATCAACGGAGACGGGGTCAATGCCGCCGCTACGGTCGTCAGTTCGACCTCGCAACTTCCCTATGGTTTCACCACTGGTTACACCGCGACGGGGGCGCTTAACTACAAGGCTCTCCTGGGGTGGCTGGTTGGGCGTGCTAAGTCGATGTGGCCGGTCGACGTTGTCGTGGGAAACTACGATATGTATTGCAACTGGTTGCTGATGTTCACGCCGACCCTCAGCGGCCAGACCTCGGAGGCGCAGGCCCTGGCGGATTCCGGCGTCGGCCCGAACCTGAAGCAGAACCTGCCGATCCTGCTGAAGGGCGTCCAGTTCGTCTTGTCCTCGACGGTCCCCAATGGCCAGCTTATCGGCCTGACTTGCGCGGAATGCTTGGAGGAGTTGATCGAGTCGGGGAGCCAGATCGCCGAGAGCGAGCGCCTGATCCAGACCCAGGAAGTGATTTACGTTCGCACTGAAAACACGGGATACAAATTGGTCTTCCCGCTGTCCCGTAACATCATCGACTTCACCCAGTAACGGATGTGGTCAGAGGCTGTGGCGTCTCCACAGCCTCTTTACTCTGGAGGAGCGCCATGTCCCTTTCCTTGGTTGAGACCATCGACAGTTTTCAACTTGTCGATAACTCCAATCAGCTCATCCCGTCAAACCGCCCTGCGGTGGTCGAGATGGGCCACTTCTTTCAGGCTCGTGCCGCCATGGGCCAGATCCGGCTGGTGGCTGGCGAGCTGAAAGATACAGCGACCGATCTTGAGTTTCTCAAGTTCTGGCGTGAGAGCGCAGGCGACCGCGAGTTGGCGATCGAGAGCTTTCTGTCGGCCTACGGCTCCAAGGCGGTCGTGGTCGAGGAACCGGAGCCCGAGCCCATTCCCGCTAAGAAGTCCCGCTGATGTTGAACTTCACTGCCTCGACGGCGGTGACCATCGTCGCACCGTTTCTAGTTGATAGCGAATATGTGGTCCCCGACACCGGCAGTGTCACCTACAGCGTCCGTGACAATACAGGCACCCTGATCACAGCGCTGACAAACCGAGCGCTGACACCAGCCACCACCGCTACCGAGATCGCCGTCACCATCCCGGCCTCCGATAACGCTGTCACGCTGTCGACCGAGATCCGGTCGCTGATCGTCAGCTACACCGTCAATGCGCAACCCTATCAGTTTGTCTCGGCCTACCGACTCAACCCATGGCTCAGCATTGCAGTCACGCCGGCCGACGTGCGCAGCAAGCTTGGTCTATCCTCAACCGAGCTACCGGACGCTGACGTCAATTTCTACGACACCTACTACGTGCTGGATGACAAACTCAGCACCCTGACGGCCACGGCAACCGTCGTGGTCACCATGGCCGCGTCACTCGCCTCCGGCACTCTCAACGCCAAATATGCCAACGACGCTCTGATCTACCAGGCGGCCCTCGATCTATTCCCGTCATTGCGTGCCCGTCTGCTCCACAAGGAGGGGCAGGGGACCACCTCATATGAACGGTACTCCGGCTTCGACTTCGACGGTTTGCACGACCAGATCACTGACCTGCTGGAGGATGCTTTGACCAACATGACCGGCATGACGAGCACGTACCCGTCGATGTTGGTGGTCGGCAAACGTCGAGACATCATCGGGGGACCGTGGCATGCCCGAACTCAGTGAACTCGGTCAGCGGTTTCGCCAGCGTCTGAAGACCGTTGATGGTCGTCACTTCTACGGGGCGATCTCGCTGCTTCCGGAAACCTCTGGCCGAGGCAACGTCTTTTACACCCCCCGACGAGTCCTCAATGTGCGTCCCTCGTGTGGCATTACCTCGGGCATGCTGATCTACGACACGTCAGGGCGCGTGATGCTCACTGCCTGGGCGGGAGATGATGAGGCGCAGGGAACCTTTTCGACCTTGTTCAAGCTCTTCGACCTCGACCATCAGCTTGTCTGGAGCCGATCAGTTACGACAAAAGACGCGGTTACAGGACTGTCGAAGCAGACAACAACACTCCAGAGCCTGGGAACTTTTTGGGGAACCCTAGAGCTTCTGTCACAGGATCTGAATTCGCTGTCGGCGCTGAGCCGTTATCGCGTCCTATGCAATACGGTCCTCAAGATCGGGGATATTATCAACAAGAACAAGACCGTTCGCCGGATCGAATACGCCATGGGGATCACCATCGCCGAGGTGGCGTGATGAACCTAAAGCGCACCGTCCTCGAAGCGATCCGCGCCCAGATGGCCAACAAGCTCGACCGCCTGAAGGAGATCGCAAAGGAAGCGGCCCAGGCCGAGGCCGATCTCATCTTCAAAGTCATTGCTGAGAACTTCATGGGGCAGTCGATCCCTCCGGCACTTGAGGAGTTCACCCAGTCATGGGAACCGCTGACCCGGCATTATATGAAACGCAAGGGCAACGCCCTCTTCTTTGAAAAGTCGAATGAGCTTCGCAACGAGCTGGCAGGTGTAAACCCTAGTGACACCCTGGGCGCCACCGACCGGAGGTGGAAACAGACGAACGATCAAGAGACTGCTGGCGACACCTACAAGATCTTCGTCTACCCGTACCACCAATACATGCTGACCCATCCAATGGGTGACCGAGACACTCCTTTCGACCTCGATCGCCTTGTAGGGGAGAAGATGACCAGGGGCTATGCCAAGCTGACGAATGACCAGCACCTGACCTACGACGTCCACTCCGGCAACACCTCCGGCCGCGCACCCTACCGTGACGTCATGCTCCCATCTCTGCTCTATTTCATGAAGTACCGCATCCCGGCTGCAATATCAAAAGCGCTTGGGGAGAGCTGATCATGGCGGAATTTAACAATGTGTATGGGTCGCTCAGTAATTTTCTGAACGTTTTCATCGCCACACTTTCTTATGACGCCGTCTTTGTCGACTTTGACCAGTATGTCAGTCTCGATACGTTGCCCTACGAGAACATCGTTGGGGTACGGGGCTTCACAGTAGATTCCGGCAGGATCACCATAGGCGTCCAAGTAATGTTCTGCGTTACGACAATTGATGATCAGTCAATGTTCGCTCACCGGGACATCCTCGATCAACTCTTCACTCTTTGCCTACCGACGAAAAGCATCCCCTACCTTGATGGCACGACCGGCGATGTCCTCGGCCAGTTCACCATAGCCGACGGGACGTCCATCCTTCCGGTCCACCGTTCGACCGCCCGGACCTTTCAGATGATGATGGTCAATCTCTTGGGCGACCGGAAACCAGCTCTTTAAAGGTGTTCACGTCGGCGTCCCGCTCGAACCTGAGATAGTTTTTGAGGATGTAAACTATCTCGCTCGATAATGATCGGCAGTTTTCAACCGCCCGGTATTCAAGCTGCGCCTTTAGTCTGTCGGGTATGAGTACAGAAGTTGGTGACATAGTAGGAACTCCTATAAAATATTATTTTATACCATCTATCACGATAATACTCAAAGTATTAGAAAGACAACTACGGTTTAGTTTGGCGTAGTCCAGGAGAGTATTATGAGTGATTTCGGATCCGCTGTTTCCAAGACGTTCATGCTTGGCGAGGCCACCGTAATGCTCGGTGCCCAAGCGGATCTTTACCTGCTGACCCCTAACATTAACGGCGTCGGCCTGGTTAAGAATTTCTCTCTCAAAGGCGACGTTGGTTTCGTCGATTTGACCCAGGGAGTGCAGAACCAAATCATCGATTCGACCAAGAACAAGTCGCAGCTCAACTCCACTTTCGAGGTCTACGAATACACGGCGAAGAACATTGCATATGCCCTGGGCATCGATGGTAGCTCGATCGTAACCTCGACGTTGGTCGCGACAACGACCGCCTCGGCCGTCACCGGCACGGTCGCCAGCCCGGACATGAGCTTGCCGTTAACCTCGGCGACGGAGTTTGGTGTCGGAAATTGGATCCTCGCGCAGGGCGCGACCGCCGACCAGATCTACGTCGACAAGATCGCGTCGATCGCAACGAACGTCTTGACGTTGACTTATGGCATCCCGGACAGCCTCGCCTCGGGCGCGCTCGTCCGCTTGGCCACCAACATCGATCTGGCCTCGACCGTCGACCAGCCGTACCTGTCAATGGCCGCTGTGGGAAAACTCCGCGACGGGACGCTCGTCCGCGTCAACGTGCCGAAGATCCGTATCACAAAGGGCTTCACCATGGCGTTCGACACCAAGAACTACGGCAACCTGCCTTTCGAGGCCACCGTCTATAACCTGGTGCAGTCGGACCCCAACTACGCCAATTTCCGCACCCGTGCGGCGGAACTCGTGATGGCGTAATGAAATAGACAAGACAACCCTCCAGATACCACATAGTCTTGTCTTGAAAGCCACGGTAGGATACAATCCTTCCGTGGTTTTCTACTGGAGTATTACTAGTAATGGCGGACGATACTCTTTCCATCGAGATTGACGGGGCGCCCGTTGATCTGTTCATGTCTTACGGACTGCTCACAGAGCTATCCCGTTCAGTCCCCGGCCTCGACTCGGTTCCTGCCTTGGATCTCGACAACGACGTTCGGGACGATTTTATCAGCGTCCTGATCGCGGAGCGCACCAAAAGCGGCAAAACCATCGGCAAACGCCTCCTCGCTGACGTCGATATCAGCATCGCTGACATCGAGCGTCTGCTCGACTGGGGGAAGGACCACCTGCTGGGTTTTTTCTTACGGCGTGCGGAGAAAGCCCAAGCGCACGGAAAACAGATCAGCGCGGTGCTGGGGCAGTCATCCTCGGCTGGTACGCCGGCCTGACCTTCGCGGAGGCTGTTTGCTGGGCCTACGACACTGTGCCCAGCCGTCTTCCTGAAGTCTTCTGGAGCAACAGTCGGGCGGATTTGAAGTTGAAGGTCGAGCTGAAATTGAAGTTTGAGCACATGAAGGTGCTGCAGGAATTCAGCTCGTTCGCCAAGGTCGCCGCCCTTGCCCTTGGCGGCGGGGACGATCAGCAGCAGGAAGACGCAACACCGGCCAACGCCATGGACGCCCAAATGCAATTCGCGGCTCTAATGGGAGGAATGTAATGGCTTCAGGCGACGATCCCGGCGAGGAAGCACCAGGTGGTGGTGTAGTTGTCCCGATCTCCGAAACCGGAACGGCCGAAGTCACTGAGAAGGTTGCTAAACTCGACAGTGCCCTCATCGGCATCGTGGAGACCGCTGACGACGTGAGCGATGGCCTGAAGAAGGCTTTCTCTCCCGACAATGCCAGGGAGCTGAGTGAGCTTCTGGCAAAAGTCTTCACCCAAATAACCGACATCAAGGCGACTTTGATATCGGGCGCGGGGCTCGACGCTGGCACGTTTGGTGCCAACGCCATCCGCGACATGGCGAAGCAGCTCAACCAGTTTCGCAGCACGCTCAAGACGTTGCAGCAGGAGTTCCGACAGCTACCGGCTGAGGATGGGATCCGCCAGAACGCGGCGTCGAAACTCTCCGACCAGCGGGCCGACCAAAACGTATTTCGGGCAACTGAGGTCAATCTAGACGCCACAATGAAGCTCTTCCAGCAACGCATGGAAGCAGCTCTGATGCGCTCGCTGGAGGTGGTCGCCGCAGCGGCGTCCACCCGGAATTTCGAACGGGTGACGAAGGACACGGGGACGCAGCTTCAGCAAACCGCCATGTCGGTCAATCCCGACGTCATCCGCTACCGGCGGCAAGGTGTTGATCCGTCTTCCACCGACGTCACGCAACTCACTGCGATGAAGGCAGCGCTTGACTTAAACGGCGCGGAGGCTTCGCAGGCCCGAGAGAACGATTTGGTCGCAATCTACGCCAAGGAATTGGTGGAGGTGGAGCGGCAGCTAAAGGCCGTGACGGCTGCTGAGGTTGCCCGAGCGAAGCTCTCCGCTGAGTGGGGGAAAGAGCAAGGGGCGCTGAATGCCTTCCTCGGCGTGTCGGGCAAACCGGCGAGTTCGGCGAAATCGTCGGCCGCAGTTTTTCGAGACCAGTTCGCGACTCAGGCACCTTTGGAAAAGGTGGAGGCCAATAATCGTGTTACCGAGGCTCTCACCGGAGCCTACGGAGAGGGATCCCTTAAAGCCGCGCAGGCTCAGCTTTCAGCAGCGAAGGCCAACCTCAAGATTCTGGCTGATGCCAACTTGGAATATGCCGAGCAGCAGAGGCTTGTTGAGTCGCTGACCACAAAAGTTGTGCAGCTCGGCAAGGCTCAGCAAAAAGGCGGCGAGACTGTTCAAGACCGCTTCCAGCGGCACTCCTCCAACATGTCCGACTACATGGTCTTCGGGACCATGTTTGCCGGGATTGAGGAGTCGGTCAGATCGGTCGTCGAATTGGACAAGTCCTTCGGCGAACTGCAGGCCCTGACCCAGGCGTCCAACAGCCAGATGCTGTCACTCAAAAACACTATCAACGATGTGGCCCAGGCCTCGAACCAGTCGGCCAAGGACATCGTCGAGGCGACCATCATCCTCGGGAAGTTTGGGTTCACCGCAACCCAGACTCAAGAGAGCTTGAAGGGCATCGTCAATTTCGCGTCAGCCATCCGTATGAAGCCATCCGAAGCGGCAACCATGCTGACCGGCGTGGTGGGTGCCTATGACCTTCCATCGACGAGCACAGGTGCCGTTGCCGATCTGGCTACCAGCACCCTGGCGAAGAGCCGCCTGACCCCGGAGGCGATGAAGTCGGGGCTTAGTATGACCGCTGAGGTTGGTTCTGAGGCAAACGTCAGCCTCAAAGAACTACTCGGCACGATGGCGCTTGCTGCCGACGCTGGCGCTCGCATGACGGATCGGTTTGGCATCGGGCTTCGTCAGGCCATGATCTCCATGACCAATCCGACGAAGGATTTCAGGGACGAGTTGGCCCAGGTCGGTCTCAACTCCGAAGCAGTCGACCTAAAGTCCAACGGCTTGATCGGTGCGTTCAAGAACATGCATGAGGCGGGCTTTAACGCTGCCCAGGCTATGAAGGTTTTTGGTGCTGAGGGCGCGGCTCTCTACAACGCTCTTGGCAAGAATATTGAAGGCGCGGACGCTTTCATCGCCAGCATGGGACAAACCGGTGCGGCCACGGATGCCGCCAAGCGCAATCTCGACACGCTGTCGGGTTCCTTCGAGCGATTTGGAAATGTGTGGTCGACGACCTTAGAAAAAGGCTCGGCCCCCTTTGCTGAGTTTCTTAAGTCAACCGCCAACGCGGCCAGCGGTATTCTGTCACTGACCAACACCTTCCCGTCCTTGACCGCTGTTGTGGTCACGGCGGCCGGAGCCTTTGCCACGTTCAAGATTGCATCTTTCACGATGGAATTGTTGGGTGTGGCCAAGGGAATTGCTGGGGTCGCTGGTCTTTTCCGTGGGCTGCTTGGTCCAATTGGGCTCGCCTCTGTTGCCGTCGGACTTCTCGCTGGGGGTTTCGCGGCGTTATCGGACCACTTCCCTACGCTCGCTCAGAAAATTGACGCTCTGAAGGGACAGATTTCTGGGCTGAAGGCCGAAGCCGAGTCTTCCGAGAAAACCATCCGTACCATCGACGAGGCTATTCTTAAGGTGGCGTCGGAAGGGGACAGCCTAAAAAATCCCATCCAAAGCATCCGGGACCTCAACGAGCAGTTCGGAGCCCTTGGTTTGAACATTTCTGGGTCAACGAGTAAGACCGCGGATCTGATCACCAAGCTGGAAGAGCTACGTCGGAATACGATCAACACGATTGTTGTGAAGATTCAGCAGCAGGAAATCGCTGTTGGCGAAAAGGCGCAGCTAGACGCAGCTCAGTTTGGCAGTGACGCCTTGACGGCCGGACAGAAGGTCTACAAAGCTGCCGACACATTGGACGACAGCGATAAGTTCAAGAACCAGTTGACCCTCGTGGCCGCACTTCTGAAGTCCTCACGCCCGTCAGACTTGGGTACCACCAACGCTATTGGTCAGAGGGGAGAACTTCTTGGTTCGGAGGCTCGTGAATTCAGCGGCGAGCTGGCCGACCGGATGGCCAAAGGAAACATCTCCGATACCGATGTCAAAGCGCTTAAAGTTACGATCGAAAACCTCCAGTCCGTCTCTGGAAAGCTTGTCGCCCTGGCCAATGTTCCGTCGGAGCAAGCGGCTCTTCGGCTATCATCCGATCAGATAAAAGCTGGTCAGCCCGTTTCTGCTAACGCCACTAAGGTGCAGGCAGACTATGAAACAGCCCAGGCGAAGGACACGACCGTCGCCGATAAGCACCTCGTTGGTTCAAGGGCCGAAGTTGAGTTGTCCCAGCGACGACTTGCGCTGTTTGACAGCATCGTTGGGGGGACGATCGCCGACCTTGATGCGACTGTAAAGAAGCAAGAGGGACAAAAGGATAAGACCTTAGATTACCCTGCCTCAGTGAAGGCTTTGGGAGATTTGCGTGCAGCTCGTCAGAAGCTGCAGGATCGGGCAAATACGTATGCCGCTGAGGAGTTCACGCAAGATCAGCCATCGACAAACCGGCAGATCAGCACCGATCAGACTGCCATGTCGGATAAGACCGGCACCATGGGTAAGGCCAAGACTACTGACGATGTCAATAAGCTGAAGGCCGAGGTCGACAAGCTGGCCCACGACATCTTCAACAAGAAGATGGCTGAGATCGCTGCTGACCCGCAGTACAATCCGACCATTCACAAAGGAATTAACCCTGATCTGCGAGGAACTGCAGAGGACCAGGCCCGTGGCCAGCTTGCAGCTTCCCTGGGCTCCAATGATCGCACGTCGAAGACGAACCTCGAACGCCTTAACACCGCCGGCATGGCGGTGGCACAGCAGGAAGCTCAGGCGCAGGCGAGCAACCTGAAGGGTCAGATAGACAATCTGTTCAAGACCATTGCCGAGCCGTTTACATCCAACAAGGATGCCAAGGCAGCTATCGAAAAGCTGAAGAGTCTGATCCCGGCATACCTAAAAGATCAGACGCACCTGATGGAGATCGAACTCCAGCAGCACAAAGGCACCCCGACCGAACAGACCAACCGGAAGCAGGCTGTCGCGACCGAAGGGAGTAACCTCAATCTCCAGCTTACTGCTGCCGAGAAGAAGGCCAACGCTGGTGCGACGTGGACCCAAGACAACACCGCCGACAACACTAAACTCGCCACCGCGCAAACGGAGTACGAACAGAGGAACTACGCGGCCAATAAGGTCGTTGCAGACGCCGAGCTGGCCATGGCGAAGCTACGGGCCAGCGGCGGGCATCCGCCGGCCGGCGAATCAGGTCAAGACGTCAAGAACAAGATGTTGACGGACCAGAACAACGCTCTCCTGGCATCTCTTCAGACGTATATCGACGACCTAAACGCCACGATCGCTCAGGTGACCGCCCAGGTCGCCGCACGAAAGAAGATTCTCGACGCGTCAGGGTACGACGCGAACGCTACTGAGCATACAAAGGATCAGAACGACGCCCTCAAAGACTATAACGAAGCCCTGGCAAAAAGTGCTGCAATTAACAAAACAATAACGGCGGAGAATACAAAACAGACAGCTCTTCTGAAGGAGCAAGAAAAGATAAAAGAGAGCGCCCCGCCGACGTCGATGGGAGACGCCATGCAGAAGGGCGTTATCAATTACCACAATCAACTCGGAACGGGGGGGATGCTCGGCAGCCTCCAGTCCGGGACAACCCAGGTTCTTGGTTCCACCCAGACCGCCTTCGCCTCCTTCATCACCTCCTTTACCAGCGGAACCATGAAGGCGAAGAACGCCTTTCGCTCGTTGGCGACCAGCATCCTTCAGTCGATGCAGCAGGTGCTATCGAACGCAATCGCAAAGCAGTTCATGTCGTTGGCAACCGATGGACTCGGCAGCCTTAGCAGCGTCTTTGGCGGGAGCAGCGCTAGTGCCACGTCGGACACGGCCTCGTCTGGCACCAGTGCTGTCTATACGTCCATGGCGGACGTGGGCGATGTCTTCGAGTGGCATGGCGGCAAAATCCCCGCCCACTTCTGGCATGGAGGCCGAATCCCCGGCGGCAACGACAACGTCTCCGCCTCGCTCTGGCATGGAGGGAAGATCGGGGACCACTTCCGCCGCGCCGCGTCAGGCTACGACGGCGACGGTAGCAGCAGCGTGTCCACCCGTGACAGCGTGCCGATCCTCGCCGCGCCGGGCGAATTCGTTATGCGCCAGTCTGCTGTAGATCTGATCGGCGCGGATAAACTGTCGGCGCTCAACGCCATGGGGAACAGCACCGTTTCCCAGTCCAGTAAGAGCGTCTCGTCCGCGAGGCAGAGCAGCAGCAACACTACCCCTCATCAGACCAACGTCTACGTGGTCAACAAAGATCAGCAGCCCGCTGGACTTGGTCCCAGCGACGTGATCGCCGCCTGGAGCCAGGACGTGATGACCGGTGGGGCGAGCAAGAAGCTGATCAAGTCCGTTATGTCTGGAGCCGTCTGATGGCCACCCTGACCTTTCCAACTTTTTACCACAAATTTGAAACGATTTACCCGAGCAGTTCTACCCAGGTGAATTTCGGAAACTCCTACACCTTCACGGCTCCCCCAACCGGCCCTGATCAGCGTACCTTTCGTCTGTACTTCACCGGGATGAAATATTACCTGAGCGACGACGGGAAGATCAGCACAACAATTAACGCAGAAACTAACGTGTCAATACTAGAAGCCTTCTATCAGTCAGTTCGCCAGTACAAAACCTTCAACTACACACACCCTATCAACGGAACTGTCGTTGTAACGTTCTCAAAACCTTTGTCCATCCCTAAGGGAGTCGCTGGCGGCCTCGGAATGGTTGAGGATTTTCAGGTTGATTTTCTGGAGAGTATCCTGTGACGACGACAGCAACGACTGCTTACCCCGTCGAGATCCTGACGTCGCCCTCGGATGCCAACTGGCCGCAGGAGCATGTCGACGATTCGCTGAAGCTCAACGCTGACGCTATCGTCGAGCTGTACCACATCATCCTGAGCGACAAAACGAACCTCTACCTGACCGCCGGGGCAACGACCACTTGGCAGGGCAACACCTACGAGTCTCTTGCCATCCAGATGTCGGGGGAGTTCAACTCGTCGGATTCGACCTCGGTCTCCCGGCCGCAGCTCGTCATCGCCAATCCCCTCGGCATCTTCTCGTCATTTGTCGTCAACGGCTACGTCAATAAAGCGCAGGTGTTAAAATACACGGTGCTCGGAGTTAACATAACCGAGAATAATAACATCTATGTCAGACAGACGTGGGTCTGCTGGCGTATCGTCTTAATGAATAAGACAAACCTGACGCTTGAAGTAAGAGGTCAATTAGATGGCCCTAACTTCCAAACGCCAGCCAGGTCTTTCCTTCCCCCCGAATTCCCTGCGGTGAGTTTGACAACATGATCAAGATTGACCACCTTCAAGGTATTCCCTTCAAGGAAGGCTCCGACGACTGCTTCGGACTGATGCGGCAGTTCTACTCGGAAAATTTCGATGTCAACATGCTGGACTATGCCCGCCCGGAAGGTTGGTGGCGCACAGCCCCCGACCTGGATCTCTATATGAAGTATTTCCGAGCCGAGGGGTTTGAATCCATCGACGTCCACCCGAGGGAGACCGCGATCGGCGACGGTTTCCTGATGATGGTGCTTTCGAAGGTGGTCAATCACGCTGCTGCATACGTCGGCGACGGAAAGATCCTCCATCACACCTACGGCCGGCTGTCGAACGTCGAGTCATATGGTTCCCTGTGGCGCCGGGTGACCGTCGTTCATCTGCGGCATCCAAAGGTGTTTGCGCTGATCGAGGCAGAGAAGCCAAAGACGCTCACGAAGGTCGACCTCATGGACCTTCTCCCCCCTGGAATGAGAAAGATATTGGAGCCAGGAATTGCAGAGATTCAATCATCTGACCGGCAGTGAAGAGCGGTGCGGTTTTATCCTCCCCGACGGCAGCCTCGTTGAAGTCAAAAATCTCGCCAAGGATCGCGAGAAAGAATTCCGCATGGACCCGGCTACGGTCGTGGAATACGAAGATAAAGTGTGGGGTTCATTCCATACGCACCCCAATACTACTAGTAATCTCTCTGGTGATGACTTTGTAGCATTTACAAATTACCCATCTATGCACCATGTTATCATTGGAACTGATGGAGTTAGCTGCTATGTTGTGGCTAGTTCTGGAGTTTTATTGAAAGATGAAGCGAAAAATCTTCCTGCATGGGAAGCTCCGCAACTTAGCCCCTGACGGCCTGGAGTTCGATGCCGCCACGGTTGAGGAGGCAATCAGCGCTCTCTGCCTCCAGACCAAAGCCTTCAATCCCCTCCCAGGTAAGCCCCGCCACGAGCTTGAAGTGCTCGGGTTCGACACCGACGCCAGCCTCATGGCGCCCCTCAACGACAACGTGAAAGAGCTTCACCTCGTGCCATCCTTGCGTGGGGGCAAAGCCGGGGGCGTCCTGCAGATCATCGTCGGGGCCGTGATGGTCGTAGTGGGCGTGGCGCTGTCCTGGTGTACCGGAGGTGCGTCTCTCGCGCTGGTCATGAGCGGCGCCATGATGATCGCCGAAGGTCTCATTGCGCTCCTCAGCGCTGCCCCGAAGAAGAACGACCCTGACGCCTCGAAGTACATTGGGGCACCGCAGAACACGACAGCCATCGGGACACCGATCCCGATCCTCTACGGACGCCGGTTGGTTTACGGGCAGATGCTGAGCATGAACGTTCAGGCGAACGATGTGGCGCTGACCTACAGCGCCGCAGCGGACACCTCAGGATGCAACGTGACCTTTTACCTGAATGGTCAGACGATTACGGCGCCCACCGCTGATTCGCAGGCTGCCTAGTGGACACCCTCCAAGGGGCCGGTGGTGGCTCCTCGTCATCGTCCTCATCGGTTACATCCACTGCCGACACTCTCAGGTTTGCTGACACTTATGAGGTCATCCTGGGGATGTGCGAGGGGCCTATCCTCGGACCCATCGACGGAAACGGGACAAACTTTTACGTCGGCACGACCCCCATCGTGAACCCAGACGGTTCCACGAACTTTTACGATTCCAACGTCAATTTTTTCGACGGTCAGGGAGACCCGACCTACACCATCACGCCGGCTCTGGGTGGCAGCTCTTCCAGCTCGGCCGTCAGCACGCAGTTGTTCCCGCAGATGCCGGTGGTCAGGACAACCCAGGCCTGTGACATCAACTTCATCAACATCCGACTGGACGTCGATGAGCTTTATCTCACGGACACCAGCGGTGACACCTACACCACTTCGTTCCAGTACACGGTTGAAACCAAGCTTACATCAGCCACGACGTGGACCCTGGCGGTCGATCAGACGATCAGCGGCAAGACCATGTCGACCTACGTCAGGCAGATCAGGATCCCCGTTACAGCGCTGACGGCAGGGACCGACACCTATGACATTCGCGTCACGCTGATTAGCGGCGAGAGCACTTCAACCTACGTCGCCAACATCGTCTGGGAGTCCTGGGAAGAGATCCGTACTGACACCTTCAAATGGCCCCACACTGCCTGCGTTCAGATGTGGGGCAGGGCAACCAACCAGTTTTCGAGCATGCCGACCTTCGGAGCTGAACTGGGTGGCCTAATCATCAAGGTCCCGTCCAACTACAATCCCACCAAGAAGACCTACTCAGGGATTTGGGACGGCACGTTCAAACTCGCATGGACGGACAATCCAGCCTGGATCCTTTACGACTTCGTCACCAACACCCGTTACGGGATGAGTGCCTACAGCTCTATCTACCTCGACAAGTATTCCATCTACGACGCGGGCGTCTGGTGCGACGACACAATGTCGAACGGCGCGGCTCGCTATACCTTCAACGAGTTGATTGCCACGCAGCGCAGTGGGCGCGACCAATGCACCTACCTGGCGGGCATATTCAACGCGGCCTTCTTCGACGACGGGAACGGTACCGCCTTCGTCATGATCGACCAGCCGACCCCGGCGACCCTGCTCTTCGCTGAAGAGAACACGATTGACGGGTTCCAATACTCATTCACGGATATGGCGACCCGGTACAATTTCATCACGGTCACCTTTACCAACCCCGATCTGAACTGGAACAACGACCAACGGCTGGTGAAGGACCCCGACGATATTGCCATCAACGGGATGGTGCCACTCAACTTTATCGCTCAGGGCTGCACGAGTGCCTACGAAGCCATCAACCGCGCCCGGTATAAGATGGTCACGTCCCTGACTGAGTGCATGTCCGTTTCATTTAAAACGAACCGGCAGGGGTGCTTCGTCAAACCTTGGGACGTGATGTTGGTCGCCGACCCCACCACCGGATATGCCGTCTCCGGCCGGATAAGGTCCGTTGATATCGCAGGAAAGATCCTGTCTCTTCGTGACCCGATCACGCTCGAAGCCGGGCAGAGTTACGGAATCTCCATCGTCGTCCCCAATGGCATCTTCACTGCGAAGATCCTCAACCCAGCCGTTGGCGAGAACATGTCGCTGACGCTCGACGCCGCCGTCCCGTCAAACCTTCCGACGACGACCGTCTTCGCGCTGACCGGTGGGAACCTCGGGCTTCCGAAGCCATTCCGAGTGCTCAAGATCGAGAAGGTCGACGGCAATGCCGATCAGGTTCAGATCACCGCGATTGAGATCAACCGGAACAAGTGGACGGCGATCAACGACGGCATCGTCATCGACACGCCGACCTACAACACCCAGACGCTCAATTCAGTCGATGCGGTCACCAACTTGACAGCATCGCAGACGGTGACCAGCTCGACGCTCGGCACGCAGATTGATCTCGACCTTGCCTGGACCAAGTCCACCTCCACTTGGGTCACCGACTACCAGATCACCTACTCAAGGAACGGCGGCGCAAGCACCGTTGTGACCACGGGCGGCGAAAACCAGGCGGTCATCACAAATGTGCTGGTCGGAACCTATACAATTTCGGTGTGCGCCGTCGGCTTTGGGGTCACGTCCTCGCCGTTGACGATCACCTATGACCTCACGACGGACAGTATCTTGCTGGCGGCCGTTACGGGCCTGGAGTTGTACGGGCAGGCAAATGACACCGAGTTCACGGGGACCGACGCCAAGTTTGTCTGGAACTTCAACTCGGCCTATGGCTCGACGGAGCCCCTCGGATCTGAGACCGGAGACGGTGCCGGCTATGTCGACTCGTGGTTTCAGGACTTCTATGTCTCGATCTACAACCTCGATGGTACCCTGCGGCGGACGGAGACGACACAGGATCCGACATATACTTACACCCTCGAGAAAAATTATGTAGACGGTGATGGAACCCCGGCGCGAGCGTTCCTGATCGAAGTAGCATGGCACGACAATTTTGGCCGGGTCTCCCCCACAGCCACTCTGTCTGTCAGCAATCCCGCTGCCAAGCTTCCAACCAGCGTTGCGGTCGCGGCAGCATTTCAAAATGTCTTCGTGACGTGGGTGAATGACGCTGAACTAGATTTCAAGGGGACCATGGTTTGGATCTCGACGACGAGCGGGTTCACTCCATCTTCCGACAACTTAGCCTACGACGGTGTGAACTCAGTGTTGACCTATCCGGCCACCACCGGGACGACCTACTACGTAGTCCTCTCCAGCTATGACACCTTCGGCGAGTACGACCTGACCTACTCGGCAGAGATGTCCGTCACCACAGCGCAACTTAAAGGGGTCGACATCGCTAAAGGCATCATCAGCAGCGATATGCTGACAGACGCCTTGGCGTCAACGATCAACTTGATCACAGCCGGTCCCACGACGCCCGGCTCAGTGGCCGCGCAGATCGCTGAACTGACCAATATAACGGACGGCCAGTACACTGCAATCAACAGCACCATCAATGGTCTCACCACGACCGTGAATGGGAACACTGCCGCGATCACCAACGAGGAGAGCACTCGGGCGAAGGCCGACACGGCGAACGCTGAGGCGATCCAGGCATTAACCGCTAACGTCTCCAACAATTACGCCTCGAACGTTGCGCTTTCCCAGGCGATTGCCACTGCCACCACCAGTTGGTCCCAGCAGCTCAACGTCCTGTCCGCGAGCGTTTCTTCCAACTATGCCACGAACACCGAACTTTCTCAGGCGATCGCCGGGATCAACAGCTCCTCCTCGACTTTTCTCCAGCAGCTTAACTCGACCGTCGCCAGTTCCTCGACCTCCATCCAGCAGATGCTCACCACCGTCAATGGGGTCTCTGCCCAGTGGGGTATCAAGGTCAACAACAACGGTGTCATCTGCGGCATCGGCCTGATGAGTTCCGTGACCGGTACTGGCGGCGTGACGAGCGAGGTCCAGATCTTCGCCAACCAATTTGAGATCGTCAATCCGACAACCAACGGCAAAGTCGTGCCGTTCATCGTCCAAAATGGTTCCATCTACATGGACGCTGGCGCGGTCGAGATCGCCAACCTCGTGGTAGAAAATGCTCAGATCGCTAACGCGGCAATCGACACGGCCAAGATCGCCGAACTGACGGTGACGGGTGGAAAAATTGCGAGTAACGCGGTGTCGAATCGTGTGGTGGCAACCGGCACAGCGCCGACCGCGTACCTGGTTACACAGGGTAACCCGGTCCTCATCATCGTCTCGTCGCTCACCATTCAAAGCACCTCGGCGGCTTCCAGCGACGACTCAACAGACACCCCTGCTTACATCCAGGCGATCATCGACGGTTCGGTAATCGCTTCGACCACTGCGCCTTACACGCCCTCGGCTGGCGGATCCGTCTCTGCCGTCGGGGCGCTCGCCGCTGGTACGCATAGCTTTTCAGCTACCGCCAATGGATGCGTGAACTCGATCTATGTGCAGGAGTTGACAAAATGACATGGCCCGTCAGCAACGACACTCTGGCCTATTACGAGTATCGCACGGCGACCGGAGAGATTACCCAATTTGGCGAGACCAACGAGCAGTCCTTTGAGGTCCACAAGGCCCGAGCGGCGGCAACGGTCACCGTCTCTGAAGGGGTGGCAGATGGCGCCACACAGTATGTGGCCGACGGCACGCCAATTGACCGACCGGTCTTTCGTAGATTCGACAAGACGACAATAGCGATTGGCGATGAAGCGACGATCAAAGGTTTGCCAAACCCAACGACAGTGACGGTCAATGGGACGAGCCACACGGTTACTGACGGCGAATTCGTCCTGACGGCGACTGCCACCGGGAAGTTCACCATCGTCATCTCAGCGTTTCCTTACCTCGATTGCGTGGAGACCATCACATGCGTGTGACCCTTGAAGGATCGAAAGCGCACATTTTGGCTGCCCGCAAGGCTGCCTACCTGAAGGCGTGGCCGATCTCAGCGCAGCTTGAAGCGCATGCAGACGCTGCGGCGGGGAGACCTGAGAAGCTCAATAAGATGCTTGCGGATTTTACTAGTATAAAAAATGAAAATCCCGTGTAACTACTAGTATAAACAAAGTCTTTTATTACAATATCTGACATGATATACCTCTTGATATCTTCTGGAGGTTTCCTTTTGCAGTATAGCTCTGGGGTTGTTTCTGTAAAAAACGGCTCTAATTTGGTGGCTGGGACAGGAACATCTTGGTCCGACCAAGTCTCCAAAGGTGACATCTTCTTCGTCAAAGGAGACAGTATCTCCTACGAGGTGAGCCTCGTCACAGATGACACCCATATCAGTCTCTCCGCGTCATTTGAGGGAACCTCAAGTGCGAGTGCGCGGTATGTGATCGCTCGGGACTTTACCCCTCTCTACGGCCTTCCTTACCCCCAGGCGGGCGACATCGGCACGGTGCTGCTCTTCAAACGGGCGATGATGAAGCTCGATAGCGATATCAACACCGTCGTGAAGGGGGCGCCGCCCGTCCAGAGCGTGACTGTGACCACACCACCGACTTCCGCCGTCGCGGGCCAGCTCTGGGTGGTGCCGACTGGGGCGACCGGAGCATGGGCTGATCAAGACGCTAAAATCGCTCAGTGGGATGCTGGTTGGGTCTTCATCACTCCCACTCTTGGCAACCACATCTGGGTTGTCGATCAAGACCTGGAGATGCTTTTCACCAACGTCGGCTGGGTGGACTCTACCGCTGGTATGCCTCAGGTATTGACGGCGGTCGCCACAGCGCAGGCTGCTGCTGCTGCCGCAGATAGCGCGGCTACCTCCATCAATGCCAGCACAGCCACAGCCACCGCAGCGGCGGCGACAGCGACGGCCGAAGCCGGGACCGCCACGGATCGGGCGACGACCGCGACCGCTGCTTCGACGACCGCGACAACCCAGGCTGGAATCTCCACGACCCAGGCCGGAATTGCGACCGAAGCAGCGACGACCGCGACCGCCGCTTCGACGACGGCAACGACCCAAGCCGGAATTTCCACAACCCAGGCTGGCGTCGCCACGGTTCAGGCTGCAGGGGCCTCTCAATCTTCCGCTGCTGCTGCCAGTTCCGCCACAGCGGCCTCAGCCTCAGCGGCTACCGCCGCGACCGAAGCCGGCACTGCCACCACCGAAGCTGGAGTTGCTGCGGCCCAGGCAACTGCCGCCACCACTGCCGCGACCACCGCGACGGGGCAGGCAACTGCCGCCGCTGGCTCGGCAACTGCCGCCGCCGGATCCGCCGTTACAGCGGCGTCTGAAGCTGGCACGGCCACGACCGAGGCAGCCGCTGCAACCACTCAGGCAGCCGCTGCTGCTGCCTCCGCGAAGACGGCGACGGACCAAGCAACCGCCGCAGCGGACTCGGCCGTCGCTGCCGCAGCATCTGTCACGACGGCAGCTTCCGAAGCTGCCACTGCCACGGCCCAGGCTACGTTGGCTCAGGGATATACCAAAAACATAGCGGACGCCGCAGTCAACGCAGTTGCGGTCGGGGAAGACCGGACGGCAGCAGACGCTTCCGCCGCCGCTGCTGCCGTTTCGGCAAGCGCCGCTGCCGGATCCGCCACCACAGCCGTCATCTCGGCGACCACGGCAACCGCTGCGGCGACTACGGCGACGACCGAGGCTGGCGTGGCGACCGCCGCTGCGGCCTCGACCAGTACTAACGTGAAAACTACCACCGCCGCCGCGACCACCGCGACGACCGCCGCCGGGACTGCGACCGATGCCGCGACCACCGCGACGACCCAGGCAACCACTGCCACTACCGCCGCAGGGGCTGCTGCTGATGCCGCGACCACCGCGACGACCCAGGCGACCACAGCGACGACCGCCGCGACAGCCTCTGAGGCAGCAGCCGCCGCCGCTAAAGCTTCCGCTTCCGAGGCTGCCGCGATCACGGGCAACGCAATGATCTACATGGGAAATTGGAACGCCAGTACCGGGGGCTACCCGCCCGTGCCAGCGAACAACAAGATCGGTTCTCAGTACCGCGTCAGTGTCGCAGGGACCGTCAGTGGCAACGATCTCAATCCAGGCGATCTGCTCACCTTCAACGGCACGTCGTGGGACATCACCTGGGGCTCCGTTTCCACCGACATGGAAACCGCGCAGGGCACGTCCGCCCTCGCTCTCGCTATCGCAATGGGATGACGATGAATGGCTGAGACTTTCCAGAGCGTTGTGGTGAGCGGGATCGGCGGTACGAACCCGACGGCTGTTCTCACGATGGCGAACAAGGGAATCCTGCTCGGCTTCTATGTCAGCAACCTGACCAAAGGCGAGAAGGGGTTCACCGCTACGCTCACCCGTGGCGACGTGACGATCCCTCTCGCGCCGGCCATCCGCGTGGCAGGGCAGGGGGCTCAAGAACTGATGAAGGCCAAAATGGTTCTGTTCCCCGGCGACGTGATCACGGCGTCCGCTGTCGCGACCGACACCTTCTCTGCGATTCTCTCCTGGCTGGATGGGGTTTCCTGATGATCTACAACGGCGCTGACGGCGACCTCGCGGACAAACTATTCGTTGGTATGCAGTTGGATGGCACGGGGCGTCTTAGCGTTGTGATGAACGATGATGACAACGCCACGGTCATCGAACTTCCGCAGAACGGCCAAGCCAACAGCGCCGACCCGAAATTCTTCGTCGATACAGCCGCTGGGATGATCGACGCCCGCGACCTCCAGACGACTTTTTTCTCCACGGATGGCCTGACCTTTCAATGGGGTCCGAACGGCCACCTGCAAATGGTGATCTTATGAGCACGATTGACCTCGGCAAGCTGCGCTTCAACTACGCCGGCCCGTGGAGTAACACCACTGTCAACGAATACAACGACGTGGTGCAGTACGGCGGCAATATTTACTGCTACATCAACCCGGTAGCCACCAGCGGCAATAGTCCGACACTGGCGGCAACGGGGGCACCGACGGCCTACTGGTCGCTGATGGTCAAGGGGTTCAACTTCATTGGCGCCTGGTCTGCTACGGTGGCCTACGAAGTCGGACAGGCCGTTGCCTTCGGCTCCTTCGTCTATGTTTGCGTCACGGACAACAGCGGCGAGCAGCCTCCGAATACCACCTATTGGTCGCAGTTCATCGACTCGATCGAGTACCAAGGCGTCTGGTCCCAGACGACGGCCTACAAGAATGGCGACATCGTCACCTACGGTGGCACGGCCTACGTCTCCAACCAGAACCAGACTGGCAATACCCCGTCGTCGTCGCCGACTTATTGGACGCCGTTCGTTCAGGGCCTCAACCCGGCCGGTATCTGGAACGCGGCCACTCAGTATCGCAAAAACGACGTGATCGTTTACGGTGGCTCAGCCTACTTGGCGAACATCGACAATCTCAACTTCGTCCCGTCGAGCTGCCCGACGCAGTGGACGCCGTTCGTCATGGGCCTGAACCCCAATGGCGTCTGGAACGTCGCGACCGCGTATCGCAAGAACGACATTACGACTTACGGAAACTGCGTCTATCTTGCCTTGCTGGACAGCACCGGTCAGCTTCCCGGCACGACGGCCTCGACCTACTGGCAGTTGCTGGTTCCTGGCTACAGTCCTCGCGGGACCTGGGTAGTCACGACCCAGTATTCGATCAACGACGTGGTGACTTACGGTGGCACGACCTACTATGCCACGCAGTCGAATCTCGGACAAAACCCCGGCGTACCATCCTCCACCTATTGGACGGTGCTTACGGTCGGCATGAATGGTCGTGGCATCTACAGCGCCGTCACGGCCTACATGCCCGGCGACGTGGTCTCTTACGGGGCAAACACCTTCTTGTGCTTAGCGAACAGCACCGGGAATGCTCCGGTCAATGTCGCCTACTGGACCATGCTGATGTCCGGTGTGGCGGCGCGGGGTGTCTGGGTAACGGCGACCCTTTACCACCTGAATGACCTCGTGATGTCCGGCGGTAACACCTACATCGCCCTGGTCGAGCACGTCTCCACGGCCTTTGCTACTGAATTGGCGGCCAACCAGTGGCAAAAGTTCAACGGTGGCTTCAACTTCCGTCGGACCTTCGTCGCAGGCACGGTTTACAACCAAAACGACATGATGACGGACGGCTACAGCTTGTACATCGCGCTGCCGGTCTCCTATGTCGGCGGGGCAACCGCCGCTGCTGACGTCGTCGCGGGCAATCTTCAACTCATCGCACAAGGTGAAAGTGCTCTGCCGGCGATGGCGGGCAACGCTGGCTGCTTTCTGACCACCGACGGCGCCGTGGCGAGCTGGCTCTCGATCGACGATATCGTCCTGTTCGCCACCCTTCTTGACTGCTAAAGCGAGGTAATCAATGACCACCACCCTAAAGGCTGCCGTCCTGAAGGACATCCCGTACACGGCGACGGCGCTATATACCAATAACACCGGCAACACCTCGGTTCTCAAGAACCTTATTCTGAACCAGAAGAACAATGCATCTTATCGGACGACGGCTGTTGCGGGAGGCGCATCTGGCAAGACCTTCGCCAATGGGCTGCAGGACTATACGGGTGCTCCGCTCGATAAGGTGAAAACTGTTCGCTTAACGGCAACACGGACACTAGTCTATGGGCTGGCGGAAGTAGAGTACGGCACGATAACCACCACTGCGGTCGCCAATGGCTTTGTTCAGGTGGTCGACTACGATGACGTGAACGACCGGTACTCGACGGGTCCAGCGACCTACATTGAGCAGTTCCACACTGGTACGACCCTGGCGTCCTTCGAAGCTAATTGCGCCGTTGCGCTTTCGGCCTCGACTTTTGCCATCGTCACTCAGTACGGCATCCTGTCGTTTACGATCACGGACGTGTTCTGCAACCTCGTGGGCTCTATCGCTCTCACGACGACGGGCCTTCCGGTGCATGCCGCGCCTGTTTTGGGAAATGCTAGCAAGCTGCTGGTCATTCAGCGCACGGCGACCCCCGCTGTTGTATTGCAAGCTTACAACTTGTCGGGCACGTCGTTGATCACCCCCGCCGGCACCGCTCAGACGCTCTTAACAACCATCGGCACGATTGCAACTGCAGCGGGTTGCGGAAAAGTCCGCGTAATCCAGTCTCAGCCCAATTCGGCAGCCTATACCGTTATCTGCGACACTGCCACTGCCGCCGGCCGGTTCTATTATGCTGCGTTCACTTGGACGGATGCCACGAATACCGCGACCCTGAACTATGCGCAGGGGACCTATAACGAGACCACGGCGTCCACCAGTATGTACGCGTGGGACGCCTACAGCCTTTCAGCCGGCACGGATTTTCATTTCGCCCTTGCTGTGAGTGGCCTTAGCAGCAGCACCTACTGCCCCTTGGCCACGTCGCATTCATTGTCGGGAGCCACGGCATCGCACGCCACGGCCGGGGGTAATGTGACTTCTACCTCGGCGTATTTCCTCACTACGGTCTGGGTGAACACGATCGCCGCCACCCTGGCCGTAATCAGCGGGACGCCTAGCAACACAAGTTATCTTTCGGGTCTCTTCACTGTGCCGAAAACGACGGACGCACCCACCGCGCTCTACCCATTCGGCGGCGTAAACCTGACTACTTCCACGAAGCTGCTCGCAGCCAACACCTCCGTCATCGTTCCTTTCGACACCCGCTTGGCGGTCATTCCAAACTCGTCGTATTCCAATGCACTGGGACTCGCGGTTCTACCGTTTAACGGGACCCGTGGTGATATCGCGCTGCTAAACGGTACGCTGCCCAACGCGGTGCGTCCGAAGTATGTCCCGTTTGGACATCCGAGCAACAAGACCAGTCGCTGGAATGCCACTTACAACTGCTGGTGCGTTGCTGCCGGGGCTCAAGTTTTTTACTTGGACGTCAATTTCAACCAGATCGGCTTCGAGTCCATATCGGTAACGGGATATACCATCACTTGCCTTGATGTCTTCCCCAACGGGGATTTGGCAATCGGCATCAACCGTGTGATTACTACAAGTGGTTGGTATGATTCTTATTATTTGGCAAATATTTATGGTTACGTCCTCGACTACACACCAAGCAAAAATGGCGGCGGGGAAGCAATAACACCAAACTGGTCTGCCACTACTACGGTTCTTTTTGTAAATGGTGCGACCAGTTACCCTGTGCTTGATTTGTGTGTTCTCAGTGCCGGCAGCGTAGCAATTATTGGGTTTACTAACAGCGCATCCGCTGGGTATGCTCAGACAGCTACCCTTTCTGCGGCATATGCTCTTGCCTCAACCATCCAAGTGGCCGCGAACTCCTACTATTTTGGCAGTGGGTACAGTACCTCTGGGGTGATCAACCCCTACGATTCCGCAGTGGTCCGTGTCAGCAACACTTCCTACGCCTTTATGAGTGGATTCCAAGGCGCGACGTGGTACGGGGGAATCGTTAAGGGCAATGCTTGCACATACATTGGGCCTCAAGGTGTTTCTTCGGTGGCGCTCACCAATGCCGAAGATCCCGATCTCAACACACTGGCTGTGGATCGCAACGGTCAGTGGGGTGTGCTCGGTCATGGTGCGTTTGGGCTCTATGCTTGGGGTCCCAACAACAACCAGTACGTCGATTGGACGCCGAACGTGTACTCGGCATTGACCTCGGGTGTGCGCTGCGAGCTGTCCGCGTCTATCAGCAACGTCGGTACGATCGCCTATGCTGCAGCAACGACCGCGAACGCCACCGTCGGTACGATCGCCCAGCACTACTACAAGACGGTGGATGTAAACACGCAGACCGTCGGAGCGACCGGCACCAGCACGGTGCAGGGCGCGGGCGACGGGCTGGCCGCGCCATGGGTTGAAGATCTCGTGACGGGGGTCTTCAACATCACGTCACCGACGCTTTCCGAGGTCGTCAACATGCTTGGCAATCAACCAGCTAGCGTGACGGTCCAGGTGACGAACAACGGCTCGACGCTGACGCCTTACAGCTCCATCCCGGTAGCACTGGGCGCCACGGCAGAGAACGCCACGCTGATCTTCGTCCCGCCCAACGAGACGGTCTATTTGACCAGCTCGGTGCCTTGTCAGATCGACGCTTACGGCAATGTGATGGAGCATTAAGTCGATGTTTAAACAGTCCGCGTCAGGGCTGGTCAACGGGGGCGTCTTGCCTCCGACGACCACAGCGATCAATCAACAGGTGCTCTCGCCTGATGGCAAATCTCTGGTTCTCGCCCAGCAGGGTCTTGCCCTGCTGGGCGAGCAGATTGTACCTGCAGGCTCGGCTCTCGCCAGTGTGGCCTTTACAACAGGAATCGACGGCACCTATAGCCAGTATTGGGTTGAATTTGATGGGGTGGTTCCCAGCGTGGCTGGCCCTCTTGAAGCTTTGCTGATAGCCGGCGGGGTAGCGCAGTCCACTGGCTATCTGCAACATATGGCCACGCAGGTTGCCTCGGCGGCAAGCTACGTGGGGGTCATCCCCACATCGTACATCTTGTGCGCTCAGTCCGTGGGTATTGGGTCCAGTGACACAGCCTCCGGGTTGCTCACCCTCTTCAATCCGGCCACCACCGGTAAAGTGAAAGATTTTCTGGTAGAGGCTACGGCCTCAAGCTCTGCAGGCACAGTGATGACCAGCACGTCGGGATCTGGGTGTTGGGTCTCGAATGCGCCGACCACGGGCGTACAGTTTCAGATGTCCTCCGGTTACATCACGGCCGGCAACTTCCGGCTCTACGGCGTGAGGAATCAGTAAATGCAAAAGCTCGTTGATGGCGTCATCGTCGAACTGACCGATGATGACGTGACTGCCTGGACTGCCCATCAAGCTGCCAACACGCCGACGCTGGCAGACATCCAAACCTGGGCAACTTCCCTGGCAAATAGCGCGGCCGGACAGGCCCGCACGCAGTTCCTGACCGAAGTACCAGGGCAGGATGTAACCTACTATATCAAGGGGTTGGAGGCAGCCACCTACAAGTCAGGCCAAGCTGCCGGGACCTATCCTTACCTGGAGGCGGAGGCATCCCAAACCGGGCAGACTCTTGATGTCGTCGCGGCCTCTGTCAGCGCGACGGCAACTGAGTGGAATGCCCTCAGCCCCGTGATCGAGGGGATCCGGCGGGGGCTCGTCGTCAGTATCGCTGCAGCGACCACTATTGATGCGATCTACGCCATTGTGGCCGCAGACACCACAGCCTCCTCTTTGGCCACCACAATAGCGCAAAAGGCCGTTGCGATAGTTGCGACGGCTTCCACTACCACGACTGCGTAAGACAATGGGGAGGCAAAAGCCTCCCCACCGGAGGGTTGCATGATATCGAATCCGTTTCTCCGCTACCTCCGAAACGTCTTCGTCGCTGTCGATGACCTGGGGAGTGCTCTTACTCTCGGCGATGGACAGGAGACGATCAGTAGTCGGCTCGGGAAAGCCGAGGAGAGTGGCCATGAAGGGCTCTCGCGCCCGCTTCGTGTTGCGGTCAACTGGGTTGCCCTGCATGTCTTTGGTCAGGAAAACCACTGCGAATCCAGCATTGAGGAGGATCGGGGGAGCGAGGCAGAGAGCGTCTGACCCTTTGCCTCGTGTTACCGCCGGTCAGTCTTCGAGGATCTCCAGGTACTTTTCCAGGATCAAGCTACCCTCTTCGTGCTTCTCCCGTTTCTTGGGGTCGAGCCTCCAGTCCACCACCACCATAATGATCTTCGGAGCCAGTCCCGCCGACTTGGCGGCTGAGAGCTTGGTCTTGATCTCCTCCTTGATACGATGGAGGTCCTCGTCAATTCCTTGGATCGCCCCGATCCGATCCTTCGCGAAGACCACCGGTTGGTCGCCCAATTCTTCACGGATCACCTCAGCGGCCTCATCCGACAGTTCCTCAGTGAAGACGGGTTTCCCGAGGAGTGCCCCCGCCGTGCGTCTGGCTTCCAGCCGTTCTTGCATCTTGTCATCATCTTGGGTGGCGAGCGCCAGCAGTTCGGTCACCGGTAGCCCCTGAGATTTCAGCTCGGCGATGATGTCCTTGCGCTCGGTCTTTGTGTCTTTCTCCTCGACCTTAAGGTCATAAATCTCAGTCACAAAACATTTTAGCACTGCGTCTACATTGCTGCCGGTATCCATTGAAAGTCCTCCTGAGGAAACTTGACGCAGTATAAGCCGCCATATCCTGGGTATACTCCGACAGTTACTAACCAACGACACCCATATCCTCTGGGCTGATGTAATCTACGAACATCAATTCTTCTGGAGGGTAACAAATTATGTTCGTAGATCTTACGGCGCTGACTGATGAACAGCTCGCGGCTTTCAATCTGATCGACGCCGCTGCGGTTTCGGCGGAACGTGTCCGTCGGGCAGCTTATCCCGACATTTCCTCGTTCCTGACCGATCTGGCTCAGGCCGCCCTCAACCTCGACGTCACCATCAACAGCTTCACCCGTAAGACCGCTGCCACCCGCGCCGTGGAGGACACCAACATCATCGGTATCATTCAGCGTGGTCTGGCGACGGCTCGCCTCGCGGAAGTGGCTTTCACCGAGCCGACGCTGGAAGCCCCGGTCGAGCTGGAAGACCCCGAACCGGCGGCGGTTGTCGCAGTGACCGACTCCACCACGGCCTCGTAACATGCCGAAGGCCAAGGCCGGTACGAACTCCTACATGGTCGCTGGTTACGGGGAGCAGGCGGACAGAATCCGCCTGCTCCTCGTCACGCGAGCGTCGGGGGAGAAGAGCCAATCCGCCTGGCTGATCAACCGCATCCAGGAAGCCTTTTTCGAACTCTACGGGGACGCAAAGCCTGAAGACGTTCTCCGCGAGCAAGCGAACCCACCCGATGCGTGGGAGAGGACATCACCAATGATCACACCTGAACTGCTCGCGGCGGCCGTGCCGGACGCCAGCGATGCCGACGTAGCTCTCTATGCCCCGGCACTCGACGCGGCTTGCACCCGGTTCAACATCAGCGACGTCAACGAGCAAGCCGACTTTATCGCTCAGACCGCGCACGAGAGTGAAGCCTTCACGCACGTCGCCGAGAACCTGAACTATGGCGCTGCGGGATTGCTGGCGAATTTCTCCCGTCACTTCGACAAGAACAGCGCCGCCGACTATGCCCGGCAGCCCGAGCGTATCGCCAACCGGGTCTACGCCAATCGCTATGGTAACGGCGACGAAGATTCGGGCGACGGTTGGCGGTATCGCGCTCGTGGTCTGATCGGGATCACCTTCAAGGCCAACTACAACGCCTGTGGCACCGCGCTCGGGCTCGACCTGATCAATCACCCGGAGCTGCTCGAACAGCCGACGAATGCCGCGTTGTCGGCTGGCTGGTTCTGGACGAGCAAAAATCTCAATGCCTTGGCAGAGGCCGGGGACTTCGTCGCTGAGTCGGAAAAGATCAACGGCGGCGATAACGGTCTGGCCGACAGGGAGGACCGCCGGACGACTGTGCTGGCGGCGTTCCAAGCATGAGCTGGTTCGGCCGGCTGGTGGACTCCAAGGACGCCTCGGTAGAGGCACACGTCGTCGTGTTTATGGTCATCGTTGGCGTGGCGCTCTTCCTTGCAATCTGGTCGGAAGTTGTCCTGCAGAAGCCTGTCGACTTTCAGGCTTTCTGCACGGGGATGGGCCTCCTCCTGACCGGTTTGGGCTTTGCCGCCGCCGGGCAGGGTGTATTGCGCAAACAGCAAGGAGGTCCCGATGGAAATTAGTCTCAGCACCAAGCTGCTGATCGGAGGGGCCTACTCAGCGCTCCTGATAACCATCGGTTTCGGTGCGGCTTGGCACCTCAAGGAATTGGACGAGAAGGCCGCGCTGCTGGATGCGGTCCAGCACAAGGACACGGTGGTCACAGCGCAACAGCAGGTAACCACCGTGGCCGCCGAAGCGGCGGTCGTGCATCAGGTCGAGATCCGCACGGTCACGCAGACGATCATCAAGAAGGTCCCGATCTATGTCACCAAGAAAGACAATGCCCGTTGCGCTATTGGCCCTGGCTTTGTGCTCCTGCACAACGCCGCTGCCGGTGGCAGTCTGTCCGGGCTTCCCAACGCCGCCGGAGAGTCTGATGCCGGCCCCTCCAGCCTTGCGTCTCCTCAACAGTAACCCTCAGCTCTCCGACGTTGCCCAGGTCGTCGGGGAAAATTACGGCGTCTGCCACGAGACCGCTCAACAGTTGATCGACCTGCAGACGTGGGTCAAGAACCAGAAGGATCTTAAACAATGAGTATTTCCGCTGCGCTCAAAGCTCTCTTCACCAAGGCGGACGCCGATATCGTCGCCGACGAGAAGGTCGTCGCCAACGATGTCGTCATCGGCGTCAAGGACGCTGATAAAATCTTTCATGCCGGGGAGGCCATCATTTCCAATTCAGCCAAACGTACCATCCACGACGTCATCAACGACATCCAGCGGATCGGGTCAGAGATCGACGCCCTGGTCGGCAAAGCCGCTTCGGTCGCCACCACCCTCGCCACCCAGCAGACCGCGCTGGCGGCGCTCCAGACGGAATACGCCGCTGCGTCGAGCGATCTGACCACCAAGGCAGCGGCCCAGCAGACAGCTACAGCGGCCACGGTCGTTGCGACCGCTGCGGTCGCGCCAGTTGTTCCTGTGGCAGGCTGAGTTATCTCAGTAGTTCAATAAAAAAGGCGCCGCTCGGCGCCTTTTTTATTGAACTACTTCCGGGTCAGTTGAGTGCTTTTCTATCCGATGCCTGCAGAGCCGATAGGTTTGTCGTGAAGCCGGCAAAGACGTTCTCCATGATCTTGTCCTGCGCAGTCACCGGCAGAGTGCAGTAGGATCCGTAGAAGAGGCGGACGAAAGCCTGTGCGAAAGCCTCCAAGACCTCATTTCCTTGGACTCCCGTTTGGTTGACCTCCAGTCCGAACTCAACGAGGGACTGCGTTAATGCTTCGCTCATGATGCCCTCAATAGGTTGTCGAGCACCTCGCAGAGACCCTGCATGGTTCCTGGGTTGTTGATCGTGTCGCAGATGGGGGCGCTACTCACGTAGGCCTCGCTATCGTGGTCGGAGGCCCGATCGTACCCTTCCCGCATCACCTGGTAGAGCTGGCCACCAAGATTGATGATGGCTTCGAACTCATTCGGAAACCGGCAGTCGTCAACCACCACGTCGACCCCTCGGTTGAGGAGACTGGCAACTTTCCGCTTCCAGTGATTAAGCCATAGGTCTGGATGGATCAGCTCACGACCCCACTGAGTGCCGAGGGCCTGCATGGCTTCCACAGGGGTTTTCCCTTCCAGGAAGGGACACGGGAGCTGTTTACCCTCACCCTCCAACCAGTAGAATTGGTTGGAGGGGATTAATGCCTTGAGCATGTCGCGCAACGTGCCTGCGAAGCGGGTGCGAACGAAGTTGTGGTGCTTGACCATCAACTTGGCGGATGTGGTTTTGCCCGCCCGCTGATAGCCAACGAGTCCAATGAGGCGGCTCATTTTGTCGCTCCCAACTTAAAGAGGTCGACTAGGACGACGGTGTCTTTGTCAGCCTCGTAGGCGTTGAGGGCGTCTGTCACGTCCTCAGCATCACCGGCATCTTTGCAGACGGCGATCACTTCACGCTTGGGCGTGCAGACCTTGTAGACGCCGTTCTCGGACTCGAAGAAGTAGAGCTTTTCAGTCATAAGCTTTGCCCTCCAGGAACAGCCGAAGGGTGCTCACCGGCTGGTTCCCAACCAACGGGCGTCCGTCGAGGATCAGCGTCGGGACGGTCTTGACGCCCATGTCGTTGGCCAAGTGGGGATCGTTGTCGATGTTGACCTCGACGAGATCGATGTCGGGGAACTGGGGCAGCAACTGGTCGATCTTGGGGCTCAGTTGCTTGCACGGCTGGCACCAAGGTGCCGAGAATTTGTAGAGCTTACGCATTGTCAGAACCTCCGAAGATCGCCGGCCAGCGGGCAGCGAACTTGGCTTGCAGCGGGATCATCACTTCGCGCATCTGCGGATGCGCCGCCGTGGCGCAGCGAAGCTTGAAGATGTGCTTCCACTCGCGTGGGTTGGCGGTGACGACGATCTCGGTCTTGAGGGAATTGGGCAGAACGGAGCGGGCTTCCTGAGGAGAGGCGCCGGCCTTGAGCATGTCGAGGTAGGTCTGCTCGGCGTTCGCCATCGCGTCTTGCCAAAGGATCGTGGCCTCCCATCCTTCCTTGAAAAAGCAGGGCCGGATGAACGTCAGCTCGTTGCCGAACTTGTCCTTGCTGTAGTTGCAGTACCGGGTGCTCTCCTGTGAGAACGAGGCCAGCCGGTGGCGCACCAGTTCGTGGCTGACCCCTCGGTCGCAGATGAACTTTACGGTGATCGAGCCGTGCTCCAGCACGCTCTCGTGCTCACTCGCGGCGAGCCGCTCGATGAAGCCGGCGGCGCTGTCCTCGGTGATCCGGTCTTCGGACTTATAGCAAACCCTTCCGGCCTCCTCGATGGTCTGTTCGAGGTAGGGTGTGGCGTCGAGGATCTCGGTAGATGCAGAGATGATTTTCATTTAGTTGCCCTCCACACCCGGTGTCTTCTTGATGGGCCAAGCGTCCATACTGCTGGCTTGCTTGGTGACCGTCGGTCCGATGCGGAGGTAGTTCACCGATTCGATGCGAGACTCGATCCCTTCCTTGGTCACCTTCGGGCCGGGTGTGGCGGCGACAGCCGCTTCAAGATCAGACTGGTTCATGAAGATCCTCGACTATTTCGAATTCGATCCGAGCTTCGGAAAACACCTCGACCGAGCGTTCGATGCTCTCGCCCCAGCGCCGCCGGAACTCCGCCGTCTGTAGGCAGACAACACGTCGGACTGTCCGATGTGACAGGATGTGGACGGCACAGCGGTGGCAGCAGGGCTGGGTGACGTAGAGCGTGCGGACGGGGAACGTGGCGTTCGCCAGGGCGTTCATCTCGGCGTGTACGACATGCTCATATTTCCAAGCACGATCGAGCAGCCGGTCGTCATCGCGGAGGCCGGGCGGCAGTCCGTTGAAGCCTGTGGCGACGAGATTCGGGGTGTCGCCGACCGCGACACAGCCAACCCTCGTTGACGGGTCGCGGGACCACGATGCGATATGCTCGGCGAGGCCGAGGAAGCGTGCGTCCCAGGAGGTGAGGAGCGAGCCCATCAGACGGACGCCCGGCTGAAGTAGGGCGTGCGCTTCAAGTCCCGGAAGCGGCGGCGCTGGACCACGAGATAGAGGATGTCGCCCTCCCGGTGAGAGCACATCTCAATATTGCCACGGTCATAGTCCTTACGGGCTTGATCGATGATGGCAGAACGCGGCCAGGGGTCGGTGATGGATTTGGTGCAAATGACGTGGTTTTTGCCGAACTCCGCGTCTTTCGGAAGATAGCTGTATACCCCCCTGGCCGTGTTGTCGTCGGCGCAAAACGCCATCACGTCGTCAAAATCTAATCTAAGTGTAGTGGCTGCACGACCAGGACGATTGCCATTGTCGGCCATCTCCTGTCGTAATGCTAATTTTTCAGTATAACTCAAGGCCATGTGGCACCTCCTTAACTACCGACATCTTAGTTGATGATGCCGGAAATTGGTGCCATCGGTTACTAACTCTCTAGGAAGATATAGTTATCTGCCATAATATCCTTGTGAGAGACGTTTATTACTTGCTTGATCGAGCCAGTTATTGCTTGCAAGCAGTTGCCAATGGCCGTCGCACGCTCGTCATCGCAGGCTGCGTCAACCTCGTCGCACATCAGGACGGAGAACACCCGGTTGGTCAGGATCTGCCCAAGCCCGATCCGGAACGCGAGCCAACCAACCGTCTTGCCGGATCCGTTGAGCGTCTCGATCGGCTGTCCGTCCACGGTGATGTCGAAGTCCTCGGACACCTGGACAGAGGTCAGCTCCTGGTGTTGCCCGGCCGTCATCTGCTGGATCAAGTGGGTGGCAACCCGGTTCAGGCTGGGAACGAGGAACGCCTTCACCTTTGACTTCATGTCCTTCATCGCGGCGGCTGAGAGCTTGTATTGACCCGCCCGGTACGTGGCGTCTTCGACTTGCTTCTTGCCCTCCTGGTAGGTCTGAAGAGCTTTGGCGTGTCCTTCCAGCAGACGCTCGAAGAGCAGGCTGGCATTCTTGGCCGTGTTCAGCTCGGCCAGCCTCTCGTCGAGACCGGCCAGCTCACCGAGCCGGACGGTCTTCAGATCCCGCTCAATGAGCCAGGCGTCGTAGATGCCCTGGGCGGCCAGGGCGGCAGCCCAGTCGGCGTCATAGCGCACCCTCGCCTGATAGTCGGCGGTGCGGTCGACCGGCAGAGTGATCGCGGCGAGCTGCTGCTCGACAGACGCCCGTTCGGTTGCGGCGGCCGACGCGACGCGGACTTTGTCGATGTCCTGTTGGGTCCAGGTGACGACGCCGTCCGGCCGGTCACAGTCCGGTTCCTCTGGTGGATTCTCCCAAGCAGCCAGCCGGTGGGCCTCGTCGTCCAGCTCCGTCGGCGAGTGAGGCGGGGTCGCGGGTTCTGGGGTCGACGAGCCCATTCCCGGTGCGAACTCGTGCGAGCAATTCGGGCAGGACACCATGTGCTTCTTCATCTGCGCCCAGGTGACGTGCTCCTGCCATGCCGCCCGGTGCGTGGCAATCTCCTCCATGGTCAGCTTTGCCGGGTCCGGGAGCTTCCCCATGGCAGTGTCGAACGCCGTCCAGGCGGTGTGCCGATCGAGCTGTACCTGCATCTCGTCGGGAACCAACTGCGATGACGTCATCGCTGGCAGCTCGGCCAGCCGCTGCCGAAGCGACGTCTGAGCCGCATGCATTGCTTGGAATTCGGTCACCAGGACCGCGAGTTCGGCAGCGCTTTCGACGACGGTCTCCACCGGATAGATGGGGGCCGCCGTCGGGCGCGACAGCCAGCCGGTGATCAGGTCCCGTTCGGTTTTGAGCGCGACGACGCCCTCGATCTGCGACAGCAGAGCGCTGCTGGCCACGTATCCTTCGGGTTGGACCGGCTCGGTTGGTTCCCGCAGAAGCCCTTCGATGGTCTCGGCCTCCCGGCGGGCGAGCCCTGCTTCCGAGGTACACCAGTCGCTGACGATATCGAGAGCGTCCAGGCCGATGGTCGTGTCGACCAGCTTCTTGCGGTCGACCGGTTTCATGTTGGCGAGAGACTCAATCTGCCCTTGGCTGATCAGGTTGCCAACCGAGAATACTGGGAAGCCGTAGCCCATTAGCTCGACGACCTTCTGGTTGACCGGCCGGGTACCCGTGCAGATCGGTTCACCGTTGGTGCTGAGCGTGGCTATCGAGCCGTTCTTACGCTCAACGATGTACTCGATCCCCTTGATCTCCTCGGTGAGGACGACGTGGCACTTCTTGTAGTCGTCGGCCTTGCCCCGAAGGGCGTCTACCCCCCACATGGCGTAGGTCACCATCTCCAGGATCAGCGACTTACCCATTCCGTTCTTTCCGGAGATCGCCGTGGTGCCCACTTCGAAGTCGAGGTCGCGCTTGATGTGCTGACCGTTGGGGAATGTCACATCGAAATACAGGTGCTTCAGCATATCCGCGCATCCTCAAATTTCTCACGAACCTTGGCCGCGATCACCGTGTCGATATCGGCCATGGCCTCCGCGAACAGCGCTCCAAGGTTCAGCCCATCCTCGAACTCAACGACCAAGTCGTCCTCGTCCGCGCCGAGCCGCTTCTGTGTGAGCTGCAGGCAGTCGATGTCGATCGGCAGACTCTCGCCGGGTCCGAGCAGGACGCGGACGCACTTGTCCTTGATGATCTCTGGCCGAATGTTCTCCAGTTCGAGCAACGACATGGTCAGGTACATCGTCCCGTTGGGATCTTCGCCGTGGCTGTAAGGGGACATGCTGCCGGTGATGACCACCCTCATGTCGCCGTACTGGTATTCACGGGCGACGTGGTCATGCCCGGACACGACGAGCTTGGTGATCTTGCTCAGGAAGTCGAGCGGGATCAGGTTGGAGTCGCCATGCAGGTTGACGTGATCCCAATGGCCGACGACGAGATCGACCTTGTCGGTTCCTGCCTCGGCCACGAGTTCGGCGGCGCTCTTCGTCGGTGACCAAGGCACAAATAGGATGCGGGGGTCGCGGACCAGCGGGGCGTAGTGCTCAGGCGCCTTGCTGATGAAGTCAACATTCGGGAACCCGTTGCACAGCCTCTCGACCAGCTCGAATGAGCTGATCTTTTCCACGTCGCGTGCGAGATCATGGTTGCCAGCCATGAAGATCATCTTGCGGTCGGCGTGGGCCATGGCGGCCTTTGTGATAGCGTCGGCCACAAACACCACGTCGTTCAGGTCAACCCGATGCCGGTTCAGCAAATCCCCCACCTGGATCAGGACGTCGCATTCGACGTCCAACTCCCGAACGAACTGGTCTTTGATCATCTGCTCGCGGTCGCCGCGCCGATGCAGCGGGACGCCGACCTTCCATGGCCTCCCTATGTGAACGTCACCGAGAAAGGCAACCTTGGTGCCTTTGATATCAAGAGTATTGCTCATGAGTCCTCACAGGGTTTAACCACGCGAATTCACCGAAAATGTCAGTTGCTGCTTTGTTGTAGGCGATGGCGGCCGCATCTTCACTGTTGAATCGGCCCAAGTTTAAAGTCTTCCTACTTATTTTTATTTTAACAGACCATTTATTTCGGCCACTATCCCAGGACACACCCTTGTAACGTGAGGTTGCGATCCTATTGGAGCCTCTATTCATGGTGTTCTGATGGTGAGTGCAAATCCTTAAGTTATCCCGATGGCAATTGAGGCCGTCGCCATTTCTGTGATCGACCTAGACACCTGCCGGGGCGTTAAGAATGCTCCGATGCAGGAGTTCTCCCTTACGGGTGCCTTTCGGGCGGCGCAGGGCGTAGAGATTTCCAGAGAGGCATTTAAGGACGCACCAGTTAAAGTGCCCAAACCTCTCGAAATCTTCGTCATCAACGATGGCGACATAACCCTGAGTGAGAGGAATCTCCTTGCTCATGATGGTTTCCTCAGATCAGCCAGCGCTCTGGTCAAATCCAGGCTGGAGCGGCGCAACGCGCCGGAGCGACGGGTGCCGACGACGTAGTTCGGGTGGTCGCCCAGCTCTTCGTTCACGGCTTGGGCGGCATTCAGGAAGCGGATGGCTTCCTGAACGGCCTTGGTGAGGCTAGTTTTGTCCATGGTCGCAGCTCACGAATTCGAACAGCACCTGAATTTGGTGAAGCACATCGTGGATGGCGTTGTGCGCAGTCCCGGCGAACTCGATGCGGGGTTCGATCGCCGGCAGCGGCCATGCTTTGCCACGCATGAACGAGCGCATATCGTTGGCCCGACGGAAGTCGTAGGGCATGACGAGCCCATAGTCGCGGCAGTAAGAGGCCACGAAGGGGAAGTCGAAGTGCGACGGCTTCGACCAGAAGGTCGGGACGTTGGTGTCTTCTTTCGTCGACCAGTCCACGAAGTCCTTCATGACCAGTGCGGGGTCTTCGGCCCGCTTCAGGATGCTGATCAGGATGGCGGCCTTGTCATTCGACCACCAATTCCAGGTGTCTTCGTCCCAGAAGCGGTGGGGCGGAATGCGGAGGCAGCGGTTGAAGAACTCGGGAGAGACCTCTTGGGTCTCAAGGTTGAACTTCACGGCGGCGATCTGGATCATGGCGTTGCGGCCGCTCTCCAAACCTGTCGTCTCCACATCAACCATGCAGTCTGTGTAGATGGTCAAGTTGCCCTCCAGGCAGTAGGAAATCACTGCCTAGATCGTAACATTTCAGCGGTAAACCATGGTCTCTACATTAGTAACCAAGTGAACCTCTCAAGTTCATGCCAAGACATAGAATGCTTATTCATCGCGTCAAAATTCAATATAACTTGTGCGTATACCTGATACCAGCTATCTGTATTGACATTATGGATAAATATGACGTAGGAGCCGCCGGAGGCGGTCACTTGTTTCATCGCTTTCCACTGCTCGTCCTCGAACTGTGAGAAGGGGAAACTCGTCTTGTTGCTGCAGGATTTCACCTCACAGTAGGAGGTGGCGCCCGCGTGGGTCAGCACATAGTCGGCGGGCTGAGCCGGGAACTTGATCCCGTGCAGTTCTGGGTTCATCCCCCGGACGTGCGCAAGATCAACCCAACGTCTGAGGAACGCCTTCTTTCCCAGGCTGTCCCAGTAGTCTTCGAAGGCGCGTTCGGACGGCTTGCCGGTGTTGCGTGCCATCACTCGAACATCCAACCGACCACGGCGCGGACCTCGTCATCCGTCGCCTCCTGATCCCATCGGCTCTTATCAACGCACGGAACTGGGGACAGCTCTGCCAACTCGACCTGCGTCATCCGGTTGCCGGTCTTGAAGGGCTCGAAAGTGCGGCCGATAGCCGGCGATATCGTCAGTGGCAACGTCTTAACGATGTCGGGCAGGCACATGGCCTCCCGAACCATCTTGATTGCTGGGACCACGAGATCCTTGTGGACCGACAGAAGCAGCTCATCGTGGATCGGGATCAGCGGGCGACACTCCCGGTCGGTCCAACCGTTGGTGACGATGGCCTGTCGCACCCGATTGATCGACCGCTTCGCCATGGTCGCACAGGTCCCTTGGATCAAGCTATTGACTGCCTGGTTCCCCGCCCGCCGCTGAATTGCCCGAGCCGCTTGGGTGGCAAACTTCGCTACACCAGGGTGGGGGATCATGTTGAACTTGGTCATGAACATCTCGCGCCACGCGGCAGTGGCCTCGAATCTGACCCGGCGGTGGCCATCCGGGAGCTGCACGAAGCCATTCTCCTGGACGAACAGGAGCATGTCGGTGCGCCACCGCTCGGCGACAGCGAAGCGCTCGCGGTATTTCTCGGTGGCCTTCCACATCTGGTCTGACGTCCAGCCGAGCCGCTGGCCGACGACACTCAAGGCCCCGCTGTACCAGTAGTTGAAGTTCGCCCCCTTGCCACAATCAGTTCCACGCCAGAACTTCAACGCCTTCGGCGGCTCCATATGAGCGCCCTTCAGGTTCACCAGGATCTTTGGGAAGATCGCTTCGATCTCCTCGGCAGAGGAGTGCTTGAGTGACTTCAGGAATGTCTCCATGGCCAGGACGCCGTCGTTCATACCAAGCTTCTCGGCGACCTCGTCGCCCCACATCACCGACAGGCACGACGCTGCCGACCCAAGGTGCAAGTCCTGATAAGGAAGCTGCCCGAAGGCTTTCTTGAACTCAGGGTCCCCCGACAGTTCACCGATTAGGACCAACTCGATCCCCGACCAGTCGCAGGAGAGGATGATGTGATCAGGGTAGTCGGGTTCGTAGAATCCCCGGATGTAGGTGCTGTCGCCCTTCTTGGCGAGCTGCATACCGTTCGGATACGACATGGCCATCCGCCGGCTGGCCAGCATCGAGCTGAGCACTGGGTAGACCCGGCTGGTCTCCGGGTCGGTGAGCTGCAGGTAGGGGTTCAGGTAAAGCTTGGCGCGTTGTTCGACGGAGGCCAGCTCGGCCATGCAACGAAGGAGTTCCAGGCCGGCTTCGAGCCTCTTGATGCCCTCAACGTCGTTGTGAGCCTTGACGCCTTCCAGGAGTTTTTCCAACCGATCGGTCAGCTTGCCACGAGCTTCGCCGTCCGACTGAACCTTTCCTTTGTCGATGACAACCTTCTCGTTCAGCAGGTCGTAGAGCAGGACGCGGGCGGGCATGTAATGGGTGATCGACAGCCGAACGGAGGCGATGTCCGCCGCTTCTTTAGCTGATCTGATCCGGGCCTTAAGTGACCCGGTGGAGCCAAGCGTCGTAGCCAGGGCAAGCCGGGCTTTCGCGGTGGCCTCGACCTCCTTGAGGAGGTCCACTTTCAGTTCGGCTGCCGTCCGGGCTTGAATGGCATCCCGCAAGCTCTGCGTGAGACCGCCAAGAGCCTGGGTCTTGACCTCTTCCTTGGCTGCCTTGACCGCTTTCCTTGCCGATTTTGTCGCAGCCTTGGCGGCCTTGACCGCTTCTTTCAAGGTCTCCAGCTCGTCTTTCCGCTCGGTTTCTTCCAGCTTGAGCTGCTTCAGTTCTTGCTCAGGGAGCGAGAGCGGGACGGGCCGCTTGTCCCCGAGATCGGCTGCCCAGGCATTGGAGATCGGGCCGCGAACCTTCTGGCTTTCAAAATAGTCGTCGGTTTCGTCCGGGGTGTTTGCCCAGTTGGCAATGTCCCGCCGGTAGTTATCGCCGCCCTTGGCGTACCAGGAGGTTTCACCCTCATATTTGAGGAGGCCGGCGTGTGGCTCAGTCGGGAAGGGGAGCAGGTTCCGAATCGCTGCCTTCATTTCGCGGAGCGTGATCGCATACCCAGCTCGTTCATCTTCCCGGTGCTCGATCACCGCGCCGCGATTGATGCGGAGCCCCTTCGAGTGAAGGTCGGAGTAATATTCGACGCAGGGCAGCTCCTGCTCGAAGAACGCTTTGACGGCCTTCGGGTTGGTATCCATCATGTATTGGATGAGTTGGTGGTAGAGCCGGACGCACCAGTAGGAGTCGTCGGCCCCATAAGAGACGACCTCGTCACCAGTGAGTTGACCCATGTGGGCTCGACCGGCGAGTGTCGCCTCGAAGGTCTGCATCTCGTAGCCGAACCAGTATTTGATGGCAGCCTTGAGTCCGTAGGGGCGGGCGATCGTCTTGACCCAACCGTTATATGAGTGCGCCGCGTCACTCTCCTTGCCGATGAACTTGGCAAAGATCTGCCCCTGCGCACCCGACATCTCCTTGCCGGGCTCGAAGCTCATGAAGGCCGAGCCGGCTTCGTTTAGCAGGCCGCGAACAGCGCCGAGATCCAGTGTGCGGAAGTCGGCCGGTTCGAATTCATCGGGTCCATAAGCGCTGACGGCCATCTGCAGCGTGCAGATCACCGGGCGGGTGAACTCGTATTTCAGCGAGCAGCGCATCATCGTGCGCTCGAACTGCGCGTTGTGGCAGACGAAACAGCCGTCGGCGGGGAGTGCGTCGAGCAGGCGTCGCGCTTTCTCCCACGAAACCCGGTTCTCCTGGTCGGCATGGTTCAAGTTGACGTAATAGGCGAGGCTATCGCCGTCGATGTAGAGGGAAAATCCCGTCACCACGGTGCGGTTCACGTCGAACACCAGCGGCCGATTGCCCGCCTTGTGTCCTTCGTCGTTCACGCCCATGAAGTCGCTGAGTCCCTGGTGACGCTGGCTGTCCTCTGTCTCGATGTCGTAACCGAGGAGCTTCGCCTGCGAGATCTTGACGATCAGGCTGGGGGCGAGACTGTCGAAGTTGCGGGCGTCGAGGAGGACAGCGTTGGCGAGGGATGTGTAGGTCATTGAATCACCTCGTGGCGCTTCATGATGTGAGTGAGCATCAGAAGACCGCCGGGGGTCACCCGTGGTTGTTGAATGCGGACCCGGATGCCGCCCCGCCCTGCGCGGGTGCTTGCAATAACCGTCATCCACCCTTTGTCCCGGATCGGCTGGTAAGGTACCCAGACGCCTTCACGCCGGAAGATCCACTCGATAGAGTGGAGCCAGCCATGGAACTTTATCGGCCCCATACCGAGATGCTTCGCGGCATCGCCGCTCAGCATGGTGCCCTCGCTGGCAGCGATCTCCTCATAGACCTGGACTTTGGGCGCGGCGATGGTGAGCTTCTTCTCAGCTTCCTGCCGGGCTTCTACCTGATCCGCCCAGGCACGGGCGGCGATGGCCGGGTTGTTGAAATCGGGGAGGGCGGCCTGAGCCCGCAGCTCGGCCTCCATCCTATTAAAGGCGGCAATGTAGGCCTCTTTGAAGTGAGCGGCCTTGGCACCGGTAAAGCCCATGATCAGGAACGACAGGCCATCTCGGGTCATGTCGACAGACTCGATTGAGGTTCCTGTTAAGTCATTGATTTCATTCGGCTGAAAATTCAGCCGGCGGAAATCTGCGCTGCAATCCAAGTTGTTGATCGACTGGATCACGTTCTTGTGCAGCCGCACAAACACCTCAGCCACGTCCTTGCTGTTCGCAAAGATCCTGCCGCCTTTGACGGTCAGCTTCGGCTCGGGTTCAGCCTCGACCACGGGGGCAAGCAGGGTTGTCACCTGGTTGACAAGGTCTGGGCGGCCTTGGTCATAGAAGAATTCAACGGCTTCCTCGACTGAATGGTACGTGTCCAGGGCATTTAGGGCTGGGGCCTTTCCCACGGCTTCCAAGATTTGGTAAAGACTCAGGGCAGCAACGTCATGTCCATTGATGTTTGCAGTAACGATTTTCATTGCAGAAATCCCCTCAGGAGATTGTTCAGCGCCACGTCGTCCCGGCGGCCGACTGTCGTTCCAGCTTCGATCTCGGCGTTGGTGGGTGGCATGAAGCCGACGATCTGGTACATCGTCCTGGCTAAGGCTTGGTTCTCGTGAAGCCAGCGGGCACACCCCATTGGAATTTCGAAACACTCGGCCACATCGCCGACTCCGTGATCGAGCGGGCGGACGCCCCTGTACCAGCCTTGGAGGTTCTCTTTGTCGCAGCCCTCCCAAGTCTTCGCACCGAACCCTTTGATGCCCGGAATGTGGTCCGAGGGGTCGCCGACGGTGGCCTTGTAGAGCCGGATCAGCTCAGGCGTCGTCTTGGGATTGGTGACCGTTGGGTGGGTGACACCGGGCGTTGCGCAGAGCGCGTAGAGGTCCCGATCAGTTGACCAGATCGCCACCTCGGTCGTCGTGGCGTACTGGCCGACCAGCGCGGCTATCACGTCGTCGCCCTCGTACCCGGCGACCTGCACTTGGATCGCCTTGCTGTGTCGGAAGGCTTTCCGGGCGAGGTTCATCGTGGCGAAGATGTTCTCGGCCGGCGGGGTGCGGTTGGCTTTGTAGCCGGGGAAGAGCTTGCGGCGGCGATCGTTGCCGCCTTTTCCGTCCCACACGTAAACGCTGACGTCGTTGCTGATATTGGCATCGGTGACGAGATTGCGGATCGGCAGCCCGGAGGAGTCGGCCTCAAGGAATCGGCGGACCCAGGAATTGGCATCGAAGATGTTGAGCATCGGAAGTTCCTTTTCTATCCGAAGCCCTTACCGCGACGGGCGACTGCATTTCACAGGGGTATGCGCACTACCCTGCTTCCTGCACCTGATGCCGTGGTCACACCCCGTCGGGTGTATAACCACTCTACGGGGCACCAGCTAACGCCTCGTCTCGGTAAGGGCTCCTAAGAAAAAGGGGCCGAACAGGGGAGTGCTCGGCCCCTTCAAGTCAGGGTGGACTTGCGAGGAGACCCCGACTTATTCCTGGGTGACTTCACCGATCAGCTTGAAGACGGCCAAGCCGAACTTCTTGCCCGGCTGGTTGACAGCTTGGCAGGAGATTTCCAACTCGACGGTGGCGTCCTTGCCGTACAGGGCGACGGACTTATCGAAGATGTCCTTGAACGCCTTGAACGACGACCAAACCGTTGAGTAGCCGACACGGGCGCCAGCCTTGGCTGGCTCGGCGTCTTCCAGCAGAGTGAACGGAAGCTGCCAGGAGTTGAACGGCTGGCACCGGGGGTCGATACGACGACCCCGATCCACCTCTTCGCCCCAGTTGCCGCCCCGGTCGGTGGTGACGCCGTCCGTTGTGCGGATGTAAATCGGCGGGTTGCCGTAACGGATGCCCCAACCCGGAGCGATCTCCGGCAGGCTCAAGGTAACCTTCAACAACTTGTGAAGGTCGGTCCCCGCGCCGATCTGGATATGGCCGGTTTCCGTGAACTTGATGTAATGCTCGACGTTGAACACAGAGCCGACGACGTCGTCGGTCGTGATTTTGTGGCCGAGGCCGACCGACGTGGAGACAGCGGATCCCGTCTGGTCGATAACGACGGCGGCCGAAGTGGTCGACGCGGCGGCGGTTTCAGCGGCGGCGATGGCGTCTTGAATGCTAGTGGTCATATTCAGGTTCCTGTTCAGTGGGCGAATGAGATCATTTATCGAACTGGGTTATTATGCCCTAACGAATGAATTGACTGTTGCGTCTGTTAGTAACCAATAAAGAAAGCCCGCCATCACAAAAGTGATGGCGGGCCAGTTTCGGAGGGAAGATCCATGCAATACATTTATTGTAACGCACAAAATTCAATTTGTGCGTGCTGGTTAGTAATCGTTACTTTCTCCTAAGTGGCTCTAGGCCGTTGGGTCGTGGGAACCCTCGGTCTGCCCACTCCTCAGCGATCCTTGGGTTGTCCTTTCCCTTGCTGGCAAGGTGCATTACCACCCGGTAGAGGTGGTCGTCAGTCAGGTCGGAGATCCTGATGCGGTCCCCGTCGGCGGTGACCCAGATCTCAGGATCTGGGCGGCGGCGGTCGTCGGGGTCTTCGTCATAGGGGTCGAAGCAATCGAACTCCCGGTCGAACAGCTCATTCATGGCTTGGTCAAAGGCATCGTCGGCGGCGTCACCCATTTGTCTCTCCCCCTGCCATGTTCAACAGCGGTTCCAACTTGTCGAACTTCGGCTTCCGGCCGTGGAGGTTGATCACCTGCTTGTGTGGGTCGATCTCCTTGGCCAGATGCATCTTCTTGACGATGACGCCGAGGACGGCTTCCTCGACGGTGTCGTCGTAGGTGATCAGGGTGACCAGCAGCGGGCGGGTGCGAACGCCGCGAGTTCCCCGTTTCCATGACTGTTCGAAATCGTCCTCGCCATAGGTCATGTGCAGATAGATGAAGTGGTCGACGTGGCCCCAGTTGTAACCAAAGGCGGCTACCTGGGGGCTGCAGACCAATCCATCGAGCCGCCCTGCGCGGAAGTCCTCGTCGTTCTTGACGCGCCGGGCGGTCGAGGTGTTGCCGTTCATCAGCCCCACCCGGAAACCCATGTCGGAGCACATCTTGAGGATGCGTTCCTGCTCGGGCATCGACGCGGTGAAGATGACGAAGGGCTCACCAGTGGCTTTGTGGTCCTCCAGATGGACGCTGAGCCGTTCGTCCCTGGCGGTCGTCTCACCACGGCCGATCTTGAAGATCTCCGGACACGAGAGAATCTGCCGGGCTCGGATCAGGTTGACGCCTTCGTTGGCACCGGTGAGGAACATGTCCTCCAGTTCGAGGATCGCCTTATCCTCGAACTCTTTGTAGGCGGCGAGTTGTGCGCCGGCCAGATCGACGTACTCGGTCTGGAACACGACGGGCACGTCGCCGTAGACGTCTTTGAATTTGATCAGGGTGCTGTGCCGGGACAGGATCGCTTGGAACTTCGGAATGTTGATCCAGCCGATGGGCTTGTTATGGCCGTCGAGGATGGCGTGGTAGTTCATGAAGCTCTCGTAGCAGCCGTAGTAGCGAGGTTCGATCATGGCAATCGCCGGGTAGGCCGAGGAGAGCTTTCCCTTGACCAGGGTTCCCGTCATTATCTCCAGGCGGGCGACGTGCTGCAGGGCAGCGTACAGCGCCTGAGTTCGGGCGCTCGCGTTGCCAGCGAACATGGTGTGCCATTCGTCTCCGATGATCAGGTCGATGTCGGGGTTGTGCTTCAGGAGCCATCCCTGGTGATCAGCAAAGGCGTCTGCTCCCATCAGGATGACCTTGGCGTTCAGCCTGAGCTGCTGCTGGAGCGTCCCTTGGTTCAGGAATTCCTCACCACGGGGCGTGATCTCGACTCGGCCTATGATTTGAGGCTTCGACGATTTTTGCCGTAGAGTGCCATCAGCCGGGGTCACAGACAGACACCGGCCCTCCCAGAGATCATTGATCATCTCGCTGGATACGGGGAACGTCCTGACCCCATCGACGACGAAGAACCGCTTCTTGTCCTTGTCGACGACCTGATAGACAGGCTTGGTTTTGAGATCTGTCAGCAGATTGACCGTCTTTACCGCCGGTGGCGGTCCTTTGAAGATCACCACCTCGTCGGGTTTGAAGTCGGTGAACCGGAGGAGTTCCTGCCGGTTCTTGCCAACGATCCCGAGCGGCTGGAGCCAGACGGTCTTCTTGCCCTGGCGGGTCCAGTTCCACCACGTATAGAGGCATGCTGGGAGCGTCTTGCCGGTGCCCGGTTCCGAGCGGTCGATATAACGCGGCGTCTGCATCAGCTTGGCCAGCGTGGCGATCTGGTCCGGCCGAGGGGTGAACTCCTCAGCCATTGCTCTTTTCCTCCGTGGCCTCAAGGTGTGAGGCGATGATTTTCCACAGCCGCGCCTTGAGGTACTCAGGGCACTCCGGGTCGGAGTGCATGGTACGGAGCACCGTGAGCGCGTAATCCGCCTTGGCCTCGGGGGTGGTGTGATGTTGGTGGTAGGCGGTCATGAACAGGAAGAAGCGCTTCGCGGGATCCATCATTTTCCTTCCAGGGGGCTAAACTTTACGTTCCGTTCGGTCGTCAGTTCCGCCACGGTCACGTCGAGGACCTTGGCGATCCGCTGCAGCTCCCAGAGGGTGAACTTGTGGCATCCGCTCTCGGCTCTTATCAGGTTGGTCATGGACATTCCGATCTGCCGGGCGAACTCGGCATACGGAACGCAGTCGTACTTATTGCGACGGTCGAACATGTCTCGCCCAATCTGGGCGTGCAGGGCATCAACGGCCTGAGCTTCGATGTCTGGTGTGGTCCCCCTGCGCCGCTTTGGGACAGGTAATCCCGCCCCCTTAACGATGCCGTAGACGTATTCGTAGGAGCATCCTCGCGAGTCGGCGATTTGGCAGATGGTCTCGCCCGCTCGGATACGGGTGAGGATTTCTTCCTTAGCGGAAATGTTGGACATAGAGTTCCCTTTTGGTGAGCTGTTTGAGACGGTGGGAAGGCCGTCGCTCACCCGTCAGGGAGGGAAATTCCCGATGGGGTTAGTGCGGGGATAGTGCGGGACTCTAGGTCCCAAAGGGGCCTTAAGCGGCCTGTTTGAGCCGTAAAAAAGCGTTGTGCTTTTTCCGGGAAACCCTTAGAAGTCAGGGCCTCGGGGCGTAGCTCAGCCTGGTAGAGCGCTAGCTTTGGGAGCTAGAAGCCGGAGGTTCGAATCCTCTCGCCCCGACCATGTCCCTGCCGCTTTGACCCGATCATTGGGGATCGGGCTGGCGGTTTCGCTTCGAGTGGCAAGGGGCGCTTGCGTTGACGGAGAGGGAGATCGGACATGCCAGAGGTGCGCATCTATCGTCCTGCAAAAAATGCCATGCAGTCGGGACGGGCGAATTGCCGCCAATGGATTGTCGAATTCGAACCGACCGACCGCAAGCAGCCCGATCCGCTGATGGGCTGGAATGGTTCGCGCGACACCTTGTCGCAGATCAGGATGCGCTTCGACAACAAGGACGAGGCGGTGGCCTTTGCCGAGCGCGAGCGCTTGACCTTTACCCTGATCGACGAAAAGCCGGCCAAGCCGGTGAAACCCAAAAGTTACGCCGATAATTTCCGCTTCGATCGGGTCGCCTGACGCCGATCCTCGCTGGTTCCGGTTTTCGTACCGGTGCTTGCGGCCCCGTAGCTCAGTTGGATAGAGCACTCGCCTTCTAAGCGAGTTGTCGCTGGTTCGAATCCAGCCGGGGTCACCAATTTTTTCAAGGGGTTATGGGCCGTTTTGGCGCCGCCGGCGAGGCAAAGTCATTTCGGTCCGTTGAATCCATGTCAAATACAACCCCGGATCCGGTGCCATTTTCCGGCCGCCCGCCAACGCCGGATCGTTCCGCCGTAAGGCGTCGCCCTATCCGATTTTTTCGAAGGCCGCCAGGGCGGAACCCAGGTCCGACAAGGCCTCGTCCCACCGAAGAGGCGCTTTCTGGCGGAACAGGGTGAAGCTGGGATACCAGGGCGACGTCGTTCCCCGATCGAACCAACGCCAATCGGAGCTGTGGCGCAACAGCAGGAAGGTCGGTAGCCCAAGCGCGCCGGCCAGATGGGCGACGGCGGTGTCGACGGTGACCAGCAGATCGAGCTGTCGAAGCATCGCCGCGGTTTCGGCGAAATCGCGCAATGCCGGCCCCAGATCGGTAACCAGCGCGTCGGCGCCCGACGCTACCAGATCTCCGGCCCGCGGGCCAATCTGCAGGCTGTAGGGGGCCAGGCGCGGATCGCCGAGCAATGGCAGCAGAAGGGGCAGCGGGCAGGACCGGTCGCGCGGTGTCGGTTTGCCGGCCCACACCAGTCCCAATTTGATCCGGCCGTCGTCGGGCAGCAGACGGGTTGGCGGCGGGGCGGAAAGATAAGGAACGTCGGCCGGCAGCCTGTCCAGGGTGGTGCCGACGATCGCCGGCAGGCTGAGCAACGGCGCGTAGACATCGGTCGCCGGCGTGTTCTTCTCTCGCGGCACCACGGCGTCGACATCGCGGGTGAGTGCCATCAGCCGCATCAGTTCCGGCTGGCATTCGACGACGATCCGGCCGGCACCCCGGCGTTTCACCTCGGGGATGAAGCGGGCGAACTGCAGAACGTCGCCAAACCCCTGCTCGTCGGACAGGAAGATGGCCCGGCCGTCCAGCGGCGATCCGTCCCAAGCCGGCAAGGCGATCTTGCGCTTATGGGCGCGCCGCAAGCCCCAGCGCGCCTCATAGGCGGGAAAGCCCTCGCCGTAATTGCCGCACTGCAACAGCGCCAAGGCCCGGTCCCAGCGGTAATCGGCGTTGTCGGGAGCAAGGCGCAGCGCCCGCTCGAACAGGATCAAGGCCCGTTCCGGCCGGCCGGCGTCCTTTTGCGTCACGCCGGCGTTGTAATGCAGGCTGGCGTTGGCCGGCTGCAGGCAAAGCGCGCGTTCCTGCAAGGCCGTCGCCTTGGCGAAATCCCCTTGTTCGCGGAGCACGTTGCCGAGATTGGACAAGACCCCGACGTCATCCGGGGCGGTCGCCAAGGCCCGCCGATAGCTGGTAGCCGCGGCGGTCAGGCGGCCGGTCTCGCGTAACAGCACGCCCAGATTGTTGTAAAGGCCGGGAACAGTCGGTTCGATCGAGGCCGCCTGGCTATAGTAGCCGGCGGCCTCGCGTCCCTTGCCAGCCTTCTGCGCCGCCAAACCCAAGTGAAAGGCCCGGTACGCTTCCAGGGACGCGTCGAGGGCCGGATCGTCCGGCTGGGCAAGCGGTGCCGGGCGGGGCAGGCCATAGGAGGCGATCGGCGCCTGATCGGCGGCCAGTTCGAAGACATTGCCATGCCAGTCGGCGGCAGCGGTGTCGAACGGCGCCAGGCGGCCGGCGTCGTCCTCGGACAGGAAATGCCAGGCGCTGAACCGGTGATCGTCGAACAGCCGGCGCAGCTCGGCCTGCCGTTTTTGCCCGGCCGGGCGGTCATAGTCGATGCCGCGTTCCCAGATCACCGCGGCGACGCGGCCCGAGTCCAGCAATCCGGCCATGCCGCGGACCACATCGATTTCGCTGCCTTCGACGTCGATCTTGACGATGATCCGACGCTGCTGCAAATGCGGCCGATCGGCCAGCAACTGGTCGACGGTGATCACGGCGACCGGGCCGGCCTCCGCCTTGATCAGGCTGTGGCCCATGGTGCTTTCCGGTTTCAACCGGCCCCTGCCGGGAGCATCGGACGCGGCGGCGGCGATGACCTCGATTCGCTGCGATCGGCCGTTGTCATCGATCCAACGATGAAGATGCGGCAAATTTCCGGCCAGCGGCTCGATGGCCAGGACGTCGATGTCTTCCGGCCATCGCGTCGCCGCTTGCAGCGACATGATTCCCCAATGGGCGCCGACGTCGATGAACAGGTCGCCCGGACGCAGATGGGCGTCGAGAAAACTGCGCGTCGCATATTCATAGCCGACGCCCGATCGCTCGCGGGTTACCAGAAAATTGAGGCCGGGATCGGCGAGATAGGAGCGCGGCACCGTCATGCGGAAGCGGGGGGAAAGGTCGTTCGCACCACGGAGACACGGAGAGGAATTGTTCGCCGGCAAAGCCGGCAAGATCTCATCCTCTTTCTTCTCCGTGTCTCCGTGGTGCGAATCTTTGCCAAAAATCGAATGAACGACAATGTCTGCCGTGCTGTCGATCGGCAAGGGCGGCGAGGCGACCAGGCTTTCCAACGCGGCGATGATCGGATCGATCGGCGCCGTCGGCAGGTCGGCGCCGCGGTCCCGTCGCAGCAGCTCGGCCAACCGCTCGCCGGCCAACCGGTCCCCGGGGGCCAGGGCGACGGCGCGCCGCAGGCAGGCTTCGGCGGCGGCGAAGTGACGCTGGCGCAGCAAAAGGTCGGCCATGGCGCTCCAGGCGCCGCCGATCCGTGGCCCCTTCTGCAGGGCGATCTCCAGCATGCTGCGCGCCTCGCGGGTCCGGCCCGATTGCGCCAGGGCATTGCCGGCGTTGCACCAGGCCAGGGCATTGTCGCCATCCACCGCCAGGGCCCGCCAATAGCACGCCATCGCTTCCGGAAGCTGGCCCTTCGCGCGGAGCGCCGCCCCCTTGTTGATCAAGGCGGCGGTCATTTCGGGGGCGACGGCCAACGCCTCGTCATAGGCGGCGATCGCCAGGCTGATGTCTCCCCGGCGGTGTGCGCTCAATCCCCGGGCAAAGGCGGCATCAGCCGGTCCGTTAGGGATATGGCGGTCGGCATCGGAGGGATCGGTGGCGAGTGGCGCGGTGGTCATCGGTTCATCCGACGAGGGAAAAGCCATTGCTAACGCACCTGTGCAGGGAAGGCAAGATGAGCATCGGGGTTTCTATCGATCATAAAGTCATAATTTAATAAAATTCTGTTATTTCCTGCCAAGTTAAACAAAGTAATTTAAATAAAATTTTATTTATCAAGATAAGAATATGCCTAAAGTCATAGGTTTTGACGTTAACAGGATATATAAATGATGGTATTTTTCAATTATGTATTGCTATCGAAGGCAATAGACCCATAAAAACTGGGTTTCATTCCCGTTATGGCGATTGGTGGGACGATATGCCGGACGGACAGACGTTTATTGGCCCGTCCGTGGACAGCGGGCTGACCTGCCTTACTCTGATTGCGCGGTTTTTCCAGCTCTCGCTGGACGGGGCACAGATCCGCCACGAGTATGGCAAAACCGACGGACTTTTCGACGCGGTGGACGTGGTCCGCTGCGCCAAGCGGGCTGGCCTTCTGGCGCGTCTGACCAAAACCCGCTGGGACCGGTTGGGCCGCGTGCCGCTGCCGGCCATCGCGCCGCTCAAGGACGGTCGTTTCGTCATTTTCGCCCGCCTGGCCGGCGACAAGCTGCTGATCCAGGATCCGCAGCAGGCGGCCCCCGAAGTCAAAAGCGAAGAGGAGATTGGCGCCTGCTGGGACGGGGCGATCATCCTGCTGACTCACCGCGAGGCCTTGGCCGGCCCGGCCCGGGGCTTCGATCTGTCCTGGTTCATTCCGGCGGTGGTGCGCTATCGCAAGTTGTTGGGCGAAGTGCTGATCGCCTCGTTCTTTTTGCAGTTGATGGGGCTGATCTCGCCTCTGTTCTTCCAGGTGGTCACCGACAAGGTGCTGGTCCATCGCGGTCTTTCCAGCCTCGAGGTCCTGGTGTTCGGTCTGGCCGTCGTCTCCCTGTTCGAGGTGTTGCTGGGCGGCATGCGCACCCATGTGTTCAGCCACACCACCAGCCGCATCGACGTGGAATTGGGGGCCGCGCTGTTTCGCCATCTGATGGGGCTGCCTTTGGCCTATTTCGGCGCGCGGCAGGCCGGCAACACGGTGGCCCGGGTCCGCGAGCTGGAGAACATCCGTAATTTTCTCACCGGTTCGGCGCTGACGCTGTTGATCGACGCGGTGTTCACCATGGTGTTTTTCGCCGTGATGTTCGCCTATTCGCCGACCCTGACCTGGATCGTGCTGGCCACCATCCCCCTCTATGTCGCGCTGTCGCTGCTGGTCACGCCGATTCTCAAGCGGCGGTTGGATCTGAAGTTCCGCCATGGCGCCGAGAACCAGGCTTTTCTGGTCGAGGCGGTGGGCGCCGCCGAGACCTGCAAGGCGATGGCGGTCGAGCCGCAGATGCAGCGCAAATGGGAAAACATGCTGGCCGCCTATGTCGGATCCAGCTTCCGCGCCCAGGATCTGGGCGTCATGGCCAGTCAGGTGGCGCAAGGCGTCTCGAAGGCGCAGACGGTGCTGACCCTGTGGCTGGGGGCCGAGGCGGTGATGGAGGGATCGATGACCATCGGCTCGCTGGTCGCCTTCAACATGCTGGCCGGCCGTGTTGCCTCGCCGATTCTGCGGATGGCCCAGCTCTGGCAGGATTTCCAGCAGATGCGGGTGTCGGTCGATCGTCTCGGCGACATTCTCAACACGCCGACCGAAGGACATTCGGCAAGCCGCGCCAACCTGCCGGCCATCGAAGGCGCGGTGACCTTCGAGGGCGTCAAGTTCCGCTATCGTCCGGATCGGCCGTTGATCCTGAAGAACCTGTCGCTGGCCGTCGCGGTCGGCGAAAGCATCGGCATCGTCGGCTCGTCGGGTTCCGGGAAAAGCACGCTGACCAAGCTGGTCCAGCGGCTTTATCTGCCCGAGGCCGGGCGGGTGACGGTCGACGGCGTCGATCTTTCGCTGGTCGATGTCGCCTGGCTGCGCCGGCAGATTGGCGTCGTCTTGCAGGAAAAAGTCCTGTTCAACCGTTCGATCCGCGAGAACATCGCGCTGGCCGACCCCAGTTTGCCGATGGAAAAGGTGATCGCCGCCGCCAAATTGTCGGCCGCCCACGACTTCATCCTCGACATGCCGGAGGCCTATGACACCCCGGTGGTCGAACGCGGCGCCAATCTGTCGGGCGGACAGCGCCAGCGCATCGCCATCGCCCGCGCCCTGATCAACGATCCCAGGATCCTGATCTTCGACGAGGCGACCAGCGCGCTCGACTATGAATCCGAAGCCGAGATCCGGCGGAACATGAAGGCCATGTGCGAAGGCCGTACCGTCTTCGTCATCGCCCACCGCCTGACCGCCGTCCGCCACTGCACGCGCATCATCGTCATGGAGAAAGGCGAACTGATCGAGCAGGGCAGCCATGACGAGCTTCTGACCCTGAACGGCCGTTACGCCCAACTGTGGCGCTGCCAGGAGGCGGGCGATGTCGAAGCATGACGGGGGTGTTCACCACGGAGACACGGAGAAGAGAACTAAAGTAATTATTTCCGGTTTTTCCAGCATTAATGTTTTCCTCCGTGCCCTCCGTGCCTCCGTGGTGAGCGGTCTGATCGGTATGGTCTGTTCTTCGCAGTCTGTGGATGTTCACCACGGAGACACGGAGAAGAGTTCTTTTGAGCCCGGTCGGCTTTCCTTCTCTCCGCGTCTCGGCGAGCGCGGGAGACAAGTGTGATGACACTCTCCCACGGACATTCCTTGAGCGAATCCGTCGTCGGATTGGCGATTACCGTGCACCGGTCGCTTGGTCCAGGACTTCTGGAGTCGGCCTATGAGGAATGCCTTTGCTTTGAACTGGAGCAGGCAGGCGTCGCTTTCGTGCGACAAGCACCGCTCCCTGTCGTTTACAAAACCGTGCGGCTTGATTGCGGCTACCGGATGGACATCGTCGTGGAAGACGACCTTGTCATCGAACTGAAGGCCGTTGAACGGCTCCTTCCCATTCACGAGGCGCAAATGCTCACCTATTTGCGTTTGAGCGGCCACAAAATCGGTTTGCTGATGAACTTCAACAGCGCTGTCCTGAAGGACGGGTTGAAACGGTTCGTACTATGAAAATCTCCCTTTACCGTGCCTCCGTGGTGAATAGTCTGATCGCGACGGTCTGTTCTTCGCGGTCTGTGGACATTCACCACGGAGACACGGAGAAGAGAACTAAAGTAATTATAGCCGGTTTTCCCGGATTCAATATTTTCCTCCGTGTGCTCCGTGCCTCCGTGGTGAACAGTCTGATCGCGACGGTCTGTTCTTCGCGGTCTGTGGACATTCACCACGGAGACACGGAGAAGAGAATTAAAGTAATTAATGCCGGTTTTCCTGGATTCAATATTTTCCTCCGTGTTCTCCGTGCCTCCGTGGTGAACAGTCTGATCGCGACGGTCTGTTCTTCGCAGTCTGTGGATATTCACCACGGAGACACGGAGAAGAGGATTAAAGTAATTACTGCCGGCTTTTCCGGCATTAACGTTTTTCTCCGTGTGCTCCGTGCCTCCGTGGTGAACACTCTAATCGCTACAGTCTGTTCTTCGCGGCTCGTGGTGAACTCCTCATTCCAGGGAGCGTTCCATGTGGCGGCTTAAGATTTCCATTGAGCGTGGACCGCAAGGGAAGGGAGGTTCGCTCCTGCCGGGGTGGGTTCGATCCTTGCCCGACACGATCCTCATGCGCCTGGAGCCGTTGCGCCGGCATATCGCCGTGTGGAAGGCCGCCTGGGCCACCGAGAAAATGCGGCCGAAAGAGTCGCCGCGAACGGCGGAGGAGCTGGCCTTCCTGCCGGCCGTCATCGAGATCGTCGAGACGCCGGCCTCGCCGCTCGGCCGGGCCACCGCCGCGGTCATCATCGCCCTGTTCACCATCGCCTTGGCTTGGTCCAGCATCGGTCAGCTGGACATCCATGCCACCGCCTCGGGCCGCATCATTCCCGGCGGCAAGACCAAGCCGGTCGCCTCCAGCGAGAGTGCGACGGTTCTGGCCATCCATGTCGCCGATGGCGACCATGTGCGCCAGGGCCAGGTGCTGGTCGAGCTGGATCCCACCCAATCCTTCGCCGACGCCACCCGCCTGAAGCGCGAGAGGCTCGAACTGCTGCTGACCGCCGCCCGTCTGCACAGTCTGTTGGACGGCCGCTCCGACATCGAAAGCCCGGCCGGCGAAGTGGTGCCGCCCAATCTGCTGGCGCTGCACCGCGAGGAACTGCGCCACAAGGCCGCCGACCACAAGGCCGCCGTCATCAATCTGGAGCAGGAGCGTCTGCAAAAGCAGGCCGAGCTGCGCAGCGCCCAGGCCGATGTCGAACGGCTGCAGCAGACCGTTCCCCTGCTGGCCGAGCAGGCCCGGGTCAAAGAGGAAATGTCGAGCAAGGGCTGGCAGTCGCGCACGGAATATCTGCGGGTCCAGCAGGACTATATCGATCGCCGGCAGGGCCTGGGCAGCGCTTTGGAAAAGCGCACCGAGGCCGAGGCGGCCATTGCCGGGGCCAACGAGCGGCTGCGCCAGATCGAATCGCAGTTCCGCGCCGAAACCTTGGGGCAATTGACCGATGCCGAGCAAAAGGCGGCCTCGCTGTCGCAGGAACTTGCCAAGGCCGAACAGCGCGACCGTCTGATGACCTTGACTGCCCCGGTCGACGGTGTGGTCCAGCAATTGGCGGTCCATGCGCCGGGCGCCGTGGTGAGCCAGGGATCGCCGGTCCTGATGGTGGTTCCCGAGAACGAGGGCATCGCCGTCGAGGTGTCGCTGCCGAACAAGGACGCCGGTTTTGTCCTGCCCGGACAGGCCGTCGAGATCAAGGTCGAAAGCTTTCCCTTTACCCGCTACGGCACGGTGCCCGGCACCGTGCAGCATGTCTCCGGCGACGCCGTGCAGAACGACGGCGACAGCGGCCAGCGGCGGGGCGGCGGCGCCAACGGCGACGACCAGGCCCCCGTCTATTCGGTGCGGATCAAACCCTCGACCGACCATATCACCGCCGACGGCCGCCTGGTGGCGCTGACCCCCGGCATGGCGGTGACGGCGGAAATCAAGATCGGCAAGCGCCGCGTCATCGAATATCTGCTCGATCCGGTCCTGCGCTATCGGGACGAAAGCTTCCGGGAGAGATAGGGAAAATGGGATCCAGCATCACCGATCTCGGAGGAACCCACACCTACGTCTTTGGTATCAACGACGCAGGCCAGGCCGTGGGTTACTCCACGATGAGCAGCGGGCGTACCCACGCCTTCGTTTGGCAAAACGGGGCGATGACAGACCTGGGGCTTTTGCCAAACAGTTACCTCGACGGTTATGTCAGCGATGCTTCTGCCATCAACGGCCAAGGCCAGGTTGTCGGCCAGGCCACTGGTAGCCCGTCCATGGTCGATCATCTCGTGCTTTGGCAAAATGGCACGGCAACGGTGCTGGGTGACCCGCAGCACTTCGGTTATGCGAACGCGATCAACGATCTGGGGCAGGTCGTCGGAGTGACCGGTCCGGCCTATACCTCGCTCGGAATGCCGCGGGCCTTTCTTTGGCAGAATGGGGTGATGGCTGATCTCGGCGCGCTTCCCGGTGCCACAGGCACCAACGGCTGGGGATTCCTCAGTAACGCGAAAGGTATCAACAATGCCGGCCAGGTGGTCGGATGGTCGATGACCAGTTCGGGTACGAGCGAGCATGCCTTTCTATGGCAGAACGGCACTATGACCGATCTGGGTGTTCTGTCGCGAGGATCCAGCAGCGAGGCTTTGGCAATCAACGACGAGGGACAAATCGTCGGCGATACCTCGTTCGGAAGTGCGACTGGAGGCACCGTCACCCATGCCACCCTGTGGCAGAAGGGCAGCCTGATCGACCTTGACGGGAATTCCTCCAGCAGCGGTGCCATTGCCATCGACGGCGCCGGTGACATTGTCGGTTGGGCCGGCACCAGTGCGATGCTTTGGCACCATGGCACGATGATCAACCTGAATTTGTTCCTGTCTGCCGGCTCCGGTTGGGTCCTCACTAAGGCGACGGGCATCAACGACAGTGGTCAGATCATCGGACAAGGCACCCATGGCGGTGTTTCTTCCGCCTTCGTTCTTTCACTGGATGTAACCTCGCTTCCTGCCACCTATACCGCGCAGGGTGCCGTGCAGTCGTACTATGCCGATCAGATTGCTCTCGCGGTCTCCGTTGCCGACAGCACCGCCAACGTCACCGCGAGTCTCGATGCCCTTCAGGCCTTGGCATCCTCGGGCAAACTTTCGTCGATTGCACTCACGGATTCCGGTACGCCGACGCTCACCGTGACCGCTGCGCAGGCTGGCCATGATGCCGGGGCGCTGCATGCCATTTTCGGCAGTTACACCCTGGACGTGACCGGCACGACGGCGACCATCGGCGCCTTCCTGGCCAAGGAGGATGTTAACGGGCGTGGTCTTGGTGGTATCGCCGCCGAGTACTCCGGGATCGCCCCGAGCGGCG
>JARLJB010000100.1 GCA_031291415.1 Telmatospirillum sp.
ATGGTCCCAGGCCTTGCCGCCGTTGGCGGCGCAGCTGTTGAACAGTTCCTGGCAGGTGGCGGTGTTGGGCAGCGACAGGCCGATCTTGCGGGCCGTCGACAGCGCCAGATTGAGATCCTTCTGATGCAGCTCGATGCGGAAGCCGGGCTCGAAATTGCGTTTGACCATGCGCTCGCCATGCACCTCGAGAATGCGCGACGAGGCGAAGCCGCCCAACAGCGCCTGACGCACCTTGGCCGGATCGGCTCCCGCCTTGGCAGCCAGCAGCAGCGCCTCGCCGACCGCCTCGATGGTCAGGGCGACGATGATCTGGTTGGCCACCTTGCAGGTCTGGCCGTCGCCGTTGCCGCCGACCAGCGTGATGTTCTTGCCCATCAGCTCGAACAGCGGCTTGGCCTGTGCAAAGGCGCTCTCCTTGCCACCGACCATGATGGTCAGCGAGGCCGCCTTGGCGCCGACCTCGCCGCCCGACACCGGCGCGTCGAGGTAATCGCAGCCCAGCGCCTCGATGCGTTTGGCGAACTCCTTGGTCTCGATCGGCGAGATCGAGCTCATGTCGATCACCAGCTTGCCGGCCGACAGGCCCTCGGCGACCCCGGCCGGCGAAAACAGCACCTTCTCGACGTCTGGCGTATCGGGCACCATGACGATGATCACTTCGGCGCTGGCCGCCACGTCCTTGCCGCTGGCGCAGACCTTGGCGCCGCCTTTGCTCAATGCCTCCGGCACCGGGCCGATCGTGTTGACGAACAGCTGGTGACCGGCCGCCTGAAGATGGCCCGCCATCGGCGTCCCCATGATCCCCAATCCGATGAAACCTATCTTGCTCATGACTGAAGTGTCCTTTTTTAGTCGTTTCGCAGAAACAAATGAATCACCTCGCCAGGGCATGCACACATCTGTGAATTTGTTTTGTTTTTCAGGTGCATACCTGGGAGATGGCCGTCAGAAAAAAGTCGTCATTCCCGCGCAAGCGGGAATCCACAACCGGCGGAATTGCGCCCTGGCGCTGCGTGGATTCCCGCTTTCGCGGGAATGACGGGAGAACGGACGGAAATGTGTGCATGCCCTTGCGCGAAAGCGGGAATGACGGAAAAAGTGCGGTTATCATTGCGCGGCTCCTTAACTGAGATTTTGTCGCCGGCAGTGCCACCGAACCGTCCTATCCGTCAGGTCACCGGAGCCGGGTTGAACAGGGTTAGGGCGTTGTGAATTCCCCAATGGTCCGCCCAGGTCTTTTTCCGCCCGCTGGCAACCTCGATGATCAGTTTGAACAGTTCCCAGCCGACGTCCTCGATGGTGGCGGTGCCGGTGGCGATTCGTCCGGCATCGACATCCATCAGGTCGTGCCATTGCCGGGCCAGCGCCGTTCTTGTCGCCACCTTGACGACCGGCGCCATGGCAAGGCCATAAGGCGTGCCGCGACCGGTGGTGAAGACCTCGATGTTCATGCCCGAGGCCAGCTGCAAGGTGCCGCAGATGAAATCGCTGGCCGGTGTGGCGGCATAGATCAACCCTTTGCGGGTTGCTCTTTGACCGGGCGAGAGCACCTCGACGATTGGGCTCGTTCCGGATTTGACGATCGATCCCAGCGCTTTTTCAACGACGTTGGACAATCCGCCCGTCTTGTTGCCGGGGGAGGGATTGGCGCTGCGGTCGGCGTCGCCGGCCGCCAGATAGCGATCGTACCAGTCCATTTCGCGGATCAAGGCTCGGGCGACCTCGACATCGGCGGCGCGCGGGGTCAAAAGATGGATGGCATCGCGAACTTCGGTCACTTCCGAGAACATGACAGTGGCGCCGGCCCGGACCAGAAGGTCGGCGGCATAGCCGACCGCCGGATTGGCGGTAAGCCCGGAAAAGGCGTCAGATCCCCCACATTGCAGACCAACCACCAGATCCGACGCCGGGCAGGTGACGCGGCGCCGTTTGTCGAGCTGGACCAGGCGTTTCTCGGCCATCGTCATGATTGCCCCGACCATGTCGCCGAAACCCTGGTGGGCGTCGTCCTGCAGTCGCACAATGCCGGAATCGTCGAAACTGGCGGCGGCGCCTGCGGCCGGCAGCAATCTTTCGGGCTGCAATTTTTCGCATCCCAAGGCGACAATCATGACCGCGCCGCCAAGATTGGGGTTCAGCGCCAGATTTTGCAGCGTGCGGATCGGCACCACCGCATTGGGTGCGTTGATGGCGACGCCGCAGCCATAGGCGTGGTTCAGGGCGATGACGTCGTCGACATTGGGAAACCGCGGCAGCAGTTCGTCTTTGATGCGTTTGACCGCGTGGTCGACGACGCCGGCCACGCATTGCACGGACGTGCTGATGCCCAGCAGATTCTTGGTGCCGGCCGATCCGTCCGGATTGCGGAAGCCTTCGAAACTATAGCCTTCGAGCGGCGGCTGCGTCGCCGGCCTCGCCGTGGCCAATGGCAGATCGGCGAAATCCGGAGCCGTCGGCAGGCGGACCATGGTTTCATTGATCCAGCTTCCCTTGGCGATCGATCGCAGCGCGGTCCCGATCACTTGGCCGTAGCGGCGGATCGGGGCGCCCTCGGCCAGATCTTCGAGCGCCACCTTGTGGGCCTGCGGCACCGGCTCGCGCAGAACCAGCCCGTCGGAAAGGACGGTACCGGCCGGCAGGCCGCCGGAATTGACGACGATGGCGACATTGTCGCTGGCATCGACGCGGATGGTGCGGGGGGCTTCTGTCATTTCGTTGTAACCAATTCCATGCGTTTGATTTCGCCAACGATCACCAGATAGCTGAGGATGGTGAGCAATGCGTTGGCTCCGACGAAGACCAGAGCGCCGTTGAAGGATCCGGTTCCCTGGACGATGTAGCCGATGGCGATCGGAGTGGTGATCGCCGAGATGCTGCCGATGAAGTTGAACAATCCACCGGCCAGCCCGACGGCTTCCTTGGGTGATGTGTCGGAAACCACGGCCCAGCCAAGGGCGCCGAATCCCTTGCCGAAGAAAGCGAGAGCCATGATGGCGACAATCAGCCATTCGGTGTTGAGGTAGTTGCAGGCGACCATGGTCGTCGACATCAGCATGCCGAACACCAAAGGGGCCTTGCGGGCGAAGGTCAGGCTGTGGCCCCGTCGCAGCAGTCGATCGGAAACCACGCCGCCCAGGATGCCGCCGGCAAAGCCGCAGATCGCCGGGATCGAGGCGATGAATCCGGCCTTCAGGATCGACATGCCGCGGGCCTGGACCAGATAGACCGGAAACCAGGTCAGGAAGAAATAGGTAACGGCGTTCAGGCCATATTGGCCGAGATAGACACCGAGCAACATACGATTGGAAAGCAGTTGCCGGATAGTCGACCACTGCGGTGGGGCTGCCTTGGCCTTGGCCTGGTCCATGTTGACCAGGGCACCGCCCTGCTCGATGTACTCAAGTTCCGCCCCGCTCATCCACGGATGTTCCTTCGGATTGAACAATGTCTTGGCCCAAGCGGCCGCCAGAATGATGCCAAGCACGCCCATGACTACGAAGACCCAGGGCCATCCGAAACTGTGGGTGATCCAGCCCATCAACGGTGCGAACAGGACGGTGGCGAAATATTGGGCCGAGTTGAAGATCGCCGAGGCGGTGCCGCGCTCCCTGGTGGGGAACCATGCCGAAACGACGCGGCTGTTGGCCGGGAAACAGGGAGCTTCCGCCATGCCGACCAGGAAACGCAAGGCGAACAGCGAGATGATCGCCACGGTGGCGGGAAGCATCCAGACGCCGCCTTGCAGGAAGGTGAACAGCGACCAGATGAATAAACTGAAGACGTAGACCCGCTTCGAACCGAAGCGGTCGAGCAGCCACCCCCCCGGCAGCTGAGCAATCACATACGCCCATCCGAAAGCCGAAAATACATAGCCCATGGCAACGGCATCAAGACCCAGATCCTTTGCCGCCGCAGGCCCGGCGATGGAAATAGTCGCACGGTCTGCGTAGTTTACGGCCGTAAAAATGAACAGCATAAGTAGTATAAAATGTCGCAAATGGCCGGTAGTCTTGCGAACAGTCGGGGCAATATCTTCCATTTGACGTCGTCTCCCATTGAAACGGCAACCTAGTTTGCACGTAGACGTGCAAATGGTCTTTTAATTATTTTTGGACGTCGTCTGAGTGACTTTGCCGGCATTGGCGCTACAAAACGTATCCAAAGCTATGATAGCGCTGTCATAGGTTGTCTGCCAACCCCTTTTTCCAGCAAACGTTTGATCCACACCCTCGGTGATGCAAAAATGCCTTTCCTAGGGGTTAGGCCAAGGCGGCCGATTTCCGTTCGATCCCAGCGGCCCGCCGCATGTCGGACAGCGTCGTCGGCGCCCGGGCGTGTCGCTCCGATGGTTCTGTTCTTTTGTTCTCGGGGATCGAAATGGCGCGTTCCGCCTCATCACCGCCGGGCCGCAAGGCTCTCAGGGAGACACCACCGTCCGAGCCTCGCACCTCGACACGGTCGACGGGCAGCGTCACCCTGGGTGACGTGGCAAAACTGGCCGGCGTTTCGCCGATTACCGTCTCGCGGGCGCTCAATCATCCGGAACTGGTGACGCCGGAGACGCTGGAAACGGTTCGTCAAGCCATCGCCGAGACGGGGTATGTCCCTAATCTCTTGGCCGGCGGATTGGCGTCGAGCCGGACCAAGCTGGTGGCGGCGATCATTCCCACGCTTGGCAATGCCATGTTCATCGACACCATTCAGCCGCTGAACGATCTGCTGACAGGGGCCGGCTACCAGCTTTTGTTGGGGCTCTCCGGTTTTCCCACGACCGATGAGCAGGAACTGCTGAAGGGTATCTTGAGCCGTCGGCCCGATGCCATCGTGTTGACCGGCGTCAATCATTCGGACGAAAGCCGGCAACGTCTCAAGGCGGCGAAGATTCCAGTGGTCGAGATGTGGGATTTGACGCCGGCACCGATCGATTCGCTCGTCGGATTTTCCCACGAAAAAGTCGGGAAGGCGGTCGCCGATTTCCTCTTTCACAAGGGATACCGGCGATTTGCCCTGGTTTGTGCCGGCGACGAACGGGCGCGGATCCGCCGCCGCAGCTTTCTCGAAGCCCTCGGCGGCTTCGGACTGGAAAGCCTTGCCACTGTCGATGTCCCAACCCCGACGACGGTTCGCATGGGACGCGAGGGAATGGCTCGCCTGCTGGCCGACGGACACCGGCCCGACGCCGTTTTCTGCAGCTCCGACGTGCTGGCGCACGGCGTTTTGGCCGAGGCGCAATCGCGCGGCCTCAGGGTGCCGGAAGATGTGGCGGTGATGGGGTTCGCCGACCTCGACTTCGCCGCCTACACCTTTCCCGCTTTGTCGACCGTGCATGTCGATCGGGCGGCGATCGGGACCCGCGCCGCCGAAATTCTACTGGCTCGATTGGGCGGCAAGCCGGCGGGACCGACGATGGTCGATATAGGGTTCGAGATCATTGAGCGGGCCAGCGCCTGAGAGAGACGGATAACGTCTGGTTTGGTATGGTGGCATAAAGGAGTGTGTCGACAGCGCCGGGGGCGCCTGGTCCTCATCCGGTCGTGGTGGTCCGGGGGCAGTTAGGCGCTTGGTTTGGCCATATCGCCGGCCGATCATATTGTGGCAGGCCGCCCTGTTGTGGCTTTGATCCGAGGATGGGCCGCACCGATGGCGGATGAGGGGGACATGGTCAAGGAAGACTGGCGTGACGAGGAGGAGCCTGAGCTCGCATGGGGATTCGATCCGCGAGGCCTGCTGTCGTTGCGCGAACCGGCTGCCGTGCTTGACGAAAAAGGCGAGATCGTTTTTGCCAATACTCTCTTTTCGGTTGATGGCGTCCTGTCCGATGACGGGGCGTTAAGCGCGTCTCTCGCCGCCGTCCTTTCCATGCCGCAAGAAAATCGTCCGGGGGGCGGGTTGCGTCTTCACGGCGGTCCGGACGATGAACCGCGGGTTTTCGACATTCTGGTATTGCCGTTGGAGCAACCCGGTTGGCGGCTGGTGGTGGCGGTCGACCGGACCATCGACGTCGGCCTGCAAAACGCCTTGGTTGTATCGCGGGCCCGGTTCAAAACGCTGGTCGAGGTGTCAAGCGACTATGCATGGGAAACTGGGGCGGACGGCACCTTCAGTATGGTGACGCCGAAGGGGTTGGCCGGAGTCGGAGCAAAGGATCTGATCGGCGGCCGTCCCGGCCAGTTGTTGGACCAGGCGGCACCGCAAGCCGCGATTTCGCCGTTCTCGACGCCGATCCCGGTGGAGAATGTCGAGGTCTGGATGCGTCATGTGGATGGCCGGCGGTTGTGCTACGAGGTTTCCGCGGTACCGCTCTATGACGAACTCGGCCAGTGGCACGGTGCCCGTGGGGTTTGCCGCGACGTCACGGAAATGCACCAACATCAGCGATACCAGGCGGAACAGCGCAATCGGGAACGGGTGTTTTCCCGCATCACCGACGTCTTCCGCCGGGAAATCGATCCCAACGACATGCTGCAGGTGGCAGCCAGCACCAGTACCCATGGGTTTGGTGCCAGCGGCTGCCAGATCTTCGCGGCGGAATCTCATCCCGATGTGGTGGTCAGTCATCCTCGGCTGCTGCTTGCGGCGTCCTTTGGCATTGTCGGCGAGCCGGTTCTGGTCGATCCGGTGCTTGACCAGATGGTCGCCGTTCTGCCGCCGCAGCCACAGGTGCTGCCGATCGCTGGAATGTCGGTTTTGTCGTCGCCGGCCATCTATTCCGGCCGGCTGGTCGGCGTCATTCTTCTGTGGCGCGGTGCCAGCCATCATCCCTGGACGGAAAGCGACGCCCAGCTGCTCGCTTCGCTCGCCGGCCAAATCGCCGCGGCCCTCGAACAGCGCGCGGCTTATCGTCTGTTGCTTGATGCGTCGCGCAGCGATCCGTTGACCGGATTGCTCAATCGGCGTGCCTTCTATGAAGAAATGCGGCGGCGGTTCCGGCGGCTTCAACGCGATACCAAAACCGCGGCATTGATTTATCTCGATCTCGACAACTTCAAACTCGTCAACGACACGCACGGTCACGCCAAGGGCGACGAGGCATTGCATCATGTCGCCGATATCTTGCGAAACAATACGCGCAGTACCGATCTGGTGGCGCGTCTTGGCGGAGACGAATTTGCCGTCTGGCTCGATAATGCCGACGAAACCGTGGCCATTAACCGCGCCCAGGTTTTTCTGGTCGCCGCCAAGGCGTTGGCGATCTACTCGGGACGGGCGGATCGGCCGCTCCGAATGTCGATCGGCATCGCCGTGCATGAACCAAAGACCGCCGAGGACATCAACGAATTCGTCAGTCGGGCCGACATGGCGATGTACAGCGTAAAACGCGACGGCAAGGGAACTTTTGGCGTGGCACCGGCCGCGCGGAAGAAGCGGTGATGGCCGGACAGGAGCTCATGGCGTCGACAATGCCAATTTCCTACGAACAAGCGCGCGAGATCGCTGCCGATCCCGAATGGCGCCGCCGCCACGATCTTGCCCTGCGTCCTGACGCTCCTGCGGAAGTCCTGTTCTTTCTTTGCGGCGACGAGGAAGTTGTCGTTCGCGCTGCTGTCGCCGCCAATCGGGCTACCCCGGCCAAGGGCAATCTGCTGCTGGCTCGCGATGCGGCCGAAAGCGTGCGTCATGCTCTGGCCGTCAAGATCGGGCATTTCGGGCGACGGGTCGGTGTCACGGAAGATCAGGCCCGACCGGCCGAGATCATGGATGAAGTGGCGACCTGCCTGGCTGGTGACTCCCTGGTCGACGTCCGGGCGATCATCGCCAATGTCCTGAAGAATGCCGACGATTTCGATCGCGCCGTGATTATCCGGTTGGCCGGCGACCGGGATATCGTCGTCGCCCAGCCGATTCTGGAGCATTCTCCTCTGCTGGGCGACGAGATCCTGCTCGAGCTGATCGCCTCCAATCCGGCGCCCGGGGTTCTGGCCGCCATCGCGCGGCGGGCCTATCTGGATGCGAAGGTGACATCGGCCGTCGTTGCCGCCGGCGATACGCCAGCCATCGCCCATCTTTTGCGCAACACCCATGCCAGCCTGCAGGAAGACACTCTGGACGCCCTTGTCGAAAACGCGGCGGTGCAACCCAGTTGGCAGGAACCTCTCGTCTTTCGCCCGGAACTGAGTGAGACGGCGCTCGACCGCGTCATCGAGATGGTGTCGTCATCGGTATTGGACCGGATTCTCGTGCGTCGCGATCTGCCGCCGCAAGCCGCGACGGCCATTACCAAAGCCGTCGCAGAAAACTTGCGGGCCGGTGGAACAAAGGCTTCTCCGTCGACCGCGCGGACCATTGGCCCCGATACCGGGAAACGCTATGCGCCGTGGCTCGAGCGCGCACAGGAACGGCTGCGGGACGGGCAGCTCGATGAGACGGCAATCCTGGTGTCGGTACTGACCGACCGGCAGGAAGAGGTGGTCGCCGGATTGTCGGTGCGGGCCAAGATCGGGGTTTCGACCGTCTTGGAAATATTGGCGTCGCAATCGGCGCGCGCCATCTGCTCTCTGACCTGGGCCGCCGGCCTTTCCGCCGCTTTGGCCGTCGAGTTACAGCTTCGGTTTGGCAATGTCTCCGCCGAGATGCTCATGAAGCCGGGCCCCGACGACGCCTTTGCTCTCAGCGACGAAGAAATGGCCTGGCACTTGGATATGTTCCGGGCCGTCGACAAACCTGGAAATGGTGCAGGCGGCGGCGAATCCTCCAGTTCCAAGGCCTAGGGCGTGTCCTCAATTGAGCCAGACCACAGAGGCCGCCAGGTGAACGGCGGCGAGGAAATTTCTCGCAGTTTTATCGTAGCGGGTCGCAATGGCTCGAAACTGCTTGAGTCGACAGAAGAAATTTTCGATCAAGTGG
>JARLJB010000018.1 GCA_031291415.1 Telmatospirillum sp.
ATCAGCGTGATCAGCCGTGCATGGTCGATCGCCTGCCCGCTTTCCGCAAAGGGCAAGGCAGCGTCGATCAGCTGGCGGACCACGGCTGCCTCACTGATCTGATGGCGCTCGGACAGCGCCTTGATGCGTTGATTTTGTTCGGGGCTGACGGACAGCCCCCGTTGGACACGGCGTTTCATAACAGCTCCCAAGACGGGAGCCTGATCCGGTTATCGCAGCTTTATCCTACCGTGATCGGAGTCCACCAGCAAGCGGCGGAATCGCTACCGGATTGGAATTTGGCGGTTCCAAATCGTACCGAAATATAGGGCTAACAATCAGTATATTAGGCAAAGCGTACCCGTTTCGGTACGCGATTTTGGCCGAAGATGCGGGTGGATACCAATTCGGGTATGCGGCTCAAATGCCGTACTCAGATTGGAGCGCCAAGGCTAACATCATGAAATAAAACCATTTTGCTATCAGCAATCTGGCACTGCTTCATCCGGCATGCCGCGTAGGGTGTGCTGACCTCCCCTTCAGGAACTGCTGATCGGACCTCGATCGGGAAGCGTGGCAATCAGCCATGGAGGAACGGGTCCTTGATTGGAAATGACCCTGCGGGCGAGATCGAAACGGGCAGAGCGCAGACCCGGCCAGCCAGACGACCTGCGGCAAAGAGCTTGCAGGACATGGGCACAAAGCTTATCTTACCTTCGTCTTACGCGCGGAGATAGTCATGGGATTGCAGGAACGGATCACGACCGTCGTGTCGACAAAGGGGCAAGTCATCTTGCCCAAGGCAATCCGTGATCAGCGGCACTGGGGCGCGGGCACCAGGCTGATTGTCGAAGAGACGGCTGACGGCGTGCTCCTGAAATCGATGCCTGTGTTTGCCCCCACCGATATCGATGCGGTGTTCGGTTCGCTTCGGCCGACCGGCCCGGCCCTGTCGATCGATGCCATGAACGCTGTGATTGCTGATGAAGCGAGACGCCGTGCGCGCGATTGATACCAACATCGTCGTGCGGTTGTTGACCGCCGACGATCCCGAACAAGCCATAGCGGCAAAACGGATCATCGAGGCCGGGGATATCTTCGTGGGGGTGACCGTGCTTCTCGAGGTTGAGTGGGTCTTGCGCGCCGGCTACGGTTTCGGCACCACCCAAATCGCTTCGGCGTTGCGGGGCCTGGCAGGGTTGCCCGGCATGTCAGTCGAGGAACCGACGCTGTTGGCAACGGCGCTCGAATGGCTCGAAGGCGGAATGGATTTTGCCGATGCTCTGCATCTCGCGCGGTCAGGTCATTGCACCGCATTTGTGACCTTCGATCGCAAGTTCGCCAAACGAGCCCAAGCTTTGACGGCCACGCCCGTCATCATTCCCTGAGACCCAAGTAGCAGGCGCGCGGCATGTGGTAGACTTGCCCTGGCACCGCGCCGCGTGCCTTCAGCAACGGTGAAAAGAAGAAGGACGCCGCGCGGGATGCGCGGCGCCCTCCGATGCGTCAGGCGGCGACGCGTTGGTGGCGGATGGCGAAAGCGTGGTAAGGCACGTTCGCCTCCCGCACCCGGGTGAGCAGGTTCGACTGGATGCCCGACCCTTCGCATACTAGGGCATGGACCGGCTTCAGGTTCAGCAACTGCTCGTTGCGGATGAACCCGGCGCGTTTGCCCAAGGCCCGGTTGAGTGTGAAGCGCACGGTCTTGACCCCGCGTGCGGCGGCCCAGGCATGGGCGATCTGGTCGCAACCCTTGTGCTGGGCGGTGGTGGCGAGGATCATGTTCGGGATCCTGCCGTGGGTTTCATCAAGGGCCTGCCAGAGCAGTTCGTGATCGTGCCAGTCGGTGCCGCCCGAGAAGATGACGACGGGGCCGGTCGGGGCGTGCTCTTCGCGTCGTTGTGCGGACCGCGCTGCGAGGAAGTCCCGGGCATCGATCTGGCTGGCGGTGAGGCCCGAGGAGACGCGCGAGCCCTTGATGGTCGAGAATGGCCGGCCGGTTTCTACGCGGTAGATTTCGCCTGCATAGTCGCGCATCGCTTCCATCGCTTCGCGGCAGTCCATCAGGGTCTGGCAGATGCGCTGGGTCTCTTCGAGCTCGACGGCATAGATTTCCGAAGGGTCGAAGGACCGTGCGAGATCCCCGAGCTTCTTGCCGGCGTCATCCTCGCGCTTTTCGATGCGCTGGGCGGTGACGTGGAAGCTGTTGACGATGCCCCAGACGATGTCACGCGCGAATTCCTCCATGCGGGTGGCGCGGAAGAGATCGAAGACCGTGCCGATGATCATTTCCATCGCGGCCCGCGCGGATTGCGGATCAGGCATGTCGGTGGCCATGGGTTCGTCATGGATGGAGAGCTGAGCCAGATTGCCCTGTTCAGCGAAGGCGGCGTCAAAGCCCGGTGCTTCGATCTGCTCACGGTAGAAGGCGCTGAGGGCTTCGAAGCTGGTGAACTGCGTCATGGGTAATCTCCTGTCCGATCCGTCATCTTCGTGATGACTGAAAGTCAGGCGGCAAGCTGTGCGAAGTATGTCAGGGACGTTGACCGGGAAGCCGGAAGCGCCGGAGCATCGCGCCAAAAAGTGGGAACCGGTTTTTGGCAAACAGCGATGCGACCAAACAAACGCGGACGGACCCCGGTTGACGCCGCGCCAGCGGGGCGTGGGGGAGCCGATTTTGTGCCGACCCCGTCGGTGCAAAATTGGGGGAACCGCGCATCCTTGAGATGCGC
>JARLJB010000101.1 GCA_031291415.1 Telmatospirillum sp.
ACGGGCGCCAGCATGAACCGCCTGCGCGTCGTGGCCACCAGCCGCGATGCCGCCCTGCGCGCCGCCACACGCCGTTTCGAAACGGCCCTGGTCGCGCCCACGTCGGCAGCCGAGGAACATGCCGCCGAACTGAAGCAGGGTCGCGAAGCGGCGCTGTACGGCGAAGATCCGCTGGCCGCCGTCGAAGGCGAAACCCACGGTCTCGACGCCGATGCAGCAGATTACCTGCTCAAGGGCGACGAAGCCTGAGGCTGAATACCCTTTCCCACAGCGGGGAAGGGCTTTCCGGCTCTGCCAGATAACTAAAACCCCCGCAGGATCAGTCCTGCGGGGGTTTTTGTTTGCCTCCGGCGGGCTTTGTTTTGCCTCCGGCGGGCAAGGGCCATTGCCCTTGCATCCCGTTAACGGGCTTGGTTTGCGCGCCAGCCCGGCCTTGGGTCCCGCCGCAAAGCGGCAATACAGTCTCCCGACGCAATTCCTGACGAGCCCTTGCCGTAGCGCGCTGATCCCGAGTCTTGGTACGTTCGGGTAAATGGCAACTTGCGCCCAACGGCGGACGATCACGGCCCTTTTCGTGCTCACTAAAACCGGGCATGTCGAAGCCCGTTTCCTCCGTTGAGAATCGGCTTCCATGAAACCTGGAGCACTATCTCTGGCGCGAAGCCCGCGTCTTCCGGGATTGGATCTGATCCGCGCTGTGGCGATCATTTGGGTCATGGTCTACCACGCCATGAACTTCGGTCTCATTCCCGATCCGGATCATTGGTACGTCTCGTTTGGGTGGATTGGTGTTGACCTATTCTTTGGTCTGAGTGGTTTCCTAATTGCGGGACAGCTTCTGAAACCTTGGTCACTCGGCCTAAAGCCGGACTACAAAAAATTCTTTCAGCGACGCCTTTTACGGACATTGCCCGCATACGTTGTAATCATAGCGGTATACTTTCTATTGCCGGCATTCCGGGAAAGACCGAGAATCCAACCGTTCTGGCAATTTGCTACGTTCACCGAAAATCTGTTTTTTGATGTCAGCCCGAGATCTTTTTCTCACGTTTGGTCACTCTGCGTGGAGGAGCAATTCTACGTTGTCTTTCCAATCCTTGCGGCACTTCTCGCATGGCGGCCTAACCCCCGACGAGTGGCCCTTGCGTTCGTAGCTGTTGTGGTCGGCGGTATGCTGATCCGGGGTGGCCTCTGGCTCGTCAAGGTTGGAAGTTCTCCCTTCGCGAATATGGACGGGGTAAACGGTCAAGCGTACATGGATTTCATATATTATCCCACTTGGAGTCGTTTGGATGGCCTATTAGCTGGTGTTCTGGCTGCCACCATTAAGGTCTTCCGGCCGGCCGCTTGGGGGAGGATTGTATCTCGTCCCAACTTGATCCTCTGTTTAGGCTTGATTGGCTTATCCTTTTCGATGGTCTTATTTGGCAGTCAGGTTACCACGTTCGTCCCCGCCGTCTTCGGCTATCCGCTACTCGCATCCAGCATCGCAGCGATCGTGATTGCTGGATCAGAGTGTCGAGGGATAATTGGAAGCCGGAGCATTCCGGGCGCTCGCATCTTGGCGACTGGAGCCTATAGCCTCTATTTGACGCAAAAGCTTGCCTACCACGTTGTCGATGCCGGCTATATTCCGGGCCTCGGGAATGAAGGTTGGATGCGCTTCTTTGTCGCGATCGGCGTCGCTCTTTTTATGGGCGCCCTCCTTCATGGGCTGATCGAACGACCATTTCTGCGCCTTCGCGACCGCTGGGATGGACCGTCGCGAAGTCCTATCGCAACGGCAGGTTAGATCGGATTAGCGACGTGCAACTGACGGTCTGGAATCCTCCAATTCCGGGCAGTCGGGCGGTGCGTTTGCGCAGGCTACCAACGCCAAGATAACGGGATGCAAGGGCAATGGCCCTTGCCCGCCGGAGGCACCAAGACTGCCCGCCGGAAGCAAAACCAAGCCCGCCGCAGGCAAACAAAAACACCCGCCGAAACCAGTCCGGCGGGTGTCTTGTCATTCGCGATCTGGCGTGATCAGGCCTTGGGGCGGCGGTGTTCGCCCTTGACCCAGCGCACGGTGCCCGAGCTTGCGCGCATGACGACGCTTTCGGTGGTCAGCATGCCCGATTTGTGACGCTTGACGCCCGCCAGCAGCGAGCCGTC
>JARLJB010000102.1 GCA_031291415.1 Telmatospirillum sp.
GCATCGGTGGTTCGATGAACACGCCGGTATTGCGCTGCTTCACTACCATGACTCGGCGGTGGATACCACGACGGGGCGCCTCAAGGCACCGCAGGGAGCAACGGCCATGGAGCAAGCCGCCATATCGGCAGCCAACGCTCAGATAGATCGGTCAGGCAGGTCTGCTGCGTGGGTTTAAGAGACGTTTGAGCGTCTCGCCATGAGCGAAGTCCGTTGGCATAAGCGGATAATTTTTTTGACCGGCAAAGCCGTCTCAATCACCATGTCGCCGTCACGATAAGCTTGATACGCAGTCGATCCTGATCGCCACGAAAACACACTGTCGAGAGAAGTGCCGACATAAAGAACGGCCGCAAAGTCGTCGATGGCAATCGAAGGCGGATCAGTTCGCGTTCCGTAGACGACCTTCCGACAATACGAAGGTAATCGTTAGCCGACAATGGAATTCCAAGGTCCAATCCCACCGTGATCCAAGTGTTCATGATCGTGCGCTCGGAATCGACGAGCAGGCCGTCCATGTCGAAGATCGCCGCTGAAAACAGCTGCCTCACTCTCTGAATACCTTCGAGAGACCGTACTGTATCAAGCAGGAGTTGAGAAAGCAGTCTCCAGTCGCCCGTTGACGCGACATGCAGGATGCCGGCATCGGAGTGTCAATCTCGAACGCCCGAAAATGCGGCACTCATCGTCATGATTCGAGTCCGTCCCCTCGCGGTAGCGTTTCTCTGAGGCCGCGATGCTGACGAAGATAACTCGGGGAGCAGGCGTTTCATGGCGTCAACCAGTTCAGGCGTCACTTCGGAGACTTGGATGACAACTTTTGGGCGTTGGCATGCGTGTCGTCTGAATCCCCCAACGTGGCGGGAGCTAACCAATGAAAGGCTGCGAGCGACTTGCCGTCGAACCGGCATTCCACTTTTGCAGGTACGACTGTATTTGAGCGTTCATCTTCGATCATGCCAGTTACGAGTACGGAACGGCCGTCAGGCGAAGGTTGCTTTTCGCTTACCGAAACGAGCGCGGGTTCTGCTTTGCTTTGCATCATATGTTCGCACTGGTCCGCATTTTTTTCGGCCACGCTCGCGCAACCAGTTAAGGATGCCGCGACGATGGTGAAAGCGATTGTAATAAGCCTACCTTTCTCCATATCATATTCCTCGCTACTTTCAAGTTCTGCATTGGTTCCAGACTCCTACCCAGGGTCTGGCGAACTGCGATTCTAGCGTTTACACCCGCCTTCAAACCAAAGGCCGCCTCCTCGCGACATGGCGGTAGAACTGATTGCTGTCGTTTGGCGCGTCGCCGATCGGCAGGCAGGCCCGCCCAGTGCCGCGAGTTGCGCGGTCGCACCCACAAGGGGCTGCTAACTCTGCGGGGCGGTCGGCGCAGACCGCCCGCTTAAGGACAGTAATTCGGCCTGACC
>JARLJB010000019.1 GCA_031291415.1 Telmatospirillum sp.
AAAGTCATGCGCCAATTCCGCGACACCCTCATCAGCCGCGGAAAACCCAAGAAGGTCGCCATCATCGCCTGCGTCCGCAAGCTCATCACTATCCTCAACGCCCTGGTCAGGGACGCCAAGCCATGGCGGGATTTACCCGAGCTGCCGCTGCCTGACAAAGACAGTTGCTGAGGGCGCGGTGATCTGTTCCGATCACCGAGACTTGGTATAAGCGGTTGCAGCCGATACAGATCAGGCCGGCCGGACGGCTTGAGCGGTTTGTGCTTCGCTCAGGCGGAAATAGTAAAAACGAATTTTTGTCGAATTAGCTTCATACACGCTCTACTCATCTTGCTTTTTATTATCTCTGTACGCTCTCACGACATTGAGCATCTCCCGAAGCAAGGGCGATTTTTCATCTTTTCTAAAAACACAATACAAATCAAAATTCAGTTTTTCTTTCTGCTTTAGCGGACGGAAGACCACATTGGGAAATCTTATTTTCGACATGGATACCGGCACCAGCGCAATCCCTAAACCACCCCCGACCAAACTGATCGTCGTTATCATATCGGGAGATTCATAGACGATATTTGGCGAGATTCCTTGGTCGTGAAATGGTTCGAGGGCTTTCGGTCCGATTATCTTTTTTCTCCCCCAAACCAATCTCTCTGTCGCCAGATCAGATAGTGAAACCTGACGCATCTTTGATAGTGGATGGAATTTGTTTATCGCGAATATCAGCCGGTCCTCCTCGACCAATTCTGTTGAAAGTTCGTCATTATCGGGAATATGCCGATCGAAGGCGATCAATACGCGTCTTTGAAGCAAAGCTTCCACTTGAAGTGGAAATGGCGCGTTGTGCAGGACAGTTTCGACGCCAGGATAGGACCGTGTAAAGCTAAAGAGGATCTTCGGAATGGTCGTGAGAACGGCTGAGCCGAAGATTCCGACGTCTAGTCGGCCTATCTGACCGTTACCGACCCGGCGGGTCCGTTCCGTCGCCTGTTCGATCAGATCCTGAATATTCCCGGCATCTTTCCAGAACGATCGCCCGGCCTCTGTAAGGTCGACGCCCTGGGGGGTGCGCTTGAACAATGCCACGCCGAGCTCTTCCTCCAAGGCCTTGATTTGGCGCGTCAGGGGCGGTTGTGACAGGTGAAGGCGTGCCGCGGCTCGTCCCATATGCTGTTCTTCCGCGACGGCGACAAAATATCGGATCTGTTTGATGTTCATGACGAGCCGCCTCTTACCGAAAAGGTATCAAGGGTAACAAAAAAAGCAATTGATTGTATGGTAGTGTGGCACTGATAATACGTAAAGAAAAAAATATAAAACGTCCAAACAATTCACAAATATAAATATATTTGTTAACAGCGAATACGTTAATTCGCTGAATATCCTCTTTGCTTATGATGCGACGTTGTTTTTCAACGAGAACTGAAGATGTGACGTCGGAATATCGATTCTGTGGGGAGCGTGAGTTCCATCCCCAGAGCCACGGCGATCACTGTTATCACAACCGGAGGGAACGAATGCGCCGACTCCCAAAAAAGACCAAGACTCTTCATCGCCTGTTCGCCACTTTTCTGATCGCCGGGGCCGTTTCAACCCCGCAATTGGCCCATGCGGACACTCCTGCTTGGATGAACACGTCTCTTTCCGCCGATCAACGCGCCCAACTTTTGATTAGTGCGATGACGTTGCTCCAGAAACAGCAGCAACTCCTGGGTTCCTTTGGCGTCGTTCCCGAATTGCCGCAATGCTATGGGGGGCGTCATGTCAATGGCATTTCCTCATTACAGATCCCGACATTCCGCATCACCAACGGACCGGTTGGTATCGGCCAGCAAGACTGTGTGCCGCCGGATACCCCCGGTCTGCCAGCGTCAGTAACCATGAGCTCATATTCGGCGAAAGCGACGTCTTTCCCATCTGCCATCGCAATTGCCGCTTCCTTCGACACTTCGACGGCGGCACTGTTTGGAGACATGGTCGGAAAGGAAGCAAGAAATCTCGCTCTCCATGAGTGGGAGGCTCCCGGTCTCAATTTGGCCCGCGTGCCGCAGGGCGGCAGAAATTTCGAATATTTCGGAGAGGATCCGTTCCTTGCGGGGACGATGGGTTCTGCGGAAATTGTCGCCGTGCAGAATCGCGGGATCATCGGGATGGCGAAACACATCGTCGCCAACGACCAGGAAACCAACCGCATGACAGTAAACGAGGTTGTAGATGATCGCGTTTTACACGAGATCTACCTCCTTCCATTTGAAATGACCGTCAAAGATGCCAACGTCGCTTCGGTAATGTGTTCCTACAACTCGGTCAACACCGGCCGGACTATTTTAGGATGGAACCAGGGGCAGATGTGTCAGAATTCCTACATCTTGACCGAGGTTCTGCGCAACGAATGGGGGTTCACCGGATACGTCCAGTCGGATTTCTTCGCCAACCATAGCACCGCAACGTCGATGCTCGCGGGCATGGATTTGGAAATGCCTGCCGACTATTCGGCTTATGGCCGTCCAGCCTATTGGACACCGGCGAAGTTACAAGCGGCGCTCGATGCAGGTCAATTGACCGAGGCAAACCTCAATACATCTCTGAAGCGCCGCTATACCCAGATGTTCAAATACGGCATCTTTGACCGCTCGATAGCCCTGACCTCGATCGACACCAATGGAGACGGTGCCGTTGCACAGCAGATTGGGTTACAGACGGCGGTTCTTCTGAAAAACAGCGGCAATTTGCTGCCACTGAATGCCAAAACTGTCCGGTCCATAGCCGTTATCGGTCAGTCCGCCTATGCTGCCACAGCAGTCGAGGGGTGTTGCAATGGCAGTTCGGATGTCATCCCCTTCTATACGGTGTTGCCGCTTCAGGGTATCCAAAATTCTTTAGCCGCTCTGGGGTCATCGGCAACCGCCAGTCTGACCGTCGTTGCGAATGACAACAGCAACCTGGCCGGCGCCGTTGCCGCCGCCCAGGCCGCCGATGTGGTGATCGTGCTGGCGGGAACCATCTCGGAGGAAGGGGCTGATACCGCCATCACCCTGCCCAACAATCAGGACGCCATGATCTCGGCGATCACCGCCGCCAACCCGCGCACCGTCCTGGTTCTCAAGAATAATGCATCTGTCCTTATGCCGTGGGTGAACAGCGTTCCGGCCGTTCTCGAAGCATGGTTTCCGGGACAGGAAGACGGGAACATCGTGGCAAAGCTGCTGTTCGGACAGGCCAATCCCTCGGGCAAGCTGCCAGTGACCTTCCCGGTGCTTGCCAGTGACTTGCCAGCGGCGACGGCAGCCCAATATCCCGGCGTCGTCACCGGTGGCCAACCGACGGTCACCTACTCCGAAGGTCTGCAGATGGGCTACCGGTGGTTCCAGGCACAAGGCATTAAGCCCCTGTTCCCATTCGGTTACGGTCTGTCCTACACGACGTTCCAGATGTCCGGTCTTTCCGTGTCTCCGAAGGTCAGCGACGGAACGCATCCGATCACCGTGCAATTCTCCGTCAAAAATACCGGCGCCGTCGCCGGCGCCGAGGTGCCGCAGCTCTATCTTAGCCTTCCGTCGTCCGCCAGCGAACCGCCGAAGCGGTTGATCGGCTTCAAAAAGGTCACGCTGCAACCGGGCGAAACGCAGCGGGTCACGCTGACCATCAATCCGGCGGCATCCAACCATCCACTCGGCATCTTCGATTCGACGGCCCAGCAGTGGAAAGTCGTCGGTGGCACTTATCAGCTTTCGGTCGGCAATTCTTCGGCCGATGCCGCAGCCCTGACCAGTGCCATGGCCATCAGTCAATCGGGGGCGTCTTTCAGGACGTGGTGACGTCACGCGTCATCGCTTAAGTCCGGTGGCAGCCCCGCCAACATCGACGGAAGACCACCGGACGGCGAGCCGATGAACCGTAAGTATTGTCGACAAGACTTATGTGGGAGTTTTCCTATGCGTAAATTTGTTTTTGCACTGCCGGTTTTTGCCATGTTCTGTCCGGCCGTCGCTCAGGCCGGCAATTTTGACGGTTTCTATGCGGGCGCCCAGTTGGGCGGCGCGGTCGACACCATCGAGCGGAATCAAACCGCCCCGGCCTTTTACGCCGGACAATATAAAACAGATTCACTCGCGGCTGTTGGGGTCACCGGAACGATATTTGCCGGCTACGGAATGCTATTCAAAGATACCATATATTTGGGCGCCGAGATGTTCGGTACTTTTGGCAACCGGGACTACAGCTACAAGGAAACTGACCCGTCGGCGCCTTACAAAGAGAAAAACAAATTTGGCAACCAGTGGGGTTTCAATGTCCGTCCGGGCTATCTGATCAATGACAAGGCGCTCATCTATGGCCTGCTCGGGTACGAACGGGTGTCGATGTCAAGCAGCTCCACGTCTGCCGACGCCGCCTCTTATGATAAGACAAATAACGCCTTCCAACTCGGTGTCGGCACGGAAATCACGGTGAACGGGCCTCTGGCCATGCGCATCGACTATGCGCACACTTTCATACCGGATATCACTGTGACAAATTCCATTGGGATTTCGACAACTTACAAAGCGCAAGAAGACAGTTTCAAAATCGGCTTCTCCTATCATTTCTGATAACAAAATAAAAAATTAAATGGCCGCTATTTCAACGGCCATTTATTGATGATAAGGCGTGTCTTATTTCAAGATAAGACTCGCCGAAAGACTCTAAAACCATGGAGATCCTGTCTATGACGTTATCCAAGAGATTAATCGTCACGACGCTGGCTGGCGCGCTGTTTGTCTGCGGCCAGGCTCAGGCGCGCGAATTTCGGTCGTCGGACGTTCAGCCGGAAGACTATCCGACAGTCAAAGCCCAGAAGTTCATGAGCGACGAGCTCAGCAAGGCGAGCAGCGGCA
>JARLJB010000020.1 GCA_031291415.1 Telmatospirillum sp.
GATTTCCTGAAAACTTCCGTCCCATTACGGCGTCATGGCCAGGCTAGACCCGGCCATCCACGGCCAACGGGGCTGCAAGACGTGGATACCCCGCCCAAGCGCCGTGTATGACCATCTACTGAATGTCAACAGGCCTTAGAGTCCGTCCAGAAACTTCATGATGGGTTACATAGCTTTCTCAGCATCAGGCGAATGGACGCAAGGCGAAGGAATGCGAGCGCGCTATGGTTGAGGTTTTCCCAATCCTTGGCGAGGCGACGACAGCGGTTCAGCCAGCCGATAGTGCGTTCAACGATCCAGCGTTTGGGCAAAACGACGAAGCCCTTGGCCCGATCAGAACGGCGGACGATTTCGGGTGCGAGGTTCGGCATAATGTTTGCCAAGCTGTCATGGAACACCGGACCTGCATAACCGCTGTCGGCAAACAACTTCTTGAGGAAAGGGAACTGTCCGAACAACGTGGACAAGACCATAATGCCGCCGTCGCGATCCTGGACATCAGCGGACGTCACCAGCGAGTGCAGCAGCAGACCCAACGTATCGACCAGAATATGACGCTTCTTACCTTTGATCAGTTTTCCGGCATCGAAGCCATGTGGATCGATTCGAGCCCCCCTTTTTCCGCACTCTTCACGCTTTGGCTGTCGATGATGCAGGCCGTGGGACTGGCCTCGCGTTCGTCCAGTTCGCGGCATTTGAGGTAGAGCGCATGGTGAATTTCCTCCAACGCTCCGCAGTAGCTCCACAGACAGAAATAGCTGTTCACCGTGCTGCGTGGTGGCAGGTCTTTCGGAATATAGCGCCACTGGCATCCTGTGCTCAGAACGTACATCACACCGTTGACCACCTCGCGCATGTTGACGCGCCGCTTGCCGCCACCACGTTTGGCTGGCGGGATCAACGGCTCGATCTGTTCCCACTCTGTGTCGGTCAGATCGCTCGGGTAGCGCAGCATGTCGCGGTTGTAACTGGGGCGGTTTTTCGATGTCCACATAACGGCACCTCACGAATCGGTGCCATGCATGGAATCACAACAGATTCCCTGAGTGCAATCGCCATTTTTCGCCAAAACCATAACCGATTCAAATGACTCGGAAAGTTTCTGGACGGACACTTAGAGCGCGATGACTTTAGATCGAAGCGGTCCCGCTTCGATCTAAAGTCTGAATCGCCCTCTACTTTATTGGGATAAAGGGAGATTCAGATTTTTGACGGTATCGCTCTGCGATCCCGTCAAAAATCATCCGGCTCTAGCCGAACTTGTCCTGACTGCGGGCGATCGCCCCCTGAGCCTGCCACGCGAGCTTCAGCGTTGTGAACAGAAAGATCTCCGTCAACTGGTCACGGTTCATCATTCCCGCCATTTCGGTCCGGGCATAGCGGACGAGTTCACCAGGCGCGGATGACGACGACAGAAGATTGGTCAGCAGTTCCTTACGAACCAGGGTGGGAAACCGCAGGACCTCCTTCAGCAGGAAAGCCTTGACCGGCATGGGAATATTGTCGCTGCCAAACAGGCGATCGACACACATCGAATAGATGCCGAAATCCAGTTTCCCGGCGACGACACGGGTGAATTCGATGAATTCGTCGAGAAACGCCGCTCCGGAAATCCGCTTGTCGACCAACATTCGGACGATATCGAGAAACGCGCGATACCGTACTCGGGCCGGCCCCACGACGCCGCCCAGTTCCTCCACCAGCACCCGGATCTCGGTTTCACGAAACCGGGCCGCAATAAGAGTATCGGCGGAAACCCTGACCTCGGGATCGAACGCCGATTCTTCGATCAATTGGAACAGTCGCTCGAAACGCAGGCGATCGTCCGGACCGGCGCTGTTGGCTGCCAGGCTCAAAGGAATCATCGCCGCGCGCGCAACTTGGCTATCTCTGGAAACGATCACCGCCATGGACAATGCCGCCATATCGACAATCGTGCCATTCAGCAGATCATCGGTGATCACCAACCGTTTCCCGGGTGCCAGACTGATGTTGGTGTTGAGCGCCCCGCACTCCAGAAAATGCTGTGCCAGATCCGAAGACGGACTCAGGGCCACTGGAGGGGCGAGATCGTAAGGTATCTGCATGCCACCATTGAGACACAAGCCAGAGCTGATCACAAGGATGTTGCCAATCCGAGCCAATTCCGCACCAAGAATGGTACGGAATCGCTCCTTTGCATCAGTTTTTCTTCCGAAACCTCAGACTGATCTTACCTTGGTCAGAAAGCCTTCGACCAATCTCCGCATTTGTTCTGCCTCGTCCACCAACTTTGTCGATGCGTTCAACACGTCCTGGGCGGCGTGACCGGTGCCGGCGGCCGTCTGGCTGACACCTTGAATGTTGACGGTCACTGTCTCCGTACCGTCCGCCGCCTGGTCGACATTGCGGGCTATTTCCTGGGTCGCCGCCCCCTGTTCCTCAACGGCGGCGGCCACAGCCGAGGTAATGCTGTTGATCTCCTCGATCGTCCCGGTGATCGTCGAAATCGCAGCCACGGCCTGCTCGGTCGCCTGTTGGACGGAGGCGATCTGCGAAGAAATATCCTCGGTTGCCTTGGCTGTCTGATTGGCCAAGCTCTTCACCTCACCGGCCACCACGGCGAACCCCTTGCCCGCTTCGCCGGCTCGCGCCGCCTCGATAGTGGCATTCAACGCCAAAAGATTGGTCTGGCTGGCGATATCGTTGATCAGGCTCACCACTTCGCCGATCCGTTTGGCCGCCGTCTCCAATCCGCCGACGATCCGGCCGGTATGGTTCGCCTGTTCAACCGCCTTGCGACTGACCTGCGAGGCATTGGTCACCTGATGCGAAATTTCACGGATCGAGGAACTCAGTTCTTCTGCCGCCGAAGCGACGGTTTGCACGTTTTCCGAAGCCTGGTGCGCTGCGGAGGCCACGGCCGAGGCCTGCCCATTGGTCTGTTCGGCCGCCGCCGACAAGGTACTTGCCGTCGATTGCATTTCGCTCGCCGCAGTCGCCACCAAATCGATCACTGAACTCGCCGCCGCGTCGAAATCCTGGGTCAACCCGCTGACCACAGCGACTCGGCGCTCCTTCTCCGTCCTCTCGGCCTCCTGGGAAGCAGCCAGCCGATCCCCTTCGATCATGCTATCCTTGAACACCAGAACGGCCCGCGCCATGGCCCCGACTTCATCCTTGCGATCGACCGCCGGAATTTCGACCTTGGTATCGTGCCGGGCAAGATGGCTCATGGAGCTTCCCAGCGCCATCAAAGGCTTGGCGATCGCAGCGCGCATCACCAAGCCGACGGCGATGGCCAGGCCGACGACAACGACCATGACCAGGGAAATCACCTGCCGCGCCCTCCCATAGGTCGCGTCGGCGGTTTCGATCGATTTTTGCGCGCCATCGGCATTGATCTTGCCCAGTTTGTCGGCGTCGTCGAGGACTGCGCGGAACAACGGGCGCCCCTCGTCGAAAATGACGGCTTTCGCCTCACCGGTTCGATTGCTTCTGGCAAAATCGATGGCCTTGAGGCTGGAAGTCCGGAAAGCGGCATAATGATCGCTGAAACGCTTGTAGACCTCGGCCTCGGCCGGCGATGAAATCAGCGGCTCGTAAGCCTTGCGCGTGTCATCGATGGTTTTTTCCACGCCGGCCATGATCTGGAATGTTGAATCGCGGTCGCTTCCCTCGGCGATCAACAATGCCAACTGATTGGTGCGAAACCAGGTGATCTGATATTGCAGATCACGCACTTTGTCGGTCCGGGGCAGCCAGCTGCCCGAAAGATCACGTGCTTCCGCCTCCAAGTCATGCAGGCCGGAAAGTGCAACCCCACCCAATACGGCAACCAAAATCAAAATCACGGAAAAGGTCGCGAGCAACTTGCGCCCGACTGATAAATTGATAAACCACCCCATCAGTCACCCCCGAAAACCATCGCGCGGCTCGCGATATATTGCTTTTGGCATAGTACATTGTACTTATGCTTCCTGCAATTGAGTTTCCTGATAGGAATACAGACCTTTTATTTGGTGCAGTCAGACAATGCCGCACACAACGGGCGTCGCCCGTTCCGATGAACGACCGAACGAACTTTTCCGTCGCATAATTCAAGGTAAAGAAAAGGTCGGCCGGCTGTGCGGCTCAGCCCATCACATCAAGAGCGCGTTTTTCGGTCCGGGCGATCGAACCGAGGGCGCGTGCCGATGCCTGATAGCTGGTCGAAGCGGTCTGCAGATTGACCAGTTCGGTCGTACTGTTGACTTCCTGGGTTCCGGCGGCCACGGCGACGCGCATCCCCGGAGCGGTGGAAATCGCCACGGCTCTTTGACTTTTATAATCGGTGCTGTCGGCATTGACGATATTATTGGCCGCCACCGCAGCCTGCTTGCCAAAGCCCTGCAATGCAGAGGACAAAATCTGCGTCGCCGACCCAGTCGCGGAAACCGAAGACGTCATGGCGAAACTCCAACAAAGCCAGAGCCACTCTAGCATTGATCACCGGCCGCCGGATCGAAAATTTTCGACAACCCCGGTTATCGGGCAGCCGTTTCCTGCCCCTCCTGATCGGTCCCCAGCGGAACATCGGCAACGATACGGACCATGAATCCACTGTCGCGCAGAGAGCTGAGCACTTGTTGGGAGTGGGCCGCAGACCGGCATTCGATGGTCAGCTGCAACTCCGCTGCTTTGGCGTTGGTCGCCGTGAATAGCCGTTGGTGCAGCGCTTCGATGATATTGCCGCCCGCCTCGCCGACCAGGGTTGCGATCCGGCCGAGCGATCCGGGCTGATCGGGAACGCCCACCTTGACAGCGACGACCCGCCCCTCGCGAACCAATTGGCGCATGATAACCTGGGCGAGAAGCCGGGGATCGATGTTGCCACCAGACAAAACCAAGCCGACCTTGCGTCCCTTGAACCGCTCGGGATATTGCAGCAGAGCTGCCAAACCAACCGCCCCGGCCCCTTCGGAGACGGTCTTTTCGACGGACAGGAACAAGGCGATAGCTCGTTCAACCTCTGAATCGTCGACCACCAGAATGTCGTCGACCAGACGGCGCACGATCGCCAAGGTCAGCTTTCCGACGTTCTTGACGGCGATTCCCTCGGCGATGGTGTCAGTCCCCACATGGACCGGCAGACCTCGCAAGGCCTGCACCATGGTTGGAAAGGCGGCCACCTGGATTCCGACCACCTCAATGTCAGGCTTCAAGGCTTTCGCAGCGGTGGCGACGCCCGAAACCAGGCCCCCGCCGCCGATCGGTACCAGCAACATGTCGAGGTCGGGGACCGACTTCAGCATCTCGATGGCGATGGTCCCCTGTCCGGCGATGACTTCGGCATCGTCGTAAGGCGGAATGAACACCGTGCCGCATTCGGCGGCCAGACGCTCGGCCTCCGCCTGCGATTCGGCCAAGGTCTTGCCCTTCAAGACGACCGTGGCACCGAGATTCTCGGTGTGTTCGATCTTGGTGAATGGTGTTCCCTCGGGCATCACGATGGTCGCCCCGATTCCCAACCGGCCGGCATGGTAGGCAACACCCTGGGCGTGATTGCCGGCCGACATCGCCACGACGCCCCGGGCCCGCGCCGAGGCGGGCAAGGCCCTCAGCTTATTGAGGGCGCCACGTTCCTTGAAACTGGCGGTAAATTGGAGATTCTCGAACTTGACCCAAACGTCGCAGCCGCAAATCCGGGACAAGGTTCGGGAAAAAAGGCAGGGCGTTTCGACGATATGGCCCTTCAATGCCGCCGCAGCTTCAAATACCGCGTCGACACCGACAGACTTTCCGGTCTCAACCTCATCCTGACGTCCATCACCACTTTGTTCCAGCATCATCCCGATCCGACATTCATTATCCGCCGTCTGAAGACGAGGCGCCGCCCACTGTGGCCATGCAATGGGCCGATGGTCAACCGAAGCGGGATGCCGGAGGACGATCCCTGGTCACCGCGCCTGACACGGAAAGGCCCTATGCCGCCAATTGCACCAGCAAGACGACATTGGCGGCGGTGATCAGAGCAAACAGCGCCCAGGCAAGAATGGCGACCGGCAGAGAATTCACCAGCCCTCCCATGATCCGCCGATCGCCGGTGAAGACGGTCAGCGGATAGAGCGCGAAAGGAAGCTGCAGGCTGAGCACGACTTGGCTCAGGATCAGCAGCTTTCCCACGGATCCATCACCAAGCCAGGCGACACCGACAAACGCCGGAATCAGCGCCAGGGACCGGGTGATTAGGCGGCGCTGCCAACAGGGAATCTTGATCTCCAGGAATCCCTCCAGGATAACCTGCCCCGCCACCGTGCCGGTAAAGGTGGAATTTTGCCCGGATGCAAGCAGAGCAACGGCAAACAGGCCGCCGGCCAATGAGGTGCCGACGATGGGATCGAGCAGGTGATAGGCGTCTTCGATCTCGGCCACCGCCTGGAATCCGTGAGCATGGAAAGCCGCCGCAGCCAGGATAAGGATGGCGGCGTTGACGGCCATCGCCAAGCTAAGGGAGACGACCGTATCGATGCCGAGAAACTTTATCGCCTCTCGCTTGGCCGGCTCGCCCTGGCCGATCAATCTGGTCTGAACGATCGAAGAGTGCAGATAGAGATTGTGCGGCATCACCGTCGCCCCCAGCATGCCGATCGCCAGATAGAGCGGTTCCCGGTCGGCCAACGCCCGCCAATCGGGAATCATCCCGCGTGCGACCTCGGGCCAAATCGGTTCGATCAGCCACAACTGCACGAGAAAGCAGCCGCCGATCGTCGCGATCAGGGCGAACACGACGGCCTCGAGTTCACGAAACTTCTGCCCTTTGAGACCAAGGACGATCAGCGTGTCGAGCGATGTCAGGGCAACGCCTGCCAGCAACGAGACGCCAAGGAGCATATGGAAGGCCAACGCGCCGCCCAATACCTCGGCCAAATCGCAGGCGACGATCGACAGTTCAGCCAGAAACCATTGCATGCGGCAGACGATGGGCCGGCTCTGCTGTCGCGACAGCTGTGCGAGATCCAGCCCGGTCGCGATGCCAAGACGCATCGCCATCCATTGCAGCATTATTGCCGCCAGACTGGAAAACACGACGACGAACAGCAGATCGTAGCCATACTGCGATCCCGCGGCGATATCGGTGGCCCAGTTTCCCGGATCCATGTAGCCGACCGACACCAATAACCCCGGACCGGCGAAACGTGTTATCTTCGTCCAACGGGAGGCCGTTGCCGAAATTTCTACTGTCCCGCGCACCTCCGAGGGACAAAACGGTGCTGTCGCGGTCTTGGGAAGTCGGATCATACCGATATGATGGGGGTTGCAACCTTCCGAAGAAAGACCTTTTGCCGCGTCAAGAGCGGACGAATTGCGCGGACGGACGCCCGGCTTGTAAACAGACCAAAAATTGGTCTGGCCACCTTACACATATTTAACTATGCTGCAGCCATCAAAGATGTTGGGGTTACTCCTGACATAAGGGGAGGATCACTAGGGAATCCATCGAACCTGCGTGATGAACAGTCACCAAAGCAGGTCTTCCGGACTCAAAAATTGCGCCCAGGCCATACCCATGGCCTCCCGCGCGCTTTTCCTGTCATCAGGATCTTAAAGAATCATCGTGGAGGCAACACCGATGCAACGCACACGTAAACTCATACTTTCGACGCTGGCTGGCGCGCTGTTTGTCTGCGGCCAGGCTCAGGCGCGCGAATTTCGGTCGTCGGACGTTCAGCCGGAAGACTATCCGACAGTCAAAGCCCAGAAGTTCATGAGCGACGAGCTCAGCAAGGCGAGCAGCGGCA
>JARLJB010000103.1 GCA_031291415.1 Telmatospirillum sp.
GATTTCCTGAAAACTTCCGTCCCATTACGGCGTCATGGCCAGGCTAGACCCGGCCATCCACGGCCAACGGGGCTGCAAGACGTGGATACCCCGCCCAAGCGCCGTGTATGACCATCTACTGAATGTCAACAGGCCTTAGTCTATTTCGCGGGTTTGAACCGCCGGTAGACGGTCCATACGACCACCAATGTCAAGAAAACGATGTCACACAATATTTTGGCAAGTGACGCGCTATCGATCACGTCACGCACGATCCCGATGACCCAGTAGGTGATGAAAGCCAACTGCCACGCAAAGACCGGAAGTCCCAATACTGTTCGTTTCGTCTGACGGATATCCGACATCCTCGTTCCCCTTACGCTGCCACCGGGGCCGGAAACTCGCGGCCCGGCTTCAACCATTCCCCGGCAATCGGTTCTTAGACATGAGCGTGGCCGGCTCCGCGGCCTGCAATCCGGCCGATTCGAGAAAGCGTATGCCTGCCCGATCGAACGTGGCGAGGACAGTTCCTCCGAGGCCCATGCCGTGCCAGGCAATTACGCCATCGGCGAAATCGCCGCCACGCCGAAGAACCTCAATGCCGGCCTCCACAGCGGGCCGGTCGGTGACCACAGTCTCGACCTGTAGTAGAGCTTCGATAGCGTCGCCGATATCCTCCACCGAACGTTTGTAAAGACGCCGCATCGTCCAGACCATTTCGCAGAAGACGACCACCGGTACGGCGACAAGTTCGGCCTGGTTGATCAGGGTTTGGGCTTCTTCCGCTTGAGCCGCGTCATCTTCGAGAATGGCCCGCAACAACAGATTGGTATCGGCGGTGATCTTCACCGTTCACCAGCCCAACCCGCTTCGGCCGCATCGGTGATTTCCTCAATCGTCCTGGCCTTTTCACCGGGGCGCTTGAGCATTCCAAAAACACTCGATGCCGGCTGTCGCCGTTTGGTCCTGGCCTCGATCCGCCCGGATGGCAAAAACTCCACTTCCAGCCGATCACCGGGTTTGGCGCCCAGGTGTTCCAATACTTCTTTGCGTAAGGTGACTTGCCCCTTGGCGGTGACGGTCACTGTGATTGGCATATCGTCCTCGACGTAAGGGTTATTTGCCTTACATGGTAATGCGGTATCAGCTTACTCACAATGGCCATCGTTGTAACCGGCTGCTTTCCTAAGGGTTAGCACTGTGCGCCGGGCCTGTCGGTGATGACAACCAGCCCGAGGCTTCGCGTCAGTCCGTCGTTCGAGCCGCCTCGGCAACGAGGCGTTTTGCCTCCGGAACCGGTTGGCCGGTCTCGCGTTTCTTCATCAGACGTCCCTTGGCGAAGGATGCAAAGATGCCGATTCCGATGGGCAGGCAGAGGAACCAGAAGATCTCGCCCATGGTCAGATGCAAGGCCAGCAGCACGGCGCCGACGGACGCGCCGGAAATCCCCCCAAGACGTCCGAAGAAGGTCGTCCAGCCGGTTCCCGTGGCCCGCATCTCGGTCGGATAAAAGTTGGTGGACATCGGATACCACGCGGTATGGGTGCAATTGGTGGTCAACCCGATTACGAAAATCATGACCATCAAAATCGGCAGGCTGAGTTTCACGCCCATGGCCGCCACGCCGAGGGCGATGGCCGCGAGAGCGCCGATAAACAGGACCCAGCACACGACACGGTGCTGTTCCCATTTGTCCATCGCCCAACCGATGAAGATGTTACCGACCGTACCGCCGACTTGTCCCATCGCACCGATCAGGGCGGCATCGCCTACGCTGAAGCCAACGTCCTTGACCAGGGTCGGCAGCCAGCTATTCATCAGATAGACGGTCACCTGTGCGCAAAAGACACCAAGCCACAACAGGACGGTCACCTGCAGATAGGGGGGCGTCACGATCCGGACGAATGGCACCTTGCTTTTGACTATCGCTTCGTTGATGAACTTGGTGTCGGGGCCGGCCTTTCCCGGTTTGATCTTGTTGACGATCTTTACCAAATCACCGTGCCGTTCGGGATGCAGGGACAGGTAGCGAGGTGATTCCGGCAGCCAGAAATAGTAAAAGACGACGAAAATCATCGGTACGATGCCGCCGATAATCAGGATAGACGGCCAGCCATAGCTGGCCAGCATGCCGGCGCTGAGGAACCCGCCGACGGCGGCGCCGACGGTGAAGCCGCAATAGGTCAGGGTGACGAAGACGGAGCGATGCCGCCGCGGCGCGAACTCGGACATCAATGTGCCGGTGTTCGGCTGCGAAGCGCCCAGTCCCAGGCCGGTCAGGAACCGCATGATCACCAGCATGGTCAAACTGGTCGACCAGGCAGTGGCCAAACTCATCAGGCCGAAGAACATGACCGAGCCGATGATCACCTTCCGCCGGCCGATATGATCGGCAATCGGTCCGCCGCAGAAGGCGCCGGTGGCCAGACCAAGCAATCCGGCCACCAAGGCAGGGCCCAAGGCTTCGCGGGTCACATGCCAGTCATTGATCAACGAAGGAAGAATGAACCCGATGGCAACGATGTCGAAGCCGTCGCAAATCAGAATGGTGAAAGCCAGAAGTCCGACACGCCATTGAAAGGCGCTGACCGCGCTATTGTTTAAAAAATCTTGGAGATTTAAACTTTTCGATGGTGTTTTTTCTTCAATGGTTGCGTCCGTTGAATGTATTGTCGTATTTATCGGCATCGTTACGGCACCCTATGTATTTTTTATTTTATTCATAATAGAACCATCACAGTGGCACTAACCTTTTCATTTATTCGAGGCTTAGCTGATAGCGCCGCCCCGCCAGTTGAACCAGCCACCGGCCCGGATCGTACGCCGAGGCGTGATGTAAGAGTAGATCAGCCGTCGAGGTGGATCGGGATTCCCTGATCAGGGCGCCAAAATGCGGTCCAGGCCGTATCGTTCCGCGAAACGGCGCAGTCGTCCGTCGGCCTTTACTGTGCGAACGAAAAGGTTGACGCGCGCCAGCCAATCCGGATCCCCTTTGGGAACCGCATAGGCATAGGGTGTCGGGGAGAACGGCTCGGGTGGTTCGATCAAACGTGCCCACGCCGTCATCGCCAGCATCCGCTGGCCGTAGGGATAATCGGTCATGAAGACGTCGGCGCGTCCGCTCTCGACCTCGCGCTGGCGTTCAAGGAAGTTGTCGACAACAGTCAGCGTCGCCTTGCGCAAGCCGGCGCGCATGACCGGTTCCATATAGGTGCCTTTTTGGACCGCGACGACATGCCCCGGTTGGTCGATGTCGGACCATGTGGTGATGCTGGCGTTGCTTTTGCTGCCGATCGCGTAGATGCCGCTGATCAGATAGGGGTCGGAAAAATCCATCGACGCCGCCCGGTCCGGCCGCACGCCGACCGCATGCATGGCGATGTCGCAGCGGTCGGTCGTCAGGTTCTCGACCAGCTTGGCGAAGGTGCTATCGACAAATCTGACGCGAGCGTTCATCTGGGACGCCAGTGCGTGCGCCAGATCGATATCGATGCCGCTCAATGTCCCGGTACGCGGATCGCGAAAGGTGATGGCGTAATATTCGGGCCAGATGCACACCCGAACCTCTCCCGTCGCGCGGATCCGGTCAAGATGCTCGCCGTCGGCGAAGGCGGATCCTGCCAACAGGCAGAGCCCGGCGATCATCGCAGGCATGCTTCCATGGCGCATCATGAGCGTCTCCCCCCTGCCATGTGGCGAATTCCCCGGTTGGCTGTTAACGGACTATTAGTATATACAATCGGGCGGCTGACCTCGAAAGTGACATGAATGCGAGAGCCTTATCCGAACAGGTTCGGATAGGCTCTAAATTTATAAACGGCGCCTACGCCTCCGGCTTCGGCGGGTTCAGAGCCCGCTTGGGCTTTTCGCTTTGTCCGACCATGTCTAAACAGGGTCAGACATAGCTCTAAGTGGACGAAATGTCAGGCATGTCCAGGGTGACGAAGGGACAATCGCACAGACTGATAACCTTCCCTGGCTTTCTGATGATCGGGGCGGTGTTGGCGTTATCGCTTGCGGCAATCTATCAAAGCTATCAGCGGGCCAGCGATTCTGCGGCATCACGTCTGGCCGCCGGTCTTGCCGTCGGCGAGAACAGCATCAGCCGAACCCTCGATTCGGTTTCCTTTGCGCTGGGCACCATCGCGGCCGCCTTCGACTTGGCCCACGGTGACGATCCGGCCGCGGCACGTGCGTTGGCGGCCGAGATTCTGGGAATTTCGCCCTATATCCGCCAGGTCCTCATCACGGATGCCGATGGACGGGTGATGCTCGATACGGCACAAGCTTCCAGCGGCATGTCCGACCATATCGATCTCGCTTCGCTTGGGTTGAGCGCCCAGGCGGGCGAACAGGAAAATCGCCTGGCCATCGGACATGCCCTGCAGACGCGTTATCTTTCCGTCCGTGAAGCCGTTCCGTCGGGACAATGGGCGGTTCCGGCGGTGTTCGCGGTCCGCCGGAGAAACGGCGCCCTTCTGAATGTCGTGGCGACACTCAATCCGATGTTCTTCGTCTCGGTGCTTGATGCCGTCCGCACCGAGGAGCGTGTCCGCATCGCGATGGTGAGGTTCGATGGCGCCCCGCTGGCCGCGAGCCCGGCGCAGGATGGCGCCCAGTTCGTGTCCCCGCAGATCCTGGGCCGTCTGGAGCAGGCGGATCACGGTCGGGTGGGGGGCGGCTGCCCGTTCTCCTATTGCGCCGGCTTCTCGGTGTTCAAGTCGTCGCCCGGTTACCCGATCGCTTTGATCACCGGAATGACGCGTGACGAGATCGGGACGGAATGGCTGTGGAGCGATTGGCCGATGCTGGTCTCGATGGCGGTGCTGCCGTTCCTGGTCGCCACCGCGACATGGGCGCAAGGCCGTCTGATCGCCTCCCGCCTGACCCAGGCCGAACTGCGTCGGCTTGCCCATCACGATCCGCTGACCGGACTGCCGAACCGCTTGTTGCTGGACGACCGCCTTGAAGTCGCGATTGGCCGGGCGGCGCGCAACCAGACGCTGTTGGCGGTGATCTTCATCGACCTCGACGGCTTCAAACAGATCAACGACACCTATGGGCATGCGGTGGGCGACAGGGTCTTGGTGAATGTCGCCAATCGCCTGCGCGACTGCGTGCGGCTCAGCGATACTGTCGCGCGTATGGGGGGCGACGAGTTCGTCGCGGTTCTTGAACAGATTTCCGACGAGCGGGAGATCCGCCGGTTGGCGGCCAAGGTCGTCGGTTCCGTGTCGCTGCCGGTCAGTCTCGATGGGATCGAAGTTTCCGTGGGGGCCAGCTTGGGGATCGCGGTCTATCCCAAGGATGGCGCGGACGCGGCGTCGTTGCTCGATAAAGCCGATGAGGCGATGTATCGCGCCAAACCGGCGCAGGGGATCTGTTTTTATCCGGACACCATGATCACCGACAACACCGCCGGACATCCCATCGGGTAGTCGTTCCGTCATCCGGCCGGCTGGCGCCTGTCGGGAATTTTGGTCATATGCACAGAAATATGCTCGAATAAACGACCGTTTTTCGACTGTTGGCACGAAGACTTCAGTCGTCTGCATGGGTAGCATGAGACATACCGGTTTGCCTGCCGATTGCCGAACCGGATGTGATGCACGCGGTTTGATGGAGGCTCGGGACCATCGTCATGAAAATAAAAAACGTCCAAGGAGGGCATCATGGCAACAAACGAGAATGTATCTGCCGTAGATCAGAAAACTCTCGATCTGACATATAAGAAAATAACAATTCGCCTGATACCATACATTTTCATATGTTATCTTTTTAACTATCTCGACCGTGTCAACGTCGGATTCGCAAAGCTGCAAATGCTGGACGATCTGCATTTGAGCGAGACGGCCTATGGTCTCGGTGCCGGCATATTCTTTATCGGATATGTTGCGTGCGGGGTTCCCAGCAACCTTATGCTGTACAAATTTGGTGCTCGGCGCTGGATTTCCCTGATTATGGTTCTGTGGGGTTTGTTTTCCACCCTGCTTATGTTCGTTCGCGACGCGAACACGTTTTACGCGTTGCGTCTGCTGACGGGCGCCACCGAAGCGGGCTTCTTCCCGGGCATCGTTTTGTACCTTACCCGCTGGTATCCCTCGGCTCGACGCGGCCGGGTCATGGCGCTTTTCATGTCGGCTATTCCCTTGTCCGGCGTTTTGGGCGGCCCGTTCTCCGGTTGGATCCTTGGCCATTTTGCCAGAGGAGAGGGCTTGTTCGCTCCTTGGCAGTGGCTTTTTCTGCTGCAAGGTCTGCCGACCATAGTGCTGGGCATCGGCATGTGTTTCCTGTTGAGCGATGGCGTGGAAAGTGCGACGTGGCTGAACGAAGACGAACGCGTCTCTTTGCAGCGCGCCCTGATTGAAGACGACAGAAACCGGCCATCCACCGTCTCAGACACCTTTTCGGATGTACTGCGCAATTCAAGCGTATGGATTCTCGGCCTGATCTATTTCTGTATCCAGAGCGGAGTCTACGCCATTAATTTCTGGCTTCCCTCCATCATCAAAGCCAGCGGCCTTGTCGATCCGAATGTCATCGGCTGGCTTAGCGCGATTCCCTATCTGGCCGCGAGCATCTTCATGGTGGTTGTCGGCCGCTCGGCCGATGCCCGTCGCGAACGCCGTTGGCATCTGAGCGTTCCCATGCTCATGGGGGTGGGCGGATTGATCATAGCCGCCAACTTCGGCTCCAATCCGACGGTGGCACTCATTGGCTTGACCATGGCGACCATGGGCGCCCTGACGGGGCTTCCAATGTTCTGGCCGTTATCCGGCGGATATCTGAGTGCGGCCGCGGCAGCCGGCGGATTGGCCTTGATCAATTCAATGGGGCAGATCGCCGGATTCGCCAGTCCCTATCTGGTCGGCTGGGTCAAGGATGCGACCCACAGCACCGATATGGCTCTCTACATTTTGGCCTGCGTGATGCTGGCGGGCGTGCTGCTTGTGTTGCGGATTCCAGCTCGGACGGTCAATCGCTGATTCGGCACCAGGTGTCCTGTCCGCACTCCGCCATTGGAGATCAGTCAAATGAAAATCGTAATAGCCCCGGACTCATTCAAGGAAAGTCTGACCGCTCTGGAAGTGGCAATGCACATCGAACATGGCTTCCGACAGGTCTTTCCGGATGCAGATTACGTCAAGCTTCCCGTCGCCGACGGCGGGGAAGGCACGGTGGAAGCCATGGTGGCTGCCACGAACGGCAAAATCATGCATGTGGCGGTCACCGGTCCTTTGGGTGACAAAATCGAGGCCTTTTACGGCCTTTGCGGAGACGGCCGGACGGCGGTGATCGAAATGGCCGCCGCCAGCGGCCTGATGCTGCTGGCCCCCGTCCGGCGAAATCCGCTGCTCACCACGACCTATGGCGTCGGCGAGCTGATCCGGGCCGCCCTGGATCAGGGGGCGCGGCGCTTCATCATCGGCATCGGCGGCAGCGCCACCAATGACGGCGGAGCCGGCATGGTTCAGGCTCTGGGGGGGCGGCTCCTGGATCGTGACGGAGGCGATCTTGGTTTCGGCGGCAAGCATCTGGACCGCCTGACCCGGATCGATATCACGGGGTTGGACGCCAGACTCCAGGATTGCGTGATTGAAGTGGCCTGCGACGTCGATAACCCACTGATCGGGCCCAAAGGAGCTTCGGCCATTTTTGGCCCGCAAAAGGGGGCAACACCCGATATGGTCGTTCAGCTTGACGGCAATCTGGCCCACTACGCCCGGAAAATTCAAACGGAACTGGGTGTCGCCGTTGCCGACTTGCCGGGTGCCGGGGCCGCCGGCGGTTTGGGGGCGGCCATGCACGCCTTTCTGAAGGCCGACCTGCGTCCCGGTGTCGAGATCGTGATGAAGGCCGTGGGATTGGAGGATGCCGTGGCCGATGCCGATCTGGTCATCACTGGCGAAGGACGCATCGACAGCCAGACCGTTCATGGCAAGACGCCGATCGGTGTCGCGCGCGTCGCCAAACGCCACGGCAAGCCGGTCGTCGGAATCGCCGGTTGCCTGAGTTCGGATGCGGGCGTAGTGCATGACTACGGCATCGATGCTATTTTCAGTGTGATCTACAAGACCTGTTCCGTGGAGCAGGCCCTGGCCGAGGCGGCCGACAATGTCCGCCTCGCAGCTCGCAATATAGCGGCGGCAATAAGTTTGGGTGGCGCCATGTTGAACAAGCGCGGTGAGCGTCAAATTTGACGCATCACGCTCGTACCTGAAGGATCCCCCTTCAACGCTTTGAGATTTGAAGAATCATGGTTCATCTCGATCACTTGTTGGCCCAGGCGATTGTTGATCGATCCATGAAGATCATCGATTGCAACGTCAACGTGATGGATGCGCGCGGCATCATCATCGCAAGCGGGGATCCGGTTCGGCTGGGCACCGTCCACCAAGGGGCTCTGCTTGTTCTTGCCAAGCAGGCCCCGGTGGAAATTGATGAGGATCTGGTGCAACAGCTCGACGGCGTACGTCCCGGCGTCAACCTGCCTTTGCGCGCCGAAGAACAAATCGTCGGATGCGTGGGGCTGACGGGGCTGCCGCAGGCGTTGCGACGTTATGGCGCCCTGGTGCAAATGGCCGCCGAAACCATGCTGGAGCAGGCCAGGCTCATGCAATTGCTGGCGCGTGATGCTCGTCTGCGAGAAGAGCTGGTGCTCGGCCTTATCCGCAATGAGACCTTGACGCCCGCCCAGATCCATTGGGCCGAGCGCCTGGGCATCGACGTCGCTCTTCCCCGCGTCGCCGCCGTCATAGAAGTCGATGGCGGCTCGCTCGACGTCGATTCAGTGCTGGGCGAACTGCAACGGCTGCATACCCTGTTGACCACACCGGAACGCGACAATTTGATAGCCACCGTTTCTCTTACCGAGCTGGTGGTACTCAAGCCTGCCTTGAACGGAAAGGGCGACTGGGATGTGAACGTTCATCGACAGCGAGTCAAAAGTTTGCTGGCGCGAATGAAAAGCAGCAGTCCGCTCGGTGTTCGTCTGGCTTTTGGACAGTATTTTCCGGGACCGGGTGGACTGGCGCGGTCCTATCAAGTTGCACTGACCACCCTGGCTGTCGGCAAACAGCGCCAACCGAACGACTCCGCATTTTTCTACGCCGATCTAACGTTGCCGGTTCTGCTCGATGGCTTTCGGCAAGGCTGGCAAGCCGATGAAATGTGCGAGCCGCTGAGTGTGTTGATGAAACATGATCGGCATGGGCAATTGCTTCGAACCCTGAAGACCTGGTATTCCCACGAAATGAAAGTTGCCGACACGGCCCAGGCATTGCACATCCATCGCAATACGCTGGACTACCGTATGCGACGGATACAGGAAATCTGCGGAGTAAACTTGTCAAATACGGCTGACTGCGTTCATATGTATTTGGCGTTGCAAATGATTGATGCCGTTTGATGACTTTATCCGGTCGGCGCGGAGGATCTTCATGAAAAAGCAAATGATACGAATGACGGTTTGTATCTCTGCGATATTTACGTTTTCGGTGATTCCTCATGTCGTCTTGGCGGACGCCATGTCATCGGAACAGTGCTCGCAACTGGATTCCGCACTGCCGTCGTCATTTTCGACATGGTCACAAACACCAACCGGCATCGCCGCCGCCCGATCATCCGGAAAAGTGCCGTCAACGGTCATTGCCGTCGAAAAGAAATACGCCGTCGGGTTGGCGCCGTCGGCTTTGGTCCACTTGGTCATGCCGCCGGAACGCACGATGAAGTCCGACGCTCCGCATGCCGGTATGCTTTCGCTGCACATTCCATCCGACGGCCGCTACAAAGTTATCGTGGGGAAAAGAGCCAGAATTGACGTGGTTGCCGGCGGCAAGATCATGACCTCCACCGCCTTTGGTGAAAATTTCCCCTGTCTAAGCCTCCGGAAATTCGTCGAATTTTCTCTCGAAGCTGGAGATGCGACCCTCGAATTGTCCAGCGTTTCCGGCCGCTTCATCGATGTCATGGTCGTCAGGGAACCGTAAACAGCTATCCGTTTCTGGCGCTCTGAACCCGCTCCCGTCTCCTGCTGGCGACCGGGCTTTGCCTCTGAAGGTCGAGCGGAAAGTCCACGCCATACCTACGATCCATGGGGTCACTGCTGATGACGTCATGGCCTCCGGCGGCGTCGAATAGACGTCGTCGTCCGGCACAAACTGCCGAAGCGGAGGACGGTCGCAAGGACCCAGGGGGCGATGGCACGGGAAACAGCACCCGCTTCGATCATCTTGCGTATATCGCTGGCCCTTTAATGAGGAGCTTCATATAGTTACGCGAATTCAGCAATTCGTGTCTCCGGTTTCAGCAGGGCAAACAAAGAGTGCGCCGAACAAACAAGCGGATCGGTATGAAAGGGGATTCGATCCCGGAAGGGGATGCGACCCGCGCGCCGCGTGCCCTGGATGTCGCCGCCGCAGCCGGCGTATCGACGGCTACGGTGTCCCGTTCCTTCAATTTTCCGGAAAAAGTCGCGCCAGCCGTCCGCGAGCGCGTCCTTGCCGCCGCCACCTCTCTTGGCTGGTTGCCGCACGCCGCCGGTTCGGCGCTTGCCAGGCGGCGGACGGCCATCGCCGGTGTGGTCATCCCGACGCTGGGTCAGGAGGTGTTCGCCACCCAAGTCGACGCGATGCAGGCGGCGTTCGCCGAGCGCGACATCACGTTGCTGATTGGATGTTCCAATTACGATCCCGCGCAGGCGGCGGTGCAGGTGCGTGCCATGCTGGCGCGCGGCGTGGAGGCGTTGGTCGTTCTCGGCGAGGCCCAGCAGCCCGGGGTATTCGAGATGATCCGGGCCCGACGCGTGCCCTATGTGGTCACCTACGGTTGCCGGCCTGAAGCCCCGCACCCCTGCATCGGCTTCGACAACCGCCAGGCCTATCGCACGATCACCCGCCATCTCCTTGATCTTGGCCACCAGGTGTTCGGGGTGATCCTGCAGCCGATGCCGGGCAATGATCGTGTCGCGGCGCGGCTTGCCGGAGTGCGCGAAGCCTTGGCCGAGCAGGGGTTGGGGCTACGCCCGCAGCACCTGCACGAGGGAGTCTACGGAATCGGTGCCGGCCGCCGGGGGTTACGGGCGATTCTCGATGGCTCGCCACCGCATCCCACGGCGGTGATCTGCGGCAATGACAGTCTCGCCGTCGGTGCGTTGCTCGAGGCCCGTGTCATGGGCCTGAGCGTTCCGCACGATCTTTCGATCGTCGGCTTCGACGACATCGCGATTGCCGCCGAGATCGAACCGGCCTTGACCACCATGCGGGTCGATAATACGGAAATCGGCCGACTGGCGGCGCGTTATCTTCTGGCCCTTTTGGACGGTGAGACGCCACCTTCGAAGGTTGTCATCGTTCCCACCTTCGTCGAACGCGCGACGACGGCGCCACCTCCTGCCCTGTCGACGTCCCGGTAACACTCTTCCCGCCCGAAGGCGCAAGGCGCGTGGAAACTTGTCGTCATCGAGACTTGGTTGGCCCACCCTCGGGCCCGCGAGCTTATGCGAGCGTAGCCGTGCCGCCCGAAGGGCAAACGACGCCGTAGGCGGGCCGAAGGCCGAGCGAAGCGAGCAACGGTTTCGGAGAAACGCGCCCGGCGTTTCGTGCAGTGATCGATTCCGATAACTGCAACTTGGTACAAGTTATACCCGCGAACCTCTGATTTGCCCCGTTGTCCGGTACCCAGAGCCGGCCTGGAAAAATTGGACAGGGGGGATGAGTGGATTTTCTGCCTGAACGCGGCGATGATCGCCGCCGAACAGGGGAAAGACC
>JARLJB010000104.1 GCA_031291415.1 Telmatospirillum sp.
CCAACGGGGATGGGATGACCAACCAGAACGTTGCTATATCGACAGGCTATCGCCGGCGACGGACCGTTGGATGCGCACCATGATCGCCGACACAACCGCCTGAAGCGTCGTCAGCTCGGCCTTGAACGGCAGCCCATCGATCCCCGTCGACCGCCCGTCGGTCCAACTCTGCGCGACGAGTGCCTTCATCGCCTCGGGCCGAAACGATGCAGCCGTCATTGCCTGGGTCGGCAGGGCAGAAGCCAAAGTCAAAACGCCAGCAGTGAGTAAGCATATCGTGCGCATAACGCCCTCCATCGCTGAAGATACATTAGCGCAGTCAGTCTAATTCGACGTTCAGAACCCGAGGTACATTTGAGAGATGAAGGTAAGAATCGGTTTACGATAATTTTGGCGGCTGTCTGCGGCCGGCGACCGCCGGTTTCTCGATTGACAGTCTGCACGAGATTGGCCGGAGGCAAGGATCCACCGCCGCAAGCAGGGATCTGCTTACGGAATCATGGCGGAATCCGCCACCTGCAGGACGATGAGCGACCAGTCGCCCGACCACGCACCCTTGTGCTCGGCTCGCGCGCTCTCCTGCGCTTCGACCAATTGCTGTACGCTGGGGCGTGAGGGGAGAGCAAAGCCGGCGGCCACTTGCGCGATGGCCAGATCCCTGCCGTTCGAGGTGCACAGGAAGCCCTGGACACCGGGCGGCAAAGACTGGTCGCGGTAGCAGACGACGGGGTTGCCGGAAATGATGAGACTGAGCGATGCACGCGCCTGCAACCCGCAGGCGAACTTGGTGCCATTGGCGGCGAGGCAGACGCCGTTACGGCCGATGCCGGAAATGCCGGTCAGCCGCAGTCTCTGGTCTTCGGCGAAGAGGGTGACGCCGTCAGGATACTCGACCGTCTTCAGTCGGATGGCGGGGCTGAAGCCTTGTCCGTCTCCATCCAGCAACTCGAAAACTTGAAATGAGGGAAGAACCAGACGACTGATCGCCTGGCTTGCCGGACTGCTTGGCTTCGGCGGCGCCCGGCCCTGCTCTGCCGAGGGGGCGACATCGCTTGTCGGCGGGCGTTGTTGCGCATGCAGGCGAGCAACCACCACAACGAGCGCAATGGCAAAGCCGATGGCCAGGCAAGCTGCCACGCCGGCAACAATCGCGAGTGACGGATCCCAACGCCCAACGGCGGCAACGGTCTCGCCATCAGATCGACTGTCCAGCCGCGCTCCGTCCGCCTCGGTCGACATCGACCGGTAGCCATCAGCGTTGGGCAAAGGTTCGAACGGCATTACCTTGGTTGATCCAACTCATCGCCTACAGCCCCGCTCGTGGTCCGACTCCGACATCTGCATCCCACTTGCCGCACGCTCTTGCGCATGTCGGTGTCCCTGGACCACTAGCAATTCATTGAGTCAAGTGGAGCTTTGAATTTGACGTTTGAGTTTGGCGGCGCAACTCGCTGGGACTCACATGGCAAATTCACTCCACTGGGCATTCGACAGGCAGCCC
>JARLJB010000105.1 GCA_031291415.1 Telmatospirillum sp.
CCGGAATAGGCGTTCGTACCGCCGACCGTCAGATCGGCCGTTACATTCAGCGTCGCGTTGTTCTGAATATTGACCGTGCCCGTTCCGGTGTCGCCGATGTTCACGCTGAGGGCGTTCCACCCGGAGCCGGTACCTGTCACGGTGATCACACCGACGCCATTGGGCTGCGTGAGGCCGCCAAGCTCGGCGGAACCTGTCGTCAGCAATCCACCATTGCGGACGAGAACCGAACCGGATCCCGAGGCGATGCCAACCTCCAAGCTGCCAGCATTCCAGGATGATCCGGCACCATCGATGATCACGCCTGTGCCGTTCGCACCGCTGACAATAGAGTAGAGGCCCCCACTGCTGTTCAGCGTACCGCCCGTCTGGACGACGACAATCCCGGTCCCGTCGGTCCCGATGGTGAGCCCTGCCGTACTCGTAACCGTCGCACCGCTATCGACTGTCAGAGTGCCCGTGGACCCAACATTCAGGCCCAGTTCAAGGCTCTGGACGTCCAAAGTCGAGCCCGTTGCCATGACGCGGAGCGACCCGGTGCCGTTGATACCGACCGAGACATCATTGGCCGTACCAGCGCCCTGAAGCACCGTCGAATGGATCGCCATCGTATCGATGAAGACATCGTCGGCGCTAGTCGGGTAGGCGCCGCCGCTCCAGCTGCCTGTCGCGTACCAGTTGCTCGCCGTCGCCCCTGTCCAGGTCTCGTCCGCCTTGGCCACAGGCATCGTGGCGAGGCCGACGATTGCCGTGGAACCCAACAGCAGCGATGCAAGGCGAAACGATCGGCGCGAAGCCGTAGCATTGCAGACAGTGGTTCTAGTCATGAAATACCTTCGGATGCTGTCTGCGCAGCCGGCGACTGGAATGGGTTTCATCATGGCCCCGCGACACGGTTGGGCCACGATTTCAGCAACCGTGACCAAGCCTCCGGATGTTCACGTAAGTCGGGGTTTGCTGTCGTCTCGGTCCGCGCAAGGCGGCGTCTCAGCCTGCGCAGACAGGCAGTTAGTCTGCGATGGTTGCAGAAATGCGCAGCTCCGTGGGCGTCATCCCGACGATCGTCCGGAAGGCCCGATAAAATGTCGGCAACGATTCAAAGCCACAGGCAAAGGCAATATCTGTGATGCTGCGGGAGGGGTCGAATGTCAGGGCGCGGACGGCTCGGTCGACGCGCTCGGCGGCAAGATGGCGCGAAAAGCTCTTGGCCGATGTCTCGAACAGGCTGTGCAACTGGCGCGTTGACATGCCCAGCGCCGCCGCGACGGTCTCTGGCGAAAGCGCGGGGTCTGCCGCATGCCGGGCGATATAGTCCTGCGCCGACCGCAGCCGCGCGGCGCGGATGGCGGCGCGTTGTGGCTCCTCGCCCCGGCGGTCCGGCCGTAGCGCGGATATGGCGAGGTTCGTCAGGGTGGCAAGCGCCGAACCACGATCCTGCGCATCGAGACGCGGTAGTTCGCGCATGAAGGATTGAAAGAACGCGTGCAACAGAGCGTCGGCACCGGTCGCACCTGCAACAGGTCGCGGATCGAGGCGCTCGGGATTGTCCAGTACCCCGCGAAACGCCGACGCCGGCAGCCGCAACACCTCGACCCGGTATACCATCGGCTCATCGGCCACCGAAAACCGCTCGACATCAAGCCCGCCGATCGCCGTCGTGCCCGGACGCGCTACAAATCCATCGCGCTCGGGAAACAGGAAGTTCGCGGGGCTGTCGACCGGCCGGAACAGAAAGATCCCGTCGCCCGGAGCGTCACGAATATCTTTGGTCGTTCGCTCGGTGCGTAGCTGGGAAATGGTCATGCGCAGTTGCATGACGCCGGTGTCGGCGATCGGTATGCGCGTGATTGATCCCTCAAATCGGCGTCTGTGATCGCAAGGCGCCTCCGGCGTGATGCCGATCAAGTTGGCGCTCAGCGCTTCACGCCAGTAGGCGAAGCGATCGCGCGGATCGATATCGTCGGTCGACCAATGGCTGACAGTCTCATGATGCAATTGCGTCACTCGCTAAGAGCCGATTGGACTGAACGACGGTCGAGCAACCGGTTAAGGCGCCCACCTGTTGTCGAGTATGGTTCGGTGGTCTGTCTTTTCAAGGTTTACTCGCCCCCGCATCGCCTGGCGTTTTCGACCGCGGCGAAGCGCGCGTCTCCCGGCGCCATTCCAAATGCTTTGCGGAATACCCGATAGAACGTCGGAAGACTCGCGAACCCTGCCCCGAATGCCA
>JARLJB010000106.1 GCA_031291415.1 Telmatospirillum sp.
CTCTGCGCAGGCGGAATCGGCGCACCAGGCTGCACATCCCCCAAGGCCGCATTGGCATTGTACGGCTTGAACGTGGACGCCGTATTCCCGGCATTCTCCACCGTGTTGGGCAGCGTCAGCACCGTCCCTGCGGTCAGGTTCGACGATCCGGAAAGCCCATTGGCATCGGCGATCACATACCACAGGTTGGAATCGCCATAGACACTGGCGGCGATCGACTGCAGCGTTTGCCCGCTTTGCACGGTATAGCTGCTGCCCGCCGGCGCAGAACCGTTGCCGGTGGCGTTGATGGCGTTGTAGTTCGCGTCAAAGTTCGCAGTAGACGTGCCCGCACTGGCGCCGCCGGAAAACGCCCCGGAGCCACCGCTGACATTGGTCTGGTTGTTGATGCTGGTGGTGTAATTGACGTTGGTCGTGCCGTTGTTACCGATCTGCCCGATCTGCTGATCATCAAGATAGAAATAGAACGTTTCGGGCGCGGAGCTGCCGTTGGACGAGCTGATCTCGTTGTTTTCCATGATCAGCCCGGCGGCGGATTCGGTGTACGTATTGGTATGCGCATTGGTGCCGGTCGTCACCACTTCGCTGACATGCCCGTTGCGATCGTAATCGAAGGTCGATGCAGTGGTGCCAGATTGGGCGCCGGAATAGGTGGCGGTGATGCTGGCCAGTTGCGCGCTGTCGAGCCACAGATAGACATTGTTGGTCACGACCGTCGTGGAGCTGGGGCTGGCTGTGCCCGTGGCGCCGGTATACGTGGTAGAGTTCTGCGTCTGGCTGATGACATTGCCATCGGCATAGCTGGTGGCGTTCGCACTGCCGCCGGCGACCACAGAGCCATAGTTGTAGTACGTCGTCGTCACGGTGTTCGTCACACCGCTGGTCGCGCTGTCCTGAATATCCGAAACCTGGCTGCTCACTATCTGGGAATCGTTATTGTAGGCATAGGTTTCGCTATAGATTATCGTGCCCGGCGCACCGGTCGCGCTGGGTGTGCCGAACATGTTGCTGTTGGCTTCGACGGCGGTGTCGTATTCGTTCTGCGTCAGCACCCGTCCCAGCGCATCGCGCGTCTCGGTCGATTGGATGGCGGGGGTGCCGAGCGCATTCACCGTCAATGTTGCCGAAGCACCCGTCCCGTTTATAGTGGCGCTATTTTCCGCCACAGAAGTGGAAACAAGATAGCCTTGAGCGTTGTAGGCGTACAATTGCTCAATTTCCTGAGCATATGTCCCAACCAGAACACTTTGCGTATCGTATTTCGAGTACCGGACGTTGTGGAAAACACTTTGCGACGTTTTCGTTGTAGACGAAATCTCCTGGCCGTCGGCATTATAGGCGATCGCCGTGCCCGCCGTCTGGCCAGTTCGCGCCAAGATGTTGGCACCGCCCATGCTGCCGGCGATATCTATCGCGACCTGCGTACCCGCAGCCCCCGCCGCGCCCGACAGATCGCCTTCGCTGATGACGACCCGGTTCATCGCGTCATAGGCGTACCAATAATCGTCAGTGGTTGCTGCCGTCAGCGCCTGGGTCGTACCGATGTTCTGATGAACGGTTTTGTTTTCGATGATGTTGCCATTGGCATCATAGGTTTTCGTTTGCGTGTAGGACGGACGGGAGCTCGTTCCGGGGTCGGTGACCGAGGTGACGCGATTCAGCGCGTCGTAGGTTGCCGTGGCGTTTTCCAGAACGGTCGTGGTGACGCCGTAATTTATACCGTAAATTGCATAGGAAACATTCGTCGACGTATAGTTTGTATTCAATCGGTTTCCATTTTGATCGTAGGTGAATTTGGAATTGAGAGTAGTTCCGTAATACCCCGTTATCGCATTGGAATTATCGGTGATTGATGCAATTTTTCCGGTATTATAGTAGGCATACTTCAGATTTTCGCCACCAGTTCCGCCAACTGGCGTTGAGTAAGCGGGCGTCGACCAAACCAGGCTCTTGGTGGCACTAATAATCTCCAACTGACCGTTATTGGTTAGAAACAACGTCGCGCCGGAATTATTGACCGTACCCGAAGCCCAATTGGGCGATCCCGATGAATTATAGACCACCAGGTTACCGTCATCCTGCATGATGGCATCGCGCGGTGCGTTACCGCTCGTCCCCGATGCCCACAACACTGCGCCACCGGGCCCATAAACAACCAGATTTCCGTCCGTTTGATAGGTAAGGTAAAATTGGCTATTTTGGGAATAGACCTTTTGACCGGCGGTGAGAGACGCGTTAACCCCCAGGATCTGGATGGCGTTAAGGGGGTTGCTGGTGCTTTGTGCAACCAGTTCGCCCGCCTTGTTGTAGGTAAAGCTGTAAATCTGGCCACCCAGGTCGGTCTTGGTGATTTCGTGACCAAAGGCATCGGTGGTGTCGCTGGAGGTTTCGCCCGCGTCAACGTCGGTAGTGGTTTTGGTCCAGCCGCCGTATGTGCCCAGGCCATTGGTGGCCAGCGCGCCGTTCCATTGATAGGCATAGTTGACCGTATACCCCATGTAGTCGGTCGTCGAAATGACCCGTCCTTGGGCGTCGTAGGCGGTCGTCTGCACGCCCGACGCCGCATAGACCGCCTGGACCTGACCTGAAATATTGTAATAATCATTCTTCGCGAAGTATATGCCCGAAACCGTCCCTTGGTACAAAATATTGCCATTCTGCGTTAACGTAAAATTAGCATTACCGCCGCCGTTTCCGCCAGATGCCGTGTCTGAGTAGTTGAGTGTGAGGACCCCACCTGATACCGAGCCAGTCAACGTGACGCCAGAGGCTAGGTTCGTCGCGGAAACTACGATCGAGCCCGACTTCATGTTGGGGTTTGTCGGCAGCGTGACGGTGAACGTCTCTGCCCCACCTGAACCGTTCTGACCGAAAGTGGCAGGCTGCCCGGTCAGAGTGCCCGGGGTCATCAGATTGTTGGACTGGCTGACCTGTTCCCCCAGCCCGTCATAGCTATAGGAATTGATCAACTGGCCTGCCACCTGGACCGTTCCAGTTGCCGTTGCTGCCGCACTAAGCGTTGCGGTGTTGCCGCTGACGCTGACAACAACGGCTCCGGCGGGAATGCCGGCTGCCGTGATCGGCTCACCGACCTGCAATGCCCCGCCGCTGAAGGTGACGTTGGCCGAACCGTTGGTCGTGTTGAGGGTCGCTACGGGATGATCCACCTCAATCAAGTTGCCGGAGTTGTCATAGATATTGCTTGTAACATTGCCCACGGCATCAGTCTGAGTAAGCGCGTCGCCATAAACGTCATACGTTGCCTGAACGATGCCGCCATCAGGATGGTAGACCGCCGCAGCCAGCGCCTTTGCCCCGCCATAGCCGGTTCCGGCCTGAAGAACCTGCGTGGTCAGATTGCCATCGGCATCGCGCGTGGCGATCAGGCGGCCCGAGATGTCGTAATAGTTATAAGTGATCGGGTTGCCGGCAGAAGTCGATCCGTTGCCGCTGGCAATGGCAACCTGCGGACTGATCTGCGCGGTCAGTTTGTCGAGCGTGTTGTACTGGTAGGTTGTCGCGTTCCCGCGCGCATCGGTCTGACTGACCATGTCGCCAAAGGCATTGTAGGCCTGTGACGTGGTGATCGCATAGAGATCGCCGGTCGCATCGATCTGCCGCTGGGTCTGGATCGTCTGGACCTGTTGGTTGCGACTGTCGAAGATACCGATTGTTTCTTCAACGCCGACGACAATCGTGCCCGAGGCTGTCGCTGGCACGCTGAGCGCGGCCGTGCCGGCCGCGGCATTGATGCTGGCGACCGTTGCCCCCGCCGGAATGCCAACACCACTGATCGGCTCACCCACCCACAGGGAGCCGACATAGCTCACTGTCGCCGAACCGCTGGTGGTGGTGAGCGAGGTGCCCACCGGCGCACCGACAGTGATCGTACCCGACGCCGTAGCCGCCACGCTCAATGTGGCCGTGCCCGCCGATGCGTTGACGCTCGCGATCTTTGCCCCCGCCGGGATGCCGGTGCCGCTGATCGCTTCGCCCACGTAAAGGGCGCCACCGCTATAGCTGATCGCGGTCGAGCCGTTGACCGTAGTCACCGAAGCGCCCGGAGCAAACGTGCCCGAAGCCGTAGCCGCCGCGCTGAGCGTCGCGGAGCCCGCCGCAGCATTGACGCTGACAATCGTCGTGCCCGCTGGAATGCCCGCGCCGCTGATCGCTTCGCCCGCATAAAGGGCGCCACCGCTATAGCTGATCGTGGTCGAGCCGGTGGTCGTCGTGACGGAAATGCCCTGCGCTGCAAATGCCGCATTGGCCCCGTTGTTGGTGGCCAATTGGAGCGCGATGGCCTGATTGGCCTGACTGAATGCCGAGATGTCGAGCCCGCCAGACATGCCAGACGAGATCAGCGTCGACAAGTCCGTGGCCCCCAGAGACTGGATCGTCAGCGTAGCATTACCGTTCGCGTCGGTGACATAGGCCTTCCATGTTCCATCGCCGCTGTTCGAGGCGATCAGGTGACCGGCATTGTCATAGACAAACTGCGTCGTGCGCGTGCCATTGACCGTGGTGGCGGCGACTGCACCATAGGCGTTGTAGATCACACCGTCGGTGTCACCGGCGACCCAAGTCGCTCCAGTAGCGCTGCCCTGGGTGACCTCGGACAGATAGGACGATTGCTGACTGATCTGCCGGTTCAAAGCGTCATATTGATAGATCGTCTGAATGTCGGCAACCGCACCCGCAAAATCGACCGCGTTGCGTACCTGGCTCTGCTGAATCAGATTCCCGGCAAGATCGTATGTGTACCAAGTGGTCAGCTGGGGTCCAGTGACCCCCGCGCCGGCCGGCGCATTGATCCCCGCGCCGGTCATCGAAGCGAGACGCCCGCCCGGGCCATACGTGTACGTGGTCGTCCGCGGGGCACTTTTGGCGCCTGACGAAACTGAACGCGTTACATCGTTCAGGCCATCATAGCCTTCGTTGGTCACCTGCCCTGTTGCAGTGGTCGTCGTGGTCAGACGGCCTTGGGAGTCATAAACATATGCGGTCGTGTCGCCCGTCGCCTCGCGCTTGCTGATCACTTCGCCCAAGGCGTTGTAGGTATAGGTTATTGTCGAATTGGCGAGAACAATGGTTGACCCGGTCGCGGTCGCCGCAGCACTTAATGTGGCGCTGCCCGTTGAAGGATTGACAGCGACAACCGTTGTCCCGGCGGGAATGCCCACGCCCGTCACCGGCTGCCCCACCGACAAGGGCAGCCCCGTATAAGTCGCCGTCGTCAAACCGCTGGTTATCGCCAGTGTTGTTTCAGCTTGCGGGTTCAGATTGATCGAACCCGATGCGGTCGCCGCAACGCTCAGTGTCGCGGTGCCTGCCGCGGTGTTGACGCTCGTGATCGTCGTTCCGGCAGCGATGCCGATGCCGCTGATAACCTCTCCGACATAAGGTGCGATTCCGGAATAGCTCACCGTCGTCGAACCACTGACTGCAGTTAGCAAAGACGTGCTGAAAATGACGATGGAGCTCGACGCCGTAGCTGCGGCGCTCAGCGTGGCGGTGCCTGCCGCGGCATTGACGGCGGTAATGGTCGTGCCCGACGCAATACCAGTGCCTGAGACGGACTGGCCAACTGACGGCACGCCGCCGATAAAGTTGACGGTCGTCGAGCCGCTGGTTGTGGTCAGCACCGTTTCGGACGACGTGTTCACGTTGAACATGCCCGACGCGGTGGCCGCCGTGCTTAAAATCGCAGTACCGGAAGCAGTGTTGACACTGGCCACGATCGTACCGGCCGCGACACCCGGGCCGCTGATCACCTGGTTCAGATACAACGGCGTCCCTGTAAATGACACGCTCGTTGCACCATTTGTCGTCGTCAGCGTCGTCGGAGCCGACGCAATCGCGTCCGAAGTTCCGGCAGCAGTGGCAGCTGCAACGTTCAGGCGGGTTTCGGTCAGCCGGTTACCGTTTTTGTCGTATGTAAACTGGGTAATGCGATCCAGACTGCTGGTTCCGGACGAACCCACCAGAGCGGCCACGGCTGTCGAGGTGCCCAGGGTGACGGTCGATCCGGACTGGGTGTTGACTTTGTTGGCGTAGGCATATTCCTGTGTGACATTGCCGTTGGCGTCATAGGAATATGTCGTCAGGTAACTGTCGGGATCGACTTGGGCGATCTTGTTGCCGTTGGCGTCGTAATAGTTGTAAGTCTTGTTGCCGTTACCATCGATGGATTCGATCACATTGCCAGCGGCGTCATAGACGGTCTGTCTGGTGACCAGACTGCCGTTGGGATCGGCGACACCGGGAATCACCCCGACCGCAGGATTAATGACATACGTCGATCCATTCCACCCCCCTGTCGTGACGCCGAGCACGGTCGTCCCGATCAGGCGATTTGCGCTATCGTATGAGTATATCGTCGTGCGACTGCCGCCCGAAGGGGGCGTCGGAGTCGGGGTTGTCCCGGCCACCAGAGTCAGCGGCGTGGCATAGACGGTTTCCGTGCTGAGATTGCTGTCGTTGTCATAGGCATAGGTCGTCAACACACCCAGAGCATTGATCTGCGCGGTCTTGCGATTAAGCGCGTCGTAATAGCTGTAGGTCTTGTTGCTGTTGGGATCGGTCGACTGCACGACGTTACCGTTGCCGTCATACTGGTAGAGCGTCGAGGCATAGCCCTGCGCGCCCAGAGAGACGGACTGCGACGTCAGGCGATTGAGATTGTCATAGACGTAGGTGGTCGTGCGAGCCTCTGCGAGGCCCTGCGCCTCTACCTGCAAGATTCGGTTGCTGAACGCGTCATACCCATAGGCATTGGTGACCGTTGCGGACTCGGCTGTGCCATTGGCCAATGTCGACGCCGTCCCGGTCGCCCAAGCCATCGTTTCGGTAAGCAAGTTGCCTTTGGCATCATACGTATAGGTTGTCACACCCCCGATCTTGTTGGTGACCTGCGTCCGGTCTCCAAATGCGTCGAGACCATAGCTTTCAGCATAGCCGGCTGCATCGGTGGTGGCGGTCAGGCGTCCGGCGGCGTCATAAGTGAATTTCGTCGTCGCATCGTTGGAACTGGCGCTGGTGGTTGGCTGGGTCGTCGCGTTATACGTACCCGAGACGGCAGTGGCATAATGCGTGACACTCGCCACTTGGCCGGTCGCGTAATAGGCGGTTCGAGTGGCAAAGCCGTCGGCGTCTACGCTGAGCACGAGACGATCATCGCCGTCGTAATAGGAATAGGTGGTATTGCCGCGCCCGTCGGTGACGCTGGTCCGGTTA
>JARLJB010000107.1 GCA_031291415.1 Telmatospirillum sp.
GAAGCGGGACACGAACAGGCCATTCAGCCAGCCGACGGCAACGCCCATTGCCACCGCCACCAGCATCGCCAAGCTGAAGTGCATCTCGGCCTGCAGTCCAGTCGCCAACAGGCCGGCAAACGCCAGGATCGAGCCGACGGAGAGGTCGATACCGGCGGTGCGGACGACCGCCAGCATGCCGAGGCTGAGAAACCCGTTGGTGACGATCTGTCTGCTGATATTGACGATGTTGCGCTGCGTCAAAAACGAGTCCGAAGCGCAGGTGGCGAAGATCACCAGGATGAGGATCGCTGCGGTAAACAGCAGATCGGCTCGGCTGCAACGATTGAGAAGGGATCTTGACCGTTCAGGGCTGGGCAGAGCGTCCATGGGGCATGCGTCTCCTGGAATGATCAGTCCGGCTGTGCGAGGCCGGCCGCATAGCGGAACAGGGTTTCCATGCTGAAGGCGTCCGGCATCAGTTCGGCGGCCAGACGGCCTTCGCGCATGACCAGGATGCGGTCGGAAATCCCAATGACTTCGGGCATTTCGGACGAGATGAGCAGAACCGCCGCACCGTGCGAGGCGAGTTCGGCGATGATGCGGTAGATCTCCACCTTGGTGGCGATATCGACGCCGCGGGTCGGCTCGTCGAAGATGAACACCTTGATGCCGTCGGCCAGCAGCCACTTGGCCAGCACGACCTTCTGCTGGTTGCCGCCCGACAGCTGGCGGACGGGACGGCCCGTTCCGGGCGAGCGGATGGAGAGGCTCTTCACCTGTTCATCCATCAGCCGACTGCGCTCGGCACTGTCGATGACGCCGTAGCTGGAGATCCGGTCGAAGCAGGCGAACATGGCGTTGTTCTCGACGCTGTCGTCGAGTGCCAGGCCGTCGCCCTTGCGGTCCTCGGTGATCATGGCCAGGCCGCGGCGAACCGCTTCGCGCGGCGAATGGATCGTCACCTCGGCGCCATCGATGCGGAGGAGGCCGCGCTCGGCCGGACGCGCCCCGAAAATCGCCTTGGCGACGTCGGTGCGGCCGGCTCCGACCAGCCCGAACAGGCCGACGATCTCGCCGGCCCGCAGCTGGAAGCCGATGTCCTCGAACGTGCCGGCGACGGTCAATTGCTCGACTTCCAGCACCACGCGGCCGGGGATCCGGTCGCGCGGCGGGAAGATGGCGGCAAGCGGCCGGCCCACCATGGCCTCGATCAAACGGGCCTCGTCGACCGTGTCGATTTCGCCTTGCAGCACGCTGGCACCGTCCTTCAACACCACGAAGGCGTCGGCAATCTGGAAGATCTCCTCCAGCCGGTGCGAAATATAGAGAACCGTCGTTCCCGCCTCAGCCAACCGGCGCACCGTGGCGAACAGCCGGTCCGTTTCGTGCGCTGAGAGGACCGCCGTCGGCTCGTCGAGGATCAGGATTGCCGGCTCGCTGACCAGCGCCTTGGCGATTTCGACGATCTGCTGCTTCGACACCGACAGATCGCTGACCAGCATTGCCGGATCGATCTCGGGGAAGCCGAACTCGGCCAGCACCCGGCCGGCGATGCGGTTGGCCGCACCCCAGTCGATGACCCAGGGGATGCGCTTCTGCGGCATGCGGCCGAGGAGCATGTTCTCCGCCACGCTCAAGTGCGGCAACAGGCTCAGCTCCTGGTAGACGGTGCAGATGCCGAGCCCCATGGCGTCGGCGGGGCAACCGATGCGCACCGGCACCCCGCCCATGACGATGCGGCCGCTGTCGGGCACGACGGCGCCGGACAGCATCTTCATCAGCGTCGACTTGCCCGCGCCGTTTTCACCGCACAGCGCCAGCACCTGACCGGCGCTGACCGAGAAAGAGATCTCGCGCACGGCCGGGTTGCCGTCGTAGCTCTTGGCGATCCGCTCTACGGTCAGCGTCGGCATCCTAGGCCTCCGGCCCCAGCACGTCGGTCAACAGCAGCGTCTTTTCCTTGCTCATGTGCAGAAGCGTGTCGTGGATCCCTTCGCGGGAGTTGCCGCTCCACTTGTTGCCGCCGAACGGCAGGGTCTCGACCCGCACTGCTGTCGTGTGATTGACCACCACGGTGCCGACGTCGAGTCGCTCGTAGGCGCGCATGACGCGACGGATGTCGCGGGTGAAGATGGCCGCCTGCAGCCCGAACGGCGTGGCATTGGCAAGGTCGAGCGCCTCTTCAAAGCGATCGAACGGGATGAGCGGCAGCACCGGGCCGAATGTCTCGTCCTCGAACCCGGGCGTACCCGGTTGGACGTCGGTCAGCACGGTTGGGGCGAAGAAGTTGTCGGTGCGGCTGCCGCCGATGCGGATCCGGGCACCGTCCGCCACTGCCTGCGCCACCTGCGCTTCGACACGGGCGGCGGCGCGAGCGTTGATCAGCGGGCCGACGTCAGTGTCCGCCAGCATGGGATCGCCGAGCTTGAGCCCTGCCGTGCGCTGCACCACCTTGTCCAGCAGCGCCTCGAACACCGAGCGTTCGACCAGCACGCGTTTGACCGCGCAGCAAATTTGGCCGTTGCCACTGGTGAAGCGACCGGCGACGAGCGCTGCGGCGACGTGATCAAGATCGGCATCGGCGCATACGATCGTGGCATCGTTGCCGCCGAGTTCCAGTTGCACCTTCTTCAGGGTTGCCGCCGCGACCTCGAGGATGCGCCGGCCGGCTGCCGTGCTGCCCGTCATTGAGATCATCTGGACGCCGTCTGAGCGTACCAGCGCTTCGCCGACATCACGCCCGCCGGTCAGCAGCTGGTGCGCCGCTGGCGGCAATCCGGCTTCCTGCAAATAGCGGGTGATTTCGATGATGGTGAGCGGGCAATCCTCCGGCGCCTTGGTGATCACGGCGTTGCCGGCAGCCAGGCCACCAGCCACCTTGTGGCTCCACAGTTCGGCCGGATAGTTGAACGGCACGATGGCGGCGACGACGCCGAGCGGCTCATGCCGGGTGATGGCCAGCGAACGCTCGCGCCCGGGAATGGCATCGAGTGGCACCGACTTGCCGAACAGGCGCTTGGCCTCCTCGGCATAGCCGCGAAAGATGCGGGCGGTTACGCCGATTTCAGCGGTCGTCTCGGCGAGCCGCTTGCCGTTCTCCCGGCAGAGCAGCTTGCCCAGCTCGATCTGATTGGCCTCGATGCGCCGCGCCACCGCTTCCAGCACGTCGTAGCGGCGATGCGCCGGCAGCGCCGCCATTGCCACCCGGCCGGCTTGTGCCGCGGCGACGGCTCGCGCCACGTCAGCCGCGCCAGCCCGTGGCACATCGGCGATCCGATCGTTCGTCGCGGGGTTGAGCACGGGGTCGACGGCCCCGTTCGCGGCTGCAGTCCAGCCGTCGTCAATCAGCATGTCCATGGTGGCTCCTCCCGCCGTCTTGTTAGTTCATATTCTGAACGTCGTCAATGAGTATTGAAATTGACATTGAGTATCGATTTTTATATACGAGTATTGAACAGGGAGCTGATATGACGGAAGCGGATGGCAATATCAGCGCGACTGCGCTCAAGGCATTGACTGTTCTCGATTTTCTGGGAGAGCAGAAGCGCGCCGTGTCGGTCAACGACGTCGCCGATGGCATCGGCGCCGATCGGGCGACGGCCTACCGCATGCTGATGACGCTGGTGCAGGCCGGTTACGTGCTGCGCGACGCCAGCCAGAAGAACTACCGCATCGGCTTCAAGGTGCTGACACTGGCGCGCAATCTCGTCAGCGACGATGAGCGCAGCCGCGCCATTCTCGACTGCCTCCGGCAGATCTCCGACGAGACCGGTGAGACGGTGCACTACACCGCGCTCGACAGCGACACCACCGTGCTGGTGTTCCGCGCCAAGGGAACGCAGCGCGTGAGCGTCGATTTTCAGATCGGTGATCGCTCGCCGCTGCCGTGCACATCGATCGGCAAGGTGCTGCTGGCCTATTCCAACCAGCGCTTCGTCGAGCGGATCATCGCGCAAGGGTTGACGAAGGTTGCCCCGCGCACGATCACCGACGCGGACGCGATGCGCCAGGAGTTGGCGACCGTCCGCGCCCAGGGCTATGCCATCGACGACCTGGAATTTGCCGAAGACATGCGTTGCATCGCCGTGCCGGTATTCGAGAACGGCGCGCAGGTGCCGGGAGGCATCTCAATCTCCGGTCCGAGCAGTCGCTTCGATCTCGTCAAACTGGACCAGTTGCGGCAGATCCTGATGCCGCGCGCGCTGGAATTGTCCAGGAAACTGTCCGGATAGCGATCGCGATAGCGCGTTATCGTCCACGCTTATGTCGACTATCTGGAGAGCGGATGCCCGTGAACAGGGTCGATGGCGTGCAGATCGGTCAGAAATCAGGGCCGTTCGCATTATATCGGATTTTTGGTTCGACACGTGGGATGCCGGCGCTGCGGCGCCCCGCACCCACTTTCTGCAACCGTGGCACCGTTCAGCCTGACTGGGTCAACCAGCCACCGGACACAACCGCCACGAGCTTTCGTCGCCGTTGGCAACGTCGGAAAACCCTTCGCTCCAAACGGAACTGCTGCGGCCTGGTCGCTATTTGGTTGCTGCGCCCACAACCAGTGTATCCGAAGGCCTCTTGGCGGCCGATTCCGACCCCCCCCTAAAGCACTGTATGATTTGATGTTTCAGGCTTTTCGGGAATGGTGGGCGTGACAGGGATTGAACCTGTGACCCCTACGATGTCAACGTAGGCTTCATGCCTTTTGTTACCGATGGCCTTGCTTATCATAGCCATTTTTGGCTTCATTCAATATGCTGAAATTATTGACTTGATCCACATTTATCCCCTACTGTGTTTCAACGAGCCTTTGCCGATGACGGCTCAAACTACTCCGGACTTGCTCACATATTGCTCACATGGAGGTGGCTGATGGCCAAGCCAACACTGACAGCAAAGCTCACTCAGAGTTTTGTAGATGGCATCCGCGCCGCCGAAACAGACTGCGTTTGGTGGGACAGCGAATTGACCGGGTTCGGGCTTCGCGTTCTCCCGAGTGGCGTACGCTCATACTTGATCAAATACCGGAATGCAGACAGGAAAAGCCGACAGCTCGTCATAGGCTCAGCCGACGCGCTGAAGCTATTTCAGGCACGGGACAAGGCGAGGGAGCTGTTGGCGTCGGTGGCGCTCGGTGGCGACCCTCTGGCAGACCGGCAGGCCAAGAGGCAGGCCGTGGAAGAAAAGCCCCTGACTGTGGCGGCAATCTGCCGCGACTACCTCGAAAAGGCGCAAGCTGGCCAAGTGGGCGGGAGGAAGATCCCAGGCACGTCCAAGGTCCGCCCGAAGGCTGCGAGTACTGTTGCAATCGACGTCGGCCGGGTGGAGCGGCACATCGTCCCGCTCATCGGTGCGCGTGCAATGGCCAGTCTACGCCAGACCGACATTCAAAAGCTCTACGATGACATTGCTGAAGGCAGGACCGCAACCAAACCGACCAAGACCAAGGCGCGGGGCCGTGCCGTTGTGAGTGGCGGGCACGGGACTGCCGCCCGTGTCATCGAATTGCTTGGCGGCATCTGGTCATGGGCCAAGAAGCGAGGCGTCGTCGAAGGGGAAAGCCCGGTCCGTGGCATTACGAAAATGGGCGTCCAGGCCAAGCAGCGCGTGCTTTCTTCAGACGAATTGCGGCGACTAGGAGCGGTGATCAACGAGAAGCGCCGGGACCTCCCGATGGCGTGTGCGGCGGTCGAACTGCTCGCCTTTAGCGGGTGTCGACGTGAAGAGGTTGTGGCCTTGCGCTGGTCTGAAATCGACGCAGATGGCAGGTGCCTGAGGCTGGAGGACACGAAGACCGGCAGAAGCGTCCGCCCGCTCTCCCAAGCCGCCCTGGGCGTCCTGAAGGCGTGGCCACGGCTTGGCGAAAGCGGCTTCGTCTTCCCTGCGAGGAACGGGCAGCGATCTGCCGACCTGAAGAAGTCTATTGCCTCGATTTTCGATGCGGCCGGGCTGCGCGACGCTCGGTCCCACGACCTTCGCCGCACCTTCGCCACCGCAGCCGCCGGTCTTGAATATTCCGATGCCGTCGTCGGGATGCTGATCGGCCACCGAGCTCGCGGCGTGACAGAAGCGCACTATATTCGGCGACCCGATGCTGTGTTGGTCGCGGCGGCCGACGCGACGGCGGAATTCATCCGGAAGTCGCTGGCGGGCCAGACGGCTGAAGTCATCACGGCACGGTTTGGCGAGGCGGCGGTATGACCAGTGACAACGAAGAAACCACGAGCGCAAACAAGGTCGAGTTCATTGAACGTCCATTGCCTATCAAGGGCACCGGCATCCACGCTCGCATCAACGTTGGCCCCGATGACGGGTCTGGCGAAGGCTTCGATGAGCTCATACTTGGCAGGATACTGGAACGGCTCACAGACTCGACAGAGCGCGCCGCATTGTTGCGAGCGATTGATTCTCACCTCACTAAACTCAAAGATAGGAAGTTCCCCGCGCTAGGCTCAGCTGCAACGAAGCTAACGGCCTTGATCCGTGACACCGCGACGCGCGCGTGCGGCGGCAACCTGTCGTGCAATGCAGTTATTTCCTCAGTTGAGCACACCACGGGGCTAAAAGAGCGACACATCCGATCTGAAATAGCCCGGATGAAAAAGGCGGACCCCGCGTTCGCAAAATTATGGGCATCCCTGGCCCACAAGCCGGGTCCGAAGCCACGCGTGGCGGTCAGGCGCGAGGGCTGAATTGAGTTAGCTGCAGAAAACCTGCACGCAGTGCATTAGTCCGCCAAAGGAATTCCGAACATGTTGGGGTTGTTCGATACCAACTACTGAGCTTTGGCCCTATGCCAAAGACATTCAGAACATGTTGGGATTGTTTAACTCCAACTATGGAGCTTTGGCCCCATACCAAACCTACAACCACCTGACATCCCACTCCTAACCCGCGAGCAGGCAGCCGACGAACTGACGAAGATGGGCTTTCCTGTCAGCGTTTCTACGCTGGAACAGCACGCATTCGCCAAGACCGGCCCCCGTTCAGCCAAATTCGGTCGTCGCGTCTACTACCGCCGCTCCGATCTTATCGCTTGGGTCGAGTCCCGGCTCGTTTGGGCTGACCCGCAACAGGGGGCCATGTGATGAACAACAAGCCCCTCGACCTGCTGCCCATGCCGCGCTGCGAACTGAGCTGCTAGCCGATCATATTCGGGCCACCATATTCTGTGCCTCACAACCACCACCTCCGATCAACCTGACATTTGATAGTCAACCGGCGTTCTCTCAAAGAGCCTCGATTTCCAACAACAACCTCTTAGGTCAATACTCGGCTGCCGTGCCAAGTCTATATCCAGTAGGCGATAAGCGTGAAGCTCCGACGCAGCGACCCCTCCGGGTGCGAAATTCAGTTCGCTGCTCACATACTGCTCACATGGACGACGGCCGCTTTCGATGCGCCCTCCACGATACCGCAAAACATGAATAATTATCACTGGCTTAGAATGGTGGGCGTGACAGGGATTGAACCTGTGACCCCTACGATGTCAACGTAGTGCTCTCCCGCTGAGCTACACGCCCATTCCGATATGCCGCGCGGATCGGGAGCCGGCGCGACGGAGCGGTTCTATAGCCGGGTTCCCGATCAGCCGCAAGCCCGAATGTCACCACCCGCATCGGGGTGGAAAACCTGGCCGAACGACCCGCACTCGGACGGCCGCTGACCGCTGCGCGGACGGGCACAAAGGGCGTCAGGACCTCATGCGCCGCAGACCGCCGCGATCACGCTGCCAGCAGCTTTTCCACTTCCCGCACCAGGTCGCGCAGGTGGAACGGCTTCGACAGCACCTTGGCATCCTTCGGCGCGTTGGAATCCGGATTGAGCGCCACGGCGGCAAAGCCGGTGATGAACATCACCTTGAGGTCCGGATCGAGCTGCGTCGCCCGCCGGGCCAATTCGATGCCGTCCATTTCCGGCATGACGATATCCGTCAACAGCAGCGTGAACGGCTCTTCGCGCAGGCGCTCGTAAGCGCTCTTGCCGTTGTCGAAGGAAACGACGTCGTAGCCAGCGCTCTGCAGCGCCTTGGCCAGGAACCGTCGCATGTCGTTGTCGTCTTCTGCGAGGAGAATGCGTGACATGTCGTCCATCCGCTGACCCATTCCTATACCGTTGTCCTATTCTCTCCCATAGATACCGCTCGCGGTAAACATCCGGTGAAATCGCCCCTTCCCTGCGTCGAAAGCCGGCCGCGCATTCCACAGAATTCGCAAGTCCGATGGACAATTCCGGCAAATTGCTGGCAACATGCGGTTTGAGGAGTTGGATGCGCGGATTCGTCATGGACCGGTAGTCAGGGGCACAGGATCGGGCGATGAATATCGTTCGCGATTTCCATTTTGCAGCGCTCGCCAGCGAAGCCGTCGTCACGGCTGACGAAATTCCAATTTTCGAGGTTTTGTCGCCCGAACGGGTCTCCGTCCCGTTTCTGTTCAACTCGCCGCACAGCGGCCGGCACTATACCGAAGGGTTTCTGTCGTCCTCGCGGCTCGATCGGGTATCGATCCGCCGCTCCGAGGATAGTTACGTCGACGAACTCTTCGCCGGCTCGCTCCTATCCGGCGCGCCGATGCTCAGGGCCAATTTTCCGCGCGCCTTCCTCGACGTCAATCGCGAACCCTACGAACTCGACCCCAAGATGTTCCGCGGCCGGCTGCCGTCCTACGCCAACATCCGGTCGTTGCGGGTGGCCGGCGGCCTCGGCACCATCGCGCGCGTCGTCGCCGAGCACGAAGAGATCTACCATTCGCCGCTCGACGTCTCCGATGCGCTCGATCGCATCGAACGCATCTACAAGCCCTACCACGCGATGCTGCGGAAGACCCTGGCGCGGCTGCACGTCGACTTCGGCTTTGCCGTCTTGATCGATTGCCATTCGATGCCCTCGGTGATCCGCGGCATCGATCCTGCCCACCGGCCCGATTTCATCCTCGGCGACCGCTACGGCACGTCGTGCTCGCCGGACCTGACGGAGACGGCGGCGAGCATCCTCAGGTCGTTCGGCTACACGGTGTCGCGCAACAAGCCCTATGCCGGCGGATTCATCACCGAGCACTACGGCCGGCCGGCCAAGGGGCTGCACGCGCTGCAGATCGAAATCAACCGCGGTCTCTATATGCACGAGACCACGTTCGAGAAGAGCGACGCATTCGACGAACTGGTAATCGATCTCTCGCGCTTCGCCGACGAGATCGTTCGCGCCACCGGCGTCACCTATCTGCCCAAGTCGCTCGCTGCCGAATGACGCGACCTGAAAAGGCGTCTTGCAGCCGCAGGTAAGCCACCGTCCGAACAACAGATGCTACCGGCGAGCAGCACGCGACGGCATCGGCAAGCGATACACTGTCGGACAAAAAATTAAGGCCGCTCGCAAGTGCGGCGGCCCTAAGTCAAGGGAGGAAACGCCCAAGGAGGGCTGCGGCAGGACAACGTCCTGCTGCGATGCGGAATATGGGCTCATCCTGAACTTATGTCAATCGAACTGAAGAATTGGTCTGCTACAGTCGGTCGGCGTGAGGCACCGCCACGGCTCGACGCAAACTGAATTAGGTGATTGACACGTAATAGTATTTTTGGTCTGTCGCGGTTTGCGGGCGCCCATTCGGGCGGGCGGCGCGATCCCCAACTGGACCGGTCTGCCGGTCCGTCTGAAAACGATTACAAGACAATCGCTTAGAGTGATTGGTAGAACCCCTCGAAGGGCCCGGTGACAGGGAGAATTTCGCATGACTGACCAGACGAATACGCATGAATTTCTCCCCTTTCTCGACGCTCTCGCCGATGCCGCCGC
>JARLJB010000108.1 GCA_031291415.1 Telmatospirillum sp.
AATCGGCGCTTGGCCTGCGGCGCCGGAACCCCCGCCCCCCCCCCCCCCCCCCCCCCCCGCGGCAGCGGCAATAGGGTGGGTGTCCCCGTTTCACATGCCGAGCGGCGCGGGGGGGGGGTTACCCCCCGCGGCACGGGAACGCCTCTGGTTCCAAATCCCTTGAGTGGCACCGGCGTCTCTGCCGGTGTTCCAGCGAAGCCGGAAAATCACTGTTTCCTATGGGGACTGCCCTGGGGAAAGTCGCGGCACCTGCCGCCGATACGGCGGAAGCCCAGGCGGACGGATGTCCGCCTTGCGGGGCCGAAAATGTATCAGTCCTCGGTCGGCATAGCCTCGGCCAGACGTCCGCCCAGGCGAATGGGCGAAACCCGTTTGGCCAGTCCGCTGCTGTCGTCGGTCTCGACAAAAACAGCACAGAGTGTTCCCGGCCCCTCGGCCGGGCTCAGCCGTTCGCCCGGCACTTTGCGGACGAAACGGGCGATGGCGGCATCCTTCTTCATGCCGATCACTGAATCATAATCGCCGCACATGCCGGCATCGGTTTGATAGGCGGTGCCACGCGGCAGGATCTGGGCATCGGCGGTCGGAATATGGCTGTGACTGCCGACAACCAGCGACACGCGGCCGTCGGCATAGTGGCCAAGCGCCATTTTCTCGCTCGATGCTTCGCAATGGACGTCGAGAATCGCCGCATGCACCGTCGTTCCCAACCGTTGCCGGGCCAGTTCCGCCTCGACAGCGGCAAAGGGATCATCGAGCGGATCCATGAACAGGCGGCCCATCACCTGGATCACCAGGACCTTCCGGCCGCGTGGCGCGGCGTAAATTCCGGCGCCCTTTCCCGGCGTGCCGGCGGGATAGTTGCGCGGGCGCAAGACGCGGGGATCGGCATCGAGATAGGGAATGATCTCGCGCTGGTCCCAGGTGTGATTGCCCAGCGTGATGACATCGACGCCGGCGGCGAAAAACTCCTCGCAGATCTTTGGCGTAATCCCAAAGCCGTGCGCCGCGTTCTCGCCATTGGCCACGACGAAATCGAGTTTCAGCCGCTGTCGCAGCGACGGAAGCAGTTCGACGACGGCATCCCGCCCCGACCGCCCCAGCACGTCGCCTAGAAACACCAGTCTCATGGCAGCGTCTCCCATGCGGCGTCTTCGGTGACGATCCAATCGAGCCTCTGGTCATGTGGCTCGATCGGCAAGGCGGTCATTTCCTGCGCGGCATAGGCAATCCCAACGGCCAAAGCTCCTCCCTCGGCCCGTAACCCGGCCATTGTGCGATCATAATAGCCGCCGCCATATCCCAACCGCCCACCGTGGCGATCGAAGGCCAGCAGCGGCACCAGCAGAAGATCCGGCCGCAGCAGCGGACTTGCCGACGACGGATGACGGGTTCCGTGCGGACCGGCCTCCAGCGTCATGCCGGGATACCATCGCCGGAACGCCAACGGCGCGTCCTTGCGCACCACCACCGGCAGCGCCAGGGCGCCGCCCTGCCCCGCCAACGCGGTCATCAACGGCAAGACGTCAACCTCGTCGGCCATCGGCCAATAGCCGGCGACAACCGGACGCGTCCGCCAGGGGATGAGGGTGAGAAACCTCTCGGCAATGGCAGCCCCGGCCATGCCGGCAAGACGACGATGCGCGCCGCGACGGATATCCCGCGCCTGGCGCCGCAAGTCGGTCTTGCTCACGTCGGAAGATAAATTCGAACCTGTCATTCACCGATAACCGGATCTGGCTCAATCCGGGGAAAAGGAAGGCCATGGAATAAGAGCCGGACAACATGGGCCAGATAACTAGGGCCAGATAACTAGGGAAGGTGGAGCGGAGCCGCCTCGGCCGGCCGGTTGTTGAATCCCTCCGTGGCCTGCACTAAGCAGGTGGGAGCCATATATCGAGACCACGATCCCGACAGGGACAGCCCCCTAGAGTTCATACATTGGCCCCGGGGATAAGTTTACCAATCGCACCGCGCAGCGCCCGCTCCGCACTATACTTAGGCTTTCTCCAGGCGTTCCGCAATGGCCTCAATGGTTCTTGTCAATGCATCGAGCCTTGTCGACAGCGTGGCGTCGAGTTCGTCCTGCGACGTCGTCGCCGACCCGTCCCGCCGGCGCAGTTCGCCGATCTCGTCAGCCATCATCAGACAGACCATCACCAGTAGGCGGGCATCGCCGACTTGGCCGACGGACCGCAACAATTCTGTGGCGCGCCGATCGACCTCGGCGGCCAGCGCCTGGACGTCGTCCTCCTGACCTTCGTCGCAACTGATTTCATAAGTGCGACCAACCACCATGATATTGACTGTAGCCACCATCGCCTCAGTCCTCGAGAATGGTTTTGAGGCGATCGATGACCGCATCGAGCCGCGCTTCAACAATTTGGGATGCCTCGTCCAGACGGGCGTAATCGTCCCGCGTGGCTTTCAACTCGGCCGTACCGAACAAATCGGCGGCCGGCTGCCCCATGGCATCTTCCAGTCGGTTGACTGCTTTTTCCAACCGATCGATCGCGCCTCGGCTGCGCGGCAAGGAATTCGTGTCTTGGTTCAAAGGACAAGCCCTCCGCCGGGGAGTGTAGGGGCCCCTCCTCCTTCCGTCAACGACGAGCGGCGGAAATGCCGGAGCCGATATATGCGCCCCGCGCGATCAGGGCCGTGCCGACTGGTCGCATGCGGACTCGGTTCGGCTGGTTATGGCGGCGGCGGCGCTTCTGCTTAGCAGGCCATGACTGTACCACGAGGGCTGCATGTAGGCATTTTCCACCACGACGGTGGCGGTCCGGCCGACGACCAACTGGGCGTTCGGCGGTACCGCGTCGAGCGCCACACGAACCGGAATCCGCTGGGCCAGCCGCACCCAACTGAACGTCGGGTTGATATTGGCCAACATATCGGCACTTTCGGTGCGCTCCCGGTCTTCCGTTCCGACCGCGATGCTTTCCACATGTCCGCGCAAGGAGCAGGTCTCCCCCATGAGATGGATGCTGACGGCATCACCGACATGGATCCGCGGCAGCCTGGTTTCCTCGAAGTACCCGTCGACATGCAGACTGCTGGTGGCGACCAATGCCGCCACGCCTTTGCCGAGACTGACATATTGTCCAGGCTGCATGCTGAAGTTGGTGAGGGCGCCGTCGACCGACGCCCGCACGACGGACCGCTCCAGATTGAGTTTGGCGAGATCGAGATCCGCCACCGCCTGCTGATACTGGGCGGCGGCGACCTGCGTGTCGGCCGTCGCCTGTTCCTGCTTCTGGCGCGAGGCTGCGATGTCCGACAGCGAGTTGTAGCGATCCATGTCCTGCGTCGTACGCCTCAGGGTGGCGCGACGGCTTTCGACGACCGCCTGGGCCTGGTCCACCGCCAGCTTGAAGCGGGCACGATCGATGGTGAACAGAACGTCGCCGCGATGGACCTGCTGGTTGTCATGGACAAGCACGTCGCTGACCAGGCCGGACACGTCGGGCGCGACGTTCACGATATCCGCCCGCACACGCCCATCCCGCGTCCAGGGCGCGTCAATGTAATAGGACCATAGTGAGCTGATGACGACGCCGGCGATGGCCACGACCGTCAAGGTCGCGATGACGCGGCCCAATCCCTGCAGGAATCGTTTCATTGCGGCATCCACAGCGACGTCAAAGCGACGACCGCGCCCAACACAATCGTGAAGGTCGCGACATTGAAGAGCGGAAGATGCCAAACGAACGGCCGAATGGAAAATCGCCGGGTCGCCCGATGGAATAACGAGATGACGCCAAATGCTATGGCGACCCACACCAATATGGATGGGAAAAACACGCCATAAATATCGATCTCACCGATCATTGTTCCTAGTTCTCCATCATTTGTTAGCAAGAGCGTCTTCGCGCGACATACCGGCAACATAGGGGGGCGCCGTCGGAAAGAGGCCACGACGGATGCCCACCAGGGCGAGAATCAGAACGGACTCGTGAGACGTTTCCGGACCGCCGCTCACCGCCGCGATCACCTCGTCAAGCCCGGCGCAAAGTGAAACGGGGGGCGATGGATTGCCATTCCGGACCGCCAGGGTGTCGACATAGGTCCCGAGTTTGACAAGCAGGCCCGCCACCACGTCGGCAGCCGGACCGGGAAGTCCGCGACGCCAGCGCTGCACCTCGACGATGTTGATGCCGACACGAAGCCGGGACAGCGCGGCTTGCGCCGCCCTTTCGGCAGCGTGTCCGGCTGCCAGCCGGGGGATGAGCTGGCCCAGCCTGTCCATCATGATCGCCGTCAGCCGATTACGCTGGGCCGCGGCCGTTCCCGTGCCGACGCTGCGCTGCCTGGTAAGCGCGACGATTTCCCGCTGGTTGGCGCTGACCAATCGCCGCCTGCTCCACGCCGCGCCCGCCGAGCGGATCAGACCGGTCACCACCGCCGCGCCGCTAATCCCCAGGAGGGTCGCGATGTCGTTGTTGACGGTGGCGGCGAGGTTGCCGCCGTAGGTGGCTTGATAGGCAATGGACATCGTGGTGCATTCGGCCAGCGCCATTCCCCAGCCGTAAAGGGACGGCACCGCCATCAACGAGCCGGCCAGCAAATAGGTGGGCGCCAAAGCCAGAGCCAACATCTCGAAACCGCTTACCAGCGGCAGAACGTAAAGATAGACAAGGCCCATCAGCATGCCGGGAGGCTGCTGAATGGCAAAATTCCGGATCATTGGCGCCGGGTCGTCGAGGGTGGCGAAAAAGCAGCAGGCCACGGCCGCCATCTGGACGGCGGCCGCCCCCTCGGGCCAAGCCAGCTCGATCCAGGCGACACAGCAAAGATAGACGATGAGGGCAGCAGCCAGCCCCGACCACGCCGCCATCCCGTGATCGACATGCCGGACCCGGGCGACACGGGGAACTGGATGAACAAGACGCGGTACCGACCCGGTGGCGCCCTTCGCGAGATAGGCACAAAGACCCCGGCAGTCCCCCATGAGTTCGAGCACTTCGCGCAGGCGGAGCAGCAGGGTGCCGACGAGGATGGTTTGCCAATCGGACCTCGCCGTCAGCATCGGCATCAATGAGGCGATCGCCCGGCGCAAGCGCTCCAACTCGCCCCACTTCGCCTCCTCCGCTTTGCACCAAACCGTCACGTCGTCGAGGAGCCCCTGCACCGTCGCGGGCATACCGCCGGACAACCGCCGCAGTTCGCGCACGCGATCATCGACCGACGACAGGGCAGGCAAAAGCAGCAGCATGCGCGCGTAGAAGTCGTCCAGTTGACGGCTGGCTCCGCTTAAAGGGGAGGAATCATAGACCAGACTGTTCGCCAGACGCTCGATCTGGTTCAGGTCGGCCGCGAACGGAGCGAGAGAAGACGGCTCGCCGCCGAAGGCCGCCACTGCCCATTTTCGGACATCGTCCTCCGAGCGGCAGACCCAACGGGTCAGCATCGGACCGATGGAAATGGGAAAGAAGATGCTGTCGACGACGGTGGTGCAGACGATGGCAAGCGAGATCTCTTCGGTCCGGGCCAGGACCGCGGCGAAGATATTCGTAGGATCGGCAACGGACGGCAGAGCGATGAAAGAGATGCTGTAGCCGGCCAGCATGAACACGTAGGAACGCGGACTGCGGTCGAGCAATGAGATGTAAAGACAGACACCGATCCAGGCGGCCAGGGCGAGCGACAGCAATTCCGGCGAGTTGACGAGGTTGGGGACCAGGACGACGCAGATGCCTGCGCCGAGCAGCGTCCCCACGAACCGGTAGACAGCCTTTGACCTGAGGGCACCGCTAAGCGGCTGCGCGACGATATAGACCGTCAGGGCCGCCCAGTAGGGCTTCTCCAGATCAAGGCCGAAGGCGACATAAAGCGTCAGCAGAAGGGCAACGAACGTCTTGGCCGCGAATAGCCAAGACCACACGCTCAAGAACTTCACGTGGCGTCATCCAGGACCTGCAGGGCGGCCGGATGTCCGGCGCGATCCTGGATATGCCGGCAGACCCGGAAGAGCGTGTCGATGTCCTCGCGGCTGAGCCCCTGAAGAAGATAGACGCGGACCTCGTTCAAAAGCCTGTCCATGCGCGCGCAGATGTCCCGGCCGGCTCTCGTGAGGTAAAGGGCCTTGGCGCGCCGGTCCTGCGGATCGTCCCGCCGCTCGACAAGGCCGGCGGCCACCAGATTGTCCAACTGACGGCTGACCGACGGACCTTCCAATCCCATGGCGTCCGCCAGGACGGCCAGATGCGTACCATCCCCCGTTTGCAGCAGGCTGAACAATGTCCAACCGGCCGCTTCGGACAGGCCGAGACGGGCCGCAGCCGCATCGGCCTTCTTCCTCCAGGCACGGGCGGTGATCTGCAGATTGACCCCAACCTGCTTGTGAATGGTCATCTTGCTGTTTTCCATGACCAGCAGGATATGGGGTCGCCAACTTATTTAGCAAGCATCCTTTCTTTTTTTGATGAGGGGGGACGCCGGTTATTGCCCGTTTTATCCTTCGTATCGCGGCGGCAACATACAAAAAAAAGCAGCACCGGCGTCTCTGCCGGTGTTCCGGCGGAGCCGGAAGGGGATACCTGAAGGAACGCCGCTGCTCGCGGCGCGACGGGCAGAGACGCCCGCCTCCTCTCCGTGAGCAAGCGACGAAGGACCTTCAACGGGTCGTCTGGTTCCTACAGTTTCGATCCACGCCTCCGTGAGGAGGCGACTTCACGAGCGGACCATTGGCCCCGATCATAGCCAGGTTTCGATCCACGCCTCCGTGAGGAGGCGACTCGGGAGTCAGCAGACGGGATGGCATCACTTCGAAGTTTCGATCCACGCCTCCGTGCCGCGCGACAAACAGGATGAGAACTGAGCGTCAATCAGGATGAGAAGGTGCCGCTGGGGGGTGGGGTACCCCACCCCCCAGCGGCGGCGCCCCTTTTTCGAGGGCGTCTGGCGGTGGCGATGGTTCAGGTATTGTCGGGTTCTTCTCACGCCAATGAGGAACCAGACTTTGCCCGGACGCCACATCACCGACCACCAGATGAGGTTTTACATGACATTCCGACAGACAGACATGCCGCTGATTGCCTCGGCCAAGTCCGGGTTCAGCCCATCGACCGGTTATCGCCTTGAGAAGGACCGGCGCCTTCCTTCCCAGAAGAAGCTCCCTCGTGACCGACGGCGGCCGGATCCGCTGATTGCTGTATGGGACGAGGAGATCGTTCCGATGATGAAGGCCGCCCCTGGACTGCGCCCCGTCGCCATCTTCGGAGAGATATTGCGGCGGCACCCCGAGCTCGGGGACAGCGTGCGGCGGACGATGGAGCGACGGATCCGTGATTGGCGGGCGATCCACGGTGCCGATCAGGAAGTGATCTTCCGGCAGATCCACGAGCCCGGCCGCATGGGGTTGTCGGATTTCACCGACATGGGCGACATCACTATCACTGTCGCTGGCGTGGCGCTCGATCCGTGAGGAGGCGACGTCATCGTCGTCATCCTTACCGCCAGACACACGCGTTTCGATCCACGCCTCCGTGAGGAGGCGACCTCCTGTCTCCTGATGCTTGTCTTCCCGACGCCCTGTTTCGATCCACGCCTCCGTGAGGAGGCGACCAATGTGGCGGCAAAGGTTGATCGCGCCGCAGAGGTTTCGATCCACGCCTCCGTGAGGAGGCGACTGCCTTGTGCCAAATGTGGACGGCCCTTGCCCACGTTTCGATCCACGCCTCCGTGAGGAGGCGACGATCCACATCGTCGGTCCAGGCGTCCAGCCAACTGTTTCGATCCACGCCTCCGTGAGGAGGCGACCATTGGCAATCGGGACCAGCCGGGCCAGTTCCGAGGGTTTCGATCCACGCCTCCGTGAGGAGGCGACGGAGCGGATCCGGATCCTGCAGGAACTGTCCGACGTTTCGATCCACGCCTCCGTGAGGAGGCGACGGCGCGGGCGCCGGGCCGATCCGGTCATCCTCAAGTTTCGATCCACGCCTCCGTGAGGAGGCGACGTTTATCTTCCTGATTGCTTTCGACGTTTTTCAATGTTTCGATCCACGCCTCCGTGAGGAGGCGACGACGCTCGTCCTCGGTCTGGCTGGCTTCTTCGGCGTTTCGATCCACGCCTCCGTGAGGAGGCGACCGCTGGTGAAGTGGCATGTTGATGCGTGCGGGGAGTTTCGATCCACGCCTCCGTGAGGAGGCGACGAAGTGCCGCCGCGAACTCTACCCGAAGCACCTAGTTTCGATCCACGCCTCCGTGAGGAGGCGACATGGAGCTGATCCGGCCAAGGGCGGAACCGGAGGCGTTTCGATCCACGCCTCCGTGAGGAGGCGACCAGGAGGCAATCGGGGGCGGCCAGAGAGCGCACCGGTTTCGATCCACGCCTCCGTGAGGAGGCGACGATACAGATTTTGCGCACGCAGAAAGGGAAAGAAGTTTCGATCCACGCCTCCGTGAGGAGGCGACCCTCATTTGCCGTCACGACGCCGGTCTATTGGCCGTTTCGATCCACGCCTCCGTGAGGAGGCGACCAGTGATGACGGTCATGATGCTCTCCTGTTTTGATGTTTCGATCCACGCCTCCGTGAGGAGGCGACACGACGACAGCGACACAAACCATCTCGGAAGGCGTTTCGATCCACGCCTCCGTGAGGAGGCGACGAGCAGAACCGATTGCCGCGCTCTATGAGCAGGGGTTTCGATCCACGCCTCCGTGAGGAGGCGACTCCCGCGCCTGCGGTTGATGCCAATTCCAGCGCTGTTTCGATCCACGCCTCCGTGAGGAGGCGACCGTGCCGACCTTGTACCCGCTATCGAGCTTGTCGTTTCGATCCACGCCTCCGTGAGGAGGCGACGCGGCTCGTCCCAGGGGTCAACGCCAGGAAGACCGTTTCGATCCACGCCTCCGTGAGGAGGCGACACTATCTCGAACGTTCTGAGCCCTCAGAAAGCAAGTTTCGATCCACGCCTCCGTGAGGAGGCGACCTCTGCATGCGGCCAATAGGCAACTTCCGAGCCGTGTTTCGATCCACGCCTCCGTGAGGAGGCGACGATATCGGCTACCTGCCGGGCGCCAAATACGAGGGTTTCGATCCACGCCTCCGTGAGGAGGCGACGCGGCGCTTTCGGTTTGAACTGAAAAGGTTAGCTGTTTCGATCCACGCCTCCGTGAGGAGGCGACCGACCTCCGGTCACTCGTGAAACAGTTTGGCAACGTTTCGATCCACGCCTCCGTGAGGAGGCGACACGAGCATGATGACGTTTTTCAAGAATTTGAGGGGGTTTCGATCCACGCCTCCGTGAGGAGGCGACAATATTGCTAAACATCTCGGCATGTTCGTTGAGCGGTTTCGATCCACGCCTCCGTGAGGAGGCGACCCGTGGCTCGGCATCTCCGAGCAGGGGGTAACTGTTTCGATCCACGCCTCCGTGAGGAGGCGACGCGCCAACGATGAGGGCCGCTTCATGACGGCCAAGGTTTCGATCCACGCCTCCGTGAGGAGGCGACACAACGAGGATGCCTCTCAAACTCAAACTTGACGTTTCGATCCACGCCTCCGTGAGGAGGCGACGGCAACTCGTAGATTGCGACGGCGGATTCGACCTGTTTCGATCCACGCCTCCGTGAGGAGGCGACAATAGAGGCGGCCTATCCCTGTGTGCCAATGATCTTGCGACAACCTCAGCCTATGAGGTTTAGTGAGTATCGCACAGGGGGACGTTCAGTGGTCGATCAATTACCTAC
>JARLJB010000021.1 GCA_031291415.1 Telmatospirillum sp.
GGCAATCATAGTTGCAACCCGTGTCGTTGCCGCGACGAACCGTCGCGGGTCTGAACGCCCGTCTCAGCTGCGCCAATAACAACCCGGAGAATGGTTCATGGCCTTTGTTCTTCCCACCCTCGCGTACTCCCACTCGGCATTGGCCGAACGCGGCATGTGCCAGGAGACGCTGGACCTGCACTACGGCAAGCACCATCAGACCTATGTGACGGCGCTTAATGGCTTCGTCGAGAAGGATGCCACCCTGCAGGGCAAGTCGGTCGAGGAAATCATCCAAGCGGTGGCCGGCAACCCCGACAAGGCCAGCGTGTTCAACAATGCCGGCCAGCACTGGAACCACAGCCTGTTCTGGCTGAGCTGCTCGCCCACCGGCGGGGCGATTCCCGGCAAGCTGGAAAAGAAAATCATCGAGGACTTCGGCGCGGTCGCCGACTTCAAGGCCGCCTTCAAGACCGCCGCCACCACTCAGTTCGGCTCCGGCTGGGCCTGGTTGGTGCTCTCCCCCAAGGGCAAGCTGAAGATCGTCAAGACCGCCAACGCCGACAGCCCGCTCGCCAACGGCGCCGGCAAGGCCCTGCTCACCTGTGACGTGTGGGAGCATGCCTACTACGTGGACTTCCGCAACCGCCGGCCGGATTTCGTGTCCAACTGGCTGGACAACATCGCCAACTACGAGTTCGCCGCCGCCCAGCTGGGCTGAGCCGCGCGGAGTTCCATACGCAACGGGCCCCTCGCGGGGCCCGTTCGTTTTTGGCGTCTTCGTTTTGGCGTCGGACGGGAAGCCGGCTTAGCCCGACTTCTTGCCCAACAGCCCCTTGAGCAGGCCCATAATTCCGCCGGCCTGGGGCTGCGCCGCGGCGCCTCTGCCCCCCGACTTGACGTCGTTGGCCGCCTTGGGGGGCGCGATCACCGCCGTGATTGTCTCGCGCAGCACAATCACCTTCATGCCGGGGGCGAGTTCCACTTCGATTTCGCGGTCGTCGGCGCCCTTGGGCGGCTTGCTGACGGTGGCGAGAATGCCCCCGCCGGTGACGACCCGGTCGCCGCGCTTGATGGCGGAC
>JARLJB010000109.1 GCA_031291415.1 Telmatospirillum sp.
AAGACTATAAAAGAGTGGTCAGTCAGTCAATCCCATTTCAGCACATCGTTCCGACTGATTTGTCGGTGTGTTCTTATGACGGACCGAGACGCCCGGATGGATGTCGATGCTCGTGGCGTTACTCTGACCGAGTGTCGCTTTCGCCCGCGCCAGTTCGGCCGGACTGCCATGGGCCACGACCAGAAATTTGTCGGTCTCGATATGGGTCTGGTAGTTGACGATGCTGTCCTTCGGAATTCCGAGACTGTAGAGGCCAGCACCGAGCGCGCCGAGCGCGCCGACGACGACCGCATTCTCGATGCCGGCGATGATCACTGTGGCGAGCGTACCAAGGATGACGACACCGCCGACGATAGGCAGCGTGAGGTAGAGGCCGCCGAAGAACAGCCCCCAGAGCCCGCCCCAGACAGCGCCCTGCCCGCCCTAGAACTTGATCCGATCACCGCTGGAATAGAAGCCGATGACCTTCTCCTCGGTCTGGTATCCCTTGCCGACGATGCTGAGATTCTTGATGTCGAAGCTGGACGCATTGAGGGACTTGATGGCGGCGTCGGCGTTGGCGTGGCCCTTTGTAGATGGCGACGAGAGATCCTGCGGGGGCATGGCGCGATCCTTGTAGCACGACCGATGGTGCGTGAGCGTCATGGGTCCGGCGGCTGCCGACATACCCAAGCTCCGTCCATCGCTGTGCGCGTTGACGTCAGCTTACGGCCGAAAATGGCCCACCGAGGAGGATCGGGAAACACTCACTTGGCCTGCGAAGCGGGTAGCGTTCAGATGCGACAGACGAGAGACCTAATCATTACAGAGTTCCAATATATACAGATTTTACCCGAATATAATCTCATGATTTGCTCGAAATGCAGTTGTGGGTTGGACACTGTTGATTTTCACATCGACACAACTCTTTCGATCGACGTCCGGTCTGCCGGCTATCGACTTACGGACCGGGGCCGACGCCAAGTGTAAACAGCGTCACGCAAATGGCAGCGGCGACCGTCGACGGGGACGACCAGATCTGCCGTTTCGTCCAGTCGAGGCGACCGACATCCACCAAAACGAGCCGCACAGCGACGAGCCGACTGATCCAACGGAGTTCGTGCTATTTCAGCGCCTGTTGGCAAGCCGTTTCGGGTCGGCGGTCCATGCCGGTCTGCCCCGCCTGCCTTCAAGATGGGGATCGATGCCGATTTGGACTGCAACGCGTCGATCGATTGAACACCGAAGGGGGCGATTTACGCTGCCCGGAGCGCGATGCTGTCACATTGAACATGTGACAGCTGAATTAACGCTTCTCCAGCTATCAATCGCGCCGCGATTCAGTCTATCGACGGATCGCCGCCGCAATTTCGTCTGAAAATACCCTGCTCAAATCATACAGGCGCGGCAAGAGGCGACGATGTCCAATGCAGCCGTGCTCCAATATGCCTTGGTCGGCATCCACGGCTGCCTGTTTCTGGCGGTATCGCTGCGCGTCATTGCCCGCGCGCTTGCCCCGAGCACCGGCCTCGCCTGGATCCTTCTGGTCGCCTTGTTCCCGGTCGGCGGCTTCATCCTCTACGTGTTGGTTGGCGAACGTCCGCTCGGACGGCTCCGCCTGCGCCGGATCGTCGAGGGTCGCACACCCTTCCAGACCCGCCTGGCAGCATTGCCGGCGAACGCTTACGGCACCCTCGCCGGGCTAACGACAGAGCAGAACCAGATCGCCCGGCTCAGCTCCGCCACCTCAGGGCTTCCGCTGCTGCGCTGCGACCGGGTCGAGGTCATCGCCGGCGCCAACGCGGTCCTGGCGGCAATCATCGCCGACCTCGAAGCGGCCCGGTACGCCTGCGATATGGTCTTCTACATCTGGCAGGACGGCGGTCTCGCCAACGGCATCGCCGAAGCACTGGAGCGTGCCGCCCGGCGCGGCGTGCGCTGCCGCATCCTGCTCGACGCCGTCGGCAGTCGCCCATTCCTCAACGGCGATCGCATCCGACACCTGCGGGCCGCGGGTGTCCGGATCGAGGCAGCACTGCCGGTCGGGCCGATCCGTGCCCTGTTCGTGCGAGCCGACCTCAGGCTTCACCGCAAGCTGGTGATCATCGACGGACGCATCGGCTATACGGGCAGCATGAACCTCGTCGATCCGCACGTCTTCAAGCGCGAGGCTGGCGTCGGCGAATGGATCGATGCGATGGTCCGCATCGAAGGGCCGCCCGTCGCGGCCCTGGAGATGGTCTTCCTCGAGGATTGGCTCGCCGAGACCGGCGAATTGCCGACGTTGCCCACCCGCCCCCTCGCCGAATGGGGTCATGTACCACTGACGACCGCCGGCTCCGCCCTGGTCGTGCCGTCCGGCCCCGATCTCGTCAGCGACATCATCCGCCGTCTCATGCTCGCTGCCGTCTATGGCGCCGAGCGCGAACTAGTCATCACCACACCCTATTTCGTTCCCGACGAAGCCGTGATGACCGCGCTCGAGACGGCGGCAATGCGCGGTGTCGACGTGACCCTGATCGTGCCAGAACGGGTCGATTCCCACCTCGTTCGCTATGCCAGCCGCTCGTTCTTCGACGGTCTCCTCGACGCTGGCGTGCGGATCCGCCAGTTCCGGGGCGGGCTTCTCCACACCAAGAGCCTGACCGTCGATGGCGAAACCACCCTGTTTGGCACCTTCAACCTCGACATTCGCAGCCTGCGACTCAATTTCGAGATCACCTTCGTCGCCTTTGATCCCGGCGTGACCGCTGCGGTACGGTCGCTGCAGGCCGAATACGAGGCGACGTCGGCACCCATCGAACTCGGCGCCTGGCGGAAACGCACGCCGGCGCGTCGCTTTCTGGAGAACCTTCTCCGCTTGGCGAGCCCGTTGCTGTAGTCCGTCGCATGCTGAATGGGGGGCCCACCGCTCCGCGCTCAAACGCCGGAGATGCCGACACCGGCTGCCGCGGCAAATGCTGAGGTCGGCATGTTCAATCTCCAAAGAACGATGCTGTCGTGCGTGGCGGCAAGACTGGCTGGGGCAAACGTGAGCGCACCGGCAAAGCGGGAATGGTTGCCCGAACGAACCGAGCCGCAACGGGATCCGGGCGGAATTCTCGACGACATCCCCGGACAAGCCGGTATGCCGCCTAGACTGCCTTGCCGATGAAAGCCCCGATCGCGGCGGTGGCCGCTATGGCAAAGGCGCCCCAGAAGGTCACCCTGATCGTAGGCTTGAGGATGCCCGCGCCGCCAATGAATGCCGTCGTTCGCCCCGAGTACGGCCGCCCTAGCCAGCCGATGCGGTCGATGACATGGTTTTCCTTGTGGGCTCTTCTCACGCCTGCAACTCCGCACGGCCACCGATCGGGCGGCAGCCATTTGGCCCAGCTCCACTCCAACGCTCGACCGCGCCAGGCCGGTTCAATCGACCAGCGCGACGTCGAGCGTGATGGTGGCCTTCAGCAGCTTGGAGACCGGGCAGTTGGTCTTGGCCTTCGCCGCCAGCGCCTCGAACGTTGCGGCATCGGCGCCAGGTACGCGGCCTCGCAGCGTCAAATGAACAGCCGTAATCGCGTAGTCGTTCGCCAGTTTTTCCGCGTGACGTCGGCTCGCGCCTCAAGGCTTTTCGCCGACGCGGCGAGGATGTGCAATTGACAATCGTCGTCGTGGCCTCAACCGATCTGAATGAGAGATTGCCGACCGCGGTCTGTAGTCGTCCGCATCGGGCGACTTGCCGAGGTTAGGCTTTGAATTGCCGAAGCGGTCAGAGATGGAAACTACTCAAATTGCTCTGTTGCTGAATATGCGTCGGGTCGCTTCGTCGCTGAATGATATCCCTCGCTGCTGCCCTTGCCGCGCGCCCCAGTAGGAATAGCCGGCATAGGCGGATGACCGGGATCAGCA
>JARLJB010000110.1 GCA_031291415.1 Telmatospirillum sp.
CTTTGCTTTGAACGCCGGCGTGTGATTCCGGCGGGTGCGCTTCGTCATGGTCTTTCCCCTGTTCGGCGGCGATCATCGCCGCGTTCAGGCAGAAAATCCACTCATCCCCCCTGTCCAATTTTTCCAGGCCGGCTCTGAGCGCCGGTCAAGTACAAGCCATAGACCAGAAAATTAGTGTATATGCTTTCGTAAACTCCCCATCCGGCGATCAATAGACCAAGGGAACGGACGCTTTCCAGGGTTCTCAAGACGAATATCTGGTCTTTCGCGAACCGTTTGATGGCAAGGTGCACGACGATCAGCATGGTGACGAAAAAGACCTGGGTCGACGCGTAGAGACACCCATACAGGATTTTTCCGGACAAGGAAAAATTGGCTGGGATTGGGAGGCTTTCGACACAACCCGCCGGATCGCTTTTCATCAGCGACCGTATGCCCGAAACGTCCAGCGCATCGCACACCGCGATCCAGATGGTCGCGGGATAGGCCAGCCAGACCAGCCAAAACAACCGGTCCAACCTCCGGAACAGCCGGACGGTACTTTCTAGCGTGACCATCTGTCGCCCCTTTCCAAATACAGCCCGGTCCGCGAGGGATGGGCGATGACCTTGCCTCGGCCATCCTGGAATCCCGGCGTGAAACGCCCAGTGGCGTCGATCCCGTCATGGACCGGCCCCATCTGCCCGTCGCTGCAGTATTTAACGATAAACATGAAATGAGCGGCTTGACAACGTGAACCTTGTGGATAATTAATGTTTATCATGAAATTTAGCATGAAAGACATTGTATCGTTAAGGCTAATCGATATCTTGGGCACGTTGGCGGATCCTTGGCCATGTCTGCTTCTGCTGCTCAACGCCACGTAGGCAAAGCTCTCGGAGTCGTCATGACCAAGATTTCATGGGCGGGCAACTGGCTTCCAGTTCTCCACCGATTACCCGGCCACACCAATGGGCGTCGTGAAGTGGCGTTGACCATCGATGATGGTCCAACAGACGTCACAGCTCATCTGCTGAAGACTCTCCTTTCGGTCAATGCGAAAGCGACATTCTTTCTGAATGGCGCGCGACTGATGGGGAGGTCTGCGTTGGTCGAGAGAATCTTGTCGGAGGGACATGATGTCTACGCCCACGGGGTTCTTCATGTTCGCTTGGATGACGGCACCCCAGCCCGATTGCGCAGTGACCTGATTGTTTCCGAGGCCGCGCTGACCAGCTTTCGCCCCACGCCGAGCCCCTATCTGGTTAGGCTTCCTTATGCCGCCGGTCGCCGGAAAAGCTGGGTTCACAGGACCATCCGCGACTGGAGGCACGACTCTCAGATCGCTCACTGGTCGTTGTCGGCCGAGGACCACACCATCGCACCCCAGTGCGACAGTCGCGCTGAAGTAGAGCAATTATGCGCCAAGGCTGTGGCAAAACTCATGGCGGCGCCGGCGCTCGATGGTTCGATCATTCTTGTCCATGATGTCCCACACGACGTCATAAGCCCCTATCTGGAGGCAGCGACGGTGACGCTTTTCGAAATGCTGGTCATGGCGTTGACCGGGGCAGGCTATGCCATCGTGGCGTTGCGAGGCCAACCGTCACCCTCGCCGCTTTCCCGATTCCTGCTTGAGAAGTAAGTTTTATGAGGATTCTGCACACAATTGCCGCGCGGGATTGGGGCGGCATTGCCTATCGCACCATCGAACAAGTTGCCTGGCTCAATAGCCATGGGCACCAATCCTGGCTTGCGTCTCCGGGCGGCAGCGCGGTGGCGCTCCGTGCGAAGACGGCCGGTATACCGGTGGTGGAGTTCAACTTCGACCGTCCGTTTGCACCGTCCACGGCCTGGGCCTTGCGACGGCTGGTCGGAGATCTACGCTGCGATGTGATCGAAGCCCATACCGGGCGCTGCGCCAATGCAACCCTCATGGTCCGCGATCGCTGCACCATCATCCGTACCCGACACACGACGCGGCAGCTCAAACCGACCTTTTCGCGATGGCTACGCTGGCGTTGGGGATGGGACTGGACCGTGGCCACAGCTCAGACCATCGCCGATGATTTGCTCGCGGCGGAATTGGTTCCGCCGAACAGGATCAGCGTCATCGGCGAGTGGGCCGAGAATCGCTTCTTTGAGCGGACCTTGTGGCCGGAATGGCGCCGGACTTGGCGCGATAGGCTCGGCATTCCCAATGGCACCTTCGTCGTTGGCGCGGTTGGAATGCTTCGCCCCGAGAAGGGGTTTGATACCCTCATCCGGGCGATGAAGATCGTGACCGATACCCACCCCGACGCCATAGCCGTCATCGTCGGCGAGGCGACGGAAGCCGGTTCGCCTTACGAGCGGGATCTGCGGTCTTTGGTCGGTTCCCTGGGAATAACCGACAACGTAATCTTTACCGGATACAGCGACGATATTCCTGGGCTCATGCAGGTTTTCGACGTGGTCGCCGTTCCCTCGACATTCGAGGCGCAGAGTCGGGTCATTCCGGAAGCCTTGGCCAGCCAAAGGCCAATCGTCGCCAGCCGAGTCGGGGGCATTACCGAACTCATCACGCACGGCAAGAGCGGATGGCTTGTTTGGCCGAAAGACCCCGCCGCATTGGCTTTCCATCTTATCGACATCGGCAACAGTCCGGCCATGACCGCTGCCATATGTGACCGGGGTGGGGCATTTGCCCGCGAGACCCTTCAGATCGACGCAAAAATGCAGCAATACCTGCAGGCTTACGCTCGCGTGCCGAGAGGGCGGATGTCTGCAACGCCGCCGGCCGGATAATATCTAATTTGAACCGCACTCCGAGGCGGCATCTCGCCACTGACGGAAAGCATGAGGACCGGACGTCGGCTGAGATGAAGAATCGTGAAGGCGTCCGAGGCAAGAGCAACAATCGCGGCACGGCCCGCGCCAGCGTCGCAGCGGACGATCCGGAGATCGACCGGCTCGGCGCCGCCCGGCGCCGGAACGACCTCCTGGCGCAAAATACGAATATACTCAAATCACGCGTTCATTACACTTCCCCGGAGTCGGGGAATCGAAAGGAAATGGCGCGACAAAACCTCTCATAACGTCATTTATTATTTTAGAAGCCGATGATGTTCATGGAGAATGTACAGTAAAAATAATATTTTTTTCCTAAAAAGACGATAAATAGCTGAATTATAGTTTCAGAAAATTCGATAGATTGTGCATATTATTAATTTCAGGTCGCTCTTCTGACAATATTTCCGGTAAGAATGACGAGATACCAAGTTGACTGGTGGGAAAAATGGCGTCTAAATTTTGCCTCTTTTGGCAGGTTTGTGGAATCGTCGCCCCCGAATTGATCTCCAGGGGAGATATAACTCCATCCTGCTTCCGCCTGGAGGACTTATTGATGTTCGACCACATCGACCGCCGTATCCTGAATATTCTGCAAGAGGACTCCGAGGTTCCGGTCGCCGATATCGCCAAACAAGTCGGACTGTCGACCTCGCCATGCTGGCGGCGAATCAAACGGATGGAGGAATTGGGGTTGATCGCCAAACGCGTCGTCCTGGTCGACCGACGCAAGGCCAATGTGCCGATGACGATCTTCGTCTCGGTCCGTGCTCCCAGGCATTCGATCGATTGGTCTGAGGCTTTCGGTCAGGCGATCGACGGAATTCCCGAAATCGTCGAAGCCTATCGGCTGGCTGGCGAAACCGATTATTTGCTGCGGGTCGTCGTGCCGTCGATCCAGGTCTATGACCAAGTCTATAAGACATTGATCGCCAAGCTGGAATTCCGCGACCTCAGTTCCTCGATCTCGATGGAGGAAATGAAGTTCACGACGGCAGTTCCCCTGGGATATCTGTGACGCAGGGGGCGGCCGGGGAGGGAATGCCCAAAACAAATCTCGATGAGGCTGCTCGTCGAGATTTGTCGTCAGGTCGGGAGCCTTGGCGGCGGGCTTCTGCTTTAAGTCGTCGCGCGGTGGCAGGTTATCGCGGTGTGGCAGAAGGGTTTTGTCCGTCATCGCCATCGGCGGGCGTGTGCCGATCGGCGATGGCCGTGTTCAGTTGCTTGCCCGCCTGGGACACCATGCCGGACGCCTTGCCGCCGATCTTCTGGATTGTCTCCTTCAGCATGGCGCCGTCGTCGGTCTTGAATTCGGCGATCGCGTCGATGCCGTTTTCATCCGTTTGGTAAAAGGGCGCTTCCGGAAAACCGATCGCCGCGGAGAAAAACGCCTGCGGCAGCGACGACCGGTAGGTGTTGTAGGCGCCGACCGCCGCGTTATACCGCTCCCGTTTTTTCTGCAGATTGCTTTCGATGTCGTTCAATTGCGACATAAGCTGCTGGTAGGTGGCATTGGCCTTCAGGTCGGGGAAAGCCATGGCGAGGCTTGAGACGTGACTGATGACCGTGTCGATCTGGCGCGAGCTGTCCGTCGCCTCTTTGATGCCCGCCATGTTTCCCGATGCCGCCAGTTGCGCAAGCTTTTCGTGGTCGCCGTAGGATTTGGCGATGTCGATCAGTTGGCCGGCGAGATCGGCCCGTTTTTTCAAAGACGCTGTGATGTCGGCACGGGCCTGTTTGACCGCGTTTCCCTGCCGTTGCAAAGAATTGTAGATGACGACGAACCAAATCGCTGCTGCGACGACAATAATCAAAAGAGTGGTGAACATGATTCCCCCGCTGTTGCCGTCGTCCAAAAGACGATGGTTGCCCGCAAAATAGTGGTTTTCCCTAGGAATGCGCCCCCACGAACTCTAGGCGGTCGGCAACCAGCGCGCAACATTCTTGCTTCGAAGAACCAAATACGCACAATCTCTTCAGCGAGAAACGCCTTCACCTGTGTATTGGCGTGTTCGAATTGAGCGTTGTGATTCGGATGACGACTTCCTTCGCGCCGGCTGACGGACTTTATGCGCCCCCGGCGGTCCCAGGATTCAATCGGGATTTGTCGTCAGGTCGGGAACTGTGACGGCTTTTCCGTAAAAGTCATTGCCGGGAGGTTGACGGCGCCGCCGCGTCCGGCTCGTCCTTCAAATTGCTTTCCGAGATCGGAATGACCGTACGCGAGATTTCGGTGCCGACCATGAAACCGGGTCGTTCGGTGGACTCGCATGAGGCCGACCTGAGCCTGATCGCAAGGTCTTTGGTAAGAGGCCTGTCCCAATTGAAGAGAACACAACGCTCGCCCGTCGGACCGCGCATCTCGCCGTTTGTTTGCGCCGGGTAATTGCCATACTGGCTTCCCGAGCCATTGCCGATGCTTAGCGGCAGTTCAGTAACCGGTGCAGCGCCTTCCGGTCGTTCCCTGTTGGAACCGCACCCGGCCAGAGCCAATGCTGCCAAAAAATAACAGCATCCGATAGCAGACCACGGTTTCATCCCGATCCCCCGCAATTGCCGTCTCAGAACTGAGCTTTCCAAATGCGGCAAATTTGCGGCACTGCCACCTTTGGCTGCCGTGGTCGCGGGCGTCCGAGACCAACGTCTTGATGGACGGGCTGGTGTGCTGGAGGCGATGGCGGGGCACAATCGCTGGCCAGAGGCCGCCAAGCGGCTACTCTAATCCGTTGATTTGTCTGGTCGATCAGGAAATTGGCGGAGGGGGTGGGATTCGAACCCACGGTACCCGCAAAGGTACAACGGTTTTCGAGACCGTCCCAATCGACCACTCTGGCACCCCTCCGCTTGGGCGAGGGCGGAATGTAGTATAAGCCTTTTTGCCGTGCAACCGCTTTGATCGCCGACACGCTCAGAATGTCACCTGGGGGGCCAATGAAGATTCCTGGTTGACAGGCGAAGGGCCATCGGTATATTTCCCGCCTCTCGCCGCGAGCCCGAGAGGCTCGTTGGGTCCCGTTTGTGTGAATGGTAGTAAGGTCATGTTCGCAGTCATCAAGACCGGCGGCAAGCAATATAAGGTTGCCCCGAACGACGTCATCCGCGTCGAAAAGCTGCCGGGCGAGGCAGGCGACACTGTTACGCTCGACCAGGTTCTTCTGGTCGACGACAAGGTGGGCGCGCCTTTGGTCGCCGGTGCCAGTGTCACCGCCACCCTGCTTGAGCAGACCCGCGCCGAAAAGGTCATCATCTTCAAGAAGAAGCGTCGTCAGAATTATCGGCGCAAGAAGGGTCATCGGCAGGAGCTTACCGTGCTCCGCATCACCGGCATCACCGGCGCCTGATCCCTGCACGGTCAATAAGGAGTTTGATCCATGGCTCATAAAAAGGCTGGCGGTAGTTCCCGCAACGGCCGTGACTCCGCAGGCCAGCGCCTCGGGGTCAAGAAGTTCGGTGGCGAAGCTGTCATTCCCGGCAACATCATCGTGCGTCAGCGCGGCACCCAGTTCCACCCCGGCGCCAATGTCGGCATCGGCACCGATCACACGCTGTTTGCGTTGGTCGAGGGCCGGGTGACCTACGTCAAAAAGGCGTTGGGACGGACGTTCGTGTCGGTGCAATCGGTGGAACCGGCCGCCTGAGCGGCCTTTTTCCCCGACGCTTTGCCGAAGAAAAAAGAAGGGGAATGGTTCGCCATTCCTCTTTTTTGCGTTGCTGAAACCGTTTTTCGAAACTGCTTTCTCTCTAATCGGATTGTAGACAGATGAAGTTCCTCGACCAGGTCAAGATCTTCGTCAAAAGCGGCGATGGCGGTGCCGGCGCTTGCGCTTTCCGGCGTGAGAAATACATCGAATTCGGCGGACCGGATGGCGGCGACGGCGGTCGCGGCGGCGATGTCATCGTCGAATGCGTCGACAATCTCAACACGCTGATCGACTTCCGCTACCAGCAGCATTTCCGGGCCGAGAAAGGCCACCACGGTCAGGGACGCAACAAGACCGGCGGCAAGGGTGACGATATCGTCCTCAGGGTTCCGGTCGGAACCCAGATCATGAGCGAGGACAAAACCGAGGTCCTAGCCGACCTCACCGAGGCCGGACAGCGGCTTGTCTTTCTCAAGGGCGGCGACGGTGGTTTCGGCAACGCCCATTACAAAACCTCAACCAACCAGGCGCCGCGCCGGGCCGATCCCGGCTGGCCCAGCCAGGAAATGTGGCTGTGGCTGCGCCTCAAGCTGATCGCCGACTGCGGATTGGTCGGGTTGCCCAATGCCGGCAAGTCGACCTTCCTGGCGGCGGTGACCAAGGCCCGTCCGAAGATTGCCGGTTATCCGTTCACCACTTTGCACCCCAATCTTGGCGTCGCGCAGATCGGTGCGGAAGAGTTCATTCTGGCCGATATTCCTGGTCTGATCGAAGGCGCCCACGAAGGGGCGGGACTGGGCGACCGCTTCCTTGGCCATATCGAACGGTGCCGGGTCCTGCTGCATCTGATCGATGGAACGGCCGAAGACGTGGCGGAGTCCTATCGGGTGGTGCGCGGCGAGCTCGAGCAGTATGGCGGCGGTCTGGAGAGCAAGCCGGAAGTGGTGGCTCTCAACAAATGCGACGCCTTGGTGCCCGAAGAAATCGAAGCGAAGCTGGCAGCTTTGCGAGCCGTCACCGGCGACATCCCGGTGTTTCCTCTTTCCGGTGCCGCCGGCATCGGTCTCAAGGACGTGCTCTACGCTCTGCTCGAACGGATCAAGGCAAGCCGTGCCGAGTTGGGGGCCGGCCCCTTGGCGGCGGAGGCGACCGCCGGAGTGGCCAAGGCCGGCAGTTGGCGCCCGGCGCTCGACGGTGACGACAACTGGGACGAGGATCAGGACGGCGCCGCTGGAGACGAAGAGACTGGGGACGACGAGGCATGACACCCCTGGCCACGGCCCGGAGATTGGTCATCAAGATCGGCTCGTCTTTGCTCGTTGATGCCGACGGTGAAATCGATCGCGTTTGGCTGAACGCTCTTTGCGACGATATTGCCGCGCTGCGGAGGCGGGATCAGCAGGTGATCGTCGTGACCTCCGGCGCCGTGGCGGTTGGTCGCCGCCATCTTGGCCTGGCGTCGGGACCGCTCAGGCTCGACGAGAAACAGGCGGCGGCGGCGGCGGGACAGATTCGTCTGGCGCATGTTTATGAGGAAACTCTGGTCGACCATCATCTGAAAGTCGCGCAGCTTCTGCTGACGCTTGACGATTCGGAAAATCGCCGCCGGTATCTCAATGCCCGCAACACGCTTGAAACCCTTTTGAGGCTGGGCGCCGTGCCGGTGATCAACGAGAACGACACGGTCGCCACCCAGGAAATCCGCTTCGGCGACAACGACCGTTTGGCCGCCCGTGTCGCTCAGATGATCGGTGCCGATACGCTGGTGCTGTTCTCCGATATCGATGGCCTCTACACCGGGAACCCACGCGTCGATCCCGATGCCCGTTTCATCCCCGAAGTGATGGAGATGACGCCCGAAATCGAGGCGATGGCTGGAGATCCCGGCAGCGCCATGGGATCGGGCGGCATGGTGACGAAACTGCAGGCAGCACGCATCGCCCTGGCGGCCGGTTGCCGCATGGCCATTGCTCCGGGCAAGCCGCTGCATCCCTTGAAGACCATGGAAGAGGGCGGGCGCTGTACCTGGTTCCACCCGGCCGAGGAACCTTTGACGGCCCGTAAACAGTGGATCGCCGGATCGCTGAAGCCGCAGGGAACGCTGGTCGTCGATGCCGGTGCAAGACGGGCGCTGGCCAAGGGCGGCAGTCTGTTGCCGGCCGGCGTCGTCACCGTCGCGGGCGATTTTCAAAAAGGCGAGGCGGTCGTCGTCGTTGGCCGCGAGGGCCAGGCTGTCGGCGTCGGTTTGACCGCCTATTCGGCCGAGGACGCCAAACATATCATCGGCCGCAAGAGTGGCGACTTTGAAACCCTGTTGGGGTACCGTGGTCCCGACGAAATTATTCACCGCGACGATCTGGTGATCGCACCATGAACAAGACTGTCGTTCCCGCCATCGAAACCGTGATGGCCGATATCGGTCGTGCCGCTTGTCAGGCGGCGCATCGGTTGGCCCTGGTCGAAACATCGCGCAAGAATGCGGCTCTGGTCGGTGCGGCGGCGGCGTTGCGCCGTTCGTCCGCTGCCGTCCTCGCCGCCAACGCCCGCGACGTGGCGGCTGCGACCGCCAAGGGATTGTCGGGGGCTTTGCTCGACCGCCTAGCGCTGGATGGCAAGCGCGTCGAGGCGATGGCCAAGGGTCTGGAGGACATCGCCGCCCTGCCTGATCCGATAGGAACGGAGATTGCCCGTTGGCAGCGGCCCAATGGCCTCGATATCGCCCGTGTCCGGGTGCCCATCGGGGTGATCGGCATCATCTATGAAAGCCGGCCGAACGTCACAGCCGATGCTGGCGGGCTTTGCCTGAAATCGGGAAATGCGGCGATCCTGCGCGGCGGCTCGGAAAGTTTCCAGTCATCTTCGGCGATCCTGGCCTGTCTGCAGGAGGGCCTGTCGTCGGCCGGTCTGCCGCCGGCCTCAATCCAGATGGTGCCGACCACCGACCGCGCCGCGGTCGGCGTGATGCTGCGGATGAACGGTGTCATCGACGTCATCGTGCCGCGCGGCGGCCGTTCGCTGATCGAGCGTGTCATCGAGGAAAGCCGTATTCCGTTGTTCCAGCATCTCGAAGGGTTGTGCCACACCTATGTCGATGGCGCGGCCGATCTCACCATGGCCCGACAGGTGGTGCTGAACGCCAAGATGCGGCGAACCGGAGTTTGCGGGGCGACGGAAACCCTGTTGGTCGACCGCAAGGTGGCGGCCAGCCATTTGGCGCCGCTGGTCGGCGATTTGCTGAACGCCGGCTGCGAAGTCCGCGGCGATGTGGCGGCGCAGGCTGTCGATCCCCGGGTCAAACCTGCTGCTGACGAGGACTGGGCGACGGAATATCTCGACGCGGTGATCTCGGTGAAACTGGTCGACGGTGTCGATGGTGCCATCGCCCATATCGGACAGTATGGCTCGCATCACACCGACAGCATCATTACCGCCGATCCGGATGCGGCGGCACGGTTCTTCGCGGAAGTCGACAGCGCCATCGTGCTTCACAATGCATCGACGCAATTCGCCGATGGCGGTGAATTCGGAATGGGGGCGGAAATCGGAATTTCGACCGGCAAGCTGCATGCGCGCGGCCCGGTCGGCGTCGAGCAGTTGACCAGTTTCAAATACGTGGTCAGGGGCTCCGGGCAGGTCCGGCCCTGACAACGCGCATCGACACATCGGGGCGTTGGTCCGCTTTGCCGCCCAATCCTTGGGGAAGCCGCAACCGCAGGCGGATCGGCGTGCTGGGCGGCTCGTTCAACCCGGCCCACGAGGGGCATCTGCACATCAGTCTGCAGGCGCTGCGGTGCCTGGCGCTCGATGAGGTGTGGTGGTTGGTGGCGCCGCAAAATCCCTTGAAGCCGACCGCGGGCATGGCGCCGTTGGCCGACCGCGTGGCGCGGGCCCGCCGTGTGGCCGGCCATCCGGCTATCCGGGTGAGCGCCTTGGAGGCGGACCTCGGGACCCGGTACACCGCCGATACCTTGGCGGTTCTGAAAAGGCGGTTTCCGGCCACGCGCTTCGTTTGGTTGATGGGGGCCGACAATCTCCAGCAGATCGTCCGGTGGGACCGCTGGACAAGGATCTTCCAATGGGTCGCCGTTGCGGTTTTCGATCGCAGTCCATATTCTTATCCGTCATTGGCAGGCAAGGCGGCGCAGAGATTTGCCCATGCCCGATTATCGGCGCGTCGAAGCGCCCTGATAGCCGGAACGACACCTCCGGTTTGGACCTTCCTGCATGTACGCCGTCATCCCGCTTCGGCGACGGCCATACGTCGCGGCCAGAGCATGCCGCGATGAATGTCTTCGCAACAGCATCACAAGGCCGATATCGGCCATGGTAAGGAGTAGAGCCATTTCCGCGACGGAGTTGCGTCCGCACGACCCGGACAAATTGGTCGAGGCCGTCGTCGTCTCGCTTGACGATGACAAGGCGGAAGAAGCGGTGGTCATCGACCTGCGCGGCCGATCCTCGATTGCCGATCATATGGTGATCGCGACCGGCCGATCGCAACGTCAGGTCGGCGCCATGGCCGAACATCTGATGGAAAAGCTCAAAGCGTTTGGGCTGGAGGTCTCGCTTGAAGGCAAGACCCAGGGCGACTGGGTGCTGATCGACGGCGGCGACATCATCATTCATTTGTTCCGTCCAGAGGTTCGGGTCTTCTATAATCTGGAAGGCATGTGGGGGTTGCCGCCGGCCGAGAAGGCTCCGGAAGCGCTGTCGTCGGGCAAGCTGGGGGAGTTCCGCGCGTGAGCGCGTCCCTTAAAGACTAGCGCGATGCAGATCACCCTGGCAGCTGTCGGTCATGCCCGTCCCGGCCCGGAACGTCTGTTGTTCGATCAATACAGACGGCGCCTCGGCTGGTCGTTCGCCCTCAAGGAGGTTGAGGAAAAACGACCGCTGTCGGTGCCCGAGCGAATAGCGCGCGAGACCGCACTGTTGTTGGGTGCGGTGCCGCAAGGCAGCCTCATGGTGTCGCTCGATGAACGGGGCGCGGTGTATTCGAGCGAGGCGTTCGCCGCCAGGCTGGCCGCATGGCGCGATCATGGCAGGGCCAAAATTGCCTTTCTGATCGGCGGCGCGGATGGCCATAGTGATGAGCTCCGCAACCAGAGCGATCTACTCCTGTCCTTCGGGGCGATGACGTGGCCACATATGCTGGTACGGGCGTTGCTCGCTGAACAGCTTTATCGCGCCGAATGCATTCTCGCCAATCATCCCTACCATCGCGGATGAGTGGATTGATTTATCGAGCTAAATTATCCATATTTCCCGGCAAGTATCATCGGGATGGGCAGGCGCCAAAAAAAATGGAAAGCGTCAATTTGGACGAAATCAATCCCGAAGAAGAAGCGCTTTTTCGTATTTTCAGCGAGAAGGCGGTGGGGACCAACATCAATCCCCAGACACTTCTTGCCACGGATTATCTCAATCATTTCAATGAAATTGTTATGATGCTCGAGATGATTCCGGACATGCCGGACTGTCTGGAGGACGCTCAGGCCTGGTCGCCGAAAAGCTACCAGGACCATTTCCGCGACAGTCAGTTCCGCGATAAGGAACTTGCGGTTGAGGCCTATGACCATGTGCCGCTTCGCTTTCGCCAGCCCTTCGAGGACGTCATTGGTCAGATGAATGCCGTGATCACTCTGGCGGTCGACAAGATCGCCGGGCTTATCGCCGGCGGCGGTGGTCAGGATGGCGAATTGCGCGAGGTCTGCTCGGAATCGTCGCGCGCTCTGCAGAAGATGATGGATGTCGCCAGCGCCATCATCCACGGCAGCGAAAGCCGCTTCGATCAAAGCGAAATCGACGGCCTGTTGAGCCGGTAACGCAATATCACCTGATGGTTGTATGGCATTCGAACAGCGGACGCATGTCCTCTCGCAGTGATTCGTCATATCTTCAGAAATGACGAAGAGATGAGCAAGAAACCATCAAAAAAATCAGGTTGTTTGATCAAAGGTCGAAGAGTCCTTTCTATCGAAGGAGATAAGACTACGCCTTTGGTATACAGCTTTATGCTCGCGACCGGTTTGATCGTTCCAATTCAGACATTCCGCTTTGACCGGAAAGAAGAAGCGGTGTCAAAGGCATTTTTTAATGCTATGATTTGACGTTTCGCTGCCATGCGGCACTTTTGCGGTTGGCCGATGGGGCGTGGCCACGGAGTTTTGTAAGGAAGAGGCAGACTTTGCACCGATAAGAAAAGGACACCCGGTAGTGGCACCGGGAAAGCTGGAGGGAGCCACGGTCGACGAGAGTCGCCGAGCCTCTGGGATGGTTTCAATCGAAGACAACTGAACGGAAAGAGCACGACACATGTCATGGCAGCGTGATAGGTCTGAACACCGCCGACGTACCGGCGGTCAGCGCCGCGACGATTTTGGCGAATTCGGCGGAGGGTTCGAACCGCCGCCACAACCGCGTCCCCGGGCGGATTTCAACCGCCCAACGGTTGAACAGGCCAATATCTCGGCAACGGTCAAATGGTTCAATGCCACCAAGGGCTTTGGCTTTGTTTCGCCCACCGACGGATCGCCGGACGCGTTCCTGCACATTTCTGCCCTGGAGCGGGCAGGCGTGGGCGAGGTCTCCGAGGGTGCGACGGTGGTTTGCGATCTCGGCCCAGGACAACGGGGTCCCCAGGTGGTGACCGTCCATTCGGTCGATCTGTCGACTGCCGTGCCGCAGCGTCCGGCTTCGGCACCGCGCGATTTCGCACCGCGTGGCGAACCGGGCCCGACTGTCGAAGGTCGGGTGAAGTTCTTCAGCGCCGATAAGGGCTTCGGCTTTATCGCCGTGGACGATGGTGGGAAGGACGTGTTCGTGCATATCCGTGCGCTGGAAAAGTCAGGTTTGAGCAGCCTCGAACCTGACCAGCGGGTCCGTCTGACCATTACGCAGGGGCAGAAGGGGCCGCAGGCCGAGACCGTCGCCATCATTTAGGGCGATGCGAATCACGCTCGTCAATCCGGATGGCGCTTGAGCGGGCGCCGGTACGGAGGCAGGTGGTTGCGACCTGCGCGATGACAGCGGTTCGGATGGAACGGAAAATAGGGGTGCCTGCGAAGGCGCCCCTATTTTTCTTATTCCTGATAACGCGATGCGTACCAAGTGCCGAAAATGCTGAGACATTTTCGGCCCCTCAGCAACTGTCTTTGTCAGGCAGCGGCAGCTTCGGGTAAATCCCGCCATGGCTTGGCGTCCCTGACCAGGGCGTTGAGGATAGTGATGAGCTTGCGGACGCAGGC
>JARLJB010000111.1 GCA_031291415.1 Telmatospirillum sp.
ATCGCTTGAGGCGACGCTGACCTTGCCGGTGTCGTCGACATCGATCTTGGCGCCGGTCTGCTCGATGATGCCGCGAATGGTTGCGCCACCCTTGCCGATCAGATCACGAATCTTTTCCGTAGGAATCTGTACGGTTTCGATGCGCGGTGCATATGCCGAACGCTCCTGGCGAGGTCCGTCCAGCACTGCGTCCATCTTGTCCAGAAGGAAGATACGGCCGCGACGTGCCTGCTCCATCGCCTGCTGCAGAATCTCGCGAGTGAGGCCGCCGATCTTGATGTCCATTTGCAGGGCGGTAATGCCCTTGCGAGTGCCGGCAACCTTAAAGTCCATGTCGCCGTAGTGGTCTTCCGCACCGGCGATATCGGAGAGGATCGCGTAGTCATCGCCCTCTTTCACCAGTCCCATCGCCACGCCCGCCACCGAGCCCTTGAGCTGGATGCCGGAGTCGTAGAGCGCCAGACTGGCGCCGCAGACCGAGGCCATCGACGAAGAGCCGTTGGACTCGAGAATGTCGGAGACAATGCGGATGGAGTAAGGCGACTCGTCTGAGCTGGGCAGAACTGCAGAAATGGCACGTTCCGCGAGTGCACCGTGGCCGATCTCGCGACGGCCCACCCCGCCCATGCGCCCTGTTTCGCCGACCGAGAACGGCGGAAAGTTGTAATGGAGCATGAAGTTCTTGCGCTGCTCGCCTTCGTAGCTCTCGAGACGCTGGCCGTCGTCCGCGGTACCGAGGGTGGCGGTAACCAACGCCTGAGTCTCGCCGCGGGTAAACAGAGCCGAGCCGTGTGTGCGGGGGAGAACGCCGGTCTCAATCGAGATGGGACGGATCTCGTCGAACGCGCGACGATCGGGACGGATGTGTTCCTTGGTCACCTGCTCGCGGAAGAGACGCTCGCGGAGATGCTCGTAGTAAGTGCCGAGCTTTTTCTTCGCGGTTGGATCGTCAGCGGGGAGTTCGGCTGTCAGTTCGTCCTTGATCTGCTTGATGAGCGCGTAGCTTTCCGTCTTGCCGTGCGTCTTGGTGTCGAGAGCGTCCTTGAGGCGATCGCCGATCTTGGCCTTGAGTTCGGCATAGTAGGTCTCGTCGAACTCCGGAGCTGTGAAAGCCCGCTTGGGTTTGCCGGCCTTGGCGACCAATTCGTCGATGGCGGCAACGATCTTCTTGATCTCGGTGTGGCCGAATTCGATTGCGGCCAGGATGACTTCTTCGGACTCTTCCTTGGCGCCGGACTCGATCATTACGATCCCGTCCTTGTGTCCTACGACCATGATGTTGACTGTCGTGGCGGCGCGCTCCGCATACGTGGGGTTGATGACGAATTCGCCGTTAACCCGGCCAACACGCACCGCGCCAACCGTGGCGCTGAACGGAATATCGGAAAGAGCCAGTGCCGCAGCTGCTGCGTTGATACCGACCACGTCGGGATCGTTTTCCTTGTCGGCGGAGAAAACCAGAGCGATCACCTGGGTCTCATTGCGGAAGCCAT
>JARLJB010000112.1 GCA_031291415.1 Telmatospirillum sp.
CCACTTGATCGAAAATTTCTTCTGTCGACTCAAGCAGTTTCGAGCCATTGCGACCCGCTACGATAAAACTGCGAGAAATTTCCTCGCCGCCGTTCACCTGGCGGCCTCTGTGGTCTGGCTCAATTGAGGACACGCCCTAACCCTTGCACACAGATTTTGACGGGTTGAACGATGGACTGTATTCCGACCGGAGCCGGCCGCTTCAGACCAGCCCTGTAGTGCGCCCATTGCGGACATTCCCTTGCTCGCCTGGGGCGGAATTTGACGCCGCTTACCCGATCGGTGCAATCCTCACGCTTCATAACAACTGCTCGCCGCATAGCGTCTCAATTCCACCGCCAGGTGATCGAACGTCAGTCGGACTCGGCGATTGCTGCGCAGGTCGGGATGCATCGCGACCCACACCTCCATGGAAAATATCAGTTCGTCATGAAGCACGGGGACGAGATTCCCGTCTCTCCTTGCGATCCCCAGTTGGCTCGCCCCGATACCGAACCCTGCGCGTAATACCGCGAGCTGCGCGAGATCGCTATCCGAGCGAAACGCGAACATGTCGCGGGTGAACGACGCTCCCAGCTTCTCGATCATGCGCGCGTACGCCTGATCACGATCGTATCCGATCAACGCGTGTCGACGCAGATCCTGAAGTCCGCGCGGCATCGTATGCGCTTTCAGGTAGCGCTGGTGGCAGTAGAGTCCGACGTCGATTCGTCCGATGCGTTTGGCGACCAGCGCGCCTTGGGTAGGACGGACCATCCGCACGGCGATATCCGCGTCGCCGCGCAACAAATCCTCATTGCGGTTCGACAGGGCGAGTTCCACCGAGATCTGAGGGTGAAGCGCATGAAAATCCGCGAGGACCGAAGGGAGAACTTCGCCGCCAATGACTTCACTCGCGGTGATGCGTACGGTTCCACGCTCCTCGTCGACCTCACCGGAGGCCGAGCGCTGTGCCGCCTCGGCGGCGGCGGCCATGGCCTCCACCGACGGGATCAATCGCAACCCCGCCTCTGTCGGCAACAAGCCATCTGGCGAGCGCGTGAAAAGCTTGACCCCGAGCGACGCCTCAAGAGCAGCCACTTGGCGACCCATGGTGGGCTGTGTCGTACCAAGCGTACGGGCGGCGCTCGACAAGCTTCCCTCGCGCGAAACCGCGAGAAACGCCCGGAACAGGTGCCAATCAGGGACACTGTCTGTCATACATTATTGTATGATCAATATGCATCATTAGGCAATTAGCGTTTATGCCAGGGCGGCTCAGGATGCGGACAGTCAACTGCACCTGGAGCGTCCCATGTCCACGAAACTCACGTCCACCCCCCTGGTTTCCGCCACCTCGGAGACTCGCTTTCTGGCGGTCGATGGCGGCCAACTCGCTTACGACGACACAGGCGGCAACGGCCCGCTGATCCTCGCGATCCCGGGAATGGGGGATTTGCGGTCCGAGTATCGGCTGTTGCGCCCGGCGCTGCGGGAAGCAGGGTATCGAGTGGTCACGATGGACGTCCGTGGTTTCGGTGAGACGTCGGCGCGGTGGGCCGACTACTCGGCGCACGCCGTTGGCCGCGATGCGCTGGCCTTGATCGACCATCTCAAGGCGGGTTCGGCGGTCATCCTCGGCAATTCGTTCGCTGCAGGATCGGCGCTGTGGGCAGCGCACGATGCGCCGGCGCGCGTGAGCGGCGTGGTGCTGCTGGGCCCCATTGTGCATGACCTGAAGGTGCCATGGTTTGCCATGCTTGCTTTGAAGCTCGGCTTTGCCGGACCATGGCGGGTCTGGTTCTGGACCACTTACTGGAACAGTCTGTTCCCGACGCACAAGCCTGCGGACCAGGACCGGGTCAAAGCCGCAATCGCAGAAAATCTACGCGAACCAGGACGGATGGCTGCGCTTCGAGCGATGATCGGCCTATCCAAGGCAGATACCGCGGCCATCGTACCGCTGAGCCGCGTGGCCGCCCTCGTCGTGATGGGCACACGCGATCCGGACTTCCCGGATGCTGCTGCGGAAGCCCGCTGGCTCGCCTCCGAGCTCCAGGCCGAGAGCCTGATCATTGACGGCGCCGGGCACTACCCGCACACCGAGATGCCGGAGCGAGTTGCCCCAAGGCTGCTGTCATTCATCGCTCAGACGCCGCTCGGCTCCACGGCTGTTCCGGCGTCGATGTCGGTTTGAGGAACCGCGTAACCGCCGAGAGGAATGCGCTGCGCCCGGCATTGTCGCGGTCGAGATGAACAAAATGCGTGGCTCCGGGAATTGTCACGAGCTCGGCGTCGGGCGCTTCGTCGACGATAGCCCTTGCGTCCTCGGGCCGGCTCCAGAAGTCGTTCTCGGAGCGAATGACGAGCACCGGCATGCTCAGGGCGGAAGCCGGCCATTGCCGCTTGCCGATCGCCAGTTCGAAACTGTCGGCCATCGCCCCGGTGGGAGCCCGGAAACTTGGCGGTTGTCGCGTTTCGGATGTTTCATCCGAGGCCAGCGCGGCATCGGCGTAAGCGTCGGCGACGCGCTGGTCCCGCCAGGATGCCTTGTCCTCGACAGGGATGGCGTCGTCCCAGGCCGGGAACAGGCTTGCCCGCGTGTTCAGCTTGTAGCCGCCAAAGGCGGCGGCATTGAAGGTTCCCGGATTCTTCGGATCCTCGAGCGGCGAGCCATGACCAAGCGTCTTATGGTCGCTCGTGCTGCCGTAGAGCGTGTTGTACAAAACCAATCGATCGACCTTTTGCGGATATCTCGCGGCACAGGCCGCGGCCCAATGGCCGCCTGTCGCCCAGCCAACAATGCTGACCTTCGAATTTCCGCTCCATTGGGCGATCGCATCGACCGCCGCCGCCAGGTCGGCGACCGCGTCTTCGGTCCGCATAAGAGGCGCGGACACAGCCGGCGGTTCGTCCATGGCGGCCGGTCGGGTCGAGGCGCCATAGCCGCGCAGGTCGAGGATGTAGACGAGGTGACCGGCTGCCGCGAGATCGGCGGCGAGCGAACCGCCCGGAACCGGCAGATCGAACGACGCGAGACCTGGCACACGCGCGCCGTGAACGAGAAGAACGGCGGAGTTGCCACCCGCCGGCATTCCCGACCATCGGACCTCCCTGACGAAAAGATGCTCGCCCGACGGCAAATCGATGAAACGGTCGCTTCTCGCGAAAGTCTGTTCCGAGGCCAGCGCCGGTGCCACCGTGATCGCAGCCCCGACGATAGCAGCCAGACCCAACCCCAAGCCACGGGAACGGCCCGTCACAACGGCGTGTTTTGCCTCGTTCGTCATTGCCAAGGTCCCTTTCACAGAACAAACGACATCATGACGCCGGCGAGTGCGATACGTCTAATACGTTTGATCATGCTTAATAATACCTTATAAGTATCACATGCTCAGCCTGCGCCAGCTTCAACAGTTTCTCGCCGTCGCCGATACGATGAACTTTCACCGTGCGGCGGAGAGGCTCAACATGGCGCAACCCCCTTTGACGGCCGCCATCCGCCAGATTGAAGAGATGCTCGGCGTGCGCCTGTTCGAACGAACGAACCGCATCACCGGCCTGACAAGGGCGGGCCTCGTCCTTCAGGACGAAGCCGGACGGACGATCCGGCAAGCGGAAAGGGCCATGCTGCTGGCACGCAGGGCCGGCGAAGGTCTCACCGGCTCGCTCAGGATCGGCTTCGTCGCCAGCGCGGTGCGTCATCTTCTGCCTAAACTCGTCGCCGGTTTTCGCAAGACGCATCCTGATGTAGCTCTGGAGCTTGCCGAAGCACCGACGGCACGACAGGTGGAATCGCTATTCGAAGACAGGCTGGATGTCGGAATCGTCGTCCTGCCGCTTCCCGTCGGGGCGGACCGCCTCCTCACAACGCGCATTCTAAGGAAAGGCCAGTTCGTAGCGGCGCTTCCCCACGGCTTCGCCCTTTCGGCAGCATCGTCGCTCACGCTCGCCCATCTCGCCGGGGAACCCTGGATTCTCTTTCCTGAAAACCAGGGACCGGGCCTCCATCGGATAATTCTCAATGCCTGCGCGAAAGCCGGCTTCACGCCGGAAGTCGCTCAACGAGCGGTGCAGATGGAGACGATCCTCGGGCTTGTCTCGGCCGGGCTTGGCGTCGCCTTGGTTCCGGATTTTCTGCAAACCGGTGGATGGGACGATGTCGACTTTCGTCCTCTTGCTGGTTCCGGCACGCCCGTCCCCTATGAAATCGCGTTGACATGGCGCAAAGACGACGACGCGCCGGCACTTGCCGCATTCATAAGCTCCGAGATCCGATAATTCTTCGGACTAAAACGCCAATACCACTGCGATGGTCAGATCGGGACGGTCGGCAACGGGCCAGACGTCAAGAATCGGACATATGCGCAAATGAGATCACAGAGATAATGTTAATTAGTTTCTAAAATAAGTAGCAATTCCGCATATTGGCAATCGGAAGGCGAGCAGGAAGATAGATAGATACACTTCCAAAGATAGTAGCTTACCTCCGAACCGAGACCACAAAACCGTCGGTGGTCAGGCTGTTCCCCGTGAACGGGACCGCCCATACAAGACACCCCAAACGAGAGAGGCGATCAATGGAAACTGCTATCGAAGCGCGGGATCTTAGATATTCCGACTTTTCCGTTCCGTACCTCGTCGATGAGACTTTAAGAGAGGGCGTGGAACGATCTCCTGTACCGATTTCATTGGATGAAAAGTGCCATCTCCTGAAGATGATGATTGATGCAGGGCTGCGTAAATTTATCGTTGGCTGCGGCCCGGAAGAACCAACGGTTTGGGCTCGTCTTTGGCAGATGAAGGAAAAACAGGAAATACCTTCTGACACGGAACCGACATTCATTGTCCTCCTTAACTGCTGGGAGACGGCTTACAATTACTTCAAAAACGGAAAATACCCGGCGGAATGGATCAAGAATACCGTCATAAGCTTTGGGATGATCACCTATCGCGAGAGCGAAAAACGTTTTTGACCGTGCGATCGAGGCGTTTCGAGGACTGGGAGTGACGCACTTCAAGGCAAGCGTCCTCAATAACTTCCGACTTGGTGTCTCCTCAAAGCGATTCGATGACATTTGCCGTCAGATCGACTGGGCCATCGGCCTGGGAGCGTCGACCATTCGCATCAATGACTCGGTCGGAGGGCTGCAACCGCACCTTACACATGAATTGTGCGGCGAGTTGGTGCAGCGATATCCTACGATCACCTTTTGCCTGCACGCCCACAATGACAATGGCCTGGCCGTGGCCAATACGATGGCTGCCATCCAAAGCGGATTTCAAATGATTGAAGGATCTTTGGCCGGCTTCGGCAACAGGTCCGGCATCGCCCCCATCGAACAGGTCGTGAAACTTTGCCAGAACAACAACATCACCCTTGGGGCGCAGGCCATCGATCTTGCCAAACTGGTCGAATGCGCTCGGCAATCGGAACGAACCTTCGGCGCGATTCCCAATCTCTATCGGCCGGTAAGCGGAATCTTCGAAACTGATTCGAATTTCGGCGTCTTGAACATTCCGGATTTTCTCGAAACCAATGACGAGAAGCGGTATTTCGTCAACTATGCCGGACTTCATCCGGTAACATTGAAAATGGCGCTGTCTCGTCATGCCCAAAGCATCGATGTCAAAGATCTGACCGACGATGTCTTATGGGACGTCGTTCGGAAGTTGCAAAACGAAATCGAATCGTCAGACGAAACCGTCACACAAGATTACAATAAGATGCTGGGGACAATCGACGAATTCTATGGCCGGCACGTCATCACGACAAAGAGCATCGCCGACAGAGTCGTCAGTCTCTTGGGTAAAGAGACCGCGATAGCTTGATAACCGGAGTTGAGTGATCCCTATCTTATTTTGTCGATAGGGGCGTCCAGGGCCATAACAATAAAGGCGACTGGGATCACTCAACGATCATACGAATGATCGGATTTTTCGTACTTCCCGACATTTGTCTGCGGTCCGAAAAACCAACCGGTTTAAATCTTGATTTATACTGCGCAATGGAACAGATCACGGGGTTCTCCGCATCAAATTCCCACCTGCGTCGCCACCCGAAATTCCCCCGGGCGAAGCGGCATATCATCGCTCAGAGCCGGCCTGGAAAAATTGGACAGGGGGGATGAGTGGATTTTCTGCCTGAACGCGGCGATGATCGCCGCCGAACAGGGGAAAGACCATGACGAAGCGCACCCGCCGGAATCACACGCCGGCGTTCAAAGCAAAG
>JARLJB010000113.1 GCA_031291415.1 Telmatospirillum sp.
ACCTCGACGAGTTCGTCTTCAGATTCAACCGTCGGCGCACACCCCATGCGGCATTTCGCACTTTGCTGGGCATCGGTGCCGCCATCAAGCCTGCCACCTACAAGATGCTGATCGTGGCGGAAGCAAAGGGATAAGCCTTTAGCGGCAATTCCTATTGGCCCGCGGCCTGTTACCGTTATTTATTGAACACGTCGGCGTTTTCACTGGTGCCACCGGGTTGTCCATCGGCGCCGAGGGAGTAGAGGTCGAACGCGTGGTTGGGACGTTGTCCCGGGGCACGATAGAGAAACGGCCGGCCCCAGGGGTCTTCCGGGACCGTATCGCCCTTGAGATAGGGGCCGTTCCAGTGCGGCTCGGTGGTCGGCCGCGAGATCAGCGCCTGCAGTCCCTGTTCCGTTGTCGGGTAGCGGCCGACATCAAGCTTATAGATGTCGAGGATGCCGACCAGTCGTTCGATCGACTGCTGGGCAATCTTCTGTTTGGCGCTGCCGAACTGCTGCAAGGCGGCCGGCGCCACCAAGCCAATCAGAAGCCCGAGAATGCCGAGAACGACCAGCAATTCGAGCAAAGTGAAACCGGCCTGACGGGACCGGCGGGACGATAAATGGGGGATGGAGAAGACGTCGGACATGATCGGATTTGCCAACCTCTGGCCGTTATCGGGCTCATTGCGTGGGGATCATGGCGTCATTTGAGGCACTTGGCAATCGCCGTACCCCGTCGCGGGGAAAGTCTCGAAAAAAGGCCCCGAGATGGCCGACGGGACTTGTGGCCAACTCGGGGAAGTCTCTGCGCCAGGAAGGATTGGAAAAAACGGTTAGAAGTGGTAGGCGACGCCCAGTTTGAATTTGTCTTCCGACGGCTTGATGGTCGTGGAGGTTCCGAAGCTGTCGCCAAAGGTGATGTCGTCGAGGAATGTGTGGACGTAGTCGGCACGGAAGGTCAAAGGTCCGTAAATCGAAATTTCGGTGCCAAGACCCAGGCGGAAGGCGGTCTGGGTCTTGTCGAAGGTGACCTCGGACGCGGTTGACGTGCTCTTCAGCGGTGTCCGCTCGAAGCCGAACAGGCCGTAAACCAGGGCATGTTCGTTTATCACATAGCCTGGACGGAAGGACATTCCCCATTCCGTGCCTGTCTTGATCTTGCTCTGATAGGGGTTGGTCGGGTCGCTGATGGTCTCGGAATAGTCGCGGCCGCCGAACGTCGCGTCGATTTCTGCGGCGACGAAAATGTTATAGGGCAGAACATAGCCGTAACCGGCGAAGACGCCGCCGACGACACCATTGGCCGAAAGCGAATCGTTCTTGTCGCCGCCGCCACTATAGATCGGCGAGGTGTTGGTTTTCTCAAGCGAGGTGAAGGCCCCGCCGATTTGCGCGCCGCCGTAGATACCGTCGAAGTTGCCCGCAGAGGCGACGGCCGGCAGAGAGAGTGCAGCGGCCGCAACGGCCAGAACAGTAAGACGCATCGTGTGATTTCCTTTTGGTGTGTTGAACATTCAGTCCGTCCTTACGCAGAAATAGATTTTGTATAGGTCTGGCCGGCAATGATGACATTGCTGAGGGACGAGTTCTGAATATTGTAGAGATAGTATGGTGTCGCGGTGTTGACGGGAGTGCCGAAATTACAGTTGCTGATGGTGACGCCGCTGACCGGCGACATGGCCGGTGCCGAGGTCAGGCCGTTATAGTCGGTAGCCACCGGGCCCTGGACGATGATCGCCTGATAGCAACTGGTCGAAGTGCCGGGAACCGGACTGGCGGTGACATTGCTGATATTGATATTGGTAATGACTGGCGGACGGATGCGGACGTTATCGGACGCCGGCGAATAATCGCAGTCGAAGGTGATGATGCCGCCCTGGTTGGTCGACACCGTGTTTTTCGGAATGGGGCTGCCAGCCAGTGGCGTGTAGTAGCCCGGCGTCAGATTGATGCCGTTCGGCAGCTTGATGTTGCGGGCATAGTAATTGCGGATGAAACCGCCGCGATTCATGTTGGTCTTGAAGCGGAGCGCAATATTGAGCGGGTTGGAGGCGTAGTTGACATTCAGCATGTTCAGGTTTTGCACGAACACATTCTGAACGCCGCCGGACATCTCGCTGCCGATAGTGACGCCGCCGTGACCGCTGTTCATCGTACAGTTCTGGATCACGATGTTCTGGGTGGGGCCATATCCCGTATCGTTGGCCTTGCCGGCCTTGATGGCGATGCAGTCGTCACCGGTGTTGAAGGTCACATTGTCGATCAGAACGTAGCTGCAAGCGTCTGGATCGAAGCCGTCATTGTTCGGACCGACGCTATTGGCATAGACACCGCGAATGACAACGTTGCGGCAATTGACCGGATTGTGCTGCCAGCATGGGGTGTTGGTGATCTGGTAGTTCAGCATCAACACATTGGTGCAGCTGTGAAACTGGACCATGTTGGGTGGCACCTGATGGCCAATGCCGTAGATGCGGAGCGATAGCGGGTAATAGGCTTCCGACTGATTCTGAAGATAGCTGGGGTCCTTGGTGTAGCTGGTCGATGTGCCGGCGGTCGATGTGCCGTACTCGATCAGATTGACGGTGACCGGCGCTGTCGACGGGATGTAGGTGCTGACCAAGGCGGGATTGAGGGCGTTCGCCGTCCCCTCGCTCGGTTGCCCGCTGACGAAGCCGGCCGTCCCGGCGTTGCCTTTCCAGGTCCACCAGCATTGGAATGTGCTGCCGCCATAAGGCGTGCCGCCCTGGCCGTTCAGGACGGCCGTATTGTCATCGGCGGTCAAAGCGATGTTGTTCTGCCCGAAGGCGTAGATCAGCGGAGAGAAATTGTAGCAGTCGTTCCCCTGCCAGCGCGACTGCACCAGGTTGCCGTTGCTGCCGAAGTTATAAGGCCCGTATTTGGCGTAGTTGGCCGGATTCGGGTCGAACCAGATCACCGCGCCGCTGTTCAGGTGGAAGTTGACATTGCTGAGCAGGGTGATCGGCCCGGCGATGTACCAGTTGCCGGATGGGACGACGACGGTACCGCCGCCTGCCGCATTACAGGCCTTGATGGCCGCGGTGAAGGCGCCGTAGTTGTCGTATGATCCTGGCGCCTGGGTGCTGGTCTGGAAGACCGTCGGATTGCTCAGTCTGGACGTGCCCTGAACCCAGACCGGCGCCGACGTCGAGGTGGCGCCCGGTACCAGATTCCAGATCTGGCTGCTGCTTACCAGTGAGCACCGCGTGGCTCCATAATCGGTAACCGAAAAGGTCCGGCTGGGAAAGGAAACCGGTTGGGAGAGGCGGTTGACGATGGCTCGCGCCTGCGACCAGGGATCGCCCACCTGGGTTGCCCAGGCTTTTGGGTCGGCACCGAGCATGACGGCGCCTGCTGCCGCTCCGGCAAGGAGAGACCGCCGCGATACTTCAAAGTGCGGCTTAGACGTCATAAAACCCTCCATATACGATGTATAATTATTATAAAGTCGCCATTTCCCAACACAGATACCGGGAAATGTTCATTTTTTGATTTGAGCATGTTGGCGTAGATGACAAATTTCCCACCTGACGGACGACCGGGGAGGTGCGTTTCCTCACCACATTTTTTCGTACTTTGTTACGAAAATGTAAAATGGTCAAGTGGTAAGGCCATCAGACTTCTCAGCGCTGGTGGCTCAATAAATTCATAATTCATTGAAATATATGAATAATAGAATTTGACGTCGGAGGACGAAAAAGATTTTTACGGGAATGCCAGCCGATACTCGCCACTACCGATTGGGAAGTCTGCTCGAAATTTTTCGTGGGACGATCCACAAAATAATCGCGAGGAAATAACCAAGGACAAGTGATCTCAGACACTGTGATCTGGATGAACCACAAGTTTTCCTGACGTCTATACAATAAAATCCAGGGGCTATTGGACTTCGGCGAGAGAAACGCGGCCGGACAGCCAGTCGATACCGATCTGGATCCGGCGGTTGGCGCCGGCGAATTCGATGCGGCCTCCCGTCGCGCTGCCGTCGGGAAAGAAACGAAAGCGGCCGAGAGTGTTCGATGCGGTCTCTCCGGCGACAGTGAGCAAACGGACCGACATATCCTCGGGGAGATGTCTGACGTCTTGCCCGTCGATTTGCCAGCGGTGGGAGGTCAAATCAATGGCGACGGCGACCGGCTTGTTGCCGGCGACCGCCAGCGACCGCGCCTCGCGCAAGCCTCCGGCCAATTCCGTCGCAGCCGCCCGCAGCGCCAGGGCGCCGCCGCGAGGCGTTCCATAAGACAGGACAAGCGCCAGTGCCAAGCCGAGGATGCCAAGCACCACGACGATTTCGATAAGGGTAAAGCCACCATCCCGCCGCAACGGTCGACGCTCGGGCCGTCCGCCGGAGTCAGACGCCAAGGGCCAGTGAATTGGCCAACGTCGCTCCGACCGACCGAACGGTTTCTTGGATGACCGCATGTGCTTTCACTACCGCCTTCATATCCGTGACGATGGCTGCGGTTCCTTTGGCCGTGTCGGTATTGCTCCAATCACCAGGTTCGCTGAGTCCAAGGCTCGCAGCATTGCCGGCCTTGCCATTGACGGTAATCGACGCGCCATCGAGAGAGGCATAAAGCGACTTAAAGGTCTTTAACGCCGCGGCTCGTTTAGTTGTATCCGTGGTTGTCAGAGCGGTTTGAGCCGCCTTGGCCATGCTGTTGAGCGTCGAGCCGAGGCCGGCGAGTTCTCCTGCCGTTTGGCCGGCGCTGCTCCCCCCCAGCAGGGTGGACTGGAGAGCATTCCTCAACGACGAAGCGGTGCTGACGTCCGATAGCAAGGGCGACAACCCGTCCGACGTCCCCAATGAGGTGCCGATGCCAAGAATCTTGCTGCCGATGGTGTTGGCCAATCCCGAGGCAGTCGAGGTCGAGCTGCTGCTGTTGGACATCGATCCGCCGCTCAACACGGAGCTGAGCAAGGAACTTCGAAACTCCGCGGGTGTCCGCGTCAGTGCGCTGGAACTGGTCATGATCGGCTCCCTGCCAAGCGGTTAGCCATTTGGCGATAGTGAGCTTTATACGGTGTGGTGTCCAGATTCAGGCGCAAAAACCACCCCCCTTGTTCCCGCGTGACAAGCGGGCAGGGGGTGGTCTCACTTTTCCGTGGCGGTCGAGGTTCAGAAACCGGTGCGACCGTTCGGGCTGCCCAATCCGACACATGGGCTCCAGGTGGTGCCGGGGCTGTAGCCGGCATAGGGTCCGCAGATACCACGGGTAATCGACTTGAAGGACGATGTGCCGGCCGCCGCGTAGATGGTGGCAAGCTGCGTGGCGCTCGACGCGCGGAAGGTGCCTGAGGAATTGATGACAGCCGCGGTCAGTGGTGCCGCCACGCTGGTTCCGCCAATGGCCATCCAGCCTTCGACGACTCCCTCGTAGGGGAAGGAGTTGTAAACCCACACGCCGGTATTGGGGTCCGCGACGGCGGCGATATCCGGCGTCGCCCGGGTGGTGCCGACTAAACTCGCGACGGCGCTTTGGTAGGCCGGCCGGCCGACATAGGAACTGGGGCCGCCGCCGCCGTCGCTCCAAGCCGCTTCGCTGATCAGCACGCCGGTCGTCGGATTGCGCGATACACTGGTGCCGCCGACCGCGATGACGTTCGCCGAGGTGGCAGGCCAACTGACGCCGGGGCTGTCGCCGGAGGCTGCCAGATAGACGACATTTTTAGTGGCGAAATGGGTGTCGTAGGACGCTTCACCGCTGAATTCGTCGCTTCCCCAACTCATGACCACTTGGCCGCCACCGGCTGTCGCGACCAGCGAGCTTGCCACGTCGACAGCCTTGAGGAGGTCGGTCAAGCTGCTTGAGGCGGCTTCGACCAGGATGATCTTGGCACTTGGCGCCATCGCATGGGCGACTTCGACGTCGAGTGCCTCTTCGAGTTCCCACCCTCCCGACTGGTCGATGTTGGGACGCCGTCCCGTCGCGTAGACGACTTGCAAATTGGCCGTGGGAAGACCGAATTGAGCGCTGAACTTCGCCAGGTCGGAGGCGATCCAGGGATGATCATAGGCATCGACGATGGCGATGACCTTGCTGCCACCGGACGCCACTGTGGATACTTTGCCCGGGATGCAGCCGGTCGTCGTGGTGGTCAGTCCGTAGAGGCAGGCGAGCGAGGCGGGAGTCTCGAAGAAGTAACCCGATACCGAAGCGCTCTGCGGGTTCATCTGTTGCATCGGAACGAATTTGCTGACGTGGGTCCGCATACGGGTGCCGGCATCACCGGATTCCGGCAGGCTCGACGCCGGCTTGTGGATGCTTCCCTGTCCGGAAGCCGGTTTGGTGGCTCCCGTCGAGACGGGATCGGCAGCGGCGTCTTGTCCGCCTATCAGTCCAGCCATGACCACGGCGGCCAAGGCTACTCGGATCGCGGCGGCATGGCCGGGTGCGGCCGGCTTGACGCCATGGTGCTTGGGAACATCAGTCATTGTGCCTCCCTGATGACCTTTCATCTTGCCGAGGGGTCTCGGCCAGAAACAGAAGAGGTGCGCCCCCATGGCGACACTCTTCCGATAGTATGCGACAGGTGATCAAGCGACAATCCCAGGATGGGGACATGCCGCTCGATGTTCTAGGGGCCGTTCGGCGGTGGATAACCGGGTGGTGGCGCATAAACGACGGCCGGCGGCGGCGCGTAGACGACGGTTGGCGGCGGCGCCGTATAGACGACCGTCGGGCGAACGACGGTGACAGGTTGTTGAACGATTTGGTTCCCCTTCGCATACATGCATTGGGAATAGGAGGTGTCGTACTGCTGTTGAATGGTTTTCTGCGTATTTTGGGAATTACCCGCGCCGATGGCGCCACCCACCACACCGCCGGTGGCGGCGCCGACGCCGGCACCTCGCCCACCGTCGACAGCGGCGCCAAGACCTGCTCCCAAAGCGGTTGTCAACAGCGCTGTTCCGACGGCGCGTCCATTGGCGTTGTCCGCCTGACCAGACACCTGTTGGCTGGCGTATTGCTTACAGCTCGCCTCTTCACTCGCAAAAACCTCAAACGGTTTGTTCTGAGCGGGCATGACCTGCACCGTCGGCCCCGTGGGGGCGGTGGCGCAGCCATCCAGCAAAAGCAAAGCCGATAAACCGGCGGCCACATTTCTCAATCTGCTTGCCATTGTCATACACCGCGTTGCCGGTGCCTCTGTTTTGGTTACACGCAACCATCGGGCATTTTCCGTCGCGCCGATGTCGAGAAAATGGCGGGTTGGTTTCAAACTGTTTCAAATGGCGGTCAGAAGGCCTGTTTTGTGAAAAAAATAAAACACAAAAAGTATGTTATAAAATTTGTTATTTACAATAATATTGACCAAATATATTAAAATGGTAGATTGATCGGCAAATGGGCTGCACATGTCACTGTGGCTTCCTGAGAACTTTCGAAACACGAGGTGATCCATGGCTTCTTCCGACAAGGATTCTTCGAAACAGGCATCAGGTGACCGGGTCTGCCCGAAATTCGATCTCTGTGGCCGTTGCGTTCTGGTCGTTGGCGGGCGCCATCAACATGTGTCGCATTTGCGCCGGATGGTCGAAGAGTTCAACGGATGCTTCGTTCATCACGATGGCGGAACGGAAGAGAGCATGGGCAAGCTCACCAATCTGTTCGGTCGTGCCGATGTCGTACTGTTTCCGGTCAAATGCGTCAGTCATGCGGCGCAGAGCAAAGTGAAGTCGCTTTGCCGACGCTACGACAAACCCTTTATTCCACTGCGCAAGTCGGGAATGGAAGCCTATATCGAGGCGCTGGAAAATCTCGTGGACCGTAGCTGACGTCCGCGTTGCGGGCGTCAGTCCAAGGGACCGCGCAAAAATAATCGTTACTCTTTCGTTCGATGAGTCATTCTCATCGAGACTTGCTATTAGGCGTGGGGACGGTGTTCGTTGTCCCTTCGGTGGGGCCCGGCCGGACCCCCGGGCCCCCCCCCCCGAACCCCCCCCCCCCGCGCCCCCCCCCACCGAAGCTTAAGCCAGCGCCGATGCGCGAAAGCGAAAATGACGAGGTGATTCGTTTATTTCCGCGGAACGCTCTAAGGCCTGTTGACATTCAGTAGATGGTCATACACGGCGCTTGGGCGGGGTATCCACGTCTTGCAGCCCCGTTGGCCGTGGATGGCCGGGTCTAGCCTGGCCATGACGCCGTAATGGGACGGAAGTTTTCAGGAAATC
>JARLJB010000114.1 GCA_031291415.1 Telmatospirillum sp.
GCCATCATCGCCTGCGTCCGCAAGCTCATCACTATCCTCAACGCCCTGGTCAGGGACGCCAAGCCATGGCGGGATTTACCCGAAGCTGCCGCTGCCTGACAAAGACAGTTGCTGAGGGGGCAGTGATCGGTTCCGATCACTGCACCTTGGCATCAGCCTCCCGCGCCACTCGATCTTCTCATTCTCTCACACGTTCGGATGCCCACCCCACTCCTGGTTCAAGGCCTCATGCGCCATGACTTTCGCCTCCAGGTTCCCACGTTGCCGTCTATTATCTCATATATTGGGATAAGATTTTACATATTGAGATTACCTCGACTCCTTGGTATTTTGTCGCCTCACAGACGCCCCTGCAGGAAGACAAAGGACGGGGAGGCATGACCAGTTCGGATTTACTGGCACCAACGACGACACAAACGGTTCCCCGTCTGATCGCCCTCGACTGGGGCACGTCGTCATTGCGGGCCTATCTTCTTGGCGACGAGGGAACCGTCGTCGACGACATCACGGTTCCCTGGGGCATCATGGCGACGCCTGACGGCGACTTCGCCCGCGCCTTGGAGAGCGTCACCGGCACCTGGACCAACCGCTGGCCGGGGCTTCCGATGATCGCCGCCGGAATGATCGGTAGCGCCCAAGGCTGGCAGGAGATTCCCTATCTCGGATGCCCCACCGGCCTCGACGATCTGGTCGCCGCCGTTCGGGCGCAACCGGCGGTTCCCGGCACCAGCCTGAAGATCGTCCCCGGTGTCGCCTTGGACGGTGACATTCCCGATGTCATGCGCGGCGAGGAAACCCAGGTGGTTGGCGCGCTGGCGCTCGATTCCGGCCTCTCGCAAAGATCCCTGTTGATCATGCCGGGAACCCATTCGAAATGGGTGGCCGTGCGCGACGGCAGGATCGTCACCTTCACGACCTATCTGACGGGCGAACTGTTCGCCGTTCTCAGCCAGCACTCGATTCTCGGACGCCCGGCGATGGCCGTGGCCAAGGAAAGCAAGCCGCTGGTCCCAGCGTGGACAGCCTTCGATCGCGGCGTCCGAACGGTCAGGGGCAATCCCGGCAGGCCCCTGTCGTCGCTGTTGTTCTCGACGCGGACGCTGGTGCTGTCCGGACGTCTGACAGCCAGTGAAAGCCTCGACTATCTGTCCGGCCTGCTCATCGGCGAAGAACTCCGCAGCGCGCTCAGCCAGACCGCCGATGGCTTTGCCTGCGCCCTGATCGGCGAGAGCGGGCTTTGCCAACGCTACCGCCGGGCGCTCGACCTTTTCGGCGTCGACCATGCGCAGATCATTGCCGGCGCGTCACCGGCCGGGCTGTGGCGAATCGCCCTGCAACTTTAGGAATCCGTCCTGAGACGGATCGTTGGAGCCAAAACCATGAACATTCGAGCCCACCTGGAGCGCTTTCCCTTTATCGGCATCCTGCGCGGCGTAGCTCCGGACGACGTCGTTCCGATCGGCCGCGCTTTGGCGGCCGAAGGTTTCACCGTCCTTGAAGTCCCGCTGAACTCGCCCAACCCGTTCGACAGCATCCGCCGCCTGCATGACGCGCTGGGATCGAGCTGCCTGATCGGCGCCGGCACCGTCATGACGCCAGAGCAAGTGAGCAAGGTCGCCGCCGCCGGCGGGCGGCTGATCGTCATGCCGCACAGCGATCCGCTGGTCGTCCGCGCCGCCAAGGCGGCCGGGCTTATTTGCCTTCCCGGCGTGGCGACGCCGACCGAGGGTTTTGCCGCCCTGGCCAACGGCGCCGACGGTCTGAAGCTGTTCCCGGCGGAACAGTTCGGGCCGAAGGTCGTCAAGGCATGGCGCGCCGTCTTCCCGAAAGAGACACTGCTCCTTCCCGTCGGCGGCGTGACACCGGCCAATATTGGCGACTTCGCCAGTGCCGGAGCCAACGGATTCGGTCTCGGTTCGGCCCTGTACGCCCCCGGCATCGACGCCCAGGAAGCCAGCCGCCGCGCCCGCGCCTTCGCCGACGCGTGGCGTGAGATGAACCGCTAGTGGCGCGCTTCATCTTAGATGACGGGTGTCACGAGAGCCCGAGCGGCGATTGAGCCTGCCGGAGCCGGAGGCGCAGGCATCAGACAGACTCTGGTCGGGCAGGCCACATCCCGAAGGATTCGTTACGAGGAGAGAAAACCGTGAAAATCACCAAGATGACCACCTTCATCGTGCCGCCACGGTGGTGCTTCCTGAAGATCGAAACCGACGAGGGAATCGTCGGCTGGGGCGAACCGGTCCTTGAGGGCCGGGCAGCCACCGTCGCCACCGCCGTCAGTGAACTGTCCGACTATCTGATCGGCAAGGATCCCTTCCTGATCGAGGATCACTGGACCGTCATGTACCGCGCCGGGTTCTATCGCGGCGGCGGCATCCACATGAGCGCCATCGCCGGCATAGACCAGGCGTTGTGGGACATCAAAGGCAAGGCGTTGGGCGTTCCCGTTCATCAGCTGCTGGGCGGACGGCTGCGCGACAAGATCCACGTCTATTCCTGGATCGGCGGCGACCGGCCGGCCGACACCGCCCAAGCGGCGCGCGACGTCGCGGCCCGCGGCTTCACCGCCGTCAAGATGAACGCCACCGAGGAACTTCAGTTCATCGACAGCTACGCCAAGATCGATGCGGTCCTCGAACGCGTCCAGGCGATCCGCGAAGCGATGGGCCCGCATTTCGGCATCGGCGTCGACTTCCACGGCCGCGTCCATCGGCCGATGGCCAAAGTGCTGGCCAAGGAGCTGGAGCCGATGAAGCTGATGTTCATCGAGGAACCGGTCTTGAGCGAACATGCCGAAGCGCTAAAGGAAATCGCCAACCATTGCAGCACCCCCATCGCGCTTGGCGAGCGGCTGTTCTCCCGTTGGGACTTCAAGAACATCCTGCACCAGGGTTATGTCGACATCATCCAACCCGATCCCTCGCACGCCGGCGGCATCACCGAAACCCGGAAAATCGCCGCCATGGCCGAAGCCTACGATGTGGCGCTGGCGTTGCATTGCCCGTTGGGACCGATTGCGCTGGCGGCCAATTTGCAGATCGACGCCGTCAGCTACAACGCCTTCATCCAGGAACAGAGCCTGGGCATCCACTACAACAAGACCAACGACCTTCTCGACTATCTGAAGGATCCGAAAGTCTTCGAATACCACGACGGCTTTGTCGCCATTCCCGAGGGTCCGGGCCTGGGAATCGAAATCGACGAAGAGGTGGTGGTTCGGCAAGCCAAGATCGGCCATCGCTGGCGCAATCCTGTCTGGCGCCATGCGGACGGCACCTTCGCCGAGTGGTGAAAGCCTACAAACCGCTCTGACAAGTTCAAAAATTAGGAGGAAACCATGTCGGGAGCCCATCCAGGCTCGACCGGGCAAACGCCGACGCGTGCCCGCTTCGTCATCATGCTCCTGTTATTCGCGACGGTCGTTCTCAACTATCTCGATCGCGCCAACCTGTCGATCGCCGCGCCGCTGCTGGCCAAAGACCTGGCGATCGACCCGTTGAAAATGGGCGTCGTCTTTTCGGCGTTCGGCTGGACCTACGCACTGTGCCAAATTCCCGGCGGCTGGCTGGTCGACCGCCAGCACCCGCGACGGTTCTATGCGATCGCCATTCTGCTGTGGTCGATTGCCACCCTGGCGATGGGGTTCGCCTGGGGACTGACCGCGCTTTTCCTTCTGCGTCTGGCTGTCGGCGCGCTGGAGGCGCCGTCTTTCCCGATCAACAACCGGGTGGTGACCACATGGTTCCCCGAACGGGAACGCGCCACCGCTATCGGCTTTTATACGTCGGGACAATTCGTCGGATTGGCCTTTCTCACTCCCGTACTGGCCTATCTGCAGACGAACTATGGATGGAAGACTGTCTTCCTGGTCACCGGCACCATCGGTATCGCCTGGGCGGCCGTCTGGTATACGGTTTACCGCGATCCGAAAGCCTTCAAGGGAGCCAACGAAGCTGAAATCGAGGTGATCCGCAACGGTGGCGGTCTTGTCGACCTCAGCGAGCGGAGCAGCGCCAAACAGAAATCAGCCTTCGTCATGCGCGATCTCGGCAAGGTACTCAGCAGCAGGAAACTATGGGGCGTGTATTTCGGTCAAAGGCTTATCCCTCTGGCTCCGCACCCCCGAGGCATGGTAGAACATATCACGAACAACGATCATGCCGAGGTGCCCCGATGTCCGATTTTCCGCGCTCGCTGCTGGAATTCCAGCGCCGGTTTCCCGATGACGCCGCC
>JARLJB010000115.1 GCA_031291415.1 Telmatospirillum sp.
GCGCCATAGAGCAGCTGGCCGTAGATGATGTAGGAATGGCCGACCACCCAGCCGACGTCCGACGCCGCCCAGAACACTTCGCCCGGCTTGATGCCGTAGAGGTTCTTCATGGTCCAGCACATCGCGACGGCATGGCCGCCGTTGTCGCGCACGACCCCCTTGGGAATGCCCGTCGTGCCGGACGTGTAAAGAATATAGAGTGGGTCGGTCGCGGCCATTTCCACCGGCTCGACCGTGCGGCGCTCCGCCAGCGCGGCGACGACGAGATCGCCCCAGTTGAAATCGCGCCCCGCGACCATCGAGGCCTCTTCCTGCGGACGCTGGAGCAGCAGCAGCTTTTCCGGCTTGACGGCGGCCAGTTCGATCGCCTCGTCCAGCAGCGGCTTGTATTTCACGACGCGGTTCGGCTCGATGCCGCAGGAGGCTGTCAGGATAATCTTGGGCTCGGAATCGTTGATGCGGGTGGCCAGCTCCTTGGAGGCGAAGCCGCCGAACACCACGGAATGGATGGCGCCGATGCGCGCGCAGGCCATGACGCCGATGATCGCTTCCGGGATCATCGGCATGTAGACCAGCACGCGGTCGCCCTTGACGACGCCGAAATCCCTCAAAACGGAAGCGAGCGCATTCACCTCGGCCAGCAATTGCTCATAGGTATAGGTGCGCTTGAAGCCGGTGACAGGGCTGTCGTAGATGATCGCGGCCTGCTGGGAGCGCCCGTTTTTCACATGCCGGTCGATGGCGTTGTAGCACGTGTTGAGCGTGCCGTCGGGGAACCAGCGGCCATAAACGCCGGCCTTGGGGTCGAAAGCGATGGTCGGCGGCTTGATCCAGTCGACGGCCTTGGCCGCCTCGGCCCAGAAGGCCTGCGGATCTTTGCGCCACGACTGATAGACTTCCTGATAGCGGCTGGCCATGTTTCCCCTCGCTCCTATTGTTCTTGCGCGCTGTCGTCGCGCCGAAAAATTGGCCGCCTTAATTACCCACAAATTTTCCCGCAAAATGCCCCGGAAGGGCCCGTTAACCGGCCAATATTACCCTAAGGGGTTCTAC
>JARLJB010000116.1 GCA_031291415.1 Telmatospirillum sp.
GATCTTGATGCGTTTACTGACGCGCCCCACGCGGTCCCCAAGGCCGGTTTCATCGACCGCCATGTTGGCAATGCGGGTCATGTGTTTTTCATTCGCGGTCGCCCAACCCATCGCCTGGCAGAGGCGGTTGATCCGCGCCTCATCCCAGCCTTCCAGCGCCTTCATGGCGGCCCGCGCCCTGTCGATCATCGCCATCAGATCCTGGCGCTGCTCGTCGGTCAGCGGTGTGCTCATCGTGTCCTCTCCGCTTCAGAATGCTTGCAGTCGATCCGGCAGTCGTTTTGGCAGCCACCGTTGCCCGCGTTCGCCGGGCAACGGCCCTGCCCTTGCGGATGCCCTCTAGGCGTGACGGCGGATCGGGTGCGACGCCCGGATCCTCATGTATTCTTCCTTGTCGACAGGAACAGCATCGCGCTTCCCAAGATCTTCGAGGCGCACCCGGTAGGGCTCGCGTGCCGTCCAGGCGGCGAACGAGGCCGCGCAAGTCAGCGCAAAGGCGATGATGCCCACCCTGAAGGGAATGTTCGGCGAGCCGGGCGGGGCGATGGCCGCGAAGAACATCGGCAGGAAAGCGGTCACCACGAGGCCGATGTTGAACGACACCGCCATGCCCGAGACGCGCGTGCGGGTCGAGAACAGTTCGGGGAAGAAGCTCGGGAAAATGGCGTTGTAACCCTGGTAGATGACGCCCCAGCCAATGATCGAGATCGCCACCGCAAGCGGAATGCTCTGAATGGAGACCGCATACAGGTACATCCACGCCAGGAAGCCGGAGCCGAGCATGCCCCCGATGTACATCGGCCGCCGCCCGATCCGGTCGGACAGGTTGCCCGCGAACGGAATGACGCATACCGCGACGATGTTGCCGACGACCGGGATCCACAGGTAGAGCGAACGTGGGAAGTTGATGCCGTAGGCCGCCTGCACGGCGTAGGCGGCACCGAAGGAGACGATGACCGTCGGCACCGTGTTGGCAAATCCCATGAACACGACGCGCAGCATGTCCGGCCAGCTTTCGCGGATCAGCTCGACGAGCGGCGCCTTTGGCACCAGCCCCTCCTCCTTCTCCTTGGTGAAGGCCGGGGTTTCCTGGACCTTGCTGCGGATGATCAGGCCGACGACGACCACGAAGAAGCTCAGCAGGAAGGGGATGCGCCAGCCGTAGGCGTTAAAGTTCTCCGCCGACATCGCATAGATGATCGGCAGGAAAACCGCCGCCGCGATAATCTGCCCCGCCTGGGTGCCCTGCAGGTTGAAGCTGGCAAAAAATCCGCGTCGCCCGAAGGGCGCATGCTCGATAATCATCGAACTGGCACCCGACTGCTCGCCGCCAAGGGCAAAGCCCTGGATCAGCCGCAGGCAGACCAGCAGGACAGGGGCCATCAAGCCGATCTGGTTATAGGTCGGCAGCAGGCCGATGCCCATGGTGCAGAGGCCCATCACGCACATCGAAAAGATCAGCACACTCTTGCGGCCGCGCGTGTCGCCCCAGTGGCCAAGGGCGAAGGCGCCGAACGGCCGGGCGACGTAGCCGACGCCGAAGGTCGCGAACGAGGCGACAATGGCGACCCCCGGATCAACGTTCGGGAAGAACAGCGTCGGGAAGAACAGTGCCGCGGCCGTGTTGTAGACGAAGAAATCGTAATACTCCAGCGCGGAACCCATCCATCCGCTGGCGGTCGCTCTTATGACCTGTACGTTTTCCGAATCCTGACGGGGCGTCGAGTCCATTTTATCTCCTCCGCATAGGTTCTTATTTTTATTTTCGGCAGACGCAGACGCGTTTTCGGTGGGCGCTTACGAAAGCATGACGGCTTTCCCGCTGCGGGCCGCCTCCACAACCGCAAGCGTGGCCTCCAGGGTCCTGGCTCCTCCACGCGCGTCGAGCAGGGGCTCGGCCCGCCCACGCACCACATCGCAGAAGTGCCGCATTTCATTGACCATCGGATCGGCGTGCGACTTCAGGGTGAAGGCATCCGCCTCAGGGGCAACCACCCGGTCCGCGTGAATCGGCGACCACCAACTCCGCTCCGCTCCATGGTGCCAAATCTCCAGCCGGGGGATGGAAAGCGAGGCCTCCATCCCGGCAACAAGGTAACAAGACTCGGCGGTATGCGGGAACGCCTTGTTCTCGCCGGACGTCAGCTCCCAGCTCCACGGCGAGGCCGCGGCGTCCGAAACCGCGAGCGTGCCGATCGCGCCACTGCGGAACGTCAGGATGATGCCAATCGTGTCCTCGACCGGGAAGCCGCGCGCGGCATTGGAAGCCGCCGCCTGTACACTGGCAATTTCGCCGCACAGATTTCGCAGATCGTCGATGACATGGATCAGGTTGATCAGCACCACGCCGCCACCGGGTTGCGCACGCCAGGCGCCCTTACCCTCGAAGTAGTCCTTCGGCTTGAGCACCCAGCAGAACCCATGGACGGCACTGATCCGCCCCAACCGCCCCGATGCGATGATTTCCTTGGCACGTTGGATGGTCGGGCCATGGCGACGATGATGGCCAGCCAGCACCGCCACCCCCGCCTGTTCCGCGGCGTCGGCAAACTCCCGGGCCTGCGACACGGTGTCGCACACCGGCTTCTCCATCAGCATGGGCAGACGGTGCCTTAGCAGCGTCATCCCAACACTGAAATGGAACTGGTTTGGAACGGAGACGATGACGCCGTCAGGGTGACACGCCCGCAGCATCGGCTCCAGATCGGTGCCCCACGGCACACCAAGCTCGGCCGCCTGCTTTTGGATGTGCGGAGCATCGTCAACAATTCCGACAAGCTTCGCCTCAGGAAGGCCAAGAATGCTTCTGATGTGCACCTGGCCAATCAGGCCAGCGCCCACAACCAAAAGCCGTACAGACGCTTGTGCGCTCTCGTTCATTTTTGCCCGGTATCCTGGACGTACTGGTTAGTAATATCCGGCACGGCCGCACGATGTCAACGCCTCGCTCAAATTGCAGAAATCATGACCATCAATGCCAGACATGTCGCCAGAACCTCCATACCGAACACGACAATCTCCATACCATTTGGATTAATTTTGTGCCTCTCCATATAGTATTAAAAAGATACAAATTTGTGTTTTGCAATTATATTTCGTGTTTGTCATTTATTATATTTTCAAATAACATGAATATGTTTTTCTTAACTAATTTTATCTATGTTTCAGCCTTTTGATTTACAAAATTTTCTATATGACCTTCGATATATTTTTAATATATTATATTTTTACTTATTTTTGATGCAAAAGTTGACAGGTTCTCGAGGAACTCCATACTGATTCCATACCCGGAGTTCGCCATGCAGCGCCTCCCCAGGAATGTCCGTATCGGCCGCTTTGGACGC
>JARLJB010000117.1 GCA_031291415.1 Telmatospirillum sp.
CACGATGGAGGCCGAGTTCTGCGTCGAGGCTCTCCAAGAGGCTCTGGCTCGCTACGGCAAGCCGGAGATCTTCAACACGGATCAGGGGGCGCAGTTCACGTCGGCCGCCTTCACCTCGGTGCTCATCGAGGCCGGCGTCGCGATCAGCATGGACGGCAAAGGGGCTTGGCGGGACAACGTCTTCGTCGAGCGGCTCTGGCGGTCGGTCAAATACGAAGAGGTGTACCTCCGCGCCTACGCCACGGTCGCCGAGGCCCGCGCCTCCATCGCCCGCTATCTCGGCTGGTACAACGGTTCACGTCCACACTCGAGCCTTGACCGGCGGACTCCGGATCAGGCCTACTTCAACACCACGCCGCTCCTCGCGGCGGCATGAACGAGGCGGAAATCCACGTAACGGACGCGCCCAGACTGTTCAAATCAGCGAGACCACCTCTATATGACGGTTCGGTTCACGCCGTCGATGCAACGATCATCTCCCGCAACCAGCGAAGTGCCGGATCGCTCCGGCGCCTTTTGTGTGAAATCTGACTGAAGGGAATGGCCGGAAGCGGGATCGGCGGCGGAAGAACGGCCAGCCGTTTGTCCTCCAATGAGAATTTCAGACTGGTCCGGGCCACAGTCAAAATCAGATCCGTTCCCGCGATCGTCTTTGGCGCCACGCTCCAATGCGGGATGATAAGGGCAACACGTCGGGCATATCCCGCCGCATGGATAGCTTCATCGATTTCCGTTGACGCCTCGCCATGAACAGCCACGAGCGCATGGGGACGGGCGAGATAAGTGTCCAGGTCGATCAACTGCGCGGATAGGGGAAGTGTAGCCCGATCGATCAGGCAGGCATAATCATCGTTGAGCAGAAGTTCGGGAAGGATTTGCTCGGGCAGTAGCGGAAACACGCCCAACCCCAGATCGATGTCTCCATCCATAATTCCGGCGATCATTCCCTCGCGGCTGAGTTGGGTGACAGCAAGATCGATACTCGGGGCGGAGCGCCGCAGTGTACGCAATAGGTTTGGTAAGACGATCTCCGCGCCATAGTCGGACATTGCCAGCCTGAAGGTGTGTTTTGTGCGGCCAGGCTCAAAGCTGTCCGGCCCAAGCACGCTGCGGATTTGGGCCAGCGCTTCAGCCAGTGGCTTCGATAGTTCCATGGCCCGTATGGTCGGCGCCAGCCCGCCGCCTTGCCGGGTAAGCAACGGATCATCGAGCAAAGAACGCAATCGCGCGAGTGCGTGGCTGACGGCCGGTTGGCTCATATTCAGGCGTAGCGCCGTGCGTGACACATGCCGCTCAACCAGCAAGGCATCGAGAACGACAAGCAGGTTGAGGTCGATTCCGCGAAGATTATTCATACGGTGCATAATATGCGAGAAAGGATGAATTTCAAATAAGAGAACCAGATGGATAGGAGGGAGACCCTGCTCCTTACGAAAGGTCTTCCGATGCAATCTGTCCCTTTTTTTGCGGCGCTGATCGCCGGGGCGCTCGTGCCCCTGCAGGCCGGTGCCAATGCGGCCCTCGGCCGGGCCCTGGGGCATCCTCTCTGGGCCACGATGATATCGCTGGCGGTGAGCGCCATTTGCGTTGTGCCGGTCATGTTGGCGCTTCGGGTTTCAGGCCCGTCGATCGTCAGTCTGGCAGACCAACCCAAATGGATATGGATCGGCGGCGTCGTGGGGGTGATCTACATAACAGCAGCACTTCTGCTGGCGCCGAAACTGGGTGCCGCCAGTTTTATGACCGCCGTCATCGCAGGGCAGATCCTGGCTTCGCTGGCCGTCGACTATTTTGGCCTGGTGGGGTTTGAGGCCAAGCCGCTAACCCTGCCTCGTCTCATTGGAGCCGCTGTCGTCGTCGCGGGCGTCCTTGTCATGCAGGGGCCAGGCCTCTGGCGCCTGACCCAGTCCGGTACGTAAATTTCAAAGAAGGAGAACCTACATGAACGATCATAACCAGCCGCGAGAAGCCCAATACACGCTTGGCGAAAACGCGGTGCCCGTCCAGGTGCGTATCGCCCGGCCAACGGACAAGCTCAGCGATGTGATTGCTTTCTACCGGGATGGACTGGGCCTGCCGGAACTCGCTCGCTTCCAGGCGCATGCTAACTATGACGGTGTTATGCTTGGGCTGCCCGGAAAGGCCCTGCATCTTGAATTTACCCAGCATGAATCGGGCAGTGCTTGCCCTGCTCCCAGTCTCGATAACCTCATCGTCCTCTATGTGACGGAAACCGCCGCCTATAACCGGCTGAACGACCGTATGCAGAGGATGGGCCATGCCCCGGTCGAGCCGGAGAATCCATATTGGCTTGGGCGCAGCTTCACGTACTCAGACCCGGATGGCTGGCGCGTTGTCGTCTGCCGTGAAACGGGGATTTGAACGTTCAAGGCGCTGGATCTCCTTTGGCAGATTTTAGCTGGGCGTAGCCTGCGGCAGTGCGGGCATTTGGTTGGCGGCGGTAGCACGAGCGCGTTTACGGGAGCCAATAGCCGCTGACAACACCGCGACTGAGAGACCGCTTTTCCATGTCCCTTGAGCCGCGGCGTGCGCGCTGTCTGCTACCTTCGCGAACCCCGTTCTCAGATAGGGGCGGCGTTAGAGGGCTATAGTGTAGACGTAGTGCTCATCGTCGTCGGGCGCTGCCCGCCAGCCCCGCCGATTACACGCCACGGCGCGAAATTCTGCGAGATTGCTACTCAATCGCCGCCGATTGCCGCATGGTGTCCGACGTGGGCATCGAATGCGACGTCGGCCTGCCAGTGACGGGCGGCAATCGACCAGAGTTGGATGTTCTCGACCTCGCTGACGATTCCCGTTAGCGATCGTAGCGAGGAAATCGGAGGTCTTATGCTCATCGTCCTCAGCGGATTGCCCGGCACCGGCAAGACAACGATCGGGAAGGCGTTGGCCGCCAAACGATCGGCCGCCTATGTTCGTGTTGACGAGATTGAGCATGCGCTCAAGCGACATTTTGGATTTGACCAAGAGATCGGCCCCGCCGGCTACGTCGTGGCCTTTGCCATAGCGTCCTCGAACCTCAAGCTCGGCAACGTAGTTGTCGCCGACAGCGTCAATCCCGTCCCTGAAAGTCGGCAAGGCTGGCGCGATGTGGTGCGAGCCATTGACGGGGCACGTCTCCTTGAGGTCGAGGTGATCTGCAGCGACGAAAACGAACATAGGCGTCGGGTGGAGGGGCGTGCGCCAGATATAGATGGCTTCACGCTTCCCACGTGGTCGTCGGTGGCATCACACGATTACGTCCCGTGGACCGAGCCTCGCCTCATAGTGGATACCGCTCTTCTCAGCGCTCATGATGCCGTTTCCACGATTGAAAAGCAGCTTGAGGCAATGTCCGAGAATTGCCCTCGCTCGCCATGAGCGGACGGGCCGCAAATCACCAAGCCTGCCCGTTCGAATAACGCCAAATAGCACTGATATATTGAGTCAATTAAGTCTGGAATCGATATTCTATGGTGCTGGATAGCTATAGCGTAGACGTAGTGCTCACTATCGTCGGGCACGGCCCGCCGATTGCCCGAGAAGGCGCGACATTCTGCACGGCGGTGATGTAAACGCCGCCGTTTGCCGCATAAAACCATCGATTAATCTTTAGCTCATCGGAAAGAGCCCGGCTCAGGCGAGCTGTCGGCCAGTCGATCAGCTATTTTTCGTGTATTCTGGTATCCGCTATCGCGCATCAGCGGTGTCTAGCGGACCTTGGATCTGCTCTATTGCCGGTGGACCATGACGTTAAAGCCTTCGTCAGGTGTCGGCGCGACAAAGTGGCTCGTGATGAGATCGAATTGCTCGTCGGTTGCCGCGAACTCGTGTTCCCCGTTCGCATTTCGCGCCCGAAGCCGAGACTTACAGACGGCATCGGGAGCGTCGAGGTAATGTAGCTGATGGGAGGCTCCTGCCTCCTCAAATATCATTCGCATCCATGCGCGATTGACTGGCGTGTTCGCGGGAAAGTCCAAAACAATCGAAACGCCGCCCTTTAGTAACGAGACCAAATGTGATCCCATTGCGCCCCGAAGACGAGCTGTACAGCGGACGTAATCAGCCACTGAGGTGATCTCCCCGGGATAAAGCCGGGAAAGCCAATGATCCTCGCTGACGACGACGGTATTGGGCAGGTTGCCCAATTGGGCAGTGAGCGTTGACTTACCGGAGGCAATTTTACCGCACAGGAGATGCAGCGTCGCATTGTTCGATGACATATGGGTAGACCCTATACTTGGCGCGTTGCACGCCGTTGATTTTCACATGCAGGAAGACCCGGCCTGACGTATCAGGCCGGGTGGTTAATTCGGCCGCCAAAGACGGCATCCGCATAGTGAACAAGGAGGGTCATGGGCCGTTGTGTATCACCCCAAGGCTATTCATTCCAGATGGCGCCATTCCCCTTCCAAGCCTATCGCGTTAGCGTCCGAGCGTTTTCGTTTGGTAGGCTCCGGTGAGCACAGTTCAGGCTGGCCGCATCGGGCTTCTCCATGCCTTTCCCCAAGAATTCCAGTAGAAGGGCTGAGAACCGATCCGCTGAATCGACGTTGGAGAGGTGCGCGGCGCCATCGATCTCGGCGTAGCGGCCCTGTGGCGCGCTCTCGGCCATGCGGTGGCTGGTCTCGGGCGAGGACATCGCATCGAGGCTGCCAGCAATGAAAAGCGTCGGCATGGCGAGCGCGGCGATATGTTCGGTGACGTCGAATGCGCCGATGCCGCGCGCGACATGGGCGAGCGAGGCGCCGTCCGCCGTCGCCGCTATGCCATGCCAGACCTGATAGGTCCGCAACCCCTCCGGCGTTGCCTGGAACGCGGGAGAGACAAGCGCCGGCCAGCTTTGTTCCAGTCGTTGGACCGGACCACCGGGGCGCTCGAAGATCGTCGCCCAGCCCTCTGCCAGTGCGTGGAAGACGGGCGTGGTCGTCTTGTCGAAGCTGTTGGCGACGACCAGTCGGCCGATGCATTGGGGGTGGCGAAGCGCAAGCTCCAGCGCGATCATGCCACCCAGTGAGAGGCCAACAAGATCGACAGAGCCTATATCCAGATGGGCGAGCAGCGCTTCGATATCGTCGGCGAGCGCGGCGACGCCAAACGGCGCCGTCAGCTTGCCCGACGCGCCATGACCGGCATGATCGGGCACGATCACCCGATGGCCTGCCTCGACCAGCGGCGCGATCTGCGGCCCCCAGGCGCGGCCTGAATTGCTGATACCGTGCAGAAGGAGGATGGGGCGACCGGTGCCGAATTCGATGAAATAATTGGCGCGGCCAGCCGTGTCGTAAAAGGCCATTGCAAGGCTCCTGTCATCAGAGGGGGAGGAAGAGACGGTCGCCGGGGCGAAAGCGCGCGGCGATGAGCGCGAGCGCAAGGCACAATCCCGCCATCAGCCACCAGGCGGGGGTGAGGTCCGCCAGATGCTGGCGCAGCAGTCCGGCGACCAGCGGCAGCGCGGCCGCCAGGACATAGCCGCCGCCCTGGACGAAACCGGCGAGCGCGCTTGCCTGATCGGCATCCTCGCCATGATCCATCGCGACGATCAGCGACAGCGGGAAGAGCGCGCCAATGCCAAGCCCAGCCAGCAACGCCGCCGCCCATGCGAGCTGGAGTGGCGCGACGCAGAGGCAGAGCATTCCCGCCAGCAGCGATGCGATTGCAGTGAACAACACGGCGCGACGATCCGGCGATCGATCGACCCATAGCGACACGGTAATGCCTGCGACTACCTCCGCCAGTGTGACGGCGCCGAGCATCGCGCCGGCCGCCTGCTCGGACCAGCCGAGCTGGGTGTAGAAGGGCGGCAGCCAGGCGAGGACGAGCGTGTAGGCACCCGTGCCGAGGCCAAAAAACAGCATCAACAGCCAGGCGCGCGGCGCATGGCGCACCGAGCGGCGTTGCACCGATCTCACAAACTCTCGCGGCCCCTGCGCCGCCAGAAGCCAGATGCCTAGCCCGAGGAGAGCTGGCAGCGCCCAGATGCCCAGCGCGGTCGGCCAGCCCCAGACCTGACCGATCCAAGCGCAGGCCGTACTGGATATCAACGCTCCTCCCATGATCGCGGTGGAGTAGAAGCCCATCAGGCGTCCACTGCCTGCTCCAGCCCGGCGGCGGATGACGCCCGGCATCAACGCCTGGACGATGGCGATGCCGACGCCGCCGATGATGGCGGTCAACACCAGTGCCGCCGCCTGCGGCCACACCCAGCGGGCCAGACAGGCAAGGAGAATGAGCAGGACGCCGGAGGCGATGCCTGCCCGCTCTCCCATCCATCCGCGCAGCCATGCCGTCCCCAGCAGGCAGATGCCCATCAACAACACCGGGAACGTGGTCAGCAGACTCGCGCCGATGTCGCCAAGGCCCGTGTCGCGCTGGATCGCGTCGAGCAGTGGGCCGACCGAGGCGAGTGCCGGGCGCAGATTGACGCCGACGAGCAGGATTGCGGTCGGAAACAGTATCCGACCGGATGTTTCGTGCATGATGGTCTCCGCGCACTATGCCCTTGTCAGGGTCGCCGCTTCCGTTATTATCTCTACATAGAGATATCTTTCTTGACGTCAAGATAGGTTCGCGAAATGGACAGGGCTGCAATGGCTGCGGAACAATGGGCCCGCGAACGGCCGGATCTTGATACCGGGCCGATGGTGCTGCTGGGACGGCTGGGTGAAGCGGCGCTGCTGATCGCGCGGGATCGGCTCAATCCGCTATTTGCGGAATTTGGCCTGCAACCCGGCGAGTTCGACGTACTGGCGACGCTCCGGCGCAGTGGCACACCGTATGCGCTCACGCCCACCGCGCTCTATGAAGCGGCGATGATCTCATCGGGAAGCATGACCAATCGCATCGACCGGCTGGAGAATGCCGGATTGGTCGAGCGGAGGTCTAATCCAGCGGATAAGCGGGGAACGCTGGTGGCGCTGACCACCAATGGTCTGGCGTTGATCGATCGCGCGGTAGAGGCTCACATCGCAAATCAGCAAAGCATCATCAGTGGTCTGGATGATCAGGAGCGAGGTCAGCTTGCCGCGCTCCTCGGCAAACTGATCCGATCACAGCAGAACGCTGGCGGCGTTAGAGGGCTATAGCGTGGACGTAGTGCTCATCATCATCGGGCGTGGCCCGCCATTTGCCGCCGATTGCGCGATAATCTGCGAGACGACGGCCCGATTGCCGCACAGGTTCTCGCTGGTTGCTCGACAGAACCTGGCGCTCATTCTGCTTCGCGCCAACTCCGTCCATTTTCATTGCAGTTGGCCGAGAGCGGCCCTGCCGGAGGCGGTGGGCCCGCCGCAGCGAACGACGTCGAACTGCGTGTCGCCGGTCCAGAAATAGTAGATCAACCCGGCGAGTCGACCTTCCTGCGCCAGCTGTCGGAAGTCGTCCATCATCTCCTGAACGAGTTGAGTGTGCGCCGTTTCTTCCGGGCCGGAGCAGGACTTGCCGGCATAGCTGAAGCCCCATTCCGTGATCCAAACGGGGCTTGCCGTTCGGGCTGCATATCGGATTGACCAGCCCCCCTGAGACGACGCTGACGGTGGATCGCCGCCCCCTCTGTGCCAATGACGATGAGACACCGGCCCCAGTTCGGCGCGCACGGACAGCAAGGAGGTGATGGCTTCGCCCAGGCCGGGGATATGTGCCGCTTGCATGATCCTTTCAAGGAATGCTTTTCCCTGCCCGACACCGGGGCGATAGCCGAACGTAGCACAAAGGCCGCGGATCATGTTGTCGAGGCGGACGCGTGCCTCGACCAGATGGCTGCGCGCGGTGATCACGCTGCGCACGCCATGCGCTGCCGGGGATTTGACGTGCACTTCCTTGTAGAACCCCGTTCGCGCCAGTTGCGCAAGCCCGGCGGCATCGTGGGGATCGGTCTTGTTCGCCTTCATCGCTTTCAGGCTCTGGTGCGCTTGCCTGGCATCGATACACACCACCGGGACGCCCAGTTCGCGCAGGCCCAGGCAGATCGCTTGCGACATGCGTCCTGTTTCGATCACCGCCCGCTCGATTGGCCCATAGCGCTCCAGTAGCGTGGAGATCGCTTCTGGAGAACTCTCGGCCTTCTCCGACACGAGCTTCCGGCCATTTTCGTCAACGATGCACACCTGCGTGGTTTCCATCGACAGGTCCAATCCGGCATAATGCTTCATGGCTGCTTCCTTCCTTCAGGATTCGACAACCAGAAGTGTGCGCCTCAACCGAGGCCCGAGGGAAGCAGCCGCAATTACACGATGACTCAATCAGGTCGTATAGGCTTGCCCATCTCGGTCGTCGCGGCCCAGCCGATCCGCTCATAGAGGGGCTTTCCGGCATCGGTCGCGTGCAAGATCGCATAGCCGAGCTTTTGACGCGCGAACTCTTCGTCCGACGCCGCCATCAAGGCGCGCGCGACGCCTCTGCCCCGGTGCTCGGGCTCAACAAAGACGTTGAGGACATAGCCCCGCCTTGCATCGAGTGGATGGGCAGGATGCGGTGGCCACTCGATCGCCATCAGGCCTATGCCTCCGATCGGCTCTCCCGCAAGCTCGGCGACGAAGCCGAAGTACTCGGCCCGCGCGAGCCTCAGTTCGAGCCAGCGGCGGAACGGCTCTCGCATTGCGTTTAGAGTGTCGCGCGATCGTCCCGCCTCGCGGAACATCTCTTCCCGATGGCGGCAGACTAGTTCGAGGTCATCCAGTTTAAGGGGGCGAAGGCGCAACATTGCCATAGATTTTAGCGCCGGCACGTTGTCAGGTCCAGAATGAAAGCGCGGTTGCGAGGGCGACGGCTGACAGGAAGTTGGCTGCGAGCTTATCGTAGCGGGTTGCGATGCGGCGGAAGTCCCTGATCCGACAGAAAGCATTTTCGATCAGGTGGCGAGCAGTCTATCCGGGCGTCACCTTTCGGGAAGTGCATGATGCCGAAGGCCCGACGCGGCTAAATTTTCGGGCCTGCTGGCGCCAGGCGAACTGCAATCCCTCCCTGCGACCCTTCCTCGACATGCTTCGCGAGCGTTACCCAGATATTGTGGGCGCTCCCGCTCTGGGCTCGATATAGGACAAGTTCGCGGCCCTCTTGATCGCGGCGCCTTCGCGACGGTATCCGGCAGCCCTCCATCGTATCCTTTGCTTGCCGACAGTTCGCCACGGCCCTCCACTCACTTCGAGTCGTCGTCAAAAGATCGACTTCAACGTCATCTCTGCTCCCAGCACCAAGAGGCAGAGCAAGAAGCAGCGCCGGAATGTCGCCGGACTGATCCTGTTGCGGATGAGCTGCCCTGCCCACATGCCGCCCAACGCGGGAATGACGGCGAGGGCGGACAATGTAAGGGTGTCGAGTTTGAAGGCGCCACGATAGCCAAGCCCCCCCGCCAGAGCGACGGTGGACACAGTAAACGAAAGGCCCAGCGCCTGTACCAACTCGTCCTTCTCAAGCCCGAGGGCCTGGAGATAGGGCACGGCTGGAATGACGAACACGCCGGTGCCGCCGGTGACAATACCGGTCGTCGCGCCGATAGCGGGAGACAGCCACCGCTCCCAATGTTGCGGGATGCGAATTTGACGGGCAAAGAGTGTGTAACCAGCATAGACGACGAGTGAGCCGCCAAGCGCGACAGTCGTAAGGCGAGTATTGCCGCTGGCAAGCCATGAGGAACCAAGCACTGTCCCCACGATGATGGCGAGCATCATCAACCAGAGCCTGCGCATGATCGAGGTGAACTGTGGTCCGGCTAGAAGTTGCCAGACATTGGTCACGAAAGACGGAACAATCAGCAAGCTCGCGGCAGCGAGGGGCGAGATGAGCGCACCGAGCACGCCCATCGCTACGGTCGGCAGGCCCATACCTGTCACGCCCTTGACGATTCCGGCGATGAAGAAGGTTGCGGCGATGGCGGTGAGGAATGGATAACTCGGGTCTGACATATCTTCTGAATCAAGGAATTCGGAAGCGCAGACAATGCGGATGATCCGCTGGGTGCCTTCGGCTGGCCCGAAGTCTGCTAATCCGCTATTATGACCTCATGAGGTTTGATCTGACCGATCTTCGCCTGTTTTTGGCTGTAGTGGACGCCGGAAGCATCACTCACGGCGCGGCCGAGGCTGGTCTTTCCCTGCCGGCCGCAAGCGAACGCTTGCGCGATATGGAGGCGGTGGGCGAAGTCGAACTTCTGGAGCGCGGGCGGCGTGGGGTAAAGCCCACTGAGGCCGGAGAAGCACTTGCCCATCATGCGCGCTTGATCCTTGGCCAAATGACGCGGATGCGCAGCGAACTCGGAGAATACGCAAAAGGGCTCCGAGCCGTCATCCGTGTCCTGGCGAACACGGCGGCTACGACCGAATTTCTCCCCGAGCGGCTGGCGACCTGGATGGCGACCCATCCGCAAATCGACGTCAAGTTGAGGGAACGGCAGAGCATGGAGATCGCCAGGAGTATCGCGGCGGGTCTTGCAGATATCGGGATCCTTTCCGATGCAGCCGATACCGACGCCCTGCACTTGCAGCCCTTCGCAATTGATCGCCTGGTTGTTGTGACCGCACTCGACCATCCCCTTGCGGCAATGACGCGGGTTCGATTTGCCGAGTTGGTGGACCAGCATTTCATCGGCTTGGCAGCCGGTGCTTTGCAGGACCACATCGACGCGCACGCGGCCACGATCGGGGTTCGGCTGAAGTTTCGTGTGAAGCTTCGCACGTTCGACGGTATCTGCCAGATGGTCGGGAAAGGTGTAGGTATCGGCATTGTTCCAGAAACGGTGGCGCGTCGATACAAGAGGCGGGTGCAGATCGCCCTCGTTCCTCTCGCCGATGAATGGGCGACGCGACAGCTATCGGTTTGTGTCCGCAGGAATGATGAACTGGCGCCGCCCGCGAAAAGCTTGTTTGAGCACCTGACATCGAAACCGCTTGGCGTGCGACGAGCGCGTAGCAGAAAAGCCGGTGGCGCAAGAGAGCTATAGCGACGAGCGAACTGCAACCCTTCTTTTGCGCCCGTTCATTGGCATATTTCGCGAGTGCGATCCGGATCTTGGCAATCGCCAGGTCAGGCTGAGCAGAGCACCTACGCTTCGGCACGCTGCAATACCCAATCCTCGCGATTGGTTGAACGTGAAATTCCAAAGCTTGCCACATAGTAACTCCATCCAGCACCGAGCAACGAGAGTCCTCCGTGCAGGACATCCGGAAATCGCACGTTGCCTCCACCGCTTGCGACCCAGGGAACTTTGCCACCTTGGCCTTATTGCCGCACGCGGACATGGAGCACCATCGTCGATCCGCCTCACCAACCGGCGGAGCAATGTCGTTTCATCGCCAAGCGTTTCCGGTCGAATCCGGCGGTGAACGCACGATCGTGTCCTCCGCTCCCAGAATGCGGCCGTCCTGGGCGCGAAGCTCTAATTTCCGTAACGGAAGGCCATTTTTCCTATCGACCAGAAGGACATGAGCCTCGTTGGGCTCGAAGAAGAAGTCCTCGCCCCACTGCCTGAGAGCGACCAGGAGTGGAAACAGGCCGCGCCCCTTCTCTGTCAGCACGTATTCCTGATAGGGGCTGCCGTCGGAGGTGGGGATGGTGTCCATGATGCCGTGCGCGACGAGGTTGCGCAAACGAGCCGCGAGGATGTTCTTCGCGAGCCCCAAATCCTTTTGAAATTCTCCGAACCGGCGCAGGCCATCGAAAGCGTCCCGAACGATCAGCAACGACCACCGGTCACCGATCGCGTCCAGTGGCCTGGCAACGCCGCAGCCCGAATCTTTGTGGCTGACTCTCTTGGCCATCGCAACCTTACTCCAGCGTTCAGTCTCCCGCGTGCATCTTCCATCCAGGAGGTTCCATCCAGGAGGATCGCGGCTTGTCGTCCTCGGACATAGTGGTTGCAAGTTAAAACCTCAAGCGATATGACGGCGTGTGGTTTTAATTTGAAACCGGACCCCTCAGCCAGCGCGGGCTCCGGGACAGGAGACATGCATGACCCGATCCGATGCCACCTTCGGCGGCAGCTTCCCATACACACCGCGCTTCACCGCCGCTCCCGGCTTCCATATGCATTATGTCGATGAGGGCCCCCGCGAAGCAGGCGTCGTACTCTGCCTGCACGGCGAGCCGACCTGGGGCTATCTGTTCCGCCGCCTGATCCCTGTTTTGAGCACAACGCACCGTGTCGTCGTTCCAGACCATATGGGCTTCGGTAAGAGCGATACGCCGCAGGACCGGGCCTACTGGCTGCAGGATCACATCGACAATCTGGAGCGCTTCGTTCTTGCGCTCGACCTCGACGACATCACCCTTGTCATGCACGACTTCGGAGGTCCGGTTGGCATGGGCCTCGCCGCCCGACATCCAAACCGCGTTCATCGCGTGGTCTCGACCAACGGACCGACGCCGTTTGGGCAAGCCGACCTCATGGAGCGGGTGACAGCGAATGCCGGCGTCTCGCCCTGGTTCCAATGGATCGCGAAAGCAGAAGCGGATGGCAGTCTCGAAGCGGTACTGGGACAACTCGGCTTCAATATCCTGAGCACGCTGAAGCTCAACGGCTTCGAGAACAACGCCATCATCACCGACACATGGCTCGACGCTTACGGATCGCCGTTCGCGAGTCCTGCCAGCTGTCTCGGTGCAATCGGCTGGGCCAAGGGCTTTGCCACTGGCGCGCACAGGTTCGAAGAACCCGACGCCGCAGCTGGCCGGGCCATCCGAGCCAGACCCGCCCTCGCCATCTGGGGTGAGGCGGACCGCACGCTCCACGCCGAGCACTTCTTGCCGCTCTTCACCCAGCTCTTTCCGACAGCGCCGGTGCATCGTCTGGCTGGCGTTGGTCACTACTGCCTCGAGGACGCCCCTGACGAGATCGGTGGGCTCATTACGGAATTCATCCGGCAGACCTGAGCGCTCGGTGATCCTGTCCCCCGTTCCAAAATCAGCGGGCGACCTCCAGAAAGTCTGCAGCTACGGACGCTGAAACCACATCTGCGCATCCATTAAGGTTGCGAATTAGAACCACATGATTGGACGTGACATGCAGATCGGAAGCGAGGCTGTCGTTGTTGACGCCAAGCCAGCGGTGGACGGCGCCTCGCTTTGAGCACAAAAGCCAGCGCCTCCCATGGCAAAGCCACGCTCTCTGGCGCGGTGGTGTCGGCATCGCTCGAAGGCGCGGCACGAGCGGTTCGCCCTGGACGATGTGAGGGCCTGCTTCAGGCCAATAGCGTCCTCGCGCGCGAGGCATTGGCGCCGGCAGACCCGTCCGAGATCGACCGAATTTTGCAGGAGTATCGAGCCTACCTGCAGCAGGAGCGCGGCCTCGCGACCTCGACGATCAACAACTACTCAGGCATGAATGGTCTGGCCGTGAGATGGTCGGGGGCGGCCATCGCGCTTGCCGTGACTCCGGGTAGATTTTCTGCCAGCGTTTCGACGATAACTGACCGCAGTCGGGTCAGAGCCGGCTCCAGCGGCCGGCCCCCATCATGCAGGCAGAGGCCAAGCGCCGTCTCCGGAGCCGGCGGCAGGTCAACGGTGTCGCCGACTATGCGTACCCCGGCGGGCAGCCCGACAGCCGTACGCAAGGTTACGCCCAACCCAGCCTCTACGGCAGCCCACAGCCCATGCAAGCTCGGGCTGGAGAAAGCGATGCGCCATGGTAGGCCGGCGCGATCCAATGTCGTGAGCGCCCCTTGACGGAAGAAGCAGGGTGGCTCGTACATCGCGAGCGGAATCGGCTCGCCGGGCGCCCAAACAGGCCCCGCTGAGGCTGGGCCGATCCAAACCAGAGGCAAAGTCGCCAGCTGCTCCGCATCGGCGCGTCGATCGCTACCGAGCGCCAAGACTAGATCAAGTTCACCCTTATCCAAGCGCTCCAGCAGCAGTCGGTTGCGATCGACGATCGCTTCGATCCGAACCGCGGGATGAGCCCGTTTGAAGCGCCCGAGGGCGGTCGGCAGCCAGGTTTCGGCAAAATCCGCAGGCAAGCCAAAACGTACGACTCCTTCAATGGCTCGGCCGTGAACAGCCGCAACCACCTCGTCATTGAGCTCCAGAATGCGTCGTGCATAGGCTAGCACAACGTCGCCGGCCTCTGTCAGCACCAAACCCCGTCCCTGTTTCTGGAACAGCGGCTCTCCCACCTGCTCCTCGAGCTTGCGGATCTGCTGGCTGACAGCCGACTGCGATCGGCCGATTTGCCCAGCTGCCCGATTGAAGCTGCCGAGCTGCTGGGCGGTGACCAGCGTTCGCAGCACGTCCATGTCCAGATTGATACGACTCATTGTTCTGTTTTTCGAATGCGTCGTATTAGAATTACCGTATTTTCTTATCTATTCAATCGCCTATTTTCAAGAAGTTGTTTCCGGTATCGCCTCGGTGCGCGCACTGCCAAACCCTCGACAATCGGAGTGTTCCGCAGCCAGGCCTTGGAGAACTTCGCGTCATGAAAGCCACTGCTGTACTGAAAGCCTGCGCCTTGAGCCTGTTCTGTTTGCTGAGCGCGCTGTCGGCTCCCGCTGCGCTCGCGGATGCCTCCCCAGCCGCCTTTTCCCTGGCGGGGACATGGACTCTCGTAGCCGCCGATGTCCTGCACGCCGACGGCACCCGGACGCGCGATTACGGAGCCGCTCCCAAAGGCCTCCTAATGATCGACGCTTTGGGACGTTACTCGCTTCAGATCTTCAAGGCCGAGCGCCCCCGTTTTGCCTCCGGCGACAAGGCAACGGGAACGCCGGCCGAGTACGAAGCCGCCGTGATGGGCTCCAGCACCCATTTTGGCACGATCAGCATCGATCCCGCTGCCGGCACGCTGACATTCCACATCGAAAGCGCATCCTTTCCCAACTGGGAGGGGGTCCAGCAGCAGCGGCACTATGAATTGAAAGACGACGTGCTGACCTATCGCGTGCCCCCGAGACCGAATGGCGACACGCCGGTCTCGGTCTGGCGGCGGTTGAAATAGCGACAAATCAGCCGGCGGCCGCTCCGGTACTTTTCGAGCGAGCCGACAGTGACAGGCGGCCGCGCCAAACATTCGGCCTCTCGTGTCTGGAAACGGCGTGTGAGTGGAGAACCGCGGATGCGTATCGTTGATATCCGGGAACGCTCGATCGCGATTTCCCGCTACGCCGACCCGACCATCCCCTCCGGCGGCCTCACCACCAGCCTGGTCGCGGTAGTCACTGATGTCATGCGCGCAGGCAAGCCGGTGGTGGGATATGGTTTTTCCTCGGTCGGCCGCTTTGCCCAAGGTGGTTTGATTCGCGAACGGTTCGCTCCCCGTCTGGCAAATGCCGCCGACGAAGCGCTATCCGACGATGCCGGTACGAATCTCGACCCATTCCGGGCTTGGGCCGTCATGATGGCGAGCGAGAAACCGGGCGGTCACGGCGAGAGATGTGTCGCAGTCGGCACGCTCGACATGGCCATCTGGGATGCCGCTGCGAAGATCGCTGGATTGCCGATGCATCGCTTCTTGGCGGATCGTCTCGGGCGCAACGTCGTCAACCCGTCGCGGGTGCGCGTCTATGCGGGCGGCGGGTATCTCTATCCCCAAAATGACATTGCGCGCTTGTCGGATGAAATGCGTCGATTCGCCGATCTCGGTTTTACCCATGCCAAAATCAAGATCGGCAGTACGGGTCTCGATCAGGATCGACGGCGGGTCGACGCAGCCGCTGCGCAACTGCCAGGCTATGGGTACCTCGCTGTCGACGCGATGAACACCTACGACATCGATGCCGGGCTTGCCGCAGCCACCACGCTGGCTCCGCTCGGGCTCTGGTGGTTCGAGGACGTCTGTGACCCACTGGACTTCACCACCCAGGCCAGCATGGCAGCTTCCTATGACGGTCCGATTGCGGCCGGTGAGGCGTTGTTCTCCTTGGCGGAGGCCAAGCTGCTCGACCAGCATGGTGGATTGCGGCGCGCACGGGATATCCTCCTTTTTGACCCGGTCCATTGCTACGGTCTGCCGGGCTACCTGAAGATCGTCGAACACCTCGTCATGAAAGGGTGGCCCTCCCGGGCGTTTTGGCCGCATGGCGGGCATCTTTTCTGCCTGCACCTCGTCGCAGCCCTTGGCCTGGGCGGCGCCGAGATCAATCCGCTAGCCTTCCGGCCGTTTCGCGGCCTGGCCGACGGCATGGAGATTGCGGACGGCTTTGCCGACCTTCCGCAAGCACCGGGCATTGGCTTCGAACTGCACAGCGAGGTGTGGCAGGAGTTTCGGTGCGTTCTCGGTGATTGGTGAATCCAGACTATTGGAGTGCAACTTAATCTCTGAAACGCCTCGCGAGAGAGTGGATGATCCGTCAAAATTACGGTTCGGAAGGCGAGATATGGCCTCCACCGTGTTGACGCTCGCCGCGGCCGACTTGGATGACGCAGCTTATCTTCCGTCCCCCACTGGCAACACTCAGACCACACTGAGTGGCTGCACCCGACATCCCACTGCGTCAGGATACGTTATTTCCAACCGCTTGACCGTCCCTAGATTCCTGGACGCCTTCTTTCCTAAATTTTGAGGCAAGGAGGCCCGGATGGGCAAAGCGAACTTCACCGAGGACTTCAAGCGCGACGCCGTCCTTCAAGTCACCGAGCGGGGCTATCCAGTTGCGGGGGTGGCTACGCGGGGTCTCCGCTCTCAGCCCATAATCCAACGTCGCTCGGGCTGTTCCTGATCGTGCCACTGAGCGCCGCCCTTTTCGTTATCCCATACCGAGATCGGCCCGTTCGGGCTTGCAGGCGCCGTGGGCGCGATTGGAGCCGCCCCGGCGGGCTGACTCAGTTCGATGATCGAGTTAGGCGCCAGATCATGAGATCGTCGGCACCGCTTCCGGGTTGAACCCCAACATCCTGAGCCGCTACAGGCTCAGCTGTTTCCTGGTCAACCGTTATCAGCTTGACCCCGCGGCCGGTCAGTTTGTCGACAAATTTTATGGGCGGTCCTGCCACGCCCATACTGTTCCATCGGTCACCAATCTGCACCATAGCCTGCATGACAAGGCCGATATCGCGCCCTTTAGCGGTCGGCCTGTACTCGAAACGATCGGGACGGGACTGATACAGCCTTCGCTCGATCAGCTCGTTCTCTTCCAACATCTTCAAGCGATCCGACAAGGTGGTGTTGGTGATGCCGGTTGAGTGCCGCAAGTCTTCATAGCGACTGAGTCCCAGCAGCAAGTCTCGCATGACGAGCATGCCCCAGCGATCACCGATCGCCCCCATGACTGCGGCGACGGAACAGGCCATCCCCTCAAAACCCTTCGAGCGCATGCTTTGGTCCCCGTGCTGCACATTTGACGTGCACACCGTACCACATTGTCGCTCTGATGATAAGAGTTTGACTCACTCTTATTATTGTAGCTACATGTGGAGAGAGAACTAGCAGAGGTACCTTCGATGAGTTCACCGGAATACGCGAATGAGGGGGTGGCTATCGTCACTGGCGCATCCTCGGGGATCGGTGCGGTCTATGCGGACCGATTGGCAGCACGTGGATATGATCTCGTGCTGGTCGCACGACGTTTTGATCGGCTGGAGGCGCTTGCCAATCGAATCCGGGGCGAGCACGGCCGAAAGGCCAACGTCATCGCTGCGGACTTGGCGAGTGATGAAGGCGTTCGCGCAGTGGAGGCTGCGATACGCGACACACCGCACCTGAGTGTCCTCGCCAATGTTGCAGGCTCCGGCGCGCTGGGACCTGCCTCTATTGTCGATCCGCTGGCGGTGGAGGCGATGCTCAAGGTCAATGTGCTGGCACTGACCCGCCTGTCACTCGCGGCAGCCCGCCGCTTATCCGCCGCGAAACAGGGCACGATCATCAACATCGGTTCGATTGTCGCATTGATGCCTGTGCCCGGCGCCGGCACCTATAGCGGTTCCAAGGCTTATGTCCTCAACTTCTCACGCTCGCTGCAAGCGGAGTTGGAAGGCAGCGGGGTCAAGGTTCAGGTCGTCATGCCTGGCCCGGTTCATTCCGAGTTTTTCGGCGAGACGCCGCCGCCATTTCCTTCCGGGCTGTTCATGTCTGCGGAAGTGCTCGTCGACACCGCGCTTTCGGCGCTTGATCGGGGCGAAACAATCACGTTCCCGAATCTTCAAGACGAAACGGCATGGGCGCATTTCGACGGCGCTCGCAGCGGCCTTGTGACGAAGCTTTTGCAGACCGGCCAGCCCGCACCCCGATACGCCAGCTAGTTAATTAACCGACCAGGCCGAACCATCATTCCTCAATAAGGAGATCCAACATGCCAATGTGGCAGATCTATCACCCGGAAAATGCATTCACCGAATCCGATAAGCAGGAGCTGTCGCAAAAGATCACCGCCATCTACGAAAGCTTCCTGCCTCGCTTCTATGTCAATGTGTTCTTTCACTCAATTCCGAAGGGAGGACTCTATATCGGCGGCGAATCTGCAAATGACTTCGTGAGGGTTACCGTGGACCATATCGCCCGATCGATCGACGACCCCAAGATGCAACAGCAGTTTTTGCAAGGATGTGCCCGCGTCCTCGATCCGTATGTCGCCGGGCGCGGCTATCGCTGGGAGCTGCATGTCGATGACACGCCTTTCGAATTGTGGATGATAAACGGTTTCAAGCCACCGCTGCCGGGCACTCCGGCCGAGCTCAAATGGCGGACGGAAAACAGACCCTCGGCATACGCGGAAGCGTGACGAGGAGTTGTTTGGTGCGAAGCGATCAAAATCTCAGGAGCGCCTCGCATTTGTATGACGGTGGCGCCGCGTGGCATCGTGAAGGAGCACCGTTGCATTCGATGAATAGGATAAGCCGCCCCTACTACCGGGATCGTCCGGATGCCGCCGCAATGGGGACGTGGGGGCCCACGCAAGGGAACAAGCACGACAGTAGCGAGCAACACCGAGGGCGCGACGAAATCCGTCGTCTCCGCGGGGCAATGGAAGATCGACGCCGACACGACGCCGCCTGCCGGCCGAGGCGACGGCGTCCGCCCGCATCGGCTCCTCGAAGCGGCGGTCGCCAGTTGCATGGCGATCACGCTGCGGATGATCGCCGACGAGCGTGGCATCGCGCTTGAATCGGCCGACGTGACGGTGGAAGTCGACCGCACGCATGCCGAAGAAACGGTCTTCCGAACGACGATCGAACTGAAAGGCGCGCTCTCCGTCGCCGAGCGCGGCTTGCAGATGAAGGCGGTCCGCCTCTGTCCGGTGCGTAAGACGCTGTCCAAGCGCCTATCCTTCGTCGAAGTGGGAGCGGGCCAATGAGCGAGGCGATCGAATTGCGCACGATCGGCTACGTGCGCGGCGGGCGCGCCGAATCGATCGACGATGGCTGGGACGCGGTGACAGCAGAAATCGCGCTGACGCCGGACTTCGGCGCCGAAGCGCTTGCCGGTCTCGACGGTTTTTCGCACGTCGAGGTCGTCTTCCTGTTCAATCGCGTTGCCGAGAGCGCGGTCGTTGCGGGGGCGCGTCATCCGCGCGGACGGACGGACTGGCCGAAAGTCGGCATCTTCGCCCAGCGCGGCAAGGACCGGCCGAACCGGCTTGGCGTGACCATCTGCCGCCTGCTGGCGGTCGAAGGAACGACGTTCCGGGTCGCCGGCCTCGATGCGATCGACGGCACGCCAGTCCTCGATGTCAAACCGTGCATGCGCGGCTTCCTGCCGCGCGGCGAGGTGCGCGAACCGGATTGGGCGCGCGAGTTAATGACGGGGTATTGGGCTTAGACCCGCTGCGCGACGGGCGGGCTTAGAGTTCCGCCACCACCTTCGCCGCCGCCGCGAAGTCGCGCCAACGGTCGATCTGGATTAAGGACTACTTTTGCCGACGAGTTTTCCGGATCGTGGAAGCCCCCCTTGGAGGGACAAAACGAGAGGAAACGCCTTACATGTCTTACGAGGGCGCAAAAAGCATCAACGGACTCTTCAGGAGCAAAACCGTCGCCCCCCGCCGAATGCCGACGGCATGGTACGGATTGTGGAAATACTCGGCCTCGATCGCCAAGCATGCGGAGGTACTCACCTTGCCTCTACTGATATGGCTCGGCGCGTATGCATTCCGAAGGTCGACAACAAGGGCCGGCAAAACCGGCGAGTAAAGGTCGGTATCCTTATGAGATGAGCCAGCGCCAATTAGAGTACCCCGCTTTAAGCACTGATAGGATCGGTAAGATGCCGATTCTCCTGACACAAATTGACAGACTCGGCGTAATAAAATATGCATAGGCTATGCAATTATTGGACGCCAACAAACTGGGCGCGCTTGGCGCCATGATCCGGGAGCGAACGGAGGCTGCGCTGGCGGGGCTTTCGCCGAGCTCGGCGGCGGTGCTCTCGATGTTGCATTTCAAGCCGGGCCTGACGACGACCGAGCTGGCCGAAATCACCGGCGTCAGCCAGCCAACGGCCGTTCGGCTGATCGATGGGTTGGAAGGGCGGAACCTTATCGAGCGCGGCAAGCCCGAGGGACGGGTCACCCCCTTGAAGGTGACCTACGCGGGCCACGAGCAGGTCAAGACCCTTCACGCTCTCCGCCTTGCCGCACTCGATGACTTGCTCTCTGTGCTGCAAGCGGACGAGCGGTCGCTTTTCATGTCCATGCTCGACAGGATCCTGGCTAGCGCGACGACCTCGCGCGCTTTTGCACGAACGACATGCCGTCTTTGCGAGCATGATCTTTGCGGCTCGGAGGTTTGTCCGATCGGCTGCCGCGCCGCCGAAATCGAAGCGGAGAAGACCAAATGACTATTCTCTCCTATGCCGAGCATTCTCCTTCAATTGATGCCGAGGCCTGGGTTGCACCCGACGCCACGGTCTATGGCGACGTGGTGATCGGGACTGGCAGCCGCGTCATGCATGGCGCTCGTCTTGTGGCGGAAGCCGGCGGTTCCATTCGCATCGGACGCAACTGCATCGTGTTGGAGAACGCGGTCATCCGGGCGACGGGTCGGCATCCGTGCCGACTGGGTGACCACTGCGTTGTCGGTCCGAACAGTCATGTCGTCGGCGCCGTGATCGAGGACGAGGTTTTCATTGCGACCGGCGCGGCGATTTTTCATGGCGCGCAGATAGGGCGGGGTTCGGAGGTCCGGATCAATGGCGTGGTGCATTTGCGCACCAGGCTCGAACCTGGCACGACCGTGCCGATCGGCTGGGTCGCCGTCGGCAACCCGGCCCAGATCCTGCCGCCGGATCAACACGAGACGATCTGGTCCTTGCAAAAGCCGCTGGACTTTCCAGGGTTCGTCTATGGCGTCGATCGAAACTTGCCCAACGTCATGCAGGAGATCACGACAGGCCTTTCGACAGCGCTCGGCGTGCATCGCACCGAAGCCGTCTGAACAGGGGGACGACATGGTCGAAACGATCCGGTTAGCGACGCCCGACGACGTGCAGGCCGTCACTTCGCTGACCAGAGCGGCCTACGCAAAATGGGTCCCGGTGATTGGACGCGAACCCTTGCCGATGAAGGCCGACTATGCCGTCGCGATCAGGGACCACCGTATCGACCTTCTCTGTGAAGGGTCGGAAGTGGCGGCGCTGATCGAGACAATACTGCGTCCCGGGGATTTGCTTATCGAGAACGTGGCGGTTGACTGCTGGTCCGCTAGGAACCGAGAGGCCGAGATCGGCTCCGGGCGTAGTGGCTCGCCTCCAAACACGCGACCGAATCTTCTGGCTAAGTTGGTGGAACTGACTTCTTCAGGCGAAGGTCTGAAACAACGGCTCCTCGCAGGCACCTTCCGTGAAACGGTTCGGTAGAAGCGCCCGACCTGCGATATTTCGGCAATCTAGGAAAACTCGACGGCCCTTGCCGTCGCCATGATCTGTTTACTATATTAGCACGATGAGCAAGAGTGACGATATAGACCGACGTATCGGCGCCCGCATCCGCACCGAACGCGAATCCCGGGGATGGTCTCTGACGGACCTCGCCCAAAAAGCGTCAGTTTCGCGCGCCATGATCTACAAGGTGGAGCGGGGCGACAGTAGCCCAACCGCCAATCTGCTCGGAAAGCTCTCCGGCGCGTTCGGCCTGAGCATGTCCACGTTAATGGCGCGGGCCGAAAATGGGAAAGGACGCTTGCTACGCAAGCAAGACCAACAAACCTGGACAGACCCAAACACCGGCTATGTGCGCCGCCATGTGTCCCCACGGTCGGAAATGCCCCTTGATCTCGTGCATATCACTTTGCCGGCTGGCGAGGAGGTACCGATGCCTGCTGCTGCATATGCTTTCCTCCGGCAGCTGATCTGGGTGCTGGATGGTGAGCTTGTCTTCATCGAAGGACAGGCGCGGCATGAAATGCAGGAAGGCGACTGCTTAGAGTTAGGTCCGCCGATGGACTGCATCTTCAAGAACGAGAGCCACCGCACCTGCACCTATGCGGTCGCGGTTTTAAGCGGCCTCTGAGTTCATACCTGACCGCCTACCCCCCGATTACACCGCCACCCTTTCGCTCAGCCAGAGCGCAATCCCGCGGCGAGGGGCTTGATTCTCGGTTCGTTACTATAGTAGATAATACGTCACTATGGTGATGAACCCTTAGGAGGGCAACATGAGAATCCGCGACGCAGGCACAGCCGACATGGAAGGAGTCACGGCGATCTATAATGATGCCGTTGAGCACACGACGGCGATCTGGAACGAGGCCAAGATCGACACCGCCAACCGCCTGGCGTGGCTCGCCGATCGGCAGCGCGCCGGCTATCCGGTGCTGGTTGCGGAGGACGACGACGGTGGTGTGCTTGGCTATGCCTCGTTCGGGGATTGGCGAGCCTGGGATGGCTATCGCCATACCGTTGAGCATTCGGTCTATGTGCGGGCTGACCAGCGTGGGAATGGCATAGGCAATGCCCTGATGCTGGCTCTGATCGAACGCGCGCGGGGGATCAGCAAACATGTGATGGTGGCTGGGATTGAGGCCGAGAATGTCGGCTCGATTCGGCTACATGAAAAGCTCGGCTTCGAGCATGTAGGGCATCTGAAGCAGGTCGGCACGAAGTTCGGAGCTTGGCTCGACCTGGTATTTCTCCAGCTAACGCTTGATGAGCGCACTGTTCCCGACGAGCAGAGGTCGGCGTAATGCCCCTTCAGATATTCGCCCTGCTGGTCGCTGCAGGTGCCGCCCTCGTCGCCCAAAACCTCTTGATGGCGCACATAACGGCGAGCGTTTCCACGGTTCTGATTACCTTGGTTATGAACTCGGCCGTTGGCCTTGTTGTCTTATTGGGGCTGCTGATCGGTCGTTTCGGCCCTTCCGGCATCAGCGAGGCGATAGGGGCGTTTCGGATCTGGAGCGTCTTGCCCGGCCTGCTTGGCTCCTTTTTCGTATTCGCCAGCATCGTCGGTTATCAGCGGTTGGGGCCTGCCGCGACGATCGCAATTTTGGTCGCCAGTCAACTCGTTTTCGGGCTGGCGTTCGATATAGCCCGATCAAACGCAGTCAATTTGCAAAACCACCTCCCTGCCCTCGCGGGCGCAGTTCTTTTGGTTTCGGGCGCGTTTCTTGTCGCGTCCCGGAGAGGGCTGGGCGGATAGAACATTGAACGAGAGTAGTCGCCCCCTAGCACGGCCAATGTCGCACCGCAGATATAGGTCAAATGAGCCGCATTCCCAGTACCAGCCTGTATAGGAGCGCGTCGTGTAGCGATCCGCAAATGAGTGCCTCATGCAAGTGGAGCTTCGAGATCTCAGATGGGCGATAGTCGCCTCGCAGCACCGCAGCCTGCGGCGGGCGGCGGAGGCTCTCAACATCCGGCAGTCCACTTTGAGCCGCCGCATCCGGGAGCTCGAATATCGTCTCGGGGCAGAGCTATTTGAGCGCACCAACGGCGGCACTCACCCTACGCTCATTGGCCGGGAATTTCTGGACATCGCTCGGCGCATTGTCGAGGAAACCGATGCCGCGTTTTCCAGGCTAAAGGCGATGTCGAACGGTCAGGCGGGCCGGCTTACCATAGGTGTTTACGTCTCGCTTGCGACAGGCAATCTAAGAGCGACGTTGGCGGAATATCGCCGCCGCTTCCCTGGAGTCGGTGTGCATACAGTTGACGGCGCGCATGATCGGCTGCTGTGCGACATGATCACGAGCAGTGTTGATGTGGCGATCATGACCATATCTTACCCCGGCTGGGATGGCCACAAACTCCCGCTATGGAGTGAACGGGTCGTTGCGGCGTTGCCAGAGAGGCACCCGTTGACCAAGAAGACGGTGCTTCAGTGGGCCGACATCGCCGGCGAGCCGCTCCTCGTACAGCAACGCGGCGCGGGACCTGAGATGCAGAGGTTGCTCGCGATCAAACTGGATCCACTCGGCGCACAACGTTTCCTGCATCAGGATGTCAGCGTCGATCGATTAATGGGGTTGGTTGGGGCCGGTTTTGGTATCTGCCCAATTCTGGAAGGTGCGACCGGCGCACGGTACGAAGGGGTGGCTTACCGGGAGGTCCACGACCACGACGGGCCGACTCGATTTAATTTTGCGGCTTACTGGCGCGAAACCAACAGCAACCCGGCCCTGCAGCCGTTCCTCAATCTCTTGCGCGAGCGCTATCCGGACCTCTCCGGTCCTACGGGGTGAGCGCCGCCTGCTCGGCGCGCCTTCCCGAAGGCCCGATCGGTAGCCATGAATCGCTCGACCATCGGCACGATCAGCTTGGCAGGATCTGGCGCGCTCTGGCCACTGGTTCGTCCCAGCACTTCCGCGTAAGCGACCAGATCGCGATGCACGGCGGCCGGTAGTTCGACGCTGATTTTGACCGGCTTGTCGTCTGCCAGCGACCCAAGCTTGAGCTTAGTCATGGATTCCCTCCGTGGCCGTAGGACGCCAACACCAGATCGCGCGTCACGACGACGCGAACCGGAAATCCCGGCCGAATGGTGAGAGTCGGCTGGATGTTGAGCTCGCGTTGGACGATCTGTTGGCCGGTCTGGCTGATGCTGTTGGACGCGCCGGAGCGGATCGCTTGCACGAGATTGTTCTCGTTCTGGCTTGTGCCGGCCTCCGCGCCGACGCTGAGGAGGGTCGAGAGGACGGCGGCCTTGAACAGCATGCCCCAATGGTTATCGACCTCGTCTTCGAGCCCCGCATAGCCTTGGGTATCGGCGCCCGGCTGTCGTTCCAGCACGATCGACGTGCCGTCCGGCATGATGATGCGCGTCCAGACGAGAAGGATGCGGCTCTGACCGAAGGCGACCGAGCTGTCGTATTGGCCGATCAGCTTCGCGCCCTGCGGAATGAGCAAATATCGACCGGTCGGCGAATCATAGACCGCCTCCGTCACCTGAGCGGTGATCTGGCCCGGAAGGTCGGAACGAATGCCGGTGATGAGGGCGGCTGGGATGACGGTGCCCGCTTGCACCACATAGGGCGAGGCCTTGGCCTGGAGCCGATTCGGACTCACCGTTCGCTTGTCCGTCGCCACATTGAGAAACGCGCTTTTCCGATCCTGCATGTTCTGCGCCGACCCGGCGTCAACAGGGGGTGTGGGATTTGCGGCGACATCCGTTCCCGCTGCGACGGGCTGCACGACAGGTGCAACGCCCTGGGGCTGTTGGCTGGTCTGGGCGAACAGCCGGCTGACACGCGCGGCTTCCTTCTCCTGCGCCAGACGCTGGACTTCGGGATCGGGCGTCGTCGCCGGCACGACGGTGTTGGGTGCCGCTCCGGCGTTGAGGATCGGCCGGCCGAGATCGCCGGGCAGCGGCGGCCCCAATGGCGGCGCCTGGCGCGGCAAGCCGGTATAGTCCTTCGGCAGGCCAGCAAGACCGTCGGCCGAGGGACGGTTCTGAGTGCTGAGCAATTCTTGCCCTGCCCCGCCCTTATTCCGGGTCTGGAGCGCATAGTCGAGAGCGCCCGCAATGGCGAGCGCGGAGACCCCAGCCAGGACGATCAGAACCCGGCGCGACAGGCGAGTCACGCGCGGCTTCTCGCCCCGTAGCCGCAGGTTCGGCGGCACGACGGGCGTGGGCGCCTCGCACTTTTCCTGGTTCGGCTCTTCGGTCATGACCGCGGCCTTCCATCGGTGCGGACGATACGAACGCGGCGCTCGCTGTCCTTGTCGCCAAGGCGCAGCTCTGCGCCCCCAAACAGGCGATCGACGATGTAGTAGTTGCGATTGACGCGGTAATTCACCAGCTCGGAGCCACCGGCGGGACCGATGACGAACAGTGGCGGCATCTCGCCCTGACGGATGCCGGACGGGAACTCGATGTAGACTTTCGATCCGTCGTCGAACGCACGCAGCGGCCGCCAGGCCGGATTGTCGCCTTGGATCGCATAGCGGAAATTGATCGCGGCGAGATCGACGCCGGCGGCGATCGGGGCCGCTGCTTGCGCTTCCTGGTTCTGCCGACGCAACGCAATAAGTTGATCTTCTGGATATTGCCAGGAGACCGAGGCCATGTAGGTCTTCTCGGTGGAGCGCAGCTCGAGAAGATAGGTGCGGCGATCGGTGTTGATGATCAGGTTCGTTACCAGATCCGCCCGGGTTGGCTTGACCAGGATGTGGATCTTTTTCGTCGCCCCTGCTCCGCTCTCGGTATCGCCGATGATCCAGCGCACGGTGTCGCCTGCGGCGACAGGACCGGAGCCGACAAGCAGTTCGCCTTCTTGCAGGGCGACGTCGGTGATCTCGCCCGGCGCCGTATAGACCTGATAGAGCGCGCCGCCGGAGAAGGGATAGACCTGCACGGCGTTGATGAAGCCGGCACGCACCGGCTGGATGCGGGCGGCGGCATTGGCCTGGTCGACGCGGACATGCGGATCGGCAACCTCCGGCGACGGTTTTCCACTCGGAAGCGGCTTCAACTGGCCGGGTAGTGGCAGCGGTTTCGGCAGCTCGACGATTTTGACCGGTGCAGGCGGATCGACGGTAAGCGTCGCCGGCTCGACGTTGTCATAGTTGATGTCGGGTGGAATGAAATTATGGGCGCAGCCGCCGAGTGCGGTGACGGACATCAGTAGAACCGCTAATCCTCCTTTACGGAAAAACGCATGTCCGCCTTTGCGGAACCGCTGGTTTACGAGAGTGCGTGAAGCCGGACCGCCGGCTTCGAAAGAAATCGGCGGGGTCATTGTCCCAACTCCTTCGACCAATTGATGGCGTTGACGTAGATGCCAAGCGGGTTCTTGCGCAGCCGGTCGGCATCGGTGGGCTGCTGGATCGCGACGGTGAGAATGGCGGTCCAGCGGGTGGTGTCGGCGAGCGCGCCATCCTGATATCGCCGCTCGACCCAGGCGACGCGGAACGAATCCGGTGAGGCGCGGATGACGCTGGAAACGTCGAGGGCGATCTGCTGCTTGCCGAGCTTGCCGAACGGATCGTTGGCGCGCGCATAGTCGTTCAGCGCCGCCGCTCCCGCCGTCGTCGTGAAGTCGTAGGCTTGCAGCCAGTTCTGCCTGACGATGATAGGATCGGCCGGTAGCGAGCGGACCATTTCGATGAAGTGGGCGAGATACCAGGCGACCTGCGGATCGGAGGGCGCGTAGTCGGCCGTCGCGGGGGCGGTTGCCTGCGCCTCACCCAGCTTGTCGACCTGCACCACCCACGGGACCACCGTGCCGTGCGTCGATTGCCAGAGGAGACCACCGGCGAGCCCCATCGACAGCGCGAGCGAACCGAACGCCATCAGCCGCCAATTCTTCGCCTGGACACGGGCCGAGCCGATGCGCTCATCCCAGGCTTGAGCGGCTTTTTGATAAGGTGTTTCGGGCTCCGGGGTGCGCCCATAGCGCACCGTGGGTCGGCGGAACATAGGCTACTCCCCTTCGGACAGATTGACGGAATGGCCGCCGCCACGGGCGTCGCCCGATTTGATGGCGTCGGCGGCGGTTGAAGCGCCGCGCTTCATGCGCTGCGCCCAGGCCGGCGGGGACGACGGATTGGCGTTGCCAGCAGGACTCGTATCGGATGTGGTCGAAGCGCCCGCATCGCCGCCGGAAGCTTGTGCGCCCGATTGATAGCTTTCCCTCAGGCTGCTGGCCGCGCGCGCGGCAGCACGTTTGAACGGCGCTGTCGCCGCCCCGCCAGCGGCGCGGCCGACACCGCCAAGCCCAGAAGCAACGCCGGCCGTGCCCGATTGTCCGGCCGAGCCGAGGCTGTAGGCGGAGGACGCCGCACCGGCGCCAAAGGACGCTCCGCGGGCGGCTACGGCCCCGCCGGACAGAGCCGCGGCTCCGCCCCTGGCTGCCATTCCAGCGCCGGCGGTGCCGGCCATGGCGACCCCGGCAACCGCGAGGCCGGTGCCGGCAGCGGCGCCCGCACCGAGTTGTGGAGCGCCCGAGACGAGACCTGTTGCAATACCGGGGCCGAAGATACCGAGGCCAAGCATGGCGAGTGCGGCGAGCACCACGGACAGCGCCTGCTCGATGGTCGGCTGGCCACCGGTGTAGGTCTGCGTGAACTGCGAGAAGAGCCCCGTACCGATGCCGACGATGACGGCGAGCACCATCACCTTGATGCCCGACGCGACGATGTTGCCGAGCACCTTCTCGGCCAGGAACGCCGTCTTGTTGAAGAGCGCGAAGGGAATAAGGATGAAGCCGGCGAGCGTCGTCAGCTTGAACTCAATCAACGTGACGAAGAGCTGGACCGCGAGAATGAAGAAGGCGATCAACACCAGAATCCATGACACCATCAACACCGCGATCTGAATGGCGTTTGTGAAGATGGCGACAGGCCCGACCATCTGGTTCGCCGCATCGAGGAGCGGCTGGCCGGCATCGAGCCCGACCTGGGCGAGTCGACCGGGCCGCAAGAAATCAGCCGTCGAGATCGAGGAGCCGCCGGCTTTCAGGCCGAGACCAGCGAAGCTGTTGAAGACGATGGAGGAGAGGTTGTTGAAGTTGGTGATGATGAAAGCGAAGAAACCGATATAGAGCGTCTTCTTCACCAGGCGCTGGATGACATCCTCATCGGCGCCCCAGGCCCAAAACAGGCCGGCCAAGGTGATGTCGATAACAATCAGGGTCGAGGAAAGATAGGTGACATCGCCCTTGATCAGGCCGAAACCGGAATCGATGTAGGTCGTGAAGGTGTTAAGGAAGGTGTCGATGACGCCAACATTGTTCATCGCCCGTCTCCCCCTACCGAGTTCGTCGCAGCGGGGTTGGCCGGCGCGGCTATTGGCGGCAACGTCCGCGCCGGCCTGCCGAAGAAGCGACGGCGGTTCTCCTCCCAGACCGCCTGGCAATGCGGATCTTCGGCATCCTGTTGGCCGAGCGCGCTGCACCGGCGCAGCTCGACCGAGAGATCATCGGGAGCGGAGGCGGGTAGAGCGTCCGGTATGGCCGACGGCGCGGGCCGCCGGTTGATCGCCGCGAGTGTCGCGATGAAGACACTGATCAAGGCGACGATCGCCAATGCACGGAAGATGTCGGACCGCCCCATCGTCCCAAGCCTCAATTGCCGTGGAACATGGTGACGTTGCCGGGCTGATAGCCGGAGCGCGTCGAGAAGATCTTGTATTGCTGCTGGCCCTGCGATTCTGTTGCGGCATCGCGCGCCTGTTGCAACGCATCCGCCCGCCCCTTGGCGGCGAGTACAGCCACAAGGTCGGAGAGTTGCTGCGATTGTAGTGCCAGGAGCTGGTTGCCAGCCTGGGCGGCTTGTAGCGCACCGGTCGCCGACTGGCTCGCCGTCACCAGCGACGACATGGCGGAATTGTTGGTGCCGATATTGCCGACAACGCCGGCCTGCACCTTCAGGCTATCCTCGAACGCCCCCACGGAGTTCTGCCAGCGCGTCTGCGCCAGCGCGAACAGCGACGCGTTCGATCCCGACGTCGGTGCGGCGCCATAGGTACTCGAATAGGCTGCCTGAATCCGCTGGACGTTGAAGGCGACGTTCTGCGCCTGGCTGAGCAACGATTGCGTCTGGGCGATCGACGACTGAAGCTGGGTCAGTGTCGACATCGGCAGGTTGGCAAGGTTGCGCGCCTGGTTGACCAGCGACGTCGCCTGATTGGTCAACATCTGGATTTGATTATTGATCTGTTGCAGCTCGCGCGCGGCGGTGAGCACGTTTTGGCTGAAGTTGGTCGGGTCGTAGACGATCCACTGTGCGGAGGCCGGTGGAACAGCGATCGCAAGCGTCAGTGCGACGGTGCTCGCCGCCGCGAGATGGCGGAGCTTGATCATGACGGTGTCTCCAGATTGGTGAGGTCGGGAATGAGGTCGGCCGCCCAGAGCAACTCGTGGTCGACGAGCCAGGCGGACGTGAAGGCGTCGCGGCCATGTTCGGCGAGCACACGCTCAATGGCGGCGTGATCGGTCTTTGAAGAAGCGGCACAGAAGGCGAGCGCGACCGGGCCGAGCCCCAGCTCGAACAGGCGGTTGCCGCGCCGCGACTGGCAGTAATAATCGCGCTTGGGTGTAGCCCGCGCGACGATCTCGATCTGGCGGTCGTTCAAGCCGAAGCGACGATAGATGGCGGTGATTTGGGGCTCGATGGCCCGCTCGTTCGGCAGGAACACCCGTGTCGGGCAGCTCTCGACAATCGCCGCCGCGATGCTGCTGCCATCGATGTCGGAGAGCGATTGCGTGGCGAAGACGACGGAGGCGTTCTTCTTACGCAACGTCTTCAACCACTCTCGAAGCTGCTGCGCGAATGCCGGATCGTCGAGGACGAGCCACCCCTCATCGATGATCAGCAAGGTCGGGCGGCCGTCGAGCCGGCCTTCGATGCGGTGGAACAGGTAGGTGAGCACGGCGGGCGCCGCCCCAGCGCCGATCAGCCCCTCGGTCTCGAAGGCCTGGACGGACGCGGAGCCCAAATGCTCGGCCTCGGCGTCAAGCAGCCGGCCGAAGGAACCGCCGACGCAATAGGGTTGCAGTGCCTGCTTCAGCGCGGTGGATTGCAGAAGAACCGCGAGTCCGGTGATCGTCCGTTCCTGAACGGGCGACGAGGCGAGTGAGGTCAGCGCCGACCAGATATGCTCCTTGACGGTCGGATCGATCGTGACGCCTTCCTTGGAAAGGATCGCCGCCACCCATTCGGCGGCCCAGGCGCGCTCGGCCGCGTCATCGATGCGCGCCAGCGGCTGGAGGAAAACGCTGTCCTCCGATCCGGCCGAGAGGCTCCCGCCGAGATCATGCCAGTCGCCGCCCATGGCGAGCGCCGCGGTGCGGATCGAGCCGCCGAAATCGAAAGCGAATATCTGGCTGCCCTGGTAGCGCCGGAACTGCATCGCCATCAGCGAGAGCAGCACCGACTTGCCGGCGCCGGTCGGGCCGACGACCAGCGTGTGGCCGACATCGCCGACGTGCAGGCTGAATCGGAATGGTGTGCTCCCTTCGGTCTTGCCGAAGAAGAGTGGTGGCGCCTTGAAATGCTCGTCGCGCGCCGGACCGGCCCAGACTGCCGAGAGCGGGATCATATGGGCGAGATTGAGTGTCGAGACCGGCGGTTGACGGACGTTGGCATAAGCATGCCCAGGCAACGAGCCGAGCCACGCTTCAAGGGCGTTTACCCCTTCCGGCATGCACGTGAAATCGCGGCCCTGGATCACCTTCTCGACCAAGCGCAGCTTCTCCGCCGCGACCCCGGCATCGTCGTCCCAGACCGTGACAGTGGCCGTGACGTAAGCTTGCCCAACGTCGTCCGAGCCCAATTCCTGCAACGCCAAATCGGCGTCGAGCGCCTTGTTGGCGGCATCGCTGTCGACCAAGGTCGAAGCCTCGTTGGTCATCACTTCCTTGACGATGGCGCCGATCGACTTGCGCTTGGCAAACCACTGGCGCCGGATCTTGGTGAGCAGCTTCACCGCCTCGGTCTTGTCGAGCAGGATGGCGCGGGTCGACCAGCGATAGCGAAAGGCAAGCCGGTTCAGCTCGTCGAGAATGCCGGGATGGGTCGTCGTCGGAAAACCGACGACGGTGAGCGTGCGCAGATGGGCCCGGCCCAACCGCGGCTCCAGCCCGCCGGTTAGGGGCTCGTCGACGAGCAGCGCGTCGAGATGCATCGGAGTTTCGGGAACGCGGACACGCTGCTGGGGCGTCGAAACTGTGGAATGGAGATAGGTCAGCGTCTCGCCATCTTCGAGCCAGGCGACCTCGGGCATGAAGCCTTCGACCAGTTGCAACACCCGATCGGTGCGATCGACAAAGCCGCGCAGCAGCTCCCACGGATCAACGCCGGTCTGGGCACGGCCCTCATAGAGCCAGCCTTCGATGCGCGAGGCGTCCTCGGCCGGCGGCAGCCAGACGAAGGTGAGGAAATAGCGGCTCTCGAAATGCGTCCCGGCTTCTTCGAAGGCATCCTGTCGTTCAAGATCGACCAGCGCCGACGCCGCATCCGGGAAGCTGCTATGGGGATAGGTCTGGGCCGCGACGCGCTGCGCCTCGACGAAGATCGCCCATCCCGAACCGAGGCGGCGCAGTGCATTGTTGAGCCGCGCGGTGACGCCGACCAGCTCGGCCGGTGTAGCGCTGTCGAGGTCCGGGCCACGAAACCGTGCGGTGCGCTGGAAGCTGCCGTCCTTATTAAGAACGACGCCCTCGGCGACCAAGGCGGCCCAGGGCAAGAAGTCGGCAAGGCCGGTGGGACGGTTGCGATATTCGGTGAGGTTCAGCATGGGAGCCTCACGCGCCGAAATAGGACGGGTAGCGCAGATGCCTGCGCACGACGTCAACGAACTGCGGGTCGCGCTTCGCCGCCCAGACGGCGGCGGCATGTCCCACCGCCCAGATCAGCGCGCCGGGAATCCAAAGGCGCAGGCCAAGCGCGATGGCGGCGGCAAGCGTTCCATTGGCGATTGCGACCGCCCGCGGCGCACCGCCCATCAGGATCGGGTCGGTCAGCGCCCGATGGACCGGCGCGAAAAAGCCCGGGACATCTGGATCGATGATCCCCGCCATCAGACCAGCGCCCCGCCCGAAAAGCTGAAGAAGGACAGGAAGAAACTCGATGCTGCGAACGCGATCGAGAGGCCGAAGACGATCTGGATCAGGCGGCGGAAGCCGCCCGACGTATCGCCGAAGGCGAGCGACAGGCCGGTCACGGTGATGATGATCACCGAGATAATCTTGGCGACCGGCCCCTGCACCGATTCCAGGATGGTGTTGAGCGGCGTCTCCCAAGGCATCGAAGAGCCCGAGGCGTAAGCCGCAGGAGCCAGCGCCAGGCTGACGAAGGTGATGGTGGAAAGCGTCGCGATATGGCGACGGATGCGCAGCGTGAACCGGATCATGGTCTATCTCCTTGAGGGATGGTCTCGCCGCCCGCCGCGGCCGGGATGACGCGGTAGTCGCCGGTTGCGGGATCAAGGCCGGTGACAAGGGCGAGTTCGGCAAGACGCCGCTCCGAACCGCGACCGGAGAGCACAGCGATGCAATCGATGGTCTCGGCGATCAGCGCGCGTGGGACGGTGATGACCGCCTCCTGGATAAGCTGCTCGAGGCGACGGATGGCCCCGAGCGCGGTCCCGGCATGGATGGTGCCGATGCCGCCGGGATGGCCGGTGCCCCAGGCCTTGAGAAGATCGAGCGCTTCCGGCCCGCGCACCTCGCCGATCGGAATGCGATCAGGACGGAGGCGCAGCGACGAGCGAACGAGATCGGACAGCGAGGCGACGCCGTCCTTGGTGCGCAGCGCGACCAGGTTCGGCGCCTTGCATTGCAGCTCGCGCGTATCCTCGATCAGCACAACGCGGTCAGTGGTGCTGGCGATCTCGGCGAGCAGCGCGTTGGTCAGTGTCGTCTTGCCCGTCGACGTGCCGCCGGCAACCAGGATGTTTTTGCGCGCGGCGACGGCGCCCCGCAGCACGGCCGCTTGGCCGGCGGTCATGATGCCGGCGGCGACATAGTCGTCGAGCGTGAACACCGCGACGGCAGGCTTGCGGATCGCAAAGGCCGGCGCCGCGACCACCGGCGGCAACAGCCCCTCGAAGCGTTCGCCGGTCTCGGGCAGCTCGGCCGAGACACGCGGCGCGCCGGCATGGACCTCGGCGCCGACATGATGGGCGACCAGACGCACGATCCGCTCGCCGTCAGCGGCGGACATGACGCGACCGCTATCTTCCAGACCGCCGGACAGCCGGTCGATCCATAACCGACCGTCGGGATTGAGCATCACTTCGACGATCGAGGGGTCTTCGAGGAAGGTCGCGATCGCCGGACCGAGCGCGGTGCGCAACATGCGCGCTCCGCGGGAAAAGGCTTCGGAATGGAGTGGAGCAACCGCCACGATCGTCCCCGTCAACGGCCAATCGCAGCATGCAATTGGCGACAGGGATGATTAGAAAAGGCAATAAATAGGGCAGATCAACAAGGTTTTAGGTGTCGTAGGGGGCGAGCGTAGAGCAGAGAAAAAAGACTTGCTGGGTGCGAAATTGATGTCGGCGCTCGCCATCGTCTGTTGGTTATTTTCGCAGTCTGTTCGAAGATTAACTTTCGTCGGCAGAGCGAGTCGTCCCCTCGGACACGTCCTCTGGAATCTCCTGCCGGAGCTTCGGCCCTTCACTGAGCCGACGGCCAAGCGCCGCGACGAAATTGTCGTACCGCGCTCCGGCCTTGGCTCGCGCAGCCTGGGCAGCGGGCTCAGGCAGCGGCGGCGTGGTGGTGAGCCAGAAGCGGATAAACAGCGCCAGGGTCTCGACGGCGATGCCGACATCGCGTTCGAGGCGCGCCAGACGCCGGTCCTGCTGGTCGAGCCGCTTGGCGATGGCAGCCTCGCGCCGCTCATCGGCATCAGGCGACAGGAAGGAGGCGATGGCGGCTTCCGCGATCAGCGACATCGATTGCTCGCGCCGGGCCGCATAGGCGGACAGCCGCTTCATGACATCAGGATCGAGATAAACCGAGACGGCCGATTTTTTCTTCGACGTGCTCATCGTCGCCTCACAGCTCCATATCGTCGCCGGGGTCGAGCGAGACCTGCCGCGCGACGCCCTGCATGAGGCGGTTCATACGGTTGTTGCGAACAGCGTCGTCGTCCGCGTCATCGCCAGGATCGGGTGCGAATTCATTGCCGATCGGCTCCTTCTTTTCGATCGGCTTCGCCCGGCTCAGTTCCGGCTGCCGGCGCCGCTCGGAGTCGGTTGGATCTTCATCCTCCGCCTGTTCTGCCGGGGACAGTTCGGCGATCTGGGGACTCGCTGGAATCGGCCGGGCGCTCCAGTCGTCCGGCCGCGCGGTCGTGGGCCTGATCAGCGCCGGCGGCTGCAACACCCGTTCCTGGAACCGCTCATCCTCATAATAGCGCGCCTTCTTCGCCCGGATCGGCGGCGTGCCCGCGACCATGACGATTTCGTCCGCGGGCGGGAGCTGCATGATCTCGCCGGGGGTGAGCAGCGGCCGGGCAGTCTCTGAGCGCGAGACCATGAGATGGCCGAGCCAGGGAGAGAGCCGGTGCCCGGCATAGTTCTTCATCGCCTTCATCTCCGTCGCGGTGCCGAGCGCATCGGACACGCGCTTGGCGGTGCGCTCATCATTGGTCGCGAAACTGACGCGCACATGGCAGTTGTCGAGGATCGAGTTGTTCGGGCCATAGGCCTTCTCGATCTGGTTCAGGGACTGGGCGATCAGGAAGGCCTTCAGCCCATAGCCGGCCATGAAGGCGAGTGCGCTCTCGAAGAAGTCCAATCTCCCGAGCGCCGGAAATTCGTCCAGCATCAGGAGCAGCCGATGGCGCCCGCCCCTCGCCTGCAGATCCTCGGTGAGGCGCCGGCCGATCTGGTTGAGGATCAGCCGGATGAGCGGCTTGGTCCGATTGATGTCGGAGGGCGGCACCACGAGGTAGAGCGTCGCCGGCTGCTTGCCGCCAACGATATCGCCGATGCGCCAGTCGCATCGTCGGGTGACTTCCGCCACGACTGGATCACGATAGAGGCCGAGAAACGACATGGCGGTGGAGAGCACGCCAGACCGCTCGTTGTCGGATTTGTTCAGCAGTTCGCGCGCGGCCGACGCAACGACGGGATGAACGCCAGCCTCGCCCAAATGCGCCGTCTTCATCATGGCGGCCAGCGTGGATTCGATCGGCCGCTTCGGATCGGAGAGGAAAGCGGCGACGCCGGCGAGCGTCTTGTCCGCCTCGGCATAGAGAACATGGAGGATGGCACCGACCAGCAGCGCGTGACTGGTCTTTTCCCAATGATTCCGCTTGTCCAAACTTCCTTCGGGATCGACCAGAATGTCGGCGATGTTCTGGACGTCGCGAACCTCCCATTCGCCGCGGCGGACTTCGAGCAGCGGATTGTAGGCGGATGATTTCGTGTTGGTCGGATCGAACAGCAGCACGCGGCCGTGCCGCGCACGGAAGCCGGCGGTGAGCGTCCAATTTTCGCCCTTGATGTCATGCACGATCGCCGAACCCGGCCAGGTCAGCAGCGACGGTACGACCAACCCGACACCTTTGCCCGAACGGGTCGGGGCGAAACACAATACATGCTCCGGGCCGTCATGGCGCAGATAGTCGCGTTCGAGCCGGCCGACCACCACGCCATCGGGGCCGAGCAGACCGGCAGCCTTGACCTCCTGCGGCTGTGCCCAGCGCGCCGACCCGTAAGTCTCGACATTCTTCGCCTCGCGCGCCCGCCAGACCGACATGCCGATCGCGACGACGACGGAGATCAGGCCGCCGGAGGCGGCGATGTAACTGCCTTCGATGAAAATATCCGGGGCATAGGCGTCGTAGCCGTACCACCAGGCAAAGAAAGCCGGCGGCAGATAGATCGGAAAATGGAAGATCTCGAACCAGGGATGCCCAAGCTCGGGCTGGAAGCCAAGACGCCAAGCCGTCCATTCGGTCGCAGCCCACATGGTCATGAGCACGATCAGGAAGACGGTGATGACCTGACCCCAGAGGATTTTGGTGGCGGACATGACAGGGTCCTTTCGGGATAGGCGTGAAGGATCGGGGCGGGTCACAAGCCGACCCCGCGTTTGCGGCCAAAGCTCCAGTCGATGCCGCCGTCGTCGCGAGCGACGCCGGAGACATGACGGCCGAGCTGTTTTTCGAGCGAGGGAGACCAGGGCACGAGCTGGAAGCCCATCCCGTCGTCGATCATGGCGAAGCGGCCGGACGCGAGCGTCATGCGTCGCTGGTAGGTGCCGGCGACATACTCGCCGGAGGCGGATGGGTTGAACGGACGCCCGGTCTCGGCCGCAAGCTTCTCGCAGAGTGCCGCCACCTCCCGATCGCGCAACGTCGAAATGAGATTACGCGCGAAGGTGACGCCACGGGGATGCCGCTCGGCGAGACCCTGACGAACGAGTTCTTCTCCGCGTCGATCCAGCGCGTCGCGTACCTCGGCGCCGAAACCGCTCTGGCCGAGCGCTGCCGGTTCCCGTGCGATTGCCTGCCGGTCGAGCCAGGTGGCGCCCGTCGCTGTGATCTGGGCGGAGATGTCGAGATCGGACCGGACGGCGAGCGCGACACGCCGGCGCCCCTGTGCGTCGTCGAATTTGCGCAACTCGACGATCGAACCCATCGCGCTGTCGGCGGCGGCCTCGAGATCGGGCAAGTTTATATGATGGGTGCGGCCGTCGACACCGTCGACCACGGCATAGGCCGTGCCCTTCAGTTCATCGTTGAGGCCGCGATCGACCAGCCGACCAATGACGGGGTCGTCGAGGCTCTCGCCAGCAAGCACGTAGCTGGCCGCGCCGCGCTCGATGCCGCGTTCGGTCAAGGCGCGGTGCATGCGCTTGATGATGTCGCCGCGTTCACCGAGTTCGCGCAGCGTCGTCTCCGCGGCCTCGTCCATCGCCCATTGGCCAGGCCCGAGTTGATGCGCGAGACCGAGTGACTCCAGCCGGCGCAGCCGCCCGACTTTCAGCGTGTGGAATTCATCTGGCTGCCGATCGACACCGGGCGCCAGATCGATGACGCCGTGACGGTCGGCGTCGCGGACGAGCTGACGATCGAGCTGGGTCCAGCGCTCCTGCTCGACCTGGCGTTCGAGGGCGCGGCGAATATCGAGATCGTTGCGTGGCCCCAATTCCTGCGTGACCAGATCCTGGGCGCGGGCACGCATGCCCTCCTTGATGTAGTCGCGGGAGATGACGAGGTCCTCGCCGTCCTCTGTGACGCCGCGGACGATGAGGTGGACATGCGGGTGCTGGGTATTCCAGTGATCGACGGCCGCCCAGTCGAGTTTCGTCCCGAGGTCCTTCTCCATCTGCCCGGCGAGCTCACGGGTGTAACCCTTGAGATCGGTGAGTTCGGCGGCATCCTCGGGCGAGACGATGAAGCGGAAATGATGCCGGTCGTCCTGGCATCTTTCGGCGAACTCTTTGGGGTCGACCTCCTCGGTCGCCGGACCGAACAGACGGGCCTTCTCGCCGTCCCTTGTGACGCCCTCGCGGCGGAGATAGCCGAGATGGGTGGCAAGCGGCGCCGAGCGCGCCATGTGCCGGACGACGCGGACCTTGATCGTTACCAGTCGCGAGCGGCCGGTCAGCAGGCGGTTGGCCTGCACGCTGGCGACGCGGCCGCGCCCGAACGTCGAGCGCGTCCCGCCTCTGAGCATGCCCTGTCGCGAGATGCCGCCGCCGGCCCGCTGGGCGGCGGCGAGCGCCTGGGCGACGAATGGTTTGGCGCGCTGCGCACGCGAGGAGCGGATGCGGCCAGGTCGGGCCTGGAAATCGTCGTCACGCGCCATTGCCGCCTCCGGCAATGTTCACAAATCGCATGGCGAACAAAGACTTGAAGCGGACGCGCACATTGCGCCGGAAGAGCGCACATTGCCGGAACGGAGAAAAAAACCAAGAAAAACAACCGCCCAACCGAGCCGCACCTTGCGGCCTTTTATCTGGCCCTCCTTCGGTCGGTGCCTGCTCCTCTCCCCTGTCCGCTATCTCTTGTTCGCTGATCCACGCTGAAATACGCCTGAGCACGAATCCGCGCGGAGACCCATCGGTGAGCCGCCATTGCGAGACGACGGTCCAGGCTTCGGCAGGATCGATGCCGAGAGCAGCACAGCAATCGGCCGTTTGGCGGCACCGAAGACGATCCGTCATTTCGATGGCCCCGAGGTCGAGAGCGCGACGAACAGCCCGTCCGATTGCGGCGCGATGGCGGAGAGATCGCGCACTGGAACGGCAACCGGCGTGTCACGTACCGGTCGAGCGGATGCAGCAAGCGTAGTAGTTGGCGGGCTGTCAGCGCGCACGACGAAGAGCGGCGCCTGGGTCCAGGAAGATGGTTCGGAGGATGCCAAGAGGAGTGGTCCGGTCGTCCTCTCGGCATCGACAAAAGGGACGATGGCCGCAACATAGGCGGTGGTCTCTGCCGGCAGCGGACGATGCCGGTCGCGGTAATCCTCGTAGCGGCCGGGACCTGCATTGTAGGCTGCGAGAAAGCCCGGCGAACCGTAGCGGTCGTGCAACTCGCGCAAGAAGGCAGCGCCCGCGAGGATGTTGTCGTGCGGGTCGAAGGGATCGCGGCCGAGGCCATAGCGGGCGCGCAGATTCGCCCAGGTCTCGGGCATGAGTTGCATCAGGCCGAGTGCGCCTTTGGGTGAAACCGCGCGCCGATCGCCGCGGCTTTCGATCCGCATGACGGCGCGAATCCATGTCGCCGGAATGCCGAAGCGCCGCGCGGCGTCCGCAACGTGAGCGTCATAGGGATCGCTCACTGGCTGACGTTGCGCCGACCCCGCCTGTGCAGACATCGCTAGCGACGGCGTGCCGATCGCGAGCAGGCCAGCGAGCAGAAGAGGGACGAAACGGGAGCCCGCTAAGTCTCGCCCAGGACGCGAGCGCGCCATCGTGCTCGCGCCCGTCAAGGGTGCGCGCGGTGCGCCGGCCTGCGGCCGCCCTTGACCGCCGCTGTGCGCGACGGCCGACTGACGCCCGAGCGGGACGAAGGGATGAGACGGCTTTCCCGCGAACAAAGGGATGGAGCTTTTGTACGCCTTATCGCCGGCACGCGTGACGGGACCCCGCATCGCGTCAGTCCCGCTCGCCGCGCTTGGGCGGCCGGTTCCAATTCAACACCCATGTGGATTTATCGTCGCCCGACTGGAACAGGTTGGCGCGGATCGGCTGCGTCAGCGCCGGATCGTCAAGCTGAAGCGAGACGTACTCGCCGGCCTTCTCGCCGGTGCGTTTCCAGGCAGCTCCGATCTCCGGTCCGTCACCGTCACCGAGATGGATGCGATAGTCCGGCGCGTTCTCGGCGTCACTGTGCTCGGCCGGGACGAGCACCAACTCGGCGTCGAACGAGAGCGTCTGAATGCGGCCGGAATAACCGGACTTGCTGCGTGTGAATTGACCGATCTGGGCCATGACGAAAACTCCTCATGTGATGCGATGGATGGGGATAGCGTGCGCTCGGCACGCCGCAGGTCGCGTCCGTCATCGCGTCCGGGCGCGCCAGATGAAGCGTCCGTCGCCGTCCTCATCGGTGAGCAGCGGAATGGCGCGGGCGACGATCGAGCTGGCGGGAAGCGGGCCGAAATAGCGGCCATCGAGGCTGTCCGGCACGCTCGGGTTCATCAGGAAGATTTCGGTTGGTCCGAGCATGTGACAGCCGCTCCAGCTTGGCAGCGGGCGGCCGAGATGGTCGCGGTCGCGCGCGTCGCCGACAGCGACGCCATCGACCGTGACAGCGTCGCCGGTGAGGCAGACGGTCTGCCCGGGCAGCGCCATGACGTGCTTCAACAGCGGCACGTCCCTGGGTAGGAAACCGCCGTCCGCCAGGAAGCTCGCGACCGGCTCCGGCGGCTTGACCGCAACCAGCTCCATCGCATGGAGTTGTCCGACCGGGCGCAGCGCATAGAGCCCGGTCGGTGTGCTGGCCGTGGCGTTCCAGATCAGCCGGGGTGCCGGATGGACGAAGGCCAGGCCGCCGATGCCAAGCAGGACGAAATAGGTCGTCATGACATAGCCGAAGCGGGTCATAGCGCGACCCTCCGGCGCTTCAGCCACGCGTCATGCTGTTCGCGCGTATAGGCGCGCGGTTCATGGCCGACAGCGAGACGATTGTGGAGGTGTCGCCAATATTCCGGCGCTGCATCGGCGGGATCGATGTCGAGGGCCTCGATCGCGTCGATGAACTGAAGCACCCGCTCGACCTTGGGCCAGCCGTCGACCCGCAGCAGGATTTCTCCACCGGGCCGCACGAAAGGCAGCGTCTGATAGCGCTCGCCCGATGCAACAGCACGCACGATGTCCATGCGCGAAATCACCGTGCCGAAGTCGTTCGACGCCCAGCGAACGAAGGCGAAGATGCCGCCAGGTGCGAAGCTGGAGACGCTGCGACGGCGGTCGAGTATCTTCTCCTCGGCGCGGCGGCCGAAGCGCAGCCAGAACTCGATCTTCTTCTCGATCCACGTCAGCTCGACGTGGGTCAGGTTCAAAGTGCGTCGATGCGTTGGTGGCACGACGCGCAGCGTGGCGTGCGGCTCGTTGTCGTTCATGACGGGTCTCCAGGATCGGCGGGAAATTCGCGGGCGAAGAGATCGCGCAGCATGTCGGCGACGGTGACGCCGCGCCGGAAGGCCACGATCTTGATGCGCCCGCGTAGTTCGGGCGTGATGTCGATGGTCAAACGGGCGTTGAATGCCGCTGCATCGGTTGCGAGCCCGGACAGTTTGTCCGACGCCTTGATCCAGCTTTCAGGGCCAGTGGGACGCGAGGCGAAACCGCGTTTGCTCATGGCGCGAGCCTCCCGACCTCGGCGCTTAGCGCGGCAATCTCACGGGCGGCGGGACTGTCCTTGTCGAGCTCGGAAACCAAGCGGCCGGATTGCGCGGCGTCGGCGAAGACGACGCGCTGGCCGATGGTGGCGCCGAGCACCGGCGGATCGTGATCGGTGAGCGTCTTGGCCGTTTCGCGGGCGATGACGGTGCGCGCGGCGCAGCGATTCAACACGAAGCGGGCGACAAGCTGCGGGCGGTAGATGCGGGCTTCGCTAAGCAGCGACAGCATCTCGGCGGAAGCCCAGCCGTCGAACGGCGACGGTTGGGCCGGGATCAACACGAGGTCTGCGGCCAGCAGCGCCGAACGCATCAGGCCGGCGACGCGCGGTGGCCCATCGATGACGACATGATCGAGATCGCGCGCCAACTCCGGGGCCTCGCGGTGCAGTGTGTCTCGCGCCAGGCCGATGACGCCGAAACGCCTTGGCAGGCCCTCGCGTGCGCGCTGCTGCGACCAATCGAGCGCAGAGCCTTGCGGGTCCGCGTCGATCAGCGAGACGCGGTAACCTTGCCGAGCCCATTCACCGGCGAGGTGCAGCGCCAGCGTCGTCTTACCGACGCCGCCCTTCTGGTTGAGGAGCGCGACGATCACTTCGCCCCTCCCGGCTTTCGGCCAAAGGGCAGATGCGGCGCGCTGGAAGTATTGTCATCCGTAAAGTCGGATTTACGGAAAGCCGTATCGGACGCATCGTTGTCGGATGCGGCGTTGGGCTTGTCCTGACGCCTGCGGGAGACGTTTTCCACATCGCCCAACAACAAAGAAGAGTTAGATTCTCTGTTAGACTCTAAGTTAAGGCCCGGAATCACCGTTTCAGGCCAAAGAGTTAATTGCGGTCCGTGCGTGCGAAGTCCCGATAGGGCTGCGTGCGAAATCCCGATACCGTTTGCGTGCGAAGTCCCGAGCGCTTCCACAAGGTTATCCACAGCCCCTGTGGATAACGGGCCGGGCAGGATGCGCAGCAGCTCGCGCCGGCCGTCGCGCTCGATGCTCAGGCGATAACCAGGCAGCGGCTGATGGGCGACGATGCGCCTGATCTGGAGCGCGAAATCTGAAACGCGGACCAGGCTGCCAGACTTCTCGTGCAGATGCGGGATGTCGAAGAGCCAGCCCTGCTTCTGGCGACCAGCGTGCTTGCGGGCCACGCGGTAAAGCCAGCGCTCGATCCCGCCCGTCAGCCGGAAATAAGCCCGGTCGATGGTCAGAACCAGCGAGCGGTCGATGACGCCGCGGTAGAACCAGTCGGGCAGCACGAACTCCATGCCCTCGACGCGGCCGTCGAGCGTCGTGCATTCCTCCCATTCGTTGATCCAGGAAAATTGATGGCGGCGCCAATGCTCACTGTTCCGAATGGTGGTGCGGATGACGGTCGATTGCAGGCGCGTGAGAGCGCCCTTCAAGAGCTTGTAGTCGCGCGCACCGGTTTGTCGGCCGATCGCCATCAGGAGCTGGTAAGGCGTGAAGCGCAGGAAACGGGATGTCTTCAGCCCAAGGTTTTCGGCTTCGACGATCTGGCTCGCGGCCCAGATCAGCACGTCGGCGTCCCAGATAGTCGCCATGCCGTGCTCGGGCACAGCGAAGACCTCGACGCGCGTGCCGCCGGCCTCATAGAGGATCGGTGTGGTGCGTTTGGCCTTGGCGAGCGAGAAGAAGGGCCGTTCCATGAGATCGCGCTGATCGCGCGGGGACGCATCGCCGGTCGCGATGACGAACGGGTCGAGCTTGCTGCGCTCGCTGGGGGTGATGAGACGACGCGACATGGGCAAGCGCCGCCTCAACGATGCGTATGGGCGGTGGCGACACGGCTGGCCGCGTCGCCACGCCCGGCGGCGCGCGCCTCGTCATAGTGCGGATCGGAGGTCGAGCGGCACGCCGCCTGGTCGGCCCAGGCCTCAAGATCGTCGATGGCATAGACGACGCGTCCGCCCAGCTTGCGGAACATCGGTCCGCTGCCATGGCAACGATATTTTTCGAGCGTGCGCGGCGAGATGCCGAGAAGACGCGCCGCCTCATGGGTTCTGAGATAGCGAGCTGCGATCTCCGCCAATCTGTCGCGCATGGTAGCCTCCGTGTCCTTCGAGGGCGCCGCTGGGGAAAGCGCGGCGTGTCGGGATCACGGTGGCGGAGAAAGCAAGCGCAGGGGGTGGACGAAGATTTTCGCGGATGCGTGTCCACCCCTTGGCGTGTTCGGGCGTGGGTGGGCGGGTGCTGGAAGGGAAAGGCGTGGCGAAAAGCAGTAAAGGGGCGCGTCGCGTGGAAATGCCGGGAGCGTCAACCGCCGCGCAAGAGCTTCAAATATCCGCGGTTCACCAGTGCAAGCGACTGCTTGATCAGACGATCGGCTTGTTTGCGGGCGGCCGAGTCCTTGAATTCAATCGCCGGCAGTTCGGCCTGCCGCGACCTGAGGATTTGGGCGGCAACGTCGCGAGGTTCGCCGCCTTCCTCGTAAAGATCGGCGGCTCGCAGAAGCTGAATATAGCGATGTCTTTGGAAGTCGGTGAGCCGTAGCTTCGGCGGCAACAGCCCAACCCGCTGGCCGAGAAGGCGACGCAGGAATCGCGAGGCGAGATCAAGGCGCAGCTTTAAGGCGCCGTCGCGCGGCAGGACCACGGACGGATGACGAGCCGCGCCTTCATCCAGCAACCAGATATGCACGTCGCCAGTGGTGTCACGTATGATCAACTCGCGGCCGCTGGCGTCCTCGCGTTCGGCCAAGACCGTGCCGAGGGCCGCGGGATCAAAGGCGACGCCAGGATCAAAGCCGGGCGGGGCCGACGTGAGGATCAGCGTGCCTGGAGAATGCTCGGGAAGCCAGAAGACCGGCTCGTGGGCGGCGGGAACGTCAGGATCGTAGACAAAACCGCAACCCCCATCTGCGGGCGAGGTTCGACCGGGCTTCGTCCGGATCGATGCCGCCACGGGCGATCATGCGCAGTGTTTGTGCATGGTCGCGGCGATAGTCGGCATTGCGGCGAAGTAGTTCGGCGGCGAAGCCAGGACGGTCGAGACGGTTCAGTTGTTCGATCGTCTCTTGTGACCGCCAGTCGGATATAGGCATGGGTGCCTCCCTGAGCTGGTCCCCTCGTCTGGCAGGGGAAAGCACCCACGATCCGGAAATCGCCGGTTGTGCCTAGACCTTAAGGTTGCATCGCGCGCGACGGCGACCCGTGCGATAGGTTGGATCGATTTGATACGCCCGGCCCGCGCCGGACCGCTAATGCATCCGCGGTTCGATGAGATGGCGGTAGCCCGTCTCGGTCATCCAGCGAGCGCGGGCTAGGTGGCTATCATGGACGATTTTGGCGCGGTCGGGCTCGCGAGCCGGGTCGAGCCCGAAGAGGACCAAGACCACTTCGCGCCAATCGGCGCCCTCCTCCTCAGCCATCAGCAGCCGAACATAGGTCGCCAGATGCTGCTCGTCATAAGCGTTCACGCGCTCGGTCAGCGGCGGGCAGTCCTGGAAGGCGGGCATAGTCATCTTTGGCCCCCACCAAATCTAACGAATGCGTTTAGCAAAGATTTACCTCAATATTTTGGCCGATTCTACGCGATATGCTGATGCGGCGGGCGCATCGCGTATGCTGTCGACAGGCATAAGGCGCATGCCTGCGAGGGCTATCTCTATCATGGGCTTGTACGAATCGGAACTATCGTTCCTGGAACGATAGTTCCGATACTGGCTCCTCTGTCGCCATGGATCTCAAGGAGGTCATGGCGATCAATCTGCGTCGGATACGTCATGCGAAAAAAATAACGCAGGAAGAGCTGGCCGAAAGCGCCGGATTGAGCGCCCGTTATGTTGGTGCAATCGAACGCGCCGACGTGTCGGCCAGCGTGTCGGTGCTCGGACGGATTGCAGAAGCGCTCCATGTTGATCCGGCTGATCTGATCCATCGTTCGGCACCGAAGGCGCCAGCCGGGTCATTATAGGTCTAGGTGTGAGATACGTGCATTCGCGAGCCGGGCGCAGCCCGGCGAGCGGCGGCCGCGATCCTGACGCGGTCGCACCCGCCGATCCGCTCGCCGGATCGGCGGAAAATTGCATGATGTGGAAATACTCAAAACCGGAAAGCCGTGCAGCCGGTTGTACGGCTGCACGGCTCTACAGAAATCAGGCGGCGCGCTCCATCAGCTTCTTGGCCTTTGCCTCAAGGTCAAGCCGGGTGTCCTGATGGGTCTTGGAGCGAGCCAGCGCTGTGATGCCCTGCACAAAATCGAAGATGCTTTCCGGCTTGCGGCCTTCCTCATCCAGCACGGTTTCGATGATCTTCGCTGTCTCCGGCTTGGAGAAACTCCGCTTGCGCAGGAAGCTTTCCCGATCTTCGTCGGTACGGGCGACGATCCGCTCCCGCGCCGCCTTGATTCCGGCGATGAACGGCGCGGGGCTGGAATTGGCGAAGCTGGTCAGCGCGGGCGCGGCCTCATGGGCGAACCGCTGCGCGGCGAACTTGCTATGCCGGATGCTGATTTCCTCGAAGCCTTCCACGCCCCACAAATTGCGATTCTGGCAAACCGCGCGGAGATAGAAAGAGGCGATGCCGAGGGTCTTCGATCCGACTTCCGAATTCCACGCATAGAAGCCCCGGAAATACAGGTCCGGTTCTCCATTCAGCAGGCGCCCAGCCTCAATCGGGTGAGTGTCGTCAACCAGAAATAGGAATACGTCGCGGTCGCTGGCATAGAGCGTCGTCGTGTCCTTCGTCACATCCACGAAGGGATTGTGCGTCATGGTCGCCCAATCCAGCACCCCCGGCACCTTCCACCGCGTATCGCCCGTTCCGTTGCCAGCAATCTTCATCACGGCGGCGACAAGCTCATGATCCCAGATGCGGCCATAGTCCGGGCCGGTCACAGCGCGAAGCTCTATTCGCCCATCGTCGGCCTCAAGCGTCTTCACCAATTCGGCGCGATGCGACAGCAAGCCATGCTGCAGGTTGATCCCGGCAAGAGGTGCTGGAAGCTGGCGCATGTAGGATGCGGGCGCGCTGACAAGGCTGCACAACTGCCCGAAACTCCAATGCGTCGGGGAAATCGGTTCGTCCCGACCCGGCACGATCAGCGATAGGCGTTCCGCATTGTCCCGGCTCGCCTCCACGCGGACGGCGCGGCTTTCCACGGTGCGGGCATGGGCGCGCTCGGCACGGCGGCGCACGGTATCGTAAAGCTCGGTGAGGTTCAGATAGCGCTCGTCGTCGGGACGCGAAAACCATTCCGAGGAAACGCGGCCGATCCGCTCGCCCCGCGACACGTCCACGCGGAAGCCAGCGGAAACAGGCTGCGGGTTCAGGGTCAAGGTATTCATGGGTCTTACTCCTATTGGGCTTGGGTTGAAGCGCAGCGCTGCGCTGCAACCTTGCCCGTCGGCGAGACCGGGGTAGCAAGGTGCAAGGGCGGGCCGGGACGGAGGGGGATCGCCCGGCCTGCACAAGGCGAAGCCGCGGAAGGTTGGGGAGACCGTCTCGGACGAGCGTCAGCGATCCCTTGCGCCGCGCGGGGGCAGCGCCCCTAGAAAATCGAACCGGCGTCAGCACCAGCGGGAGCCGGGATCGAGATCCGATCAGGATGTGCAAAGCCGTAGAACCTGACATCCGCACATCCTGATCTCCGCATTCCCTGCAAGCCGGTGGCGGCCATGAGCATCACGAAGCCCCACCCGAAGGTGGGGCCTCGATGTCCCGGCCTCAGTCGCCGTTGCGGCGGGACCAGATGAGGCTGTGCTCACCGCCATCCTCGGCTTCGACAAGGCTGGCGTAGATGGGTGCAGGAAAGCTCGGATCGTCCAGCTTGACGGAGAGATATTCGCGCTGCGTCTCGCGGGCGGTTTTCTTCCAGGCCGCACCGAATTCCGTGGTCCCTGCGAGGATGCGGAAGTCGGGGCCGCGCTCGCTCTCGCCTTCTGTTGCGACGAACTTGGCCTTGACGTTGAGGGTCAGGGTCTTGACCGAGCCGGTGAAGCCCGCGCCGTTCTCGTTCTTAGTGAAAGTGCCGATGGTCGCCATTGCCGTGTTCCTTCTGTTCCTCGGGCCGCGCCTATCGCGACCTCGATGGTGGTCGTTCGACCGGGGACGATCGGCCCCGCACCCACCGGGCTGGAACGCAGTGGAAGGCGGCCGGCGCCAGCTTTTTTGCTTCGCGATGCAAAGCCGCAGGCGGCGGAAAAAAGTTGACGACGGACGTTGCGGGAAGACGATCGAGGCGCAGCCGGTCTTCGGTCAGACCCAATCCACTCGAGGACGCCGTGGGCGTGGCTGACAGGAAAACCAAGAGGAACACCGGAATGGCGATCGGCTGCCGTCGCCATGCGGGGAAATAACGGTGATGCTCCATCGCGTCGTCTCCGCCTGACTTTCACCGGCAAGACTGGCATGTCGCTACGACGGATGAGCAAATGGCTCCTGAAACTCCAGCCTATTCGCGGTGTCATAATCGGTTTGGCCGAAGGCAGTCTCCGCGAGACGTTCAGCGATTTTCGGCGTCACGATGGATGATCTGTTGTCCGCCCAACATCACGCGGCCGTCGTGCCCAAAAGGCTGGCAGAGCGCCCAGCCCATGGTCCCGCCGCTGGCGCGGAAGGGGCAGCACCACGGCTATTCTTGTCAGGGGCTTCAGGCGAGAAGGCCGTGACGACTGCTCCTCGCGTTAGCGATCGACGCCGAATGGCGGAAACAGGCCCCCGGCGTGGTTCCGGCGCAGCCGAGAGCGCGGCCCGAAGGGCAACGTCCTGTTGCTCTTAAAGACGCAATCCTATCAGACGCGAAGGACTTCGATTCCTGATTGCGTTGATTGGGCATTGCTCGCTTATGTCTGGCTCGGAATCCGCGCCTGAGCGGGTCCAGTGGCTGCCATCAACCGCAACAAAGCCGAGAACCCGACGAACAAACCACCCGCGATGCAGAACAGTTGCCGCCAGATGTCCGAGGGGACGTATTCGTGCGTGATACCGTAGACGAGCGCATAGCCTGCAACGGCGGCGGGCGCGGTATAGACGAGCGCCACAGCGATCTGAAGCGCGGGCGAGCGCACGATGCCCAGCAGTAGGAATGCCAAACCGAAGACCAGCATTCCAACAACGATGCCGACGAGGACGGCGCCGAGAACCCCTGAGCCGGAATGATAGGCGTAGCGGGCAACCTCAAGCCCCAGCATGAAGGGTAGCGCATAGGTCGCCAGCGTGAAGAACAGCATGCACAGCATGCCGGTCAGCACGACGCATGCGATGATCGCTATGATCATGACCTGTCTCCTTGACGTCTGCCGACCGCCCTTCGCTCGGATCGGACTCTCTTGAATTGGCTATCTCTATTGTCCGCAAATCGTGCGGCTCTGTCGACCCGGTGCATCGCGCCATGGTTTGATCCTTCCCGTTGATCGGCATCAAGCTGACGGATCAGGGCATCGATCTCGACGCGACGGGCGAAGGTCAGCGCGGCGGGATTGTCGCGATAGGCGCACTCGTCGTCTGGACTCCATCGTTTCGATCCGCACGCGAACCGACGTAAGTTGATGCGGCGACCGTTGGTTATGCGCTGGGCGCGAGTGACGATTTGAGTTTCCAGGATGGCAAGATGACGCGCCGCAATCGCGCACGCCCTGCGATCGACGTGATCCTTCATGAGCGTTGTTCCGATAGTCTGGTTGTCGAGGTTTCCGGCCGCGCGGGTTGCGCGCGGCCGGAATTTTCCTCTGCCGTCGCGAGTAGGCCGGGGCCGCTCAACGCCGCCCCGGCCCTTTCTCCTACTCGGCGGCGATGGAGAAGGTTTCCGCATCCGTGCCCTGCGTGTCGTCGGGCACTTGTTCGGCCTCCGGCTGCTCCGTCAGCCATGCCGACCGCGTCGTCTGCAAGAGACTGGGAAGCCAGCCGGTTCCGGCAAGAAGCTGCTCGGCGGCTTCCGCCATCGCCTGCTTCTTCATCCCCGCGATCCGATCCGCCGCCTCATCGCCGACGGCCTCGCGCACGGCGGCAAGGATATGAGCCTTGGTGACGCGACCGAGATAGGCCCGTACCGTGGGCAGCCAGTGCGCTGTCATGTCGAGGATAAGCGCCGTCGCCAGGCTATCCGCCGTCTGCTGCGTGTGAGGCTTGCGCTCCCAAGGCTGCTTCACCGCGTTGACGGTCAGCGAAGTGCAATGCGCGAGCAAGGCCATGACGCTGGCATGGTCGAGCCCGGCGACGAAACCCCACAGGTCCGCCACGTCACGCGGCATGTCCGCCGCCCATCCCGCATGGCGATCCGCCAGCACCTTTGCCGGGGCGGTATCCTCGATGCCGTCCGCGTGGCTGGCGAGGGTGCTGCTCGTCGGGCGGATTTCGAGGCAGGAGGCGTCCACGCCGCGATAGAAGGTCTGCGCGGCCAATGCGTGGGTGACGGCGATCAGCGCCATGTCCGGTTGCTCGCCCAGCGCCAAGCGAAGGCCAAGCGTCCGGTGCGCGGTCAGGTCGCGGATGAGAAGGTCCGATAGCGGCTTGCCGTCTTCCTCCGCTTCCTCGCCCTCGGTGTCGAGCGCGGAAACATGGCTACCATCCTCGTCGTAGTCGCCGTCCCCGATGATCTCACCATCGCCATTGACACGAACCCCATCGATAACACTGGCGTCTTCACCCTCCACGACTTCTTCCGGTTCCGGCTTCTCGTCCTCGGCCCGGATAAAGCCCCGTTCGATCCGCGCCGCTCCGTCATGGTTCAGCACCACGAACACGCCGCCGCAGGTGATGTCGTCCGGGTCGTAGGCGTGACGTAGGGCGTCGATGCGCTCTATCTCGGCTTCCAACTCCCCGAACCGCTGATCCACATCGTCCGGCAGTTCCTCGGCGCTGTCGTATCGCTCGGTCAGCGCGTCATATTCCGCCTGCGCGGCCTCGGCGGCGGCAGTGTCTTCTGCCGAAAGCTCCGCCGTATGCGGATAGGCGCGGCGCATGCCATGCGCATGTGGGAAGTCGATATGGACGCCCGCCCACTTCCAGCCTTCCGCCTGCCGAACCTCGGCGGCGACGCCTTCCAGTTTTTCGATGACAAGCCGGTCCAGCAGCGCCGGGTCTTCGTAGAAACCGCCGCGATCTTCGCTGAACAGATCACGGATGATGGTGCCACCCGCCTCCGCGTAGGCCACCGGCCCGACAAAGATTGCGCGCCGGTCCGTTGCCGCTACGTTGGTTTTGGTCAGGTCGCGGCGGATGATCGAAGGCTCGCGGTTATAGGAGAGGTTTTCATAAACCCGTTCCTGCCGGGCATGGTCCTCGGTAATGGCGAAGGCCATCAACTGATCCAAGGTCAAATCGCCATCGCGATAGACTTGCATCAGCTTGGGGCTAACCGCACCCAACCGAAGTCGCTGGCGCACCACATGCGCCGTCACGCCAAAGCGGGCGGCGATTTCTTCGGCTCCCCATCCCTTACGCTCGGAAAGCTCGCGGAATCGTTCGAACTGATCGGCGGGCGACATGGCCTCGCGCGTGACATTCTCGTCGAGGCTGATTTCCTGTGGGTCGTTCTCGGTATCCAGCACGCAGCGGATACCTTCCGTCTTCTTGATCGCCTTGCGCTTCACGCGCAGCAACTGCGCGAGCCGCCTGCCTTCGCCGATGGTGACAAAATAGCTGCCGGTCGGCTTACCCTCCCCGTCGGTCTCCGGCTCCACCACCAGATTTTGCAGCATCCCCTTCGCGGTGATGCTTGCCGCCAGCGCCTCGATATGGGCCTCGCCGTGCGGGGTCTTCCGGGCATTCCGGGGCGACTTTTTAAGCTTGTTCAACGGCACGAAAATCTCGGTGCCGCTTTGCGTGACGGTTTCGGTGTTCGCGTTCGTAATCATGGTCTTTCTCCTATGGGCTTGGGTTGGAGCGCAGCGCTGCGCTGCAACCCTGCCCGTCGGCGAGACCGGGGTAGCAAGGGCAAGGGCGGCCGGGGCGGAGGGGGATCACCCGGCCTGCACAAGCGGATTTCCGCAGTTACGGAAGTACGGAAAGACGTATCCGCGCGGAAGGTCGGGGACACCGCCCCGGACGGCGCCGGCTGGCCGGCGCTTTACCCTTTCCCGCGCGAGGGCGGAGCCCTTAGCGAGATCGGACGGCGTGAGCGCCAGCGGGAGCCGGGCAATAGTGCGATCAGGGATGGGCGCTTTGGGGCCGGTCGAGTGTCCCTGATCTCCGCCACGGTTGGGGCGTTGAGGGTGTCCCGCAGACGGGATCGGCCGAGACAACAGGTCGGACGCAAGGGAAGGCTTTTCCCTTCCAGAGTGGCAAGGCCGCGCTTCGTTGCGAGTCAGGCTTTGCGCGGCCCAAAGAAGTTGGCGGCGAAGTAGTCGATAACTTCGGATGCCTGAGTTCCTTCCCTGAACCGTCGCTGCTCTTCGAAATCGATCGATGGTGTCAGGTGGATAAATTGGTTCTCGGCATAGAGGGACATCAACGCCTCGGGATCTAACCCACCCGATCGCAGCCCCGTCATGTTATTCGCCGCCTCGATCGCGGCGCCGATCATGACGTCGGCCAATTGCACAGCGGGACTGGCCTTCGAGTCGACCTGTGTGACCTCAGTGAGCTTGAGCGGAAATTTGATGGAGGCGATCTGAGTCTGGCGAAACTCGACATCCTGTTCATGATCGATGAAGCGCTGCAGCAGTTCGTGATACCGCAAGAGGTTCTTGGACTGGTCGTGTTCGACTCGGTAGGCCCCATCGGCCAGCACTTCCATTCGGCTGATGAGTGACTGCAGCACGACCAATGCGGCGTCCGTATCCACACCGGGGTTCGCTATCGCGCTGAGGCATTCGGGAGCCGCGAACTGAGCCAACGGGCCTAAGGCCTCCGGAAGTTGCTGCCATCGCGTCGCGCGGGCGGCGGTGACAAGTGCCTTCATCGCTTCCGGCGTCTTATCCTTGACCGCGTTCTGGAATGCGGCGAGCAAGATGTCGAAAGCTGGCTGTCCTAGAAGCGTGGGGCCTGCGACGGTAAGCAGCGACGCCATCGCGTAGTTCTGACCGTTTGCATAGAAATCCATGCCCCTCTCGTAGTAGAATGGCTCGACAGCGTAGTCGACGAACATCAACACCAGCAGAAAACGCTTGTCACAGATGTAGGTCACGCTCTTGTAATGAGTCAGAAGGTCGCGCTGCAGCGATAGCAGTCGTTGGTGATTGCCATCCCGGCGCGACAGCGAACGGTACTTGAGTTCCGGTGCTTGTAGTCTTGGGAAGTGTTCCTTGATTAGGCGTGCGGCGTCCTCATCGCTGATAGCGACCGCTGAAGCACCCTGGAAGCGCTGGTCGGGATTTAGGAGATCGAACCCCGTATAGCCGCTCTCGTCGATACGAAAGCACTCCATTTCTATATTCTGTGACAATATCGGCCCGCCTTGCTGTGTTTCCGAGGCGTGTTTTGCTTCCCTCACTCTAACTACGCGATCTGAGCGTCGGAAGCGATGGAGTCGGCCGCACCATCGGGAATATTGTCACCCAGCTGGGCCGAGAGGCGCAGCACCGCCGTCTGCCAGTCATGATCCGGCATCACGTCGTTATTCGCAGCCATGGTCAGCATTTCATCAAGTGATTCTAGGTATTCACGCGATTATTTACTTAACAAATAATGTCGGGGCGCGACTCGTGGTAGAGGGGATAAATGCCTGACGATCCGAAAACTACGCTGGATATATTTGCGGCCGCCGTACTCGACCTGCTGGGCGACAAGGAGCTTGCCTACGCCGATCCATCTGAGCGCGCGATCGTCGCACGCTTGGGTAATATCCTGCAGGGCAGATATCCGGGCTGGTCGATGGATCTGGAATGGAGTCGCCGGGAGAACGTCATCAAAAGACTTCGCTACGACCTGTCGGACGAAGAGCTGATCGGCAAGGATGCGATTGTGCCGGACCTCATCGTCCACCGTGTTGGGAAGCGTGAAAACCTGCTCGTCGTTGAAGTGAAGAAAGTGACGAACACCGACTACGAGGGTGACATCTGGAAACTGAAAGGGCTGACCGAGCAGGCCGGTCCCTATGGTTATCTGGTCGGCCTTCACCTGGTCGTCGACGTGAAGGCTGGCGCAGCGCCGCAGTGCGACGTCTACGTCGATGCTGAGTTGAGCGAAGACCTCACCGCCTGGATGCGGGGGCGGTTAACGGTCGCGGCTTGATGACGCGACCAACTAAGATCACGGCTGACATAGACGCAGCGCGGATCGAATATTCTGGGGAGACGGACGGGGCATGTATCTCGACAAGCTGACGCTGAACAACTTTCGATCCTTTGCCGAGTCGGAAATTCCGCTGTGCAAGGATCTCACCCTTCTTGTCGGAGAGAATAACGGCGGCAAGAGCAACGCGATCGACGCCATTCGCCTCCTGACCGCGCCGCTCGGTGGGCGGCGGGAGCTTTATTGCGAGACGACCGACATCCGGTTCGGGAGCCCGGACCGAAAGTTTGAGCTGAGCGCCACATTTGCGGAACTGAGCCCGGCTCAGCAGGGCCGGATGATCTCGGCCGCGACTGATGCGGCGATCAGTGGATGCGTGTTTGGTCTCAAATATGATGAGACCACGCGCCGCTTTCCAATCCGGCCGTCCCTTTGGGCCGGACACCAGCGGGGCAACCCAGAGCCCGGGTGCCACGAGATGGTTCGCCATGTCTATCTGCCGCCGCTGCGCGATGCGAAGCGTGCGCTTGCCTCTGGCAACCCGACCCGCATCTACGCCCTGCTGAACCACTTCCTTGAAGGCGGTGATCCGGAGGTGCTGGCCAAGGCCCTACGACGGGGGGCTGAGTCAGAGATTCTCAGCAAAGTCGGAGGCGCCGTCGAAATCGGACTAAGCGCCCTGACGGCCGGTGTCCGTCGCCAGGCGGCGTCGTTGGGTTTCTCAAGCGACGAGAAACTGATCGATATCGCGCGCGACCTACGTTTCAAGCTCGCGGATCACGGCATCGAACCCGAAGATCTCCGATATTCGGGGCATGGGTACGCGAACCTTCTCTACATGGCGACGATCGCAGTCGAGCTGGAAAAGGTCAACGACGCCGATCTTACGCTTTTTCTCGTGGAGGAGCCGGAAGCGCATCTGCACCCGCAGCTTCAGGCCGCAGTGCTGAGCTTTCTTGATGAGCAGGCCGAGAAGTCGCGCAAACCGAGACCTGGTCACCAGGGTCCAGCGGGAGAGCTTCAAGTGATCGTGGCAACCCATTCGCCGAATTTGTCGGCTTGGGTAGAAAGCAAGAAGCTGGTCTTTTTCCGGTCCTTTCTTCCCGCGCCGGCGGGCGGCGCGCCGGACCGACCACAAGATGATGCACAGCCGCTCGCCGGGGTCCCCGCAGAGATCATGCCGGAGATTGAGCCGAACCCGATCATGCCGGTCGGTCGGCGGAGACGCGAAACGCGCTGCATTCCGCTGGCGGCGCTGGCGCTCGATCCTGTCGAACGACGCAAGGTCGATCGCTATCTCGACGTGACCAAATCGGCGTTCCTTTTCGGAGGTCGTGTACTCCTTGTGGAAGGCATCGCCGAAGCCCTTCTGCTTCCCATCATGGCGAAGAAGATCGTACTCAAGGACCACGCCGACAAGCTCCGCCTGTTCCGGTCGGCCGTATTCGTGCCGATCGATGGGGTTGATTTTCAACCCTACACCAAGCTGCTGCTTTCACCGTTCAACGAGGTTCGAATTGCGGACCGACTCGTCGTGTTGACGGATGGTGACGGCGGCGAGGTGGCGGAAGGGGCGATCATACCCGGCGCCGGGCGCAAGCGCGATCTGGAGGCCCTCGTCGCGGGACTTGGCGCGGCCGATCTTCTTGAAGTCGTCATCAACGACTATTCCCTGGAAACCGAGTTGGTCCGCGCCGGCAACGCCGCCCTCCTCAAGGAGGTCTATATTCAGCTTCGCCCGCGTTCGGGTGACAAGTGGGACGCGGCGGTCGCGCTGGCCGGCGCTGCCCAGGCCGTAGCGATCCAAAAGCTCTTCGAGACGACACGCAAAGGTGACTTCGCGCAACTCGTCGCGGAGGAGATTAACAAGGGCACGGCCTTCACTGTGCCGGACTATTTGAAGACGGCGATTGAGGCCCTGGTGAAATGACTGCCAAGCCGTTCGAGCCGACCGAGGAGCAGCAGCGAGTGATCGAGCATACAGGCTCGGCGTTCATCGCGGCGTGCCCGGGCGCGGGGAAGACCCGCGTCATGGTCGAGCGAGCGAGGAGGCTCCTTAGCGACGGGCCTACAGGCCGCGGCATTGCCTTTCTGTCCTTCACGATCGCCGCTGTCTTCGAATTGGAGGATCGGCTGCGTCGAGAGGGTTTGGTCGAGACACCGGTGTTCCCACACTTCATCGGGACGTTCGACGCGTTCCTCTGGCAATTCCTCGTCGCGCCGTTCGGCGTGGAAGGCTGCGCCGCCAAGCCGAGACTGATCCCGGACAAAGACGATCGCACCATACAGCCGTTTGCTGCCGCTCAGGCCCTGCCGCTGGGATGCTTCGATCGTGTGACGGGAGACGCCATTCCGGCCATGATTCAGCGCCACGGCTTTCGCGGGAGGATCAACGCGCACGAGACGGCGGCGCGAAACACGCGCGCGCGCTTTCTGGAGCGCGGGGAACTCGACTTCGCCGATGCGCGTTCGGTGGCGCTGGCTCGGTTGCGCGATCCGGCATGCGGCGCGGTCCTCGGGCCGGCGTTTGCGGCGCGCTTCCTAGAGCTGATCGTCGATGAGGCGCAAGACTGCAATCCTGTCGACCTGGAGATCATCACCTGGTTCCGGGCGGCCGGCATTCCGGTCAAAGTCATCTCCGACCCGAACCAGGCGATCTATGGATTTCGGGGTGGCGTGACGCGCGAGCTTGGTCTGTTTGCAGAGACCTTCTCCGACGCCGAGCGACTGCCCATGAACGGAAACTTCCGGTCCAGCCGACACATCACGAAGGGCGTGGTGGCATTGCGAGCGCCCAACATGCGCGCTGTAATCGACGAAGCGCTAGGAGAGCACCGCGAGGAGCCAACGGCCGTTCAGATCCTTTCGTATTCGGGCAAGGGCGTCCCATCGACGATCGGCACGAAATTCCGGGAGCTGGCGGCGGCAATGGGACTCGCCCCACGAGATTGCCCCGTCGTCTCGGCAACGCGGCGGACAGGCGCGAACGCACTTGGTCACCCCCAAGATTCCGGGGTCCGAGACCTTAGCTACAGGCTGGCGGCCGCGGTGAGCGATTTCCACTTTTCGTTTGAAGTTGGTGGCCGGAAGGAGGCGCTTGTCGCCGTTCACCGGATCATGCTCGAACTGAGCGGCCAGATGGGCGGAAAGACCTATCACCAGCATCTCGTAGACGCTGACGTGGCCCCGGACGCGTGGCGGCCGGAAGCGCTCGCCTTGGCCCAGGCGCTTCGCTTCAGCCCGGAGCGGTTCGCCACGGCCGACGCATGGCACGACGAGGCGCGGCGCCTGCTTGCGCCGCTGCTTCCGGCCGATGGCCAATCCATCAATCAACGCCTTCGCCGCAATGGTGACCTGAAGAAGGCGTTGGCGGTCGCGCCCGCGTCCGGCCATCCGGCAAGGACCATTCATAGCGTCAAGGGCATGGAGTTTCCCGCGATTTGCGTGGTGATGTCGCCTAGCACCGCGAAGGGCATCGTCGATTTTCTGGCTGGTGACGCTGGCGGCGACAACGAGGAAGCCCGGAAAATCTATGTTGGCGCATCGAGGGCGCAGCGCCTGTTGGCGGTCGCGCTGCCGCGGACACAGGCCCCGCGCTTGAGGGACTTGATAATGGGGATAGGCGGTGCGGTCGAGTTAGTCGCGCTCTAGCGCTGTGACTACTCGGCAGTCGATAGGCGTGAGGAGCGTTATAATGGCAATCGGAAGCAACGGCTTGGAGATGCCGTCGATTTGTAAGATATGGAATTGAGGTGAGAATAGGGGAAGTAATGAGCGGGCTTATTTCAACGTCAGGCTTAGGAGTGTCGAGCAAGCTGGTCAGCTTGACCAAACACACGAAGCATCCGCACGACCCCAGTCCGGTCGTTCCGAATTTCATCGCGCCTCCTGTCTGCACCAGTCTCTCATTTCAGCCAATCGCGCTGGCGGCTGCGATTGCTCGCACTGCCACCACTTGGGACGACGCCCCGAAGGAACTCTTGGACGGCTTGCAACAAAGCGCCTTGGTCGAACTGGAGACGCTGCTCGAAGTTGGAAACACGTTTGCCCTGAAGTCTTACTTTAAGTTTCTCGCAGATACGGCCGGATCGCAGTTCGCAGCGAAGGTCGGTGCCGGCATGACGCATCTTTATATGGAGGCGCTTGGATACGAGTGGCGGGCCAACGCGGTGTGCCTCTCGTCATCGCTCGATCCTCATGCGGATTTTATCTACGGCGGCGGAAATGTCGTAGGTCATGGCGTGGTCTTGGCCGAGGCGCACGGTTCGTTTGCTAAAGACGTGACTGCTGGGAAGATCACCAGCGCGGCAAGACGGAAGTATAAAAAGCAGGTCAAGGCTTACATTGCGGCGACGTCGACGTTCGGCAAGATCATCCATGGCTACTCCATCGCCTTCGGCTCCAAGCCCACAGCGGCGGGCAGCTTCCTCAGCGTGTCGGAAACGCGGATTTCGAAACCCGGGAAGAAATCCGGCACCGCGCCTCCGACTCCGCCGAAAGAGGGACGGCCAGAAGGAGCGCCTGCGCCAATCGTCCTAGCAACGCATCGATCAAACTTTATGCTGATGGGCGTGCCGGAAGTCGTCGACTGGATCGACTGGCTCCGCGCGGTCGATGGGGCGGTGCCTGAGCTTGAGCCGGTCCCGCTCCTGCGTCTCCAATATGCCGGCCGGACTTACCTGACGTCGGCGCCTTTGGTTCAGCGCACCGGAGCGCCGCCGTGGTGGATGGAGGAGTTTTTCGATCATCCCTATTGGTGGCGAATAGCGCGACACAGGGATTTTCCAGCCTCGCAGCGGCAGGCTTCCGGCCTCGCGTTGTTCGCGATCGAAGAGAAGGGAGGCGCCGAATTCTTGAACGGGTTAAGCGCGGTGATCCGCGGCGGTCGGCGGCAGATACCTCCCTCGTTTCTGTTGCCGACTTTCGATCCTGTTGGATTCGGATTCGTGGACGACGACCGAGCCCTGCCAGACATCCGAGATGAAGGTGATCGCTCTTACGACTACGCGCAGTTTCGCGACGGTCTAGCGTTGTTGGGTGACCCGTTTCGCGGCCGCCCGCGCGATGTGCTGCTTTGGTCACCGGAAGGCGGGGTGTCGCTGGGACGATGAGAGATGATGGTATATTTTCGAACCGCTATGCCACCTGCGGCAGATATGTATGGAGCTCGGTGAACGGCTTCGCCTTGCCGGCGGCGCCGAAGGAGACGGCGCAAATGATCAGCTCGGACCTCAAAGGCTTGCGCCGGGTGAACCGGGGGCTGACCTGCGCGGTGACGGTCGCACTCGCCCCGGCGGCTGGAAAGCCAGGCCAGGCATGAGGACGCCGATCGCGGTCACCTTCGATACCAACACATACAGCACGATCGCCGATCCGAAGATCGCCCGGCTCCTGGAGAAGTGGTGGCCGCTAGATAGGGACCGCTGGGAGTCGAAGAAACGGCGGATCGCCTGGTGGTACATCCAGCGCTGCATCAGCAAGGGCCGCATCCTCGCGGGCATTCCCGAAGCGGCCTTCGCCGCCGAGAGCCTCAGGAACACCGATCGCGTTGACCTGCTACTGACGGTCGGCACGAAAACGCCGCCGCCGGCCGTTCCGCCGACGCGGCAGGAGATCATCGCGGCGGCGCTCGCGACCGGCTTCCGGGTCATGCATGGCCCGCGTATCGGCTATGGTGCGCTGCCAACGTTCGGCCCGGCCGACTGGGCTTCTGACACGCGCTACCCGATTGGCGACCGGCAGGACCGCATGAGCGCCTTCATCCGGCATTTCGGCGAATATCCGTTGCGTGCCCTGCAGAGTTTCGGCGAACAGCTCTCGGCCGCCCACTCTCTCGCCGCGTCCAATCAGCATTACGCGCAGGCGGCCGTACTGAACAACATCACGCTCGATCGCTATCTCTGGCGCCGGGGGATCGGCGCCGAGGCGGCACAGCCCCGTAGTCACGCGACGCAAAAGGTCTTCCTGACAGTGCTGCGGAAGCTCATGGCCGATTGGGCGGACTTCGACATCGCCGCCGTGCACTATTCCTACGGCTACGACCTGCTCTGCACCGAGGATCAGGGCAAGCTCGTCTCGAATTCCATCTTCGGTGCGCAGCACGCGTCGGACGTCCAGGGCGTGTTCAAGATCAAGTCGATCGCCGTCATGGATCTCGCCGCGCACTGCTGGAAGCGGTTCTGGTTTCCGCTAAGGACGTGGCGAAGATGACGGCGCTCGCTGAACAGCTTCCCCGGATATTTCAGGCGAACCTCGACCGACTGTTCGTGCGCGTCATTCAGCCCACGATGGACGCGCTGATGCTCCATCCCGTCCTAGAACAGGGCGAGGCCGCGTCAATGAGCGAGTTTCTGGACCGGGCCGCGGCCCAGGTCGACAACTACACCGCAAACGAAGCTGCCAAATCCTTCGTGCTGACGCTGGCCGGCGTCTTCGAACGGCAGCTTAGCATATGGACAACCGCGACGGGGCTGACAGACTTGGCAAAGCTCCGCGGCTTTCAGGAGCAGTTGCTTGCCGGTGCGCAGTACGCGAGCCTCGATCTGGCGATCGACGATCTCGGCGCCGAGATCAATGAGATGTTCACCGTCGCCAATGTCGTGCGCCATGGCGAGGGACCATCCTGCGAGGGCCTTCGCGTAATGGCGCCGGCGCTTTGGGACAACACCGCCGCAGACTATATCGACCTGGTGCCCGGGCCCCGGAGGCCGAGCGAGACACTCAGGATCAGAAGGAACGACCTCGTCCGCTACGTCAGGGCAACGACGCGGTTCTGGGGCCGGGCTGACCCATTGCCAATGGCGGTGACCAATCCGCCATACTGGCTGTCTTGAATTAATACCAACCCGCCGAATGCCTGACTCTCTTTGGGGATTCCCAGGATCATAGATTTCCGATTCGATATCCTGAGGCTACGATTCGCATCAGGGGATACTGGGATGGGTTCACGGGTAGCGATTACACGACTGGATCATA
>JARLJB010000118.1 GCA_031291415.1 Telmatospirillum sp.
GCTGACCACGGCACCAGGCGCAAACGCCGCGGCGACGATCGCCCGCTTTTGTTCGTCGCTCCACGAGCGGCGCCGTTCTGCACCGGTCAGAATTTGGACTTGGGTCATCGCACCGTCTCTAACACCGGTGCAAACGACACTGCTTGCACCGCTGCTAAATCAGGCCCGATCAAAGGACCCCTGACAAGGCGGCCGTCACCGGAGGGATACACCCGGTCCCCATCCGACACCCGACATTCCACAAACGGCTCTACCCGGCCGTTACGCAGTGGATGCGGCATCGCCAATGTGATGGATGTCTGTCTTAGCCCGATGTGCCAGGTCCGGACCTTCCGGAAACGTATTCGCGCCGTTCCTTCCAAAGTTCACTGGTATCTGGCCAGGATTTTGTCATAGGTCCCGTCAGCCTTGATTTCGTCAATTGCTCCCCGAAGGCTCTTGACCAGATCGGGCGCGCAGACTTTGGAACAGGCGAGATAGGAACCAACCTTTGCCACCGGCGGCCCGACTATGATGTCGGTCGTGTCGGGCTGCTGTTTGAGGACCCACTTCAAAACCGGAATCGAATCGAACCAGGCATCGGCACGCCCTCGTCTCAGCAGCTCCAGCACGCTCGTCAAAGTGTGGACCTCGAAGAGCTGACTATCGGCAAACCCCTGCCTGGGAAGAGCGAGCCGTCCGATGGAGGCGCGTAACAGCGCGATTTTCTGGAATTTGACCAGACCTTCGGCGTAACTCGAAACCGTGTTTCCAACCGTCGCGAAACCCAGCCCCACGTCGATGACGGGGGCGATCCAGGTGAAGTGGTCTTCCCGCTCCGCCGTGCGCGACAGCGGAGCGATCAACAGATCGACACCATCGGCAACCATGGCTTGCTCGCGAACCCAGGGATCGAAATGCAGATTGACCGTATGTCCGGTCCGTTTTGCCGCCTCCAGGACGACATCCCCGACGATTCCATGCATCCCCTCCTGCGGCATGGTCAGGGGAGGCGCCTCGCTGGCATAGAGCTGCAAATCACGCGCAAACCCAGAGTGAGTTGCCACCAGCATTGTCGCGATCGCCACAGCAATCGCCAAACCACATCTCATGGCGGAGATCCCTCCCCGGAATCCGACCTTTCCCTGATGAGCGTCTCGATCTCCGACGTCTTTGCTGACGTCTTTTCTATAGCGTAGCCCAGTTTGCGGTCTTCCAGAAGCGCCAAGCCGCGCCTCTGGTCTGTTCTGTCCATCTGAACGGCACCGGTCTCAATGTAGAATCATTCCATTTTTCATTAAGCGTTCACACAGAACTCCCGGCTGATTGCGATAGGTTCCTGCGGCCACTGTTGGAGCAACCACACCGCCATGACCGCGCAAGACACAGAATTGGACCTTCACCTCAGTCGTCGCAAGCTGCTCGCCGCCGCCGGCATCGGTGGAGGCGCCGTGGTTGCGGCGTCCCTCATTGGAGCCGGAGACGCCGAGGCCGCAGCCCTCACGCGCCGATCGTCCGCCGATCCGGTGGCCACACCTCCGGTCTCCGGACTGCATCTGCAGTTCGGCGCCGATGCATCGGCGGAGATGGTGGTGTCCTGGCACACGCTGCAACCGGTTGACAATCCCCGCGTCGCGCTTGGGCGTCTCGACGGCCGGCTTGAGAAAACCGTCGTGGCCTTGGGGACCAGCTATACCGACGCGAAGTCCGGCCAGATCGTCTACGCCCACCACGCGAAGCTCGACGGACTGCAGGCGGACAAGGCCTATTTATACGCGGCGCTGCACGACGGCGCCGAACCGGAATTTGGGACGTTCCGCACCTCGCCGCGGGGACGCGCACCGTTCACCTTCACCAGCTTCGGTGACCAGGGAACGCCTACTCTGGGTAAGAAGTATGTGCCACCCGCCGGTGTAACGATGCCCAATCCACCCTATGTGAATGACAATCTCGGCTCGCCGGCCGCGGGCGATACCACGCAGGGCGTCGAGCGGCTGCAGCCTTTGTTCCATCTGTTCAACGGTGATCTCTGCTACGCCAATCTTGCCGACGACCGGGTGCGCACGTGGTGGGATTTCTGGGAGAACAACAGCCGCAGCGCCCGCAACCGTCCGTGGATGCCGTCAGCCGGCAACCATGAGAACGAGTTGGGCAACGGACCGATCGGCTATCAAGCCTATCAGACCTACTTCTCGCTGCCGCCGTCGGCAGGACAGACGGAGGTGACGCGTGGGCTTTGGTATGCCTTCACCGCCGGTGCGGTTCGGGTGATCAGTATTGCCAATGACGACGTCACCTACCAGGACGCCGGCAACTCCTATGTCCGCGGCTATTCCTCCGGCGCCCAGAAGGCTTGGCTGGAAAAGGAATTGGCCGCCGCCCGTCGCGATCATGATGTCGACTGGGTCGTGGTCTGCATGCACCAGGTCGCCATCTCGACAGCCGACCTGTTCAACGGTGCGGACCTTGGTATCCGCGAGGAATGGGTACCATTGTTCGACAGATACGGCGTCGACCTCGTTGTCTGCGGGCACGAGCACCACTACGAGCGCTCGCACCCGATCCGCGGACAGGAATCGAACACCACGCTCACACCGGTCGTCGCGGCGACCGCCACCGACGTGATCGACACCAGCCAGGGAACCGTGCACATGGTCATCGGCGGCGGCGGAACCTCCGCTCCGTCGAACCAGTTGTTCTTCAACCCGCCGCAATGCCGGGTGATCACCTCGGTCGGCGAACCCGACCCGGCCACAGGCAAGCGTCCGCCGGTTTATGTGAGGGAGCAGGCACCCTGGTCGGCGGTGCGCAACGCCGCGCATTCCTATGGGTTCGCGGCATTCACCGTTGATCCGGGACCACATCGCGGCGGCACCACCACCATCAAGGTCACATATTACGACGTGGTCGGGCCGGGCGGTCAACTGGCGGCCTTCGAAACCTTCATGCTGCAGCGGCCTCGCCGCGACTAGACAGAAACAAATTACCAGAGTGGCACCGGCGTCTCTGCCGGTGTTCCGGCGTGAGCCGGAAAGGGTCCGTCCGCTTGGCGGCGGCACACCGGCAGGGACGCCGGTGCCACTCGTGTTTCATTCAGGGCGGGTCGGCCCCAAGGCCGGTGGCGAACTAATACCAAGTGCCGAATCGGTTGGTCGGCTCAGCAAAAAATGGCAGGATGCCGCGCGGATGCCCATCGAGAAGATATCGCGGCATTTGCCAATCATTGTGTCGGGTGACATCGATGCTTTAAGGGCCTGTTGATAGACAACCTTAGTCGTTTGTCGGGCGCCGGCCTCCCCTATGCACTTTTATCGCCTGGTCTTAAGGAGAAATCCCATGCGACGTATTTTGTGGGCGGCTCTGGCCGTCCTGCTGTCCGCTTCCGCCTGTCTCGCGCAAGACGCATCCTCCGGCGCGACGGCCGCGACCCGATCCTTGTCGCCGGCCGATATGCTGAAGCGGACCCATGACCAAACCGACGCGATGGCGGCGCGCCTGGCCAAGGATGGCGGTCCGTCCGAGGACTGGTTGCTGCTGGCGCGGTCCTATCTGCAATTCCGCGAATTCGACAAGGCCAAGGATGCGGCGCGCCAGGCGATCTCCCGGAAGCCCAAGGATATCGAAGCCCGTATGGTGTTGGCCGAGGCGCAAATCGCCGGAACGTCGCATGCCGGACGGTTACCCGACGATTTCGTGGCGACGATGCGAGAGGTCCTCGATATCGATCCGACGAATGGCAGCAGTCTCTATTACGTCGGATTGGCCGAGAGCGAGGCCGGGCATTCCAGCCAGGCGAGGGAGCTCTGGGGAAAGCTGTTGGCAAGCCTGCCGGCCGACGATCCGCGACGGGTCGACCTCAACAAACGTCTTGAGGCGCTTCCACAATAGTCAACACAACCAAAGCGTTCATATAGAAACGCTCGAAAACCGTATTTTTTTTGGGTAATATTTGGGGGCACGGAGTGATTATGAAGAATTGGTCGAGGAAAACGACCCGCCGGACCGCACCGCTACCAAAATTCCATGGATATTGTAAGGGTATTTCCGGTAACCGGCGTAACAAGCCGGTCCCTGATGCTGGCCTCTCTCTTGTCGCTATTTAATGGTCAGTGGTCTTGGCATCGGTGAGGGAAATGCCCATTTCGGCTTCAGTAGACAAAGTGAAACAAAAAGCAGTGCAACGGATGGCGTGTCGCTTGACAGGTTGGTGACCCTGGATTACACCTCCCGCACCCGCGCAGGGTTGTCGTGGGGGTGTAGCTCAGTTGGTTAGAGCGTCGGCCTGTCACGCCGAAGGTCGCGGGTTCGAGTCCCGTCACTCCCGCCATCCCGCCGTCGCTTTACGTTTCGGCTCATAAACTTTTAGTAGGAGGACATTGCCACTTAATCTCCTAGTTTGACGCCTTGCGGTCCATTGTTTAACATTTCCCTCAGATCTGTTTGACGAGACCGATGCCATGGCGTGAACTTGGCAAGTGGTCGATGTCGTTCTCGGATCTATCTAGGTGGAGGGCTAAGACATGGACGCGATGCTCCTTGAATACCTCCCGATACTTCTATTCCTTGGCATTGCTGTGGTTTTGGCCGCCATCTGCCTTGGTGCCTCGTGGCTCGTGGCCCGTCAGAAGCCTGATGTGGCCAAGGAGTCGGCCTACGAATGCGGCTTCGACGCATTCGATGACGCGCGATCGAAGTTCGAGGTGCGGTTCTATCTCGTCGCCATTTTGTTCATCATCTTCGATCTCGAAGTGGCATTCCTCTTTCCCTGGGCGGTATCGCTCGGGAAAATCGGATTGTTCGGTTTCTGGTCGATGATCGGGTTCCTTGGGATCCTGACGGTCGGCTTCATTTACGAGTGGAAGAAGGGAGCGCTGGAATGGGAGTGACGACTCCGACGGTCCCTGGGCCACAAGATCCCCTCTTGCAGACGGCCGCCGACGAGCTCAATCGCAAGGGATTCCTTCTTTCGTCCGTCGACGCCCTGGCCAACTGGGCGTTCACCGGGTCGATGTATCCAATGACGTTCGGGCTCGCCTGCTGCGCAGTGGAAATGATCCATTCCGCTTGTTCGCGCTATGACCTCGACCGCTTCGGCGTGGTATTTCGGCCAAGTCCGCGCCAGTCGGACGTGATGATCGTCGCCGGGACCCTGACCAACAAGATGGCTCCGGCGTTACGCAAGGTCTACGACCAAATGCCGGAACCCCGCTGGGTGATTTCCATGGGGTCGTGCGCCAATGGCGGGGGGTATTACCACTATTCCTATTCGGTGGTGCGTGGTTGCGACCGTATCGTGCCTGTCGACATCTATGTGCCCGGATGCCCGCCCACGGCGGAAGCGCTGTTGTACGGCATCCTTCAACTTCAGAAAAAAATCAGGCGTACCCATACCATCGCGCGCTGAATTTCTGTCCACCGGCGAGTGACCATGACGCAAGCTCTGCAAGACTTAGGCGACTATATCTCCGCTGCGCTGTCCCAGGAGGTGCTTTCGACCGCGCTGCCGAAGGGTGAACTGGTGATCAGCGTGCGCGCAGCGGCAATCGGCAAGGTCCTGATGTTCCTGCGCGATGACACCAACTGTCAGTTCAAGCAGCTGATGGACATCACGGCGGTCGATTTTCCCGAACGTGAACAGCGTTTCGAGGTGGTCTACAACCTGTTGTCGCTGAAGCATAATCAGCGTATTCGCGTCAAGGCCTCCACCCACGAGGATACTCCGGTGCCGACGGTGACCGGGATTTTTTCAACGGCCGACTGGTTCGAACGCGAAGTCTGGGACATGTTCGGCGTTGTCTTCTCGGACCATCCCGATCTTCGACGGATTTTGACCGATTACGGCTTCGAAGGGCATCCCTTGCGCAAGGACTTTCCTCTCACAGGCTTCGTCGAGCGGCGCTACGACGACGAACAAAAGCGGGTCGTCTACGAGCCGGTGAAACTCGTCCAGGATTTTCGCAATTTTGATTTTCTCAGTCCCTGGGAAGGCCTCTTGCCCGGCGATGAAAAGGCGGAGGGGTAAGCCCGATGTCCGAATCCGAAATCAAAAGCTACTCGATTAATTTCGGGCCGCAGCATCCGGCGGCGCACGGTGTCATGCGCATGGTCCTCGAGATGTCGGGAGAGGTGGTCGACCGCGTCGATACCCATATCGGTCTTTTGCACCGCGGAACGGAAAAGCTCATCGAGTACAAGACCTATATGCAGGCCGTCCCTTATTTCGACCGGCTGGACTATGTCTGTCCGATGAATCAGGAACATGCCTTTTGCCTGGCGGTCGAAAAGCTGTTGGGCATCGAGGCTCCGCCGCGGGCTCAGTTCATCCGCGTTCTCTATGACGAGATCGGCCGCGTCACCAATCATCTGCTGAACACCACGTCCTTCGCTCTCGATGTCGGTGCGATGTCGCCGATGCTCTACGGTTTCGAAGAGCGTGAAAAGCTGATGGCGTTCTACGAGAGGATTTCCGGGGCGCGCCTGCATGCCGCTTTCTGCCGGATCGGCGGTGTGGCGGCCGATATGCCGGCCGGATTGGCCGAGGATATTCTGGCCTGGACCGAGACTTTCCCCAAGGTGCTGGCCGATATCGAGGATCTGCTCAACGAGAATCGCATCTTCAAGCAGCGGACCATCGACATCGGTATCGTTTCCGCGCAGGAGGCGCTCGACTGGGGATTTTCCGGGCCCAATCTGCGGGCCTCCGGTCTGGCTTGGGATCTGCGCAAGTCGCAACCATATGCGGTCTACGACCAGCTCGATTTCGATATTCCGATCGGCAAGAACGGTGACTGCTACGACCGCTTCAATGTTCGTATCGAGGAGATCAAGCAGTCCGTCCGGCTTATCCGCCAATGCCTCGAAAAAATGCCGGAAGGACCGGTGCGGATCGACGATCGCAAGATTTCGCCGCCGCCGCGCGCCGAGATGAAAAGCTCGATGGAAGCGTTGATCCACCATTTCAAGCTTTTCACCGAGGGATTCCATGTGCCGGCCGGCGAGACTTATACGGTCATCGAGACGCCAAAGGGTGAGTTCGGAGTCTATTTGATCTCCGATGGCAGCAACCGTCCCTATCGCTGCAAGATCCGGCCGCCGGCCTTCGCCCACTTGCAGGGGATCGACTTCATGTCGAGGGGACATATGCTCGCCGATGTGGTGGCAAACATCGGTTCCATTGACATTGTTTTCGGTGAGATCGATCGATGAGCAGCAGCGCGGAACAATCCTATCAGCCGGCGAGTTTCACCTTCACCGACGAGAACTTGATCAAGGCCAAGGCGTTCATTGCCAAGCATCCGGATGGTCGCCAGCGAAGCGCGGTGATCCCGCTGCTCGACCTGGCGCAACGGCAGGAGGGGTGGGTTTCGCTGGCCGCGATGGACTATCTGGCCGGGATGCTGGGCATGGCTCCCATCGAGGTCTACGAGGTTGCCACCTTCTATTCGATGTTTCAGTTGAGGCCCGTCGGCCGATATCACTTGCAGGTCTGCACCAATCTGCCCTGCATGCTGCGGGGGTCCGCCGATATCGTCGAGACCTGCGAGAAGGAACTGGGCGTCAGTCTCGGCGAGACGACACCCGATGGTCTGTTCACCCTGTCCGAGGTCGAATGTCTTGGCGCCTGCGTGAATGCCCCGGTGATCTGGATCGGCGACGAATACTACGAAGATCTTGACGTCGAGAGCGTCAAGACCGTGATCAGAGCCCTTAAACGCGGCGAGACGCCGAAGCCCGGTTCTCAGAAGGGGCGTAGCGGTGCCGAGCCGCTGGGGGGGCAGACCACCTTGTTGACGCCACCGGCCGAACAGCAAAACCGGGAGGGGGGTGCCTGAGATGCTCCACGACAAGGATCGCGTCTTCACCAATCTCTACGGCCAGAAAGACTGGCGCCTGGCCGGTGCGAGAAGTCGTGGCGACTGGGACGGTACCAAGGATATCCTCGACAAGGGTCGCGACTGGATCATCGATGAGATGAAGACGTCGGGTTTGCGCGGGCGCGGCGGCGCCGGCTTCCCGACCGGTCTCAAATGGTCCTTCATGCCCAAGGAAGTCGGGGCGCGGCCGCATTATCTGGTGGTCAACGCCGACGAGGGGGAGCCCGGAACCTGCAAGGATCGCGACATCATTCGTCACGATCCGCACAAGCTGGTCGAAGGTTGCCTGCTGGCCAGCTTCGCCATGCGGGCGCACACCTGCTACATCTACATCCGGGGCGAATTCATCCGCGAGGCGGCGCATCTGCAGACGGCTATCGACGAAGCCTATGCCGCCGGCCTGATCGGCAAGAACGCCTGTGGTTCCGGCTGGGATTTCGATCTTTTCCTCTATCGTGGCGCCGGCGCCTACATCTGTGGCGAGGAAACCGCGCTGATTCAGTCGTTGGAGGGCCGTAAAGGGCAGCCGCGTCTGAAGCCGCCGTTCCCGGCCGGTGTCGGCCTCTATGGTTGCCCGACGACGGTCAACAATGTCGAATCAATCGCCTTCGCGCCGACCATTTTGCGTCGTGGCGCCGCCTGGTTCGCCGGTCTCGGTCGTCCGAAGAATAGTGGCACCAAGGTCTTCTGCATTTCCGGCCATGTCGAGCGGCCTTGCAATGTCGAAGAGGAAATGGGCATTCCGCTCAGGGAACTGATCGAGAAGCATGCCGGCGGCGTGCGCGGCGGTTGGGACAATCTGCTGGCGATCATTCCCGGCGGGGCGTCGGTGCCGGTGCTGCCAAAGTCGATTTGTGACAGCGTGCTGATGGATTTCGACAGCCTGCGCGACGTGCGTTCGGGGTTGGGGACCGCGGCGGTGATGGTCATGGATAAATCGACCGATATCGTCCGCGCCATTACCCGGTTGTCCAAGTTCTACAAACACGAAAGCTGTGGTCAGTGCTCTCCCTGTCGGGAGGGAACCGGTTGGCTGTGGCGGGTCATGGAGCGGATGTGCACCGGTCACGCCACCAGCCAGGAGATCGATACCCTGGAAGAGGTGACCCGGCAGATCGAAGGCCACACCATCTGCGCCTTGGGTGATGCCGCGGCTTGGCCGATTCAGGGGCTGATCCGCAGTTTCCGCCCGGAAATGGAACGGCGTATCGCCGAAGCCCGTGCCAGTGCGCGGCCCGCGCTTATCAACGAGTCTGTCGGCGAAGCCGACGGTGCTGCCGCCTGAGGAGATGACATGCCCAAACTGACCATCGATGGACGTGAGGTGGAGGTCGAGGCGGGGACGTCGATTCTGCAGGCAGCAGAAGTCCTTGGCATCGAGATCCCCCGATTCTGCTATCACGAGCGCTTGGCGATCGCTGGAAATTGCCGGATGTGCATGGTCGAGGTGGCCAATAGTCCGAAGCCGGTGGCCTCCTGCGCGATGCCGGTGAGCGACGGCATGGTGGTGCGCACCAACACGCCGGTCGTCGCCAAGGCCCGCCGGGGAGCCTTGGAATTTCTGCTGATCAATCATCCACTTGACTGCCCGATCTGCGACCAGGGCGGGGAATGTGATCTGCAGGACGAAACCATGGCTTACGGCCAGGACCGCGGGCGGTTCGCCGAGAACAAGCGGGCGGTCAAGGACAAGGACTTCGGCCCGTTGGTCAAGACGACGATGACCCGCTGCATCCACTGCACCCGCTGCATCCGTTTCATCACCGATGTGGCCGGCGTTCCGGAGCTTGGGGCGACCGGGCGCGGCGAAAACATGGAAGTCGGCACCTATGTGCAAAAGGCGCTGTCGTCGGAGCTTTCCGGCAACATCATCGACCTTTGCCCGGTCGGCGCGCTGACCAGCAAGCCCTATGCCTTCACGGCGCGGTCCTGGGAATTGAAGAAGACGGAAAGCGTCGATGTGCTCGACGCCGTCGGCGCCGCCATCCGCATCGATACGCGCGGCAACCAGGTCATGCGGATCCTGCCGCGGACGAATGATGACGTGAACGAGGAATGGCTGTCCGACAAAAGCCGTTTTTCCTATGACGCGCTGCTCCGGCAGCGGCTCGACCGCCCCTATGTCCGGCGTGACGGAAAGCTGGTCGAGGCCAGTTGGGCAGAGGCTTTCGCGGCGATCGTCAAACGGCTGAAGGGCGTTTCGGGACAATCGATCGCGGCGATCGCCGGCGATCTTGCCGACGCCGAGGCGATGGTGGCGCTCAAGGATCTGTTCGAGACGCTTGGGTCGCCGCATATCGATGGGCGCCAGGATGGCGCCAAGCTGGTCGGTCCGCGCGGTTCCTACATTTTCAACAGCGGCATTGCCGGTATCGATGCCGCCGACGCCCTGCTGCTGATCGGCACCAATCCGCGTAAGGAAGCGGCCGTGCTCAACGCCCGCATTCGTAAACGGTGGCTGCGCGGCGGACTGACTGTTGCCGCCGTCGGGCCGAAAGCCGATCTGACCTATCGCCACGAGGATCTGGGCGACGATCCGGCCATTCTGGCAGCCATTGCCGACGGCAGCCATCCGTTCTCCGCGACGCTGGCGGCGGCCAAGCGGCCGATGTTGATCATCGGTCAAGGGGCGCTGGCGCGACCGGATGGAGCGATCCTGCTGGGGTTGGCCCGCAAGATCGCCGAGGCGACCGGCATGGTGTCGCCGGAGTGGAACGGTTTCAATGTCCTGCACGGGGCGGCTTCGCGGGTGGCCGCGCTTGATCTTGGGCTTGTTCCGGGACCGAGCGGACACGACGTCGAGGGGATTCTGGCGGCTGCCGAGAGCGGCGAGATTGGTTTCGTCTATTTGCTGGGGGCTGACGAGATCGACATGGCCCGCCTGGGAAAGGCGTTCGTCGTTTATCAGGGCCATCATGGCGACGCCGGGGCGCATCGGGCCGATGTGATCCTGCCGGGCGCCGCCTATACCGAGAAGAACGCCACCTATGTCAATACCGAGGGGCGGGTCCAGCGAACCAGGTTAGCCGTCTTCCCGCCAGGTGAGGCCAAAGAGGATTGGAAGATCCTGCGCGCCTTGTCCGAGGCGTTGGGGCAGAAGCTTCCCTACGACAACATCGGCGAAGTGCGGGCCCGTATGGCCGTCGCCAATCCGGTTTTCGGTGGGACCGATGTCCTGGAGCCGGCGCCCTGGGGGCCGTTCGGAGCGGAAGGAACACCTTCGTCCGAGCCGCTGGTCTCGCCCATCGACAATTTCTACATGACCGATGCCATCAGTCGCGCCTCGAAAACGATGGCGGTGTGTACAGCCACCTTTGTCGGTTGCGCTCACGAGAGGACCGGGACCCATGGCTGAGCTTTGGACGGGCTATGTCTGGCCGACGGCGGTGATCGTTGCCCGGATCCTTGCCATCGTATTGCCGCTTCTGGTGGCGGTGGCCTACCTGACCTTGGCAGAACGCAAGGTCATCGGCGCGATCCAGATGCGCAAAGGTCCGAACGTCGTCGGTCCTTTCGGACTGCTGCAGCCGGTTGCCGACGGCCTCAAGCTGTTCTTCAAGGAAACCATCGTTCCGACCGGCGCCAGCAAGGTGGTGTTTTTCATCTCGCCGGCTCTGACCTTCATCCTGGCTCTGGTGGCCTGGGCCGTGATTCCCTTCGACGAGGGCTGGGTGCTGGCCAACATCAATGTCGGCGTGCTCTACCTGTTCGCCATTTCGAGCCTGGGTGTCTACGGCATCATCATGGCCGGCTGGGCATCCAATTCGAAATATGCCTTCCTGGGTGGTTTGCGGGCGGCGGCGCAGATGGTGTCCTATGAGGTCTCGATCGGCTTCGTGATGATCTCGGTGCTGCTTTGCGTCGGTTCCCTTAACTTGACGGATATCGTTCACGCGCAGGCCGAGAAGGGCTGGTTCGTCTTCTGGCATTTGCCGATGTTCGTGATCTTCTATACGTCCTGCCTGGCCGAGACCAACCGCTCGCCCTTCGATCTGATGGAGGCCGAGTCCGAACTGGTCACCGGCTACAACGTCGAATATTCGGCGATGACCTTCGCGCTCTTCTACCTTGGCGAATATGCCAACATGATTCTCGTTTGCGCGATGACCACCGTGTTGTTCCTCGGCGGCTGGCTGTCGCCGCTGCCGTTCGCGCCTTTTACCGCAGTGCCGGGAATCATCTGGTTCGCCCTTAAGGTCTCTGTGCTGTTGTTTGGCTTTCTGTGGATCCGCGCCACCTTCCCGCGTTACCGCTTCGACCAGCTGATGCGTCTGGGCTGGAAGGTCTTCCTGCCATTTTCGCTGGTTTGGCTGATCCTGACCGCAGGTGTGCTGGAATTCGGCGGCTGGCTGCCGAAGTGAGGAGAAAGTCCATGTCGTTCCTCGATCGTACCGCGCGAACCTGGCTGTTGACCGAACTTCTCTCCGGTATGGCGGTGACGCTGCGCTATTTCTTTTCCCCGAAGGTGACCATCAATTATCCCTTCGAGAAGAATCCCATAAGTCCGCGCTTTCGCGGCGAGCATGCGCTGCGCCGCTATGCCAACGGCGAAGAACGATGCATCGCCTGCAAGCTGTGCGAAGCGGTCTGCCCCGCCCAGGCAATCAGCATCGAGGCGGAGCCGCGCGCCGATGGCAGTCGGCGCACGACCCGCTACGACATCGACATGACGAAGTGCATCTATTGTGGATTCTGTCAGGAAGCCTGCCCGGTCGATGCCATCGTCGAGGGGCCGAATTTCGAGTTCGCCACCGAGACCCGGGCGGAGCTGATGTACGACAAGGCCAAGCTGTTGTCCAACGGCGACCGATGGGAGACCGAATTGGCCGCCCGTCTGACCGCCGACGCGCCTTACCGGTGAGGGATTGATGACCGTACGTCCAACCGTAATAACCCCACCCCCAATCCCTCTCCACAAGGGGGAGGGGCTTTGTCACTGCTCCCCTCCCCTTGATGGGGGGGGGTTGGGGGTGGGGTGGATATACGTCAGTCAGGGGAGTGCCGCATGATCCAGGCTCTGGTCTTTTACCTGTTCGCCGCTGTCGCGGTGGCGAGCGGTGTGATGGTCATTTCGGCGCGTAATCCCGTACATGCCGTGTTGTTTCTTATCCTCACGTTCTTCAATGCGGCGGGATTGTTCCTGCTGTGCGGCGCCGAATTCCTCGCCATGGTTCTGGTGGTGGTCTATGTCGGCGCGGTGGCGGTCCTGTTCCTGTTCGTCGTCATGCTGCTCGATATCAACTATCTGAAGCTGCGCGAGGGATTTCTTCAATATCTGCCGACCGGTGCGCTGATCGGGCTGGTGTTGTTGGCGGAACTGCTGCTGGTGTTCGGAAGCTGGAAGTTTGCCCCGGACGCGCCGTTGTCGGTCGGCACACATGTTCCCGATCCGGCCGTGGTGACCAATACGGACGCCATCGGGCGGCTGCTCTACACCGAATATTTCTATCTGTTCCAGATTGCCGGACTCGTCCTTCTCGTGGCGATGATCGGTACCATCCTTTTGACGTTGCGCAGCCGAACCGGCGTGCGCAAGCAGAAGATCAGTTCACAGGTCACCCGGACCAAGGCCGATTCGGTCGAGATCCGCAAGGTACCGAGTGGGGGAGGGATCTGATGCTGGAAATCGGCCTTGCGCATTATTTGACGGTCGGTGCCATCCTGTTCACTTTGGGCGTGTTCGGCATCTTCCTGAACCGCAGGAACGTCATCACGATCCTGATGTCCATCGAGCTGATGCTGCTCGCGGTGAACATCAATTTCGTCGCGTTCTCGTATTTTCTCAATGATTTGGTCGGTCAGATCTTCGCCATGTTCGTTCTGACCGTGGCGGCCGCGGAAACGGCCATCGGATTGGCCATCATCGTGGTGTTCTTCCGCAACCGCGGCACAATCGCGGTGCAAGACATCAATCAGATGAAAGGGTAGGCGGGAATGTACACAGCCATCGTCTTCCTGCCGTTATTGGCTTCGATCATCGCCGGATTCTTCGGCCGGGCGATCGGTGACAAGGGTGCCCAGTTCGTCACCTGCGCCGCTGTCGGTCTGTCAGCGCTGCTGTCGATCCCGATCTTCATCGAAGTGGTCTTGAACGGACACACGACCACAGTCCAGTTGCTGACCTGGATCAGCTCGGGCGATGCCGAGGAAACCTGGGCGTTGCGGTTCGACGCGCTGACGGCGGTGATGCTCGTCGTCGTCAACTGGGTGTCGTTCATGGTGCATGTCTATTCCATCGGCTACATGCATCACGATCCTTCGGTGCCCCGTTTCCAGAGCTATCTGTCGTTTTTCACCTTCGCCATGCTGATGCTGGTCACCGCCGACAATCTGGTGCAGATGTTCTTCGGATGGGAAGGCGTCGGTGTCGCCTCCTACCTGCTGATCGGTTTCTGGTATGAAAAGCCGTCGGCCTGCGCGGCCGCCATCAAGGCGTTCGTCGTCAACCGGGTCGGCGACTTCGGCTTTGCGCTTGGTATTTTCGGCATCTATGTGCTGTTCGGTACGGTCAATTTCGATCCGATCTTTGCGGCGGTGCCATCCAAGGCAAGCGTCGTCATGCATGTGTTCGGGCTCGATGCCAATGCCGTGACGGTTTGTTGTCTGCTGCTGTTCGTCGGTGCCATGGGCAAGTCGGCGCAGCTTGGACTGCACACCTGGCTTCCCGATGCCATGGAGGGGCCGACACCGGTTTCGGCGTTGATCCACGCCGCCACCATGGTGACAGCCGGCGTCTTTATGGTCGCCAGGATGTCGCCTCTGTTCGAATATTCGCAAGTTGCGCTCAATGTCGTAACGGTGGTGGGCGGTCTGACGGCGATTTTCGCGGCGACTGTCGGCTGCGTGCAAAACGACATAAAGCGGATCATCGCTTATTCGACCTGCTCGCAGCTGGGTTACATGTTCTTCGCCATCGGCGTGTCGGCCTACCAGGCCGGTATCTTCCATCTATTTACCCACGCCTTCTTCAAGGCCTTGCTGTTCTTGGGCGCCGGCTCGGTGATCCACGCCATGTCCGACGAGCAGGACATCCGCCGGATGGGGGGGATTTGGAAGCGTATCCCGCTGACCTGCGTGCTGATGTACATCGGCAGTATCGCGCTCGCCGGCGTTCCGCCGTTTTCCGGCTACTGGTCGAAAGACACCATCCTTGAGGCGGCGTGGGGCTCTGGCACGCTGATCGGCCAGTTCGCCTATGTGCTGGGGGTTGCCGCGGCCTTCCTGACAGCCTTCTATTCCTGGCGCCTGTTGATCCTGACATTCCACGGCAAGCCTCGGGCGGACGAGCATGTGATGGCTCACGTCCATGAATCGCCGGCGGTGATGACGGTGCCGCTGATGGTGCTGGCGGCCGGTGCGATTTTCGCCGGCTACGTCGGGCACGAGGATTTCGTCGGTGAGGGCATGGGGCGGTTCTGGGGAAAGGCGATCTTTCTCCTCGATGATCACGAGGCCTTGCACAACGCGCATCACGTGCCGACAACGATCAGTCTGCTGCCGACCATCGTGGCAGTTGGCGGTATCGCGCTCGCCTATGTGATGTACCTGTTCGCGCCGGCCTTGCCCCGCTTCCTGGCTCGCCATTTTGGCGCGATCTATCGCTTTTTGCTCAACAAATGGTATTTCGACGAGCTTTACGACTGGCTCTTCATCAAACCGGCCTTCTGGTTGGGCAACGGCTTGTGGAAGGGGGGCGACGGAGCGGTCATCGACGGCTGCGGACCCGATGGCGTGGCCGCGGTGACCCGCGATCTTGCCCGCCGCGCCAGCGCTTTGCAGAGCGGCTACCTGTACCATTATGCCTTTGCCATGTTGATCGGTGTCGCGGCGTTCGTGACCTGGTACATCGTCAGAGTGGGGTGACGCGTGATGATTGACTGGCCTTTGCTTTCCATCACGACCTTCCTGCCTCTGCTGGGAGCGGCGTTCATTTTGACAATTCGCGGCGACGCGCTGGTGGTTGCGCGAAATGCCCGCAACGTGGCCTTGCTGACCAGTCTTGCGACGTTCCTGGTGTCGCTGCTGGCGTGGACGAATTTCAATTCCGGCACGGCTGATTTCCAATTGGTCGACCAGGCGAGCTGGCTGCCGGGATTCGACATTTCCTACAAGGTCGGGGTCGACGGCATTTCGCTGTTCTTCGTGCTGCTGTCGACCTTTCTGACGCCGCTTTGCATCCTTTCCGCGTGGGAGGCCGTGCAGGTGCGGGTCAAGGAATACATGATCTCGTTCCTGATCCTCGAAACCATGATGGTCGGCATGTTCTGCGCCCTCGATCTGGTGCTGTTCTACGTTTTCTTCGAGGGCGTGCTGATCCCGATGTTCATCATCATCGGCGTTTGGGGAGGACCGCGCCGCGTCTACGCGGCCTTCAAGTTCTTCCTCTACACGCTGCTGGGATCGGTGCTGATGCTGTTGGCCGTTCTGGCCATGTATTTCGACGCCCACACCACCGATATTCAGGTGCTGATCGCCCATTCCTTCCCGCTTGGCCTGCAGCCATGGCTGTGGTTGGCCTTTTTCGCCTCCTTCGCGGTGAAGGTGCCGATGTGGCCGCTGCATACCTGGCTGCCGGACGCCCATGTCGAAGCGCCGACCGCCGGTTCGGTTATCCTGGCCGGTGTGCTTCTGAAGATGGGCGGTTACGGATTCCTCCGCTTTTCGCTGCCGATGTTCCCGGTCGCGTCGCACTATTTCGCGCCTCTGGTCTTTACCCTGTCGATCGTCGCGGTGATCTACACCTCGCTGGTGGCACTGGTGCAGCAGGATATGAAGAAGCTGATCGCCTACAGCTCGGTGGCGCACATGGGCTTTGTGACCATCGGCGTCTTTACCGTGCAGGTACAGGGCGTCGAGGGGGCGATCTTCCAGATGCTGTCGCATGGCGTGGTGTCTGCCGCGCTGTTCCTCTGCGTCGGCGTGGTTTACGACCGCATGCACACGCGCGAGATCAACCGGTACGGCGGTTTGGCCAGCCGGATGCCGGCTTATGCCGTCGTCTTCATGCTGTTTACCATGGCCTCGATCGGTCTGCCCGGAACGTCAGGCTTCATCGGGGAATTCCTGGTGCTGATGGGGGCTTTCCAGGTCAATAGCTGGATCTCGCTGTTCGCCGCCACCGGGTTGATCCTTGGTCCGTCCTACATGCTCTATCTTTATCGGCGGGTTATTTTCGGCAAACTGGTTCGCGAGGATCTGAAGTCGATTCTCGATCTGAGCCGACGGGAAATCGCGGTGTTCGTGCCGTTGATTCTCGTGGTTCTGTGGATGGGCGTCTATCCGTCCTCGTTCCTGGGGCCAATGCATGCCTCGGTGGCGAAATTGATCAATGACTACCAGCTCGCGCAGACTGTCGCCAATTCGGCGTCGGTTGCGGTGCGCTGAGGGGGAGGGAAGAGACGTGTCGGAACTGCCGAACTTCGCCCCGGCTTTGCCGGAAATCTTCATAGCCCTGTCAGCGATCGCGCTTCTGCTGCTGGGGGTCTTTCGCAAGGATGACACGACCCAAGGTATCTCGGCCCTGGCGATCGTCGCCATGCTGTTCGCCGGGCTTTTGGTGCCGGCGGCGGCGGGCGGTCGCTCGGTGACCTTCGGCGGCATGTTCGTGGTCGATGGATTTTCGGTTTTCGCCAAGATTTTGGTGTTGCTGGCGTCCGGTTTCACTCTGGGGATGTCGGTGAACTGGCTGGTTCGGGAAAAGCTCGGCCGTTTCGAATATCCGGTTCTGGTGTTGCTGGCCACGCTCGGCATGATGCTGATGATCTCGGCCAACAATCTGATTGCGCTCTATCTTGGTCTCGAACTGCAAAGCTTGGCGCTTTATGTGCTGGCGGCCTATCAGCGCGACAGTGGCCGGGCGACAGAGGCCGGGCTCAAGTATTTTGTCCTGGGGTCTCTGGCCTCGGGCATGCTGCTTTACGGGTCGTCGTTGATTTACGGTTTTGCCGGATCGACCGGCTTCGACGCCTTGGCCCGGTCTTTCAGCCAAGGAGCGCCGATCGGCGTCATCGTCGGCGTGGTCTTCGTCCTGGCCGCCATAGCGTTCAAGATTTCGGCGGTGCCTTTCCACATGTGGACGCCCGACGTCTATGAAGGGGCGCCGACACCGGTGACGGCCTTCTTTGCCGTCGGTCCAAAAATCGCCGCCTTTGCCATGCTGGTCCGCGTGATGGTTGGTCCGTTCGGCGATCTCACTCATCAATGGAGCCAGGTGATCGTCTTCATTTCGATCGCCTCGATGGTGTTGGGCGCCTTCGGTGCCATCGCCCAGAACAATATCAAGCGTATGATGGCCTACAGTTCCATCGGTCATGTCGGTTATGCGCTGATCGGCCTGGCTGTCGGCGATCAGGTCGGCATCCGCGGCGTGCTCGTTTACCTGGCCATCTACCTGTTCATGAATGTCGGAACCTTCGCGGTGATTCTTTCGATGCGCCAGAAGGGGCGCCTGATGGAAGGGATCGATGATCTTGCAGGCTATTCCAGAAGCCATCCGATGACTGCAGTGGCGCTGGCCGTCTTCATGCTATCGATGGCGGGGATTCCGCCGCTGGCCGGTTTCTGGGGCAAGTTTTATGTGTTCATGGCCGCAATCGACAAGGGCTATGTCGGCTTGGCGATCATCGGTGTCGTGACCAGTGTGGTGAGCGCTTTTTACTATTTGCGTATCATCAAAGTCATGTATTTCGATGAGCCGGTCGAGGTTCTCGATCACGGGACGGGCAAAGGGCTGTCCTTTATCGTCGCCGTCAATGCCGTGCTGGTTGCCCTCTTCATCTTTGCGCCATCGTCGCTGGTGTCGAGCGCCGGGACCGCCGCGGCAGCCCTGTTTGGTGGATGATGAATACACTGCCACCGCCTTTTCATCTGATTGCGCTCGATAACACCGACAGCACCAACGACGAGGCCAAAAGACAGGCCTCCGCCGGGGCCGGGCATGGCACCGTCATCTGGGCCGGACGGCAGACGGCCGGACGCGGCCGTCGCGGCCGCAACTGGGTCTCGGTGGAGGGCAATCTGCATTGCTCCTTTCTGCTCGACCCGGGTCGTCCGCTGGCCGAGGCGCCGCAGTTGGCTTTCGTGGCGGCGGTCGCCGTGCGGGCCGCACTGGCGGAATTGGCTCCCGGCGCCCTGTTCCAGGTGAAATGGCCGAATGATGTTTTGTGCCACGGCAAGAAGATCGTCGGCATGCTGCTTGAGCAGGCGGCGCCGCTGATCGTCGTCGGGATTGGCGTCAACATCGCCGAGGCGCCCGAACCAGGTCTCTATCCGACCGCCTGTCTGCGACAACTGGGCTGCGGTGCGCGACCTTTCGACGTGCTGGCCGGTATCGCCTCGCAACTGGCGGAGTGGTACGACTGCTGGCGCCGTGATGGCTTTGCGCCGATAAGGCAGGCCTGGCTGGCTGATGCGGCAGGTCTGTCGGCGCCGATTACCGTCCGGCTTTCCGATGACGTGACGCTCGAAGGCCGGTTCGCGGGGCTCGACGCCACTGGCGCTCTGCTGCTCGAGCTTCCGAGCGGCGAGCAGAGAAAGATTCTGGCCGGCGACGTGTTCTTTTCCAGCCGGCCGTAGACGCTCCGTCCGGTAAAATCTTTCCCCACCCGAAAAGCTCCCGAGAAACCATAAATAGTTTTGTCAATCCCTAAAATGGAATTAGATCGATTCCAGACATCAGTTATTGTCTGCCCAATTGATGGATGTACCCATTCGGAATATATCTATCACTAGTTTCATATTGTGCGACAAGCTGATTGGGAGAGTGAGATGGGGTGGTTTTCCAGAAGGTCACAAGGCGCCGAAAATCGGGCCATCTTGGCTGCTCTCGACAAGTCGTTGGCAGTGATCGAGTTCGGGCCGGATGGGACGATCATCACCGCTAACCGGAATTTCCTCGATCTGATGGGCTATGACCTTTCCGAGGTCAGGGGGAAGAACCATTCCATCTTCGTTGAGAAGGCTTATCGCGACAGCCCGGAATACGGGGAATTCTGGAAAAAGCTGCGCCATGGCCAGTTTCAGCGCGCTCAATTCAAGCGGATCGGCAAGGGCGGCAAGGAAGTGTGGATCGAGGGATCCTATAATCCCGTTCTCGACTCGTCCGGCAAGGTCTCCAAGGTCGTGAAATACGCCACCGACGTTTCGGCGGCGAAAGCGGAGTATGCCGACCTGCTGGGCAAGGTTGCGGCGGTCGGCAAGTCGCAGGCGGTGATCGAATTCAATCTTGACGGCACGATCATCACGGCCAACCAGAATTTCCTCTCCGCCTTGGGATATGATCTTTCCGAGGTCGTCGGCAAGCATCACAGCATGTTCGTTGAACCGGCGTTGCGGAGCAGCTCGGAATACAGTGACTTCTGGGCCAAGCTGCGGCGTGGGGAATTCCAGCACGCGCAGTACAAGCGCATTGGCAAGGGCGGCAAGGTGGTGTGGATCGAGGGCTCTTACAACCCGATTCTCGATCTCAACGGCAAGCCCTGCAAAGTGGTGAAGTTCGCTGTCGATATCACGCGCCAGATCGCTTTGCTGCAGGATCTGAAACAACTGATCGATGTCAATTTCTCCGAGATCGACAGCGCCATTCATCAGTCCAATCAACAATCGGACGCGGCGATTTCGGCAGCCTCCGAGACATCCGGAAACGTCCAGACGGTGGCGGCTGGAACCGAGGAGCTGGCGGCTTCGATCACGGAAATCTCGGACAGCATGTCGAAATCGCAGGTCGCGACCGACAGTGCCGTCGACCAGGTGGTGCAGGCTGACGGGGCGGCTCAGAAACTGGCCGACGCCGCTGCCGCCATGGGCGGAATCGTCGGACTGATCCAGAATATCGCCGGGCAAATCAATCTGCTGGCGTTGAACGCGACGATCGAATCGGCTCGTGCCGGCGAGGCGGGCAAGGGCTTCGCTGTGGTTGCCAACGAAGTCAAGAACCTCGCCAATCAGGCGGCCAAGGCGACGGAACAGATCTCCAAGGAGATCGAGAACGTTCAGTCGATTTCGAAAGAAGCGGTCTCGGCGTTGGACGGTATTCGCAGGTCGATCGACACGGTGCGTGAATATGTTTCGACGACAGCCTCGGCGGTCGAGGAACAGAGCGCGGTCACCCGCGACATGTCGGCCAACATGCAAAACGCCTCGGCGTCGGTCGACATGATTTCGCGCAACATCACCGGCATTGCCGCGGCGATCCGTCAAGCCGAGGCGGCCGTGGGCAAGACCAAGGAAGCCGCCCAGGTACTGGCGCGCTGAACGACATATGTTCTGCAGGCAGGGCGGCCCGGCGGCGTTTGTGCTTCCGGGATCGTCCTGTCACGACTAGTATGCGGACCTTCCGCCGACCGCCTGAGATGGGCCCGGCGGCTTTTTTTGGTTGATGGCGACCTTTTGCAGGCGGGAATGCGGAATGCTGCTGGTCATCGATTCGGGCAACACCAATATTGTTTTTGCGCTGTTTGACGGCGACCAGGTCAAAGGCGAATGGCGCTCATCGACCGATACCAATCGGACGGCCGACGAATTTGGCGTTTGGCTCAACCAACTTCTGGCGATGGAGGGGATCAGTCGCCAGGATGTTGATGCCTGTATCATCGCCTCGGTGGTTCCGGCTATGCTGTTCGCACTGAAGCAGCTCTGTCGCCGTTATTTCGGTCGCGAGGCGCTGGTGGTCGGCGACGCCGGCGTCCAGTTGGGTATTGGAATCCTGATCGATCGTCCGGATGAGGTCGGGGCCGACAGGCTGGTCAACTCGCTGGCCGCCCACCGACGCTACCCCGGGCCGTTGATCGTCATCGATTTCGGTACGGCGACAACCTTCGACGTCGTCGATGGAGAGGGCAATTACTGCGGTGGCGCTATTGCTCCGGGTATCAATTTGTCGCTCGAAGCTCTGCATATGGCGGCTGCGAAGCTGCCGCGCGTTGCCATCGGACGCCCCCGCAGTGTGATCGGCAAATCGACGGTGCCGGCCATGCGTTCAGGCATCTATTGGGGGTACGTCGGCCTGATTGAAGGTCTGGTAAAACGTATCCAAAACGAGTTCGGCCTGCCCATGACCGTGGTGGCGACCGGCGGCTTGGCCCCCTTGTTCGCCGAGGCGACCGACGTCATTCAACATCTCGACAAGGATCTGACATTGCGGGGCCTTTTGGAAATCTATCGTTTGAATCGACCTTCATGAATACAGAGAACAACGACGAATTGCTCTTCCTTCCGCTTGGCGGGACGGGAGAGATTGGTATGAACCTCAATCTTTACGGCTGCCGCGGCAAATGGCTGATCGTCGACCTGGGGGTTTCCTTCGGCGACGACAGCATGCCTGGCATCGACGTCTTCATGCCGGACCCGTCCTTCATCGCCGATCGTCGGAAGGACCTGCTGGCCATCGTCATCACCCACGCGCACGAAGATCATCTGGGGGCGGTCGCCCATCTTTGGCCGCGGCTGCGCTGTCCGGTCTATGCGTCGCCGTTTGCCGCCAGCATGCTGCGGGGCAAGTTGGCCGAGGCCAATCTCGAAAGCGAGGTTCCCCTGCATGTGGTACCGCTTGGCGGTCGCGTGCAGATCGGTCCCTTCGGCGTTGAGTTCGTGACGCAGACCCACTCGATTCCCGAACCCAACTCACTGGCTTTGCAGACGCCGTTCGGCACCGTGCTGCATACCGGAGACTGGAAGTTCGATCCCAAGCCATTGGTCGGCTCGCCCGCCAATCAGGGCCGTCTGTCGGCGCTTGGCGACGAAGGCGTGTTGGCTCTTGTCGGCGATTCCACCAATGTCTTCAAAGAGGGAACAGCCGGATCCGAATCCGACGTGCGCGACAGCCTGACCGAGCTGTTCGGTCACTATCACCGGCGGATCGCCGTGGCCTGCTTCGCCACCAATGTGGCGCGCGTCGAGTCCATCGCGGTTGCCGCGGCCCGGCATGACCGCCACGTCGCCCTGGTTGGGCGATCGCTCTGGCGCATCGACAAGGCTGCGCGGGAAAACGGCTATATGAAAGGGCTTCCCCCTTTTCTGGAAGACCACGACGCCGCTTATCTGCCGGAAGACAAGGTCGTTTATATTTGCACCGGCAGCCAAGGCGAGCCGCGGGCGGCGCTGGCGCGGATCGCCGGTGATTCCCACCCGCATGTGACCTTGAAGAACGGCGACGTGGTGATCTTTTCCTCGCGGATCATTCCGGGAAATGAAAAGTCCATCTTCCGTCTGCAAAATCAACTGATCCGTCAGGGCGTCGAAGTGGTGACCGAAAAGGATCACTTCGTTCACGTTTCCGGCCATCCCGGGCGCGAGGAAATGTCCCGGCTCTATCAGTTGGTGCGGCCCCGCATCAGCGTCCCGGTGCATGGCGAGGCCCGGCATCTGCAGGAACATGCCAAGCTGGCCGCGAACTGTGGTGTCGGTCAGACCGTCATTCTTGAGGATGGCCAGATGTTGAGGCTTGCTCCGGGAGAACCGGAAGTGGTGGACATCGTTTCCACCGGCCGGCTGGCGGTTGATGGGACGCGACTGGTTTCCATGGATTCGGAGATCATGCGGGATCGCCATCGCATGGTCTATAACGGCAGTGCCGTCGTGACGATCGTGCTTGACCGGGTCGGCAAACTTTTGAGCGATCCCCAGATTTCGGCGCATGGTTTGCTCGACGCCGAACAGGAGGCCGGCTTGCACGAGGACGTCGTCGAGGCTGTCCGCTCGTCGGTCGAGGAATTGCCGCGTCTGGCCCGCCAGAACGACGATTTGGTGCGAGAAACGGCGCGTTTGGCCCTGCGCCGACACATGAAGCAGAGCCACGGCAAAAAACCGGTAACCGACGTCCATCTGGTTCGCATCTGACGGCATGCTTCAAGAAAGCGCTCGGGTACAAGGATGATTCTTGGCAAATGGCGGTCGGTCGGGAGAAAAGGGGGTATAACCCTATTTTCTTTAGGTATATAACACTGTCTTCTTTGTTGTGAGGGAGTACCTGTCGATGATCGGTAAACTCAACCATGTCGCCATTGTCGTCCCCGACCTCGATGCGGCGACCAAGACCTATCGCGATGTTCTGGGGGCCAAGGTTTCGGCGCCGCAGACGCTTGCGGCGCACGGCGTGACCGTGGTTTTCGTGTTGCTCGACAACACCAAGGTCGAATTGCTTCATCCGTTTGGCGAGAAGTCGCCGATCCAGGGGTTCCTGGACAAGAATCCGTCCGGCGGCATTCATCATGTCTGCTACGAAGTGGCCGACATCCTTGCCGCTCGCGACAAGTTGAAGGCGGCTGGCGCCCGCATTCTCGGCAATGGCGAGCCGAAGATCGGCGCTCATGACAAGCCGGTTCTTTTCCTGCATCCCAAGGACTTCATCGGGACCTTGGTGGAATTGGAACAGGCGTAAGGTCTGGGGCGTGATGCGATCACGCTCTATCACCGCCTTTCCCCGTCACCCCCGGGCTTGACCCGGGGGTCCACCGATTGCCGGGGCAAGCGCCGGTTTCTTCCTTATGCTTCCCTGGCGTCGGACCAGGTTGCGAAAACGCTTAACGCCGCGTCATAGACTTCCAGCAAATTGGTGTCCTGATCCGTCTCGGCCTGAGTTCGCCTGACGCCGATTTCAGTCTCGGTCTCCCGGATGATCGTCAGAACGTTTTCGCCGCGCAATTCCTTCTTGCCGCGGTTGAGGTAGTCGCGTGTCTTGATTCGTGACTGGGCTTGCCGTTCGGCCGTGCTGACGCCGTCGCGTGCGACGAGAAGGCGGTTGAGAAGGTCATCGGCTTTGCTCATTTGGCGTTCTCCAAGAGCGTCGAGCAACTTTCGTCATCGAGCCCTCATGACACGGCAAAATTGCCATGTAACGGATCTCAGCCTATGGCCAAATCGAAGGGCATTACCAATAAATAATTATCTAAATAATATTTCGTCTGCTTTGCGACATGGTTTGTCGTAAGTTCGACATGATATTTGGTAATATTTTATGGTTTGTCGGGAATCTTACTATAGAAGATGTTTGTGAGAATATTCCGTCGGATATCGGGCCGATAGCCGGTGACGAGATATCGCACGCGCTGCCCGTCCGGCACATGAGAACGCTGACCAGGTTGCGATCTGCACAACTTGATATAACGCAGCACATTCCAGGAAAAGAGTGGGGATATGGCAATCCTTGGCGAGAACACATCACGCGGATGGCTCGTCCTGATTGCACATCAGTGGCGTGATCAGACGGTAGGACGAGAAAAGGGAAACCTTTTAAAAGAGTGGCAAGACCCGTAGGTCTTGCCAGGTTTCCTTTTCCCCTCGGAAGGGCACCTGGAAGGTGCCCTTTGCATCCTCCCTAAACTCGGGCCTACCTTTGCGGGATTGTTGCGCCCCTTTTCTTAAGGCCGAAGATTACGAAACTTCCGCCATGATGTCACCACAAATCCACACTATGGGTAAATGGCCATGCATATTTTTGTTGCGACCCTATCGCATCGAACGACACAATCGAAAAGTTCAAGATTGGAGAGGCCTGTCATGAAACGGGGCATCATTCCCCTTCTGCTGCTGCTGGCGGCAGGCCCGGCCTGGGCCGAACAGGTAACTGTTACAGGGGCGTCCGTCTACGTCACGAAGAGCGATTGCATGGCGTTGGTCCGCCATCATCCGGCCGCCGACGTGACATATCAACCCGGAGCCGATGTGCATGGCAAATATGTCACACCGGCCGACCTGCCCGGTGGCAACAGCGCCTTTGTCCCGCCGGACAAGGTGCAGTTCGATCTCAAGATCAATCCAATGACCTATGGCCAAGCCGCCGGCCAGACGGCCACCGGCCAGACGGCCACCGGCCAAACGACGACCGGCCAGTCGTCAGCAACACAATCGTCAGCGACGCAGTCGTCAGCAATTTCATCGTCGACAGCGCAATCGACCGGAACGTCGGGAACGTCCGGGAAATTCGCCAACACGGAGCTCAGCATCGGTCACGTCTCGGTCGATTTGAAGACCGGTCAGGCGCTGCTTGACGGCCGGCCGCTCGACGGCGACCAGGAACAAGTGGCGGCCGAGGCTTGCCGGAAGGCAGGTTACCATTAAGAAAGAGGCGACGCCGCTGCCCTGGGATACCGCTGATTGCCTTTTCTTCGGCAAAGGCGATTGCGGTGAGGCGGTTCCTTGCCTAAAGTCACCCCCCTTCCCATAAACCAGCCGAGGACGAGATGCGTCTGTCCGCCTATTTTCTGCCGACACTCAAAGAAAACCCCGCCGAAGCCCAAATCGTCTCGCATCGCTTGATGTTGCGGGCCGGCATGATCCGTCAAACAGCGGCTGGCATTTACACCTGGCTGCCACTCGGCTGGAGGGTGCTTCGCAAGGTCGAGCAGATCGTCCGCGAGGAACAGGATCGCGCCGGGGCCCAGGAACTGCTGATGCCGACCATCCAGGCGGCGGAGCTGTGGAAGGAATCCGGCCGCTATGATGATTATGGCAAGGAGATGCTGCGCATCACCGACCGCCATGATCGCGAGATGCTCTTTGGGCCGACCAACGAGGAAATGATCACCTCGATCTTCCGGGACAATGTGAAGCGTTACCGCGATCTTCCAAAAATTCTCTACCATATCCAATGGAAGTTCCGCGACGAGGTGCGTCCGCGCTTCGGCGTCATGCGCGGTCGCGAGTTCCTGATGAAGGATGCCTATTCCTTCGATCTCGACAAGGCGGCGGCACGGCGTTCCTACAACCGGATGTTTATTTCTTATATGAAGACCTTCGCGCGCATGGGGCTGAAGGCGATTCCGATGCGCGCCGATACCGGTCCGATCGGCGGTGACCTGTCGCATGAATTCCACATTCTGGCGGAAACCGGCGAAAGCGCCGTGTTCGTCCACAAGGATTTCATCGAAACCGACTGGCGCAATCGCGACGTCGACTACGATGGCGACCTGCAGCCGATGGTCGATGAGCTTACCGGGACATACGCGGTTACCGAGGAAAAGCACGATCCGGCAGTCGCGGCGGCGCTTGGGGACAATCTGGTCAGCGCGCGCGGCATCGAGGTCGGGCACATCTTCAATTTCGGCACGAAATATTCGAAGGCGATGAATGCCGTGGTGGCCGGCCCCAACGGCGAAAACGTGACCGTCGAGATGGGGTCTTACGGCATTGGCGTATCACGACTGGTCGGTGCCCTGATCGAGGCTTACCACGATGACGCCGGAATCATCTGGCCCGAGGCGGTGGCGCCCTTCAAGGTTGGCTTGATCAACCTGAAGAAAGGCGATCCGCGGTGTGACGCGGCCTGCGAGACGCTCTATCGCGCTTTCGGCTCGGACGTGCTTTACGATAATCGTGACGACCGGGCTGGTGTGAAATTCGCCGACATGGATCTGATCGGTCTTCCCTGGCAGGTAATCGTCGGTCCCAAAGGTATCGCGGGCGGCAAAGTCGAGTTGAAAAGCCGTCAGACCGGCGATCGTCAGGAACTTTCCCTCGAAGCGGTGCTCGAACGGTTCGGCGTGTGATCCAAACCGGTCAGGTTCCACGACAATATTTTTCCGGGCGGCAGTATGATCTTCAGCGCATTTGAACGGATGGTTGCGACCCGCTATCTGCGGGCCCGCCGTCGCGAAGGATTTATCTCGATCATCGCGTGGTTTTCCCTGTTGGGTATCGCCCTCGGGGTCGCCACGCTGATCATCGTGATGTCGGTGATGAACGGCTTCCGCGCTGAACTGATGGGCCGTATCCTCGGTCTCAACGGTCACGTGGGAATCTATGCGCCGGTCGGCGGGCTGACCGACTTCGACGCTCTGGCCGGCAAGGTCCGGCAGATCCCCGGCGTGGTCAGGGTGACTCCGATGGCTGAAGGTCAGGTGATGGTCACGTCATCGGCCGGTACCGCTGCCGGGGCCATGGTCCGTGGTGTCCGTCCTGACGACCTGCTGGCCAAAGGTGCGGTGATGAACGGCATCCGCGACGGCAATCCCAAGGACTTTCATGGCGACAACGCGGTCATCATCGGCTATCGCCTGGCCGAAAAACTTGGTTTGCGCGTCGGCGATCCAATCACCATCATCTCGCCCAAGGGCAATGTGACGGCGTTCGGCAACGTGCCCAGGCTTCGGGCCTATCGGATCGTCGCGACCTTCAATGTCGGCATGTACGAATATGATTCGAGCTTCGTCTTCATGCCGCTCGATGCCGCGCAGGTCTATTTCATGCTGCCGGATCGTATTTCCGATTTGCAGGTGATGGTCGACGACCCCGAGAAGGTCGGCGATGTCGTCGACGTGATCGGCAATATCACGGACGGAAAGCTCAGGATCTACGACTGGCAACATGCGAACGCCGGGTTCTTCAATGCCATTCAGGTCGAACGGAACGTCATGTTCCTGATCCTGACGCTGATCATCCTGGTTGCCGCCTTCAACATCATTTCCAGTCTGATCATGCTGGTGAAGGACAAGGGGCGCGATATCGCCATATTGCGAACCATGGGCGCGACGCGCGGCATGATCATGCGCATCTTCTTTATTTCAGGGGCGGGGGTCGGTGTGATCGGCACCTTCGCCGGCGTGGCGCTCGGCTTGGCCTTCGCCCTCAATATCGAAAAGATCCGCCAGTTCCTGCAGACGCTGACTGGCCGCGATCTGTTCTCGGCGGAAATCTATTTTCTCAGTCAGCTGCCGGCCAAAGTCGATCCGTGGGAAGTGCTGACCGTGGTGCTGATGGCGCTCGGCCTGTCCTTCGCGGCGACCATCTACCCGTCCTGGCGGGCCGCCCGGCTCGATCCGGTGGAAGCATTGCGCTATGAGTGAAACGGCCCTTGCCCTGTCGGGCGTTGTTCGCAGTTTCCGGCAAGGGCGCGACGCCCTCAAGGTTTTGAACGGCGCCGATCTTACGCTGTACGCCGGCGAAATTGTCGCACTTGTCGGGCCGTCGGGCGCCGGCAAGTCGACCTTGCTGCAGATTGCCGGCCTGCTGGAGTTTCCCGATGAGGGGGAGGTGTCGGTCTGTGGTCAGCCCTGCGGGCGCCTGTCCGATGATCGGCGAACCGCAATCCGTCGCGGGAAACTGGGATTCGTCTATCAGTATCATCATCTGCTGCCGGAATTCTCGGCACTCGAGAATATCGTTCTGCCGCAGATGATCGCCGGTATCGATCGGCGAACCGCTGCGGCGCGTGGGCGGGAGTTGCTGGGAAGTCTCGGGTTGCTGCCGCGGGCCGACCATCGGCCCGGGCAGCTGTCGGGCGGAGAGCAACAACGTGTGGCTATCGCCCGGGCGCTTGCCAATGCGCCAAGCCTGCTGCTGGCGGACGAGCCGACCGGAAACCTTGATCCGCACACCGCCGACATCGTTTTCGACACGCTGCTGCAGCTGGTGCGCGGGGCCGGTCTGGCTGCCTTGATCGCCACCCACAATCCCGATCTGGCCCGGCGGATGGACCGCATGGTGACATTGTCCGAGGGCGTGCTGGTCGAGGTCGCGCGGCAGTCGCTCTAATGCGCCGGTACCTTTTCCGCCTCGGCGGCCTTTAGCGACGATTCGGCGACTTTCACCGGCTCGATGAAGGTGAAGATCTTCTTCAGGTTCTGCAAACGGGTGATGTGGCTGGGTGTCAACGTCGTGTGCGCCGGGATGATCAGATGTCCGTTGCTGAGGCGCACGTCGGACAACAGTTCATGTCCGCTTTTCAGCGCCGATACCAGAAAATCGACGGCCGGCTGGGCCTTTCCCGACACCAGTGCCTTCAGGCAGGTGCGGACCTTGCCGAGGACAATCGGGTCGTATTTTTCCTTGTGCTGGTCCAGACGGGCGAGGGCAGCCTCGGTCAAGGGTGCGTCGCCGACGGCGAGCGACAGGTCTTTCAGGATCTTCAGAATTCGCGCGTCGAGCGGAATGGCCTCGCCCTTGGGGCCGTCCGCCGGGAATCCGCTGCCGTCGAATCCGCGATCCTGCAGCAATACGATTTCCGCCACTTTCGACAGTCGGGGAATGTTGGCCAGAAGGTCCCGGGCCATTTCCGGAGCACGTTCGAGCATCGATCGTTCGATTTCGGACAATGTGGCGCCTTGGCGTCGTTTGGCGACCAGTTCGGGCGGCAGCGCCAAATGACCGACGGCGACCAGCGCGGCGGCGACCTCCAGCTGCCAGCGGTGGGGCATGTTGAAATTGGTCTGCATGATGCGGATCCATTGTTGCAGACGGATGGCCAATCCGTGCGCCACCGGATCGTTGAACGAAACGAGGTCGGTCAACATCTTGACGCAACCGGTGACCGTCATTTCCAAGAGTTCGCGCTCGGCCGTGACCAGGCGGTACTGTTCGATGGCGGCCTGCAGGCCATCACCCAATTGATCCAGAGGGAAGGGTTTGGTGTAAAAACGGAATATCTGACCGCGGTTGATTGAGTCGATGGAGGTCTGCTGGTCGGCATTTCCCGTGAGCATAATGCGCACGGTGTCCGGACTTAGGGCGCGAATGCGCTCCAAGGTCTCGATGCCATCGATTCCCGGCATCCGCATGTCGCATAAAACGACGGCATAGGGATCCTTTTTGTCCAGGGATTCGTGGACCGCGGCAATCGCTTCGTTACCATTTTGCACGGTGTGCAGCGTAAACCGTTCGCCCAATTGGCGGCGGAAGGCGGACAGCAAATGCTGATCGTCGTCGACTACGAGAATTCGTTCGTTCATCGCCGTACCTCGTCGTGGGGTGTGGTGGCCAGGATTTCCCAGGCTGTCGTCGGGCTGTTGCCGCGGCAGGCTTCGAGATAGATTCGATCCAAGGCCGGAACATCACGGTAGCCGGGCGGCAACCAAGGTATAGGCGGGCCGAGGGCACGCGCCGCATGCAAGGCGGTCAGCAGAATGTTCTCCTGATGCGTGGTGCGCCGTGGATGGCATGACAAAGCGATTGCTTCGACGATGGGCTCGGAGAATCCCCAAAGCCCCAGAAGGTACGCGCCGATCAGGGCATGGTTGGCTCCGAACGTTTCCTGTTCCAACTGATCGAGCGGAGTCTCCGTCGTCACCCGGGCCAGAACCTTGCGATAGTCGTCCGATTGCGAGTCGAGCAGGATGATCATGCCGACGTAGCACAGCATGCCGGCGCAGGACGCTGCCTTGGCAGTCAGGCTATCGGCGCCTTCGCTGATCGCGATGGCTTCGGCGAGCCTGGCGATCGTCATGCTGTGGTCGGTCAGGGCGGTGATCATCGCCAGCGTGTTCGGGTTGTTGCCGGAAAATTGCCGGAACAGACCGATGCGCAACACCAGGGCTTGTACGGTTTCGAGGCCGAGCGTGCGGACCGCCTGCAGCGTGGTCGAAATTTTCGACCCGACCGAAAAGAAGGCGGAATTGGTCAGTTTGAGGATCTCTGCGGTCATCGCGACGTCGCGATTGATGATGTCGGCAACGGCACGGATCGACGAATTGGGCGAACGCAGTTCGGCCTCGATCTCAAGAAAGAGACTGGGCAGACTGGGCAGATTGACCAGTCCACCGATGGCGCGGTGCATCCCTGCACTCGTCATCATGCGGCGTAGCGCCAGGGGGCGGGCGATCGCTTCGGCCAGAGCCCGGGAATCGCAGGGTTTGGCCAGATAGGCGTGAGCCGGTCCGATGGTCCGCAGGATTGTCGTCGTGTCGGCATATCCCGACAGGATGATGCGGACGGTGGCCGGGTAGTTGGTCCGAACGATTTCCAACAACTGCGCGCCGTCGATTTCGGGCATTCGCATGTCGGTGACGACGACGTCGAACGGCATCTGTGCCATTCGGGCAATGGCTTCCTCGCCGCTGCCGCAGAAGGTCATTTCCCAGTCTCGTGATACGGCTGAAATCGCGCGGCGTAACCCATTGAGGACGTGGGGTTCGTCATCGACGAAAAGAATGCGGATCTTTTCCGTCATAATATGGCTTCCTGCGTTACGGTATCTTCGGAAGAGGAATAGTCTTCGCGGCCCAGCGGCAACCGGACGACAAACTCGGCTCCCTTGCCGCGGTTACTTTTGACGTCGATCGTGCCGCCGTGTTTGGTGACCACGACGTCGCGGCAAATCGCCAATCCCTGACCCGTGCCTTTCCCGACTTCCTTGGTTGTGAAGAAGGGATCGAAGATCTTGTCCTTGATGTCTTCGGCGATACCGGTACCGGTATCGCCGACACGAATTTCCACACTGTCGCCGTCGACGGCGCGCGTCGAGATGGTGATCCGTCCAGGCAAGGGCTTTCCCGATGCCTCGATGGCGTGGGCCGCGTTGACGATCAGGTTGAGAAACACCTGATTCATCTCGCCAGCGTGGCAGATCACCATCGGCAAGGCGGGATTAAGGTGCAGTTCAATCTCGGCGGCGTGTTTCCAGACGTTACGCGACACGGTCAGCGTGCTTTCCAACGCCCTGTTGATGTCTGTCGTTGTCTTGCTGCTGGTGCCGGGATGGGAAAATTCCTTCATTGACAGAACAATGCGGGCGATCTGGGCAACGCCGTCGAGCGATTCGTTGATCGCGGCGTCCATTTCCGTGGTCAGCATTGGCAGGTTGGCCGTCGTCACTGCATCCGCGAAACGGATCACGGCCGGTTCGATATCCGGATAGGGACCGGCCCTTTCCGCCAGATCTTTGGCGGCGGCGATAATGTCGGTCAACTTGGGCAGGGACTTTCCAACGTAACGCAGGTTGTCGCCGACATACTGGACTGGCGTGTTGATTTCATGGGCGATTCCTGCCGCCAATTGTCCGACGCTGGCCAGACGGGAGGCCTGGATCGCTTCCCTTTGCGCCTGTTTGAGCGCCTCGATATCGCGAAATGAAATGACCGCTCCGTGCCGGTTGTTCGTGTAAGGAAGCCGACAACAGGCGTAGGCGACTGCCAGCGTTTTCCCTGAGGCGGTGATGAATTGGGTGTCGTCGTCGCACAGTGTCAGATTTTCGGCGATGACCCTTTGCCAGGGCGATCCCTCGAACCGGATCTCGCGATCCTTGCTCATGAGGCGGAAAATATCGTCGAGCGGATAGCCTTCGATATCGCCTTCTTCCAGTTCCCATTGCAGCAGGCGCCGGGCTGATGGATTGGCGGAGATGACATGTCCGCCACGATCGACGGCGATGACGCCTTCGAAGAGATTGTCCGTCACCCGTTTGTGCCGCTCGCGCGATTCCCGAAATGCATCTTCGACAAGACGGCGGACATCCATTTCCCGCGTGAGCTCGACGGTTCTCTCCGCCACTTGGCGTTCCAGTTCGCGCTGCTGTTCGGCAATGCTGCGCTCATATTGGAGGCGTAACGTCGCATCGCGAAACAGCATGACGGCGCCGACCACGTCTTCTCCCTCATGAATTGGGGCAACCAGATAGTCGACCGGCAGGCTTTGACCGTCGCGACGATAGAAGGTGTCTGCACCGGCTTTGCGCGTCGTACCGTGACGACAGGCGATGACGATGGACGTGTCGGCCAGTCGGCAGTTCGGGGACTGGGTCTGATCGGGCAGGACGATCTGATCGAAGGCTTGTCCAACCATGAAAGTGGTGTCGTGTCCGAGAAGAAGGCCGGCTGTACGATTGGCGAAGGTGACCGCTCCCTCGCGATCGAGGCCGATGATACCCTCGCCGGCGGAATCGAGGATCAACTCATAGCGCCGCTGCAGGTCTTCCAGTTCCTCTTCACGTTTCTTGGCTTCGGAGATGTCGGTTCGTACCCCGATGATGCCGCCGTCCCTTGTCCGGAACTCCCGGTTCTGGATCCATCGACCGTCGGATAGGCGGATGACGAATGGAGAACCGGCGCCAAGCCGGTGTTGCGACATCCGCTGGGATTTCCATTGAGGGAATGGCAAATCGCCAGTGTCGATAATGCCGTATTCGCCACAGGCATCGAGAATGGCCTCGAACGACATGCCCTGCTGAATCCGGTTGTTCTGGTTACCGAAGACCTTCTTGTATTCGGCGTTGCAAATAACCAAACCATCGTCGGCATCAAAAACCACGATGGCGTCGCTGACGCTTTCGATAGCGTCGGCCATCTGCTGGTAGGTGAGATTGGCGCGGCGTTCCGCAGCCAATTCCCGGGTGATATCGGCGCCAATACCGCGATAGCCGATGAATTTGTCGGCGCTATCGAAAACCGGGATGCCGCTCAATCGGACGAATTTGGAGTCTTTGGCGTCGCTGCCCGGACCGACGTGGAAGATCAAGTCGCGGAAGGGATTGCGGTCCGCGATGTCCTGTCGATGAATCCTGGCAATGTCCGGCTGTTCGTCGAGGCCGAGATCGAAATAGCTGAGGCCCAGAACTTCCGGTGCCTTGACACCCAGAATAGAACCTATCCGTTCCGATACGAATGTCAGATGATAGTCGTCGTCGGTTTCCCAGAACCAATCCGAAGCGGAACCCGCAAGGTCTCGGAAGCGCCGCTCGCTTTCGCGCAGATCCCTTTCGACTTCCTTGCGATGCGAGATGTCGTGGATGATCGCCACATAGCGCCGCCGCAGGTCGACGGGGATTTCACCGATCGTCAGTTCCGCAGAAAAAGTCTCGCCGTCCTTGCGCCGGGCGCGGATTTCCCGGGGCGGGCCGGCCATTCTTTTCGTGGCTTTGCGCAGAAAATGCGCCAGTCTGGCGGAAGTTCGGTTTTCGTCTTGCGCGGTCATCAACCGGCTGACCTCATGGCCGAGGACCTCGTCGGCCGTGTAGCCGAAGGTGGCTTCCGCGACTTTGTTGAAGGTCTCGATCCGGCCTTGTTCATCGAGAACGATGACGGCCTCGCCGACATTGTCGACGATGACGTTGAACCGGTTCTCCGCCTCCTGTCTGATCCGGTCTGTCAGGCATTTCACCTCCGTCAGGGCGGCGGCGCGTTCCTCGGCCACCCGTCGCAAGGCGGCTTGCCTGCCGGTGACCACCAGGACCGATGAACTGGCCAGACTGGTGAAGATGACGCCGGCGAGCAGAACATACCAGGCTGTATCCTGGCGAAAATGGCCAAGAAAGTTGGGGGTAGGGGCAATCTTCAAGACCCACTGGCGCTCGCCGACGGACAGGGAACGTTCGGCTGCCAGGGTGAAGGTGTCGCCCAATAGGGATCGCAGGAGATAGGCGTGCGGGGGGGCCGCGACATTGCTCGCCAGGAGGGCATCGCCGTCCAATGAGGTCTTGTCGACAAGCCAGAACTCGACGTTCGAGATCAAGGGGGTATTGAAGGCATTGGCCGCCAAGTCGGACAACCGGAAAACGCCTTCGGCAAAGCCACGCAGGCTGCGGCGTCGTTCCCCGATGGTCGATTGTGGTTCGGCTTTATCATAGATCGGCAGAAAGGCCAGAATGCCTTCGCCTTCGGTAACCAGGTGAAGTTTCTCGCTGATGACCAAACGGCCAAGATCGCGTGCCGTTTCGAGGACCGCGCGGCGGTGCGGATCGGACGCCAGGTCGAAGCCGATGGCGACCGCGTTGTCGGGCATCGGTTCGACGAGATCGACCGAATAATACTCATCGCGTGGCGGTGCGGGGATCCACTGGTCGCCGGCGATCGTCTTCAGGCCGATGTTGCCGGGAAAGACCTGCGCCAGCTTGGCCTCGTAAGCCGGGCGATTGTCAGCAGAGACCTTTTCGACCCAGTTGAGTGCCCGGATACCGGGAATTTGTCGGCGGATTTGCGCCGCGAAGTCGGCGAAGTCCTGCTTTTCGACCGCAAGGTGGGTCATCTTCAGGCTTTGGATGGAGGCGATCGAGTCGACATAGAGCGTTATGGTCTTTTCCAGTTGCGCCGACAGCGTGATCGCCAAAGCGTCGAGTTCCTGCTGATAGGTTCGCCGTTCATGGCTGGTGGTGTAGCCGATCAACAGCAGAGCTCCGGCGAATGTGACGCCCAGGCAGAGCGAAATCGTCGGGCGTCTTTCCCTCCATTGGTCGCCGGGGCCCGGCCACCAGGCAAGCAGCAGTGGCGTGAACAGAGCCACGCCAAGAATGTTTCCGGCCCAACGGCAGGTTCCGTTGAACAGCAAATCATTGATGACGGACGGGTGGATCAGGATGGCGACGGCGGTGTCGAGCAGGGCGCCCAGCAAGCCGGCCGCGGCTCCGCCAAGCGCCATGAGAATGATGACACTTTTCGTGTCATCGAGAGGGCTCGGAAAACCGCCGAAACGTTTGAGGAGAAGGTTGCCGGTGATCGCCTGGAGAACAGCCGCGGCCGTCGCCGCCGAAACATAGAGGACGGCACCGGCAGGCAGATCCAAAGCCACGGGATCGATGACGGCGCGCCATGAATAGAGCGCCAAAGCCCCGAGTACGATGCCTGATAATGCACGATTTCCAAATAAAAGGACGGCTGCCAGTGCCAGTCCGGCCGGCGGCCATGCAAGGGGGGCATCGCCGGAAGAGACGGCAAGGTCGAGCCCGAGGGCGCCTCCGAGGAAATAGAGCAGGCCAATCGACAAAAGTCCGGGCAGTCCCAGCTTCCGCTGCGGAAGGTTCTCCGTGGAGTTGTCTCGCCCGTGTTCGATCGCCTGGTCCTTAGCCATTGGATTCCCTTTGGCGGGCTCGCTTCGGTTGTTCGAAGGGCTTTTATCGAACACCGAAAGTCGGTTCATAGCAATTCAACTATGGGTACTCGTAACGGAAAGCTTGGCTGGTTGATATCCTCATTTGGGGAGGTTGAACGGCAATGTCGATGTTTCTCGTAGGAAGAGTGGCCGTATTTTCAGCCGCCGTTTTCGACTTATCGAGCTGGTGGCGGTGATTTTTTCTTTCGGCTAAACTCCGTCTCCCATGCCCCATGCTGATTTCGTCCATCTCCGCGTTCACACGGCCTATTCGCTTTCCGAAGGGGCCATCAAGGTCAAACAACTGGTCAAGCTGTGCCAGGGCATGAACATGCCCGCGGTGGCGATGACCGATACCGGAAATCTGTTCGGCGCTTTCGAGTTGTCGAACTATTGTGCCGAAGCCGGTATTCAGCCGATCATCGGCGTGCAGTTGCATGTCCGCCGTGACGACGTGGAGGCGAAAGGGTTCGGCAGCGGCCGGGATTCCGGACGAAAGCCGGAGCCGGATCAATTGGTGTTGCTGGTTCAGAACGAAACCGGCTATGCCAACCTGCTGAAAGTGGTCTCCAAGGCTTTTCTCGAGACCGACGGCGGCGAAACGCCGCAAGTCAGTTTTGCCGATGTCGAGACCCACGCCGAGGGACTGCTGGCGCTGAGCGGCGGGCCGATGGGAGCCGTCGGCCGCTTGTTGGCGGAAGGCAAGGGCGATAAGGCCGAGGAGTTTTTCCTCCGTCTGAACAAAGCCTTCCCGGAGCGGCTTTATGTCGAGTTGCAGCGACATGGCTTGCCCGTCGAAGATGCCATCGAGCCGGGTCTTATCGACTTGGCCGATCGGCACGGCGTCCCTCTGATCGCCACCAATGAGCCGTTTTTTTCCGATGCCAGCATGTACGAAGCGCACGACGCTCTTTTGTGTATCGCGCAAGGGGCTTACGTCACTCAGGACGACCGGCGTCGTCTGACGCCGGAACATCGCTTCAAGTCGGCTGAGGAAATGCGGGCGTTGTTCGCCGATTTGCCCGAGGCCGTCGACAATACGGTTGTGGCTGCAAAGCGTTGCGCTTTCATGGTGAAGAAACGCAAACCGCTTTTGCCGCCCTTCCACATACCCGGCATGACCGAGGTCGACGCACTGAAACAGATGGCCAAGGAGGGGTTGGAGCGGCGGCTGGCGGCTCATGTGTTCACGCCGGAAATGAGCGAAGCGGAACGCGAGGAGGTCGCCAAGCCTTATTGGGAGCGGCTGGAGTACGAACTCGGGATCATCATCCAGATGAAATTCCCGGGCTATTTCCTGATCGTTGCCGACTTTATCCAATGGTCGAAGGCACATGGCGTGCCGGTGGGGCCGGGCCGCGGATCGGGCGCCGGATCGGTGGTCGCCTGGTCTTTGACCATTACCGATCTTGACCCGTTGCGCTGGGGCCTGCTGTTCGAACGTTTTCTAAACCCAGAGCGCGTGTCGATGCCTGACTTCGACGTCGACTTCTGTCAGGACAAGCGGGAACAGACGATCCACTACGTCCAGCAGAAATACGGCTACGACCATGTGGCGCAGATCATCACCTTCGGTAAATTGCAGGCCCGCGCCGTGCTGCGCGACGTCGGCCGTGTGCTGCAGATGCCATATGGCCAGGTTGATCGCCTGTGCAAGCTGGTTCCCAACAACCCGGCGGATCCGATTACCCTGAAGGAAGCCGTCGAGAAGGAGCCTCTGCTTCAGGAAATGCAGAAAAGCGACGAACAGGTCGCACATCTGCTCGACATGGGCATGAAGCTCGAAGGTTTATACCGTCACGCCTCGACTCACGCGGCGGGCGTGGTGATCGGGGATCGCCCGTTGGACGAACTGGTGGCGCTTTACCGCGACCCCAGGTCCGACATGCCGGTGACCCAGTTCAATATGAAATGGGTCGAATCGACCGGATTGATCAAGTTCGACTTTCTTGGCCTCAAGACCCTGACTGTCTTGCACCGCTGCGTCGAAAACATTCGTCGCACCACAGACATCGACGTCGATCTGTCGGCTATACCGCTTGACGACAAGGGGACTTTCGAAATGTTGGCGCGCGGCGAGACGGTCGGCGTGTTCCAGCTTGAAAGTTCGGGCATGCGCGACGTCTTGCGCAAGATGAAGGCTGACAGTTTCGCCGACATCATCGCCGTCGTGGCACTCTACCGTCCCGGCCCGATGGACAACATTCCCCACTATATCGCCGTCAAACAGGGGCTTGAGCCGCCCGACTATCTGCATCCCCGCCTGGAGTGGATCCTTAAGGAGACTTACGGGATCATGATCTACCAGGAACAGGTGATGCAGATCGCCCAGGAGCTGTCCGGCTATACGCTGGGCGGCGCCGATCTGCTGCGCCGCGCCATGGGCAAGAAGATCCAGGCGGAGATGGACGCCCAACGCAAGATCTTCGTCGATGGCGCCACGGCGCGGGACGTCGACAAGGCCAAAGCTTCGGAAATCTTCGATCAGGTCAACAAGTTTGCCGGTTATGGCTTCAACAAGTCGCACGCCGCCGCCTATGCTCTGGTGGCCTATCAGACGGCATGGTTGAAGGCCAATTACGCCGTGGCGTTCATCGCGGCGTCGATGACCTACGATATGCACAATACCGACAAGCTGAATGTCTTCCGGCAGGAATTGGACCGGCTGAAGATCAAGCTTTTGCCTCCGGATGTGAACAAGTCGGGACCGGATTTCTGGGTCGAAAATGTCGGAGAGGGCGAGTTTGCGGTTCGTTATGCGTTGGCCGCCTTGAAGAATGTCGGAGCGGCCGCCATGGAATCGCTGGTTGCCGAGCGTAAGAAGAACGGCCCCTTTGCCGATGTCGCCGATTTTGCCAGACGGATCGACGCCAAGGCGATCAACAAGCGGCAGTTGGAAAATCTTGTCCGCGCCGGAGCCTTGGATAGTCTCAACCGCAACCGCGCCCAGTTGTTCGATGGCATCGAAGTGGTCATGCGCGAGGCGCAAGCCTCGGCGACCGATCGGGAATCGGGGCAATCGAGCCTGTTCGGCGGCGTCGCTGCTCCCTCCAAGCTGGTCTTGCCCAATCGGACCGACTGGTCGCCCGCTGAAAAACTGCAAAACGAATTCGATGCCATCGGTTTTTATCTTTCGGCCCATCCGATGGACGCCTATGGCAAAAGCCTGCAACGGCTGGGCGTCCTCAAGGCGAGCGAACTGACGCATCATCTGGCGGCCGGCGGCAAAAGCCGCGTGAAGCTGGCCGGTACCTTGAATGCCAAGCAGGAACGGGTGTCGAGCCGTGGCAGCCGATACGCCTTTCTCAGCATTTCCGACGCCTCGGGACTGTTCGAAGTGATGGTCTTCTCGGAACTTTTGGCGACCGTCCGCGAGCTTCTCGAGCCTAATACTCCGTTGCTCGTTACCGTCGAGGCTCGTCTGGACGATGAGCAGCTTCGCCTGACCGCGCAACAGATCGAGAGCCTGGACCAAGCCGCGGCCAAGGCAGCGGCCGGGCTCAAGATCTTTATCCGTGACGCCGCGCCGTTGGCGGCGCTTAAAGCGCTTGTCGATAAGGAACTGCGAGGGAGAGGCCGTATCGCTCTGGTCGCTCAGACGGAAGAGCGCGAGGTGGAAGCCTGGCTGACCGGCGGCTACGCGCTGTCGCCATCATTGATTGGCGCGGTAAAAACCATTCCAGGTATCGTTGACGTTCAGGAGCTTTGAATCACCCGACCATCAGGGTGTGGGCACTCGCTCCCTCGCCCCGTTGCTGCGCGGCCTGGTAGGCGTTGGCGGCTTGCGTGAATGCTTGCGACGTCGCCCCGGTCGGTGTGGCGCTGCCCTGTTGAGCTGCGGGCGTCACGGGACTGCTTGAGGTGGTGGTGGTGCCGGATTGCGAAGAGGTGGCGATTTCGCTGCCGGTCGAGACGGCTTCCGTCTGCGTGGCCGTACCGGTATCGCTTGCCGTCGACGCGGTGTCCGAAGTTTGGGCGGTGTCCGAAGTTTGGTCGGACGTGTCCATGTCGGATGGAAGAATAAGGGTTTGGATATAGTTCGCTGCGGAATGGGCCTGACCGGGGAGCGGCGTGCCATAGATCGCAAGAGACAAATCCTGCCCGCCGCCTGAATCAAGCGGTTCCGCGACCACATTCGACAGGGCGGGGTCGACATGGCCTGGTTGGACCTTGACGACCGTCCCCAATCCCTGCGGGGTGTGGATAAGGGCTCCTATATTCGCCATATCGCAATTATGGCCCCGTCAGCGCAAATTTTCCATAAGACACACCTGCGCCAATGGTTAATTGTGCGGGGTGATAGTTTCTGTTTTGTTGACATCGGGTCCTCTCGGCGGGTGGGATGCCCTTGAGCCCGGGCGGCGTCTTGGCCCGATTCCCTCCGGATTTGCGGATTTGCCGTCCCGGCTGCCGATCAAGCTTGCAATATGCTGCGCCAGAGGATATGAACCGCCCCACAAATCCGCACGCGGGAAGCGCGGGGGGCTGCCAAGCCGCTCGCTCCGGTGCTGAGGCGTTCCGCAAGGAATGTTTCGGCGATGTCCCGCGGAGGTTCAACCGGAGAAGCAAAGGAATTCTCTATGGCTCTGCCGACGTTCTCCATGCGTCAGCTCATCGAAGCTGGCGTCCATTTCGGTCACAACACGCGCCGCTGGAACCCGAAGATGGCTCCCCATCTTTTCGGTGTGCGCAACGGCATTCACATTATCGATCTGCAGCAGACCGTTCCGATGATGCACCGCGGCATGCAGGCCGTGCGCGACGTGGTCTCCGGTGGCGGCCGTGTCCTGTTTGTGGGCACCAAGCGCGCTGCGGCCGATATCGTTGCCGATTCGGCCAAGCGTTGTGGTCAGTACTATGTGAACCATCGTTGGCTCGGCGGCATGCTGACCAACTGGAAGACCATTTCCCAGTCGATCCGTCGCTTGCGTGAGATTGAGGATCAGACCTCGTCGGGCAAAGTCGAGGGCCTGACCAAAAAGGAACAGCTGAACCTCAGCCGCGAGCAGGAAAAGCTCGAGCGCGCTTTGGGCGGCATCAAGGAGATGGGTGGCCTGCCGGACATCCTCTTCATCATCGATACCAACAAGGAAGCTCTGGCAGTCCAGGAAGCCAACAAGTTGGGCATCCCGGTGGTGGCTATCCTCGATTCCAACTCCGATCCGCACGGCATCACTTATCCGATTCCGGGCAACGACGATGCCTTGCGCGCCATTCAGACCTACTGCGATCTGATCGGTGGCGCCGTGCTCGATGGCATCCAGGCCGAAATGTCGCGTTCGGGTGTTGATCTTGGCGAATCGACGGAAGCTCCCGTCGAGAGCGTTCCGGATCTGGTCGAAGAGGTTGCGCCGACTGCCGAAGCCGCTCCGGCTGCGGAAGCTGTTCCGGTCGTGGAACATCCCGTCGCCTGATTCCTCTACCCGCCTCCTGCGGGTGTCGGACACGTAGATTTCATCGAATGGCGGCGGCAGAAGTCGCCGCCATTTGTGTATTTTGGTCGCTTTGAGACCATTTGATATGGAAGAGGATACCCATGGCCGAGATTTCCGCCTCGCTCGTCAAGGAACTGCGCGAGAAGACTGGCGCAGGCATGATGGATTGCAAGAAGGCTCTCGCGGCGAACGATGCCGACATTGAAGCCGCCATCGACTGGTTACGTAAGAAGGGGCTCGCCGCTGCCGCCAAGAAGGCCGGCCGCGTGGCCGCCGAAGGTCTGGTTGCCGTTGTGTCGAATGGAACCGTCGGCGCTCTGGTCGAAGTCAATGCCGAGACCGATTTCGTGGCGCGCAATGAACAGTTCCAGGCCTTCGTCAAGTCGGTCGCCACGCTGGCGCTGGCATCGGGCGACGATGTCGCGGTGCTGAAGGGCACCAAGGTGCCAAGCGGCAAGACCCTCGAAGAGGAATTGACGTCGCTGGTCGCCACGGTCGGCGAGCACATGGATTTCCGCCGCGCCAAGACCCTTTCGGTCTCGCAGGGCGTAGTGGCGACCTATATGCACTCTGCCGTGACCCCCGGTCTCGGCAAGATCGGCATTCTGGTCGGCCTCGAGTCGTCCGGCGACGTGACCAAGTTGGCCGAAGTCGGCAAGCAGATCGCCATGCACGTTGCCGCGGCCAATCCACAATTCCTCAGCGTCGATTCGGTCGATAGCGCGGCGCTTGAGCGCGAGCGTTCGGTGCTGTCCGAACAGGCCGCGGCGTCCGGCAAGCCCCCGGCCGTCATCGAAAAGATGGTCGAAGGCCGCATTCGCAAGTACTACGAGGAAGTGGTTCTGCTTGAACAGCTTTTCGTCATCGACGGCGAAACCAAGATTTCCAAGGTTGTCGAGAACGCCGCCAAGGCTGTCGGCGCGCCGGTCAAGCTGACGGGCTTCGTTCGCTTTGCCCTGGGCGAGGGGATCGAAAAGGAACAGAAGGATTTCGCCGCCGAAGTCGCGGCCCAGCTGGGCCACTGACCGGACGAGGGAATACGGGCGGGACTGGGTCATGGCGGCGTCCAGAAAGGACGCGACAGTGGCGGGGAATCGTGTATCATCCCTGGCTGCTGGTGGCCCGCCCGTCAGTATTTGGCGCAGTTCGTCAATCCTTTTTTGAAAACATCCCAGACCAGAGGCCCGAACATGCCCGATGCGCCCAAGTTTCGCCGCGTGCTGATTAAGCTGTCGGGCGAGGGCTTGATGGGAGACCGTGAATACGGTCTCGATGGGGTAACGCTTACCCGCATTGCCGGAGAAATTCGTTCAGTCGTCGAACTGGGTGTCCAGGTATGCCTGGTCATCGGCGGCGGCAATATCTTTCGCGGCGTTTCCGGCGCCTCGAAAGGAATGGAACGGACCAGTGCCGACTACATGGGAATGCTGGCAACCGTCATCAACGCCCTGGCCATGCAGAACGCTCTTGAGCGCATTGGCCTGCAGACCCGGGTCCAGTCCGCCATTCCGATGGCGATGGTCTGTGAGTCCTATATCCGCAGGCGCGCCATCCGTCATATGGAGAAGGGACGCGTCGTCATCTTCGCGGCGGGAACCGGAAATCCGTTCTTCACCACCGACACGGCTGCGGCCCTGCGCGCGGTGGAGATGAATTGTGATGTCCTGGTCAAGGCGACGCAGGTTGACGGTGTGTATTCTGCCGACCCCCATAAGGTGAAGGACGCCATTCGGTACGAGAGCCTTACCTTTATGGATGTTCTGGCAAACGAATTGCAGGTCATGGACGCGACGGCGATTGCGCTTTGTCGTGAAAACGATCTGCCGATTCTTGTCTTCAATTTGCACGAAGGCGGTGCTTTCGCCAAAGTGGTGGCCGGTGAAGGCCGGTTTACCATCATCGAAGAAGGAAACTGACCTGTGTCCGTAACGAGTTATGCCGATCTCAGGAAGGATGTAAAACGCCGCATGGACAGTGCGGTCGAGGTGCTGAAGAAGGAATTCGGAGGCCTTCGAACCGGTCGCGCGGCGACCAGTCTGCTTGAGCCTGTGATGGTCGAGGCCTACGGAAGCTCCATGCCGCTCAATCAGGTGGGCAATGTCAGCGTGCCCGAGCCCAGGATGATCGTCGTGCAGGTGTGGGACAAATCGATGGTCAAGGCCGTCGAAAAGTCGATCCGCGATGCCGGTCTTGGCCTCAATCCGTCGGCCGATGGGCAGACGGTGCGTGTGCCGATTCCGCCGCTCAACGAGGAGCGCCGCGTCGAGTTGCAAAAGGTTGCCGGAAAATATTCCGAGCAGGCCCGTGTCTCCGTCCGCAACGTGCGTCGTGACGGCATGGATGCTTTGAAAAAACTCGAAAAGGACGGTGTCATCTCGCAAGATGAACAGCGTCAGTACGAGAAGGAAATTCAAGCGGTGACGGACGAGACCATCAAGCGGATCGATGAGACGCTTGCCTCCAAGGAAAAAGAGATCATTCAGGTCTGATATTGATGGAAGCCCTTCAGTCGCAGTCCGGCTCCCGATTGCCGCCCTTGCATGTCGCCATCATCATGGACGGTAATGGTCGCTGGGCGAAGTCGCGTGGTCTTCCTCGTACCGCGGGACATCGTCGCGGTGCCGAGGCCGTGCGCGAGGCGGTGAAAAGCGCGGCCGAACTCGGCATTTCCTACATGACGCTGTTCGGTTTTTCCTCGGAGAACTGGAAACGGCCTCAAGGTGAAGTGCGGGACCTCATGGGGTTGCTGCGCCTTTATCTGCGCAACGAAATCAGAGATCTGCATTCCAACGGCGTGCGCCTTCGCGTCGTCGGCGAGCGCGAACGTCTCGACCGCGATATCATCTCGCTTATCGAGGAGGCCGAGCGCAAGACCGCCGCCAATACCAAGTTCACATTGATTCTGGCGTTGAGCTACGGCGGACGGCAGGAACTGGTGCGGGCGGCCCGCCGATTGGCCGAAGATGCGGTGGCGGGTCGGCGCGATCCTTCCGAGATCGATGAACAGGCTTTTGCCGATCAACTGTTTACAGCGGCTATTCCCGACCCGGATTTGCTGATACGCACCAGTGGTGAAAAACGCATCAGCAATTTTCTTTTGTGGCAGTGTGCTTACGCCGAGCTCGTATTCCTCGATGTGCTGTGGCCCGACTTTTCGCGGTTGGACCTGGAATCGGCCATCCGCGAGTATCAAGGCCGTGAACGCCGCTACGGCACCGTAGGCTGAGAGCTTGCTTCGACAGCGCATTCTTTCGGCTCTTGTCTTGGCTCCATGCGCTATCGCGGCCGTCTGGATCGGGTCTTGGGCGTTTGTCGCCCTGGCAGCGCTTGCCGGTGGACTCATGGCTTGGGAGTGGACGCGTCTTTGTTCCGGTCATTTCGGTTCTGACGGCAAGCTTCTCGCGTTGGTTTCTGTCGTGGCAGTGATTCTCGGCCACGCGATGCCGATGGCGGGGATGGCGCTGATCGCGGTCGCTGCCCTGACGGTGCCATGGGTGGGCCGATGGTCGGATCGTTCGCCGTTATGGATGGTCGCCGGCACTTTCTATATTGGGGTTCCGGCATTGTCGCTGGTATGGCTGCGCGGTCTCGGAAGCGACACCGTCTTCTGGCTGTTGTTGGTCGTTTGGGCAACCGATATCGGCGCTTACGCGGCAGGCCGCACGATCGGCGGTCCCAAATTGATGCCCAGCGTCAGCCCAAAGAAGACCTGGGCGGGATTGCTGGGCGGCATGGGCTCGGCGGCCGCGGTCGGCGCCATTGTCGGATTTGTCGACGGTTTTTCGCCAGCGGTGCTGGCGGCCCTGTCTGCGTTGCTTGCCGTCGTGGCGCAAGCCGGGGATCTGGCCGAGTCGTGGGTGAAGCGGCACTTCGGGGTCAAGGACTCCAGTGCTATCATCCCGGGCCATGGCGGCGTGCTCGATCGCCTCGACGGCTTGTTGGCTGCCTCTCCTGTGGTAGCAATGCTGTGTCTGGCGTTGGGCGGAGGTCTCTCGCAATGGCGGTGAGAAAAAAGTGAGCAGCGAAATGCGGACAATCACCATCCTCGGGTCCACCGGTTCGGTGGGATGCAACACCGTCGATCTGGTAGAACGGGAACCCGGGCGCTTCGCCGTCGAAGCGCTCGTTGCCAACAAGAACGTCGCCAAGCTGGCGGAACAGGCGAAAAAGCTGCATCCACGGCTGGTCGTCGTGGCTGACGAGAGTGCCTACCTGGCCCTCAAGGACGCTGTGGCCGGGTGCAACATTGAGGTGGCGGCCGGGGCCGAGGCGGTTATCGAAGCGGCGCGGCGGCCGGCCGATTGGGTGATGTCGGCGATCGTCGGGGCCGCCGGTTTGCAGCCGACATTGGCGGCCATTCGCCGTGGCGCGATCATTGGATTGGCGAACAAGGAAACGCTGGTCTGTGCCGGCTCGCTGGTCATGGCCGAGGTGAAACGCTGGAATGCCACTCTGGTTCCCGTGGATTCCGAGCATTCGGCGGTGTTTCAGGTGTTCGACTTCGAACATCGCGATCGCATCGACAAGATTATTCTGACGGCGTCCGGCGGTCCGTTCCGGACCATGAGCCGCCAAGCCATGGCGACGGTGACGCCGGCGCAGGCGGTGGCCCATCCCAAGTGGAATATGGGCGCCAAGATTTCGGTCGATTCGGCGACCATGATGAATAAGGGCCTTGAGGTGATCGAGGCCTATCATTTGTTTGGAGTGCCGGAGGACCGTATCGATATTCTGGTGCATCCGCAGTCGGTGGTGCACAGCATGGTGTCTTATGTCGATGGATCCGTTCTCGCTCAATTGGGAACTCCGGACATGCGCACCCCGATTTCGTTGGCTCTGGGCTGGCCGGATCGTTTGGGATGGCCGGGCAAGCAGCTTAATCTCGCCGAAGTCGGCCAGTTGACCTTCGAAGCACCGGATCCCGTGCGGTTCCCGGCGCTTCGTCTGGCGCGCGACGTGCTGAAAAAAGGCGGAGCGGCGCCCACCATTCTCAACGCCGCCAATGAAATTGCGGTTCAGGCCTTCCTCGACGAGAGGATTGCCTTTCTTGATATTGTCGCCGTGGTCGAGCAGGTGGTCGCCGCTCTTGGTGATAAGCCGGTGACTGCTCTCGATGACGTGTTAGCCTGTGACGCCGAGGCGCGCCGGGTTGCCCGCGACGTGGTCGCCCGGATCGCGAAATAGGCGAAAAAAGACAATGATGCATCTGCTCGTCGGTTTCTGGGACTATGTGGTCATCTTCTTGGTGATCCTCACTGTCGTGGTATTTGTCCACGAGATGGGTCACTTTCTCGTGGCCCGGTGGAACGGCGTGCGGGTCGAGGTGTTTTCCATCGGTTTCGGTCCCGAGTTGTTCGCCTACACGGCAAAATCGGGAACGCGTTGGAAGGTCGGACTGTTGCCGCTCGGCGGCTACGTGAAGATGTTCGGTGACGCTGACGCCGCCAGCACTCCGGATTTTCAGAATGAACTGCCGCCCGATTTGCAGCAGTTTGCCTTCCGCTACAAGAAGGTTCACCAGCGCGCGGCTATTGTCGCGGCCGGCCCCTTGATGAATTTCGTCTTCGGTATCGTCGTGTTGGCCGGCATGTTCATGATCTATGGTCAGCCGCGCACCGCGCCGGTCATTGGCCAAGTGCAGGCCGACAGCGCCGCCGCCGAGGCCGGACTGCAGGTCGGAGATCGCGTTCGCGAGGCCAACAGCCAGAAGGTCGACCGTTTCCAGGATCTGCAGCGGATCGTTCGAATGACTGTCGGCGAGCCGGTGACGTTGGTGGTCGAGCGTGCGGGCAATTCGGTTGAGGTGGTTGCCCATCCGCGCGTAACCGAGGTCAAGGATGTCTTCGGCAACGCGCACAAGACTCCCGTTTTGGGGATCGTCGCCGATCCCGACAGTACCGAGATCATTCACTATGATCCGGCATCGGCCTTGTGGGCGGCGACCCTGGAGACCGGGGAGATGGTTTCCTCGACTCTGGTCGGTCTTGGCCAGATGGCGACCGGACAGCGCGAAACCGATGAACTGGGCGGCCCCTTGCGAATTGCCAAGGGGGCCGGCCAAGCCGCGCAGCTTGGTATCGGGAGCGTTGTCTTCTACACGATCCTGTTGTCGATCAATCTAGGCCTGATCAACCTGTTTCCTGTTCCCTTGCTCGACGGCGGACACCTGTTGTTCTATGGTATCGAAGCTCTGCAGGGTCGGCCGCTCGGGCCAAGGGCGCAAGAATATGGTTTTCGCATTGGCTTGATTCTGGTATTCGCCTTGATGCTGTTCGCCACTCGTAACGACTTGGTCGATTTACGGGTTTGGGAATTCATCAAAGGTCTCGTGTCCTAATGGCCGTTGGTCTCTGAGAGGGTATCTTGGGCGGGTTGTTTCGCTTTTTTCTCACGGGTGTGGTGGTTCTTGTTCTGATCACCGCCGGTTCCCCGGTTTTCGCCCAAGAGGGCGGTGCTGTCCGCCAGATTGTGGTGCAGGGTAATCAGCGCGTCGAAGAGGAGACTGTTCGCTCCTATATGTCTATTGCCGCAGGCGACGACTACGATGAGGTTAAAGTCGATAAGTCGTTGAAAAGCCTGTATGCAACGGGTCTCTTCGCTGACGTGGCGATTCGCCGTGAAGGTGATGCGCTGATGGTTCGGGTGGTTGAAAATCCGATCATCAACCGCATCGCGTTCGAAGGGAACAAGCGCGTCAAGTCTGATCAATTGCAGACTGAAGTGCAGATGAAGACCCGCGGCGTCTACACCCGAACCAAGGTGCAGGGCGACGTGAAGCGCATTTTGGAGATCTACCGGCGAAACGGGCGCTTTGCGGCGACCGTCGAACCGAAGATCATCGAACTGCCGCAAAACCGCGTCGATCTTGTCTTCGAAATCAATGAGGGCCCGCCGACTTACGTGCGCCGCATCGATTTTATCGGTAACAAGGTCTATTCGGACAATTCTCTGCGCGAGCAGCTTCAGACGAAGGAAGAGCGGTGGTATCGCTTCCTTACCTCTGACGACACCTACGATCCGGATCGCGTCAACTATGACCGCGAACTGCTGCGGAGACATTATCTGCGCAACGGCTATGCCGATTTCCGCGTCGTGTCGACGGTGGCCGAACTGTCGCCGGAACGTGAAAGCTTCTTCATCACCTTCACCCTGGAGGAAGGTGAGCGTTACCACCTTGGCAAGGTGAGCGTGAAGAGCGCGATCAAAGATCTGAAGTCTGAAGAGTTGGAACCGGTCATTCAGTCGTTAGAAACCGGTGACCGCTATAACGCCGACGAAATCGAAAACACCATCCAGGCGCTGACGGATGCCGTCGGAACCAAGGGCTATGCCTTCGTCGACGTGCGGCCGATCCTCAACCGCCACCGCGAGGATCACAGCATCGACGTCTTGTTCGATGTGCAGGAAGGTCCTCGCGTGTTCGTCGAACGCATCGACATTCAGGGCAATGTCCGCACCTTGGATAAGGTGATTCGCCGTGAATTCCGTCTGGTCGAAGGCGATGCCTTCAATACGGCCAAGCTGCGTCGTTCGCGTGAGCGCATCAAGGATCTGAACTTCTTCGACAAGGCCGAGGTGACCAACGTTCCGTCCGATACGGCGCCGGATCGCACGGTCATCAAGGTGGACGTGACCGAGAAATCCACGGGCGAGCTGTCCTTCGGCGTTGGTTGGTCCAGTTCGGTGGGAGCCTTGCTCAACGTCGGGGCGACTGAGCGCAATCTGCTGGGCAAGGGGCAAATTCTCAGTATCAATTCGCAGTTGGCGCAGAAACAGACATCGATCAGTCTCGGGTTTACCGAGCCTTATTTCCTCGATCGCCGTCTGTCGGCTGGGTTCGATCTGTTCGCGGTCAACAACAACAATCAGACCTACGTCACCTACGATGTAAAAACCCTTGGTTTCGATCTGCGCACTGGCTGGGCGTACAACGAGTACCTGAGCCACGATTGGAAATATACCGGCAGCCTGACCAAGGTGAGCGATGTTCAGTCGGGGTCGTCGACCTATATCGCCGCCCAGGAAGGAACGTCGACACTGTCATCGATCGGGCACACCCTTCTTTATGATCGCCGCGACAGCAAGATCGATCCGACATCGGGTTATTTCCTGCGCGGTGGCAACGAATTGGCGGGTGTTGGCGGTTCCTCGCACTTCCTGCGTAACTCCGCCGGCGCTGGTCAGTATTTCAAGGTTGCCGATCAGACAGTGCTGATGCTCTCGGTCAATGGCGGGGAGATCATGAGCACCAGTGGCCAGCCGGTCCGCATCAACCAACGCTACTATCTGGGCGGTGACAGCATGCGTGGGTTCAAGGACGCCGGTGTCGGTCCGCGCGATCTGACGACCAATGATGCCTTGGGTGGCATGTGGGACGTCGTCGGAACGACCGAACTGCGCTTCCCGCTTGGTTTGCCGAAGGAACTGGCGGTCCAGGGCAAGCTGTTCTCGGACGTCGGCACCATCGGTCATACCGATATCGGCAACATCAACAACGGCAATGGTACGAAGGTCGAGGTGGTGCAAAGCAGCGCTCCGCGCGCCTCCATCGGTACCGGCGTGGTGTGGCGTTCGCCCATGGGGCCAATCAACATCGATCTTGGTTTGCCGGTCGTCAGGCAGAAGCATGACGAGATGGAAATCTTCCGGCTTAATTTCGGCACGAGGTTCTAAATATGTCTGTTTTGTCGAAGTCCCGGCTGCTCGCATGCAGTGGGTTGGTTTTTGCTGCTTTGGCTTATGGCGCGGTACCGGCCGTTGCTCAGGACGAGGCTCCCGCAGGGACTGCCGCGCCAACGGCGGCGGCGGTTGGCGCTGCTGCGGGCGCTGCGGCAGGTGCCGGTATCCCGGCACCGGTGATCGCGATCGTCGATGTCGATCAGGTCTTCCAGGAGGCCGCTGCGGCGCGGGGAGTGCGGACGCAGGCCGAGAAATTCCAGCAAACCTTCCAAAATGAGATGAGCAAGGAGGAAAACTCGCTCAGGACCACACAGCAGGAAATCGATCAGCAGCGCAAAACGCTTTCCCAGGAGGCGTTTGCCGAGAAGGCTCGGGCGTTCGACGCCAGCGTTGCCGAATTCCAGAAGAAGGGCATGGCTCGCCGTCGGGCTCTCGACAAGTCCTTGAACACGGCCATGGGACAGGTGCAGCAGGCGATGCTGGCCGCGACCCAGCAGGTGGCCGCCAGCCATGGCGCCAATGTCGTGTTGCCGCGTAGCCAGGTCGTGCTGTTCGACGACAAGATGAACATCACCAAGGAGATTACGGCGGTGATCGACAAGAAGCTGCCGCACGTTGAATTCCCGACGCCCAAGGTGGAACTCGAGGCAACTGCCCCGGTTCCGAGTTCGGGCAAGAAGTCGCAGTAGCCGATGGCGGATCCGCGTTTCTTCGCCAAGGCGGGGCCCTTTACCTTGGCGGAACTCGCCGAGCGTTCGGGTGCCGCCCTGGCCAAGGGGAGCGACCCAACGCTACGGATGGTCGACGTCGCTCCTATCGACACCGCCGGGCCGGACAATGTGTCTTTCCTCGACAACAAGAAATATGTCGAGGCCTTCGGGCACAGTCATGCCGGCGCTTGCCTGGTGCATCCTGACTTGGCGTCGAAGGCGCCCGACGGGATGGCATTGTTGCTGTCGTCCGATCCCTATCGGGCCTACGCCATGGTGGCTGGTTTGTTCTATCCGCCGGTGCCGGCCGTTCCTGGTATTGCGGCGGGAGCCTCGGTCGATTCGACCGCCAAGCTTCATCCGACGGTCGAAGTCGAACCCGGCGCTGTCGTCGGCGCCCGGGCGGAAATCGGAAGGGGCAGTCGGATCTGCTCCAACGCAGTCATTGGCGCCGGTGTGGTGCTTGGTGAAGATTGCATTGTCGGGGCGGGGGCGACGCTTAGCCATGCCATCGTCGGCAATCGGGTGAATATCTATCCGGGTGTTCGAATCGGGCAGGACGGTTTCGGCTTCGCTATGGGGGCGCAGGGGCACCTCAAGGTTCCGCAACTCGGCCGCGTGGTGATCCACGACGACGTGGAAATCGGCGCCAATACGACGATTGATCGCGGCGCGGGACCAGATACCATCGTCGGCGCTGGATGCAAGATTGATAATCTGGTCCAAATTGGGCACAACGTGCATCTCGGGCGTGGATGCATCCTCGTTGCGCAGGTCGGTATCGCCGGCAGCGCTCATCTTGACGATTTTGTCGTCGTGGGCGGGCAAGTCGGGATCGCCGGACATTTGCATATTGGGGCCGGCGTCCGGATTGCCGCGCAAAGTGGCGTGATGCGTGATATTGAGGCGGGCGGCACCGTCGGTGGTTCCCCGGCCCTACCGATGACGGAGTGGCTCAAGCAATCCGCCATGCTGGGCCAAATGGCCCGCAACAAGGGTCGATAATGGGATGAGCGGGATGGATACCGTGGAAAACCAAACTGGTAAAGTGATTGATATCAACCGGGTCATGCAGATGATCCCGCACCGTTATCCATTCCTGATGGTGGACAAAGTCATCGACGTGGTTCCCGATCTTTCGGCCACGGGTGTCAAGAACGTCACGGTGTCCGAGCCGCATTTTCAAGGCCACTTTCCCCAGCGACCGATCATGCCGGGCGTGCTGATCATCGAATCGATGGCGCAAACTGCCGCGGTTCTTGTCGTAGAGACATTGGGGCCGCGGGCCGAGGGAAAACTCGTCTATTTCATGTCCGTGGACAACGCGCGGTTCCGTAAGCCGGTCGTGCCTGGGGATACCCTTTTTGTGCATGTCGTGAAGGAGCGCAGTCGTGGAAACGTCTGGCGGTTCCACGGCGAGGCGCGGGTCGACGGCGCCTTGATGGCGGAAGCGACCTACGCCGCCATGATCATGGATAGCTGAATGGCTTCAATTCATCCCACCGCAATCATATCTTCCGGCGCCAAAATCGCGCAGTCTGTGACGATCGGCCCTTATTGTCTGGTCGGCGAGAATGTTGAAATCGCCGAAGACGTTCAACTGATTTCACATGTCGTGGTCGAGGGAATCACCAGTATCGGGGAAGGGACGGTGGTTTATCCGTTCGCGTCTCTCGGACATCGACCCCAGGATCTCAAATACAAGGGTGAGCCTAGCCGTCTGGTGATCGGTAAGCACAATCAGATCCGTGAAACCGTCACGATGAATCCGGGCACCGAAGGTGGTGGGATGCTCACCAAGGTCGGCGACAACGGCCTGTTCATGATGGGGGCACATGTCGCCCACGATTGCCAGGTCGGCGACGGGGTGATCTTTGCCAACAACGCGACTTTGGGCGGCCACGTGCATGTCGGCGATTTTGTCGTCCTGGGCGGCTTGTCGGCGGTGCACCAGTTTGTGCGGATCGGCCGTCATGTCATGGTCGGCGGTATGTCAGGCGTGGAAAACGACGTCATTCCCTATGCGACGGTGACCGGTAACCGCGCTCATCTGTCGGGTCTCAATCTGGTTGGCTTGAAACGCCGCGGTTTTTCCCGCGAAGATATTCATGCGCTGCGCAATGCCTATCGGCTTTTGTTCGCGCCAGAGGGAACGATGGCCGAGCGTGTCGAGGAGGTGGCGAATCAGTTCAGGAGCGTCGCTCCGGTGATGGAGATCCTCGATTTTATCAGCACTGACAGTTCCAGGGCCATTTGCCAGCCAAAGCTCGGCGCGGTCGCCTGACGGCAGGGTTGGTCATGCCGCCTAAGCTCGGGATCGTCGCCGGCGGCGGTGCGCTGCCGGCCCGGTTGGTGGCGGCGGCTCGTGAACAGGGCCGGGAGGTCTTTGTCCTGGCCATTACCGGCCACGCAGTAGCCTCTTCACTTGCTGGTGTGCCGCAGGCGTGGATTCGTCTGGGCGAGGCGGGGCGAGGGCTCGACGTTCTGCGTGAGCAGGGAGTCGAGGAACTCGTCATGGCCGGCCCGGTACGCCGGCCCAGTCTCACCGATCTTCGTCCCGATTGGCGTACGGCGCGGTTCTTTGCGCGTTTGGGGCTGCGAGCCCTGGGTGACGATGGATTGTTGAAGGCGGTGATCGCCGAATTGGAAGAGGAAGGATTCCGTGTCATCGGTCTGCACGCCATCCTGGGCGATGTGCTGGCAGAAGCCGGGGTGTGGGGCCGCGTGGTGCCGGATGCGGCAGCCCAATCGGATATCGGGCACGGCTTGAAGATCGCCCGGTGCCTCGGGGAGCTCGATGTCGGTCAGTCGGTGGTGATCCAGCAGGGCATTGTGCTTGGCGTCGAGGCGATCGAGGGAACCGACGCGCTATTGGCCCGCTGTGGTGAGTTGCGCCGCCAGGGCCCGGGAGGGGTGTTGGTGAAGATATCCAAACCGGGACAGGAACGGCGGGTCGATCTGCCAACCATCGGCGTGCGGACGGTCGAGACGGCCGCCGAGGCTGGACTGGCCGGCATTGCAGTCGAGGTCGGATCGACGGTGGTTGTCGATCGTCCGGCGACGGTCGCCGCTGCCGATGCGGCCGGCCTGTTCCTGTGCGGCGTCGCGGCGGCGAAAAAATGACGGCACCCTTGATCTATCTGATCGCGGGCGAACCCTCCGGCGACTTGCTGGCGGCGCGTTTGATGGTGGCATTGCGCCAGCTGACCGGGGGCAATGTCCGGTTTGCCGGCATCGGTGGCGAGGCCATGCGGGATCAGGGGATCGCCAGTCTGTTCCCGCAAGCCGATTTGGCGGTGATGGGGCTGGCCGAGGTGGTGCCGCGCATTCCGCTGATTCTCAAACGGCTGAAACAGACCTTGGAGGATATCGCTCACCTGCAACCGGCGGTTATCGTCACGGTCGACAGTTGGGGATTCACCGGACGCGTCGCCAAGCGTCTGAAAACGGCGGGGTCAACGATTCCCCGCGTGCATTATGTTGCGCCGATGGTCTGGGCCTGGAAGGAAAAGCGGGTCCACCAGCTGGCCGATCGCGTCGATCTCCTGCTTTGCCTGTTGCCTGAGGAACCGGACTATTTCATCCGGGCCGGGTTGCGCGCCGTCCATGTCGGTCACGCCGTTTTGGAAAGCGGGGCGGACCGTGGGGATGGCCCCGGTTTCCGCAGCCGTCACGGCATCCCCACCGCTGCACCGCTGCTTTGTGTGTTGCCCGGTAGCCGGCGATCGGAAACATCGCGTCTGCTGCCGGTGTTTGCCGAGACGGTCGAGCGGCTGGCGCGACAGCACGCGGACTTGCAGATCGTCATTCCGACCGTCGATACGGTTGCCGGAGCCGTGAGCGCCGCGGCATGGCCGGTGCCCGCCATCGTCGTCCGTGGCGCCGACGAGCGCTATGATGCCTTTGCCGCCAGCGATCTCGCTTTGGCGGCGTCCGGTACCGTGGCCTTGGAACTGGCGATGGCCGGTGTGCCGATGGTGATCGGTTATCGCCTCAACCGTTTGACAGGAATGATTGCCAAGCGGCTGCTCAAAATTCGTTTCGTCTGCCTGATCAATCTGCTGTTGGGGCGATCAGTCGTGCCGGAACTGCTGCTTGACGATTGCCGTGCCGATCGGTTGGCTGACAAGCTGGGCGAACTGATGGATAGCGCCGATGCGCGCGCCCGGCAGCGCCAGGGCGCGAGCCAGGCTCTTGCCATGCTGGGCCGCGGCGGTGACAGTCCAAGCCTACGATCCGCTCAGGAAATACTCAGTGTCATCAAAGGAAAGTGACAGGCTATGACAACTCCGACCTTCCGCCTTCTGCATACGATGATCCGGGTGCGCAATCTCGACAGCTCGCTCGATTTCTATACCCGTCTTCTCGGCATGACATTGCTGCGCAGCACCGAATATCCCGAAGGTAAATTCACCCTGGCCTTTGTCGGTTATGGTGCCGAAGAAGATCATTCGGTGATCGAACTGACCTACAACTGGGACCGGGAAGAACCCTATGAGATCGGCTCCGGATTCGGCCATCTCGCTCTTGGTGTCCCCGATATCTATCGGGCTTGCGAAACCTTGGCCGCCAACGGCGTGAACATCACTCGTGCTCCGGGTCCGATGAAGCATGGCTCCACCGTCATCGCCTTTGTGGAAGATCCCGACGGCTATAAAATAGAATTAATCGAAAAGAAATAACCTTTTCGCTGTTTAATCGCTGAAAAGCCCTGCATCTTTCCGCTTCGTCCGGCCCAAAACCGTTTCCCGCTGAAGGCTTATCCCTTTGCTTCCGCCACGATCAGCATCTTGTAGGTGGCAGGCTTGATGGCGGCACCGATGCCCAGCAAAGTGCGAAATGCCGCATGGGGTGTGCGCCGACGGTTGAATCTGAAGACGAACTCGTCGAGGTA
>JARLJB010000119.1 GCA_031291415.1 Telmatospirillum sp.
ACTGAGGGACGGGTTCTTAACCCCAAACGCCTTCGGTCTCCGTGCCGCCGAACGCGGGGGGATGGCCATCCCCCCGCGTTCATCCTTACGGACAGACATTCTTACCAAATTTTCAAGACACGAAACGCCGGGCGGCGGACCTCCGAAACCCTTGGCTACGCTCGCATAAGCTCGCGGGCCCGAGGGTGGGCCAACCAAGTCTCGATGAGTCATCCTCATCGAGACTTGGCATTATACCAACGTGCCATGAGACAGAGTTCATCGTGGTTTTGTATCGCAAAAGATATATGCCTCGGAGCTGGATCATTTCTTCGATATTTTTCGAGACGCGCCAATAACTTAGAGCGGTACACCATTTGATCAGTCGCTTCCTGTATATTTACGAAGAAAAAGTGTTGGACATTATTTGATGGATACACAGAATCGTGTTGACGTGCGGGGCTGCCACAAAGAATAGGGGGCACTGCGGCGGTCGTCCGGATGACGGGCCGGATGAGTCGGGGGGAGGGACGCATGACGTCTGTCTATTACGTTACCAACCGCGATTTGGCGGAACCGATGCCCTATCCCGAATACGGAACGACGGTGGTTGATCCCACCGGGGCGGCAAATCCGCTGCGATGGGGTGTTGCCGACGTCCCCACCTTTGCCGGCGATGACGAAGACCGTGTCGGAACCCAGGCCATCGGCCTGCGGGAAACCGCTCAAGGCCTGCCCGATGCCGCTTGGACCAGCGCGCTGGCCGGCAGCCAGGGGAACCATCTCCTGGTCTACGTCCACGGATTCAACTACACCTTCCGAGACGCCATCCGGCGTTCGGCTTGGCTGTCCCAATGGTTCGGCCGTGCGCCGTCGCCGGTCTCCGGGCCGATCGTCTGCTACAGCTTTCCCTCATCCGGTCGGCTACTGGACGAGAACCAAAGTTCGTTCGACAAGATCTTCAACGGTTCCTACCGGCAGGACTATCAGAACGCCACCAATTCGGCTCCGGCAGTGGTCGCCCTGCTGGCCGCCCTGCAAGGAGTGGTTGCCGGCTTCCGCAAGGCCAATCCGGGAGGGCGGGTCACATTGCTGGCCCATTCCCTGGGAAACCACGTACTGGCGAATGCGCTCGGCCAAGCGCCAGTGCCAGCGGTTCCGCTGTTCGACCGCATCATTTCGGTCGCCGGCGACGAGGCGCAAGATTGCGTCGCCGCCGCGCCACCAGTCGGGTCGCCCAGCCTTACCGCCGCGGCAAGTTGGGCCCGGGCAGTCTATGTCTATTACCACGAGTGGGACCTGGCCCTGTGGTACAGCGGCAATCTGCATGGCGGTGACCGTCTTGGCAAATATGGGCCGTCGGTCGTCAACGGCGGTTACGATCTGCCCGCCAATTTTCGCGTGGTCAATTGTTCCACGGCCTCGCCATCGCCAGGTCCCGACAGCCTGCCGGTCGATGATCCCGACTGGGAACATCATCAGTACTATCGGCTCTACCCTTGGGTCAGGGATGACCTCGCCCTGGTCATGAACGGCGTCGGCGGCGTGATTGACGATCCGGCGCAGGATGTCGCTAATTTTCCCAACCGGCGCGCCGCGGGCCAGGTTGTCGGACGCATCAACCTCTATGATCCGCCGGGATTGGCCAGTTCCATTCGTCAACGCTGATCACTCAATCCAGTTGAGCGGAGGTCTGCCATGCTGTTTGGCGACATCGTCAATGTGTTCATCGGTCTGGCGCTCACCTTCGCGACCCTTGGCCTGATCGTCAGCGCTATTACCGAAGCCTTCGCCTCGATATTCAAATGGCGCGCCAACAGTTTACTGGCCGGGTTGAAGGCTCTGCTCAACGACCCCAACCTCGACGGGCTGGCCGGCGACCTGCTCAATCACGCGGCGGTCAATCCCCGAGGTCCCGGTGGCGACGTCGATGCGGCGACCAGCTACGCGCTCCGGCCATCTTACATTCCGGCCACCCAGTTCGCCGCCGCGCTGATCGATGTCATCGAGCGTCCGCCGGCCTCTCCTGCCGTCAATCTCAACCTGAAAGCGGCCATCGCCAGCGTTTCCGACGCTCAGCTGCGCAGTCTGTTCCAGGGCATTTACGAACGGACGGCCGGTGACATCGGTGCCTTTCACAGCCATCTCGCCACTTGGTTCGACGCCTCGATGGAGCGGTTGAGCGGCGACTACAAGCGCCGGACGCAATGGGTTTCCTTCCTGATTGGCCTGGTGATCGCCATCGTCCTCAATGTCAACAGCTTCGACATGGCCCGGGCTTTCTGGGCTCACCCAACCCTGGTCCAGCAGGCCCATCTGGTGGACCAGGGCATGTCCGCGGGTCAAGCCCTGCAAGTCCTGGAGACGGCTGATTTTCCATTTGGCTGGAAACAAGCCGCCTGCGATGCGCGACAGCCCGGGGAGAACCCGACCGACGGCGTCGTCGGCTGTGCCACGACGACTCTCCGGGACCATCCGTTCAACACGATCTTCGGCCTGCTGGCGACGGCCATCTCCCTGGTGTTCGGCGCTCCCTTCTGGTTTGATCTCTTGCAGCGCTTCGTTCAACTGAGGGGGACCGGCGCCGCGCCAGACGCGGCTCCTGCGCCGTCGACCCGCCCGCATAGCGGCGTGGCGCCATGACCTCGCCCCGACTGGCCGTTTGGCCATGGCTCACCGGGCTCGCTGTTTTGTGTCAGGTCGGCTGCACGACGCTTCCCGCGGCGTCGGTGACGACCTTCGGCCAAGGGGTCGACAAGGTCCGGCTGCAGTTCGACACCACATTCGCCAGCATCAATCAAATGGCGACCGAAGACGAAATCGATCAAGCGGTCTTGCTGCCGACGCTGACCGAAGCGAGCGTCGCGGTGGTCGTCCCGCAGGCCGACATCGACAAGTGGGACAAGGCGATTACCGTCATCGACGGTTACGTGGCGAAGCTCGTGCTGCTGCTTTCGCCAGACCAGGCCAACACCTTCGAAACGGCCGCTGATGCCCTGGGCACCAGCTTGGCAAAGCTGGACCCCGACAGCTTGCCGTCGGCCGGCGTTGCCGCCGGCTTCCTGGAGGCCGGGCGTCTGCTCATCGAGGCCAAGGCGGAAACTGACGCGATCGCGGTGGCGAAAAAAGCGGATCCGGCCATGCGAATGATCTTCTCTGCCATGGCGGCGGCGGTCGGTTCCGACCATCACGAGGGATTGCGCGGAACGGTCTGGGCGCATTGGCAGGAACGCATGGGGGTGCAGCAGGTCGCCTTCCTGACGGCGAAGGCTGCCGGCAAGCGGGACGCCGTCGTCGCCTACATCGATTCGCGCGACAAACGCGACACCCAGGATCTCCAACTCGGCTCGCTTCGCCAAAGCCTTCTCGATCTGGCCGGCGCTCACGCGGCCCTGGCCCGTGGCTCCGCCGTCGAACTCGGCGCGGCGATCGCCATGATCCAGCAGGAACTGGACAACACACGGACGCAAATCAGCAAGTTCAGCGCCATGAAACCGAAAGCAAAGGAATAGAAGGATGGTCGACGCCCAGAGCCCACCGCAGGTCAATCAGGATCTCGATAGCCTTCATCACACGCTGCTCGCACTCAACGGGTGGCTCAGCGACAAGCTTGGCACCATCACCGATGCCGCTCTCGCGCAAGCCGTCGTCACCGAGATGCGCGAGGTCGTGCATCGTATCGACCTGGTCCAGGGGTTGCTTTTTACCGCCGCGAGCGACCGGATCGCCGCGGAGGTCAAGAAAGTCACCGATGCGAGCGGCGGCCTCGACGGCGCGCTTGGCACCGCGACCTCGGTCACCGAGGTCGTCAATACCATGACCAGCTTTCTGACATTGGTCGATACGGCGATAGACCTGGCCAAGGTGGTTTGACCGAGAGGCTGGAGCGGTTCGCGTTTTGCTTCAACCACGCCAGTTCCGTACCGGCCTGAGGGCCACCCCGCCTTGAATGAAACACAGAGTGGCACCGGCGTCTCTGCCGGTGTTTCCGCCGCCAGGTGGACCCTTTCCGGCTCACGCCCCTACACCGGCAGAGATGCCGGTTCTAACAATTTGTTTCTTGTTAGGTTTGCATGAGCCTACAGCCCTTTTGCCTTCAGCCATGCGATGACCGCGTCGGCCGTCGGCTGCCACCAGGCGTGATCGAGCATCAGACCGTGCGGCGCGCCGGGCAGAATCTGGAGCTCGCCACGGAGAAAGGTCGCCGTTTCGCGGAAAGCCGAGGTCGGCAGGAAAAGGTCGGCGTCGCCGCCAAGCACCAGGATCGGTGGCAACGGATGATCGGACGACAGGTTGGGCTGATCGGGGCAAAGCAGATCGGTGCTGACCCGTTGCGATTCGCCTTGCAGCTTGGGCATCAGGTGGATGATGGCGTCGCCCGGCGTGGAATCGGAGAAGAAGGCCCGGTGGATGATTTCCGGCGAGACGGCGTCTGGACCCAGGCTTTGCAGCAACCCGAGTTGCCATAGGACGTCGGGCGAGAACATCGACATATGCATGGCCGACGAGGTCAGACCGCTGGGAGGCAGCGGGGCGAGCAGAACGCCAGCCGCCGCCGGATGGGCGACCAGATAATGCTGGGCGACCAATCCACCCATCGAGTGTCCGATGACGATCGGCGGTGTGCCGAGATCAGCGGCGGCGGTGGCGACATCGTCGACATAGTCGGCCAGCGACGCCCATGCCAGGGTGCCTTCGCTGCCGCCGTGCCCGCGCAGGCTGACGGCGTTGCAGGAATAACCCTGGTCGGAGAAATAGGGCATGAACCTTTCCGACCAGATCCATGCGGCGCAGTAGGAGCCGTGAACGAAGAGGATCGGCGGGTGGTTGGGGGCCGGCTGCGATGGCTGGCTGCGGAGGATCTCTAGCTTCATTCGCGTCTCCCTTTTGCCCGATTACTATAACGGGTCGGCGTAATTTCATGGCCCCTTGCCTTGCGACCCTGACCATAATGTGTATGATGTGCCGCCAATCCCGATCACCCCCGGAGGCGGCATGCAAATCAAAGAAGCCCTTACCTTCGACGACGTGCTTCTGGTGCCTGCCGAATCGAGCGTCCTTCCCGCTCAGGCCGACACCCGCACGCGTCTTACCCGTTCCATTCATCTTGGTATCCCGCTGGTTTCGTCGGCGATGGATACGGTCACCGAAAGCGGCTTGGCCATTGCCCTGGCCCAGGCCGGCGGTATCGGTATCATTCACAAGAATCTCGACATCGCCGCCCAGGCCGAGGAAGTGCGCCGGGTCAAGCGGTTCGAGTCCGGTATGGTGGTCAATCCCTTGACCATTCATCCTCAGCAGAGTCTGGCCGAAGCCCTGAAGCTGATGGCCGACCACAAATTTTCAGGTATTCCGGTGGTCGAGGAGGGATCGGGCAAGCTGGTCGGTATTCTGACCAACCGCGACGTCCGCTTCGCCACCAACCCCAACCAGCCGATTGCCGAACTGATGACCAAGGAGAACCTGGTCACCGTTCGCGAGGGCGTGCCGCCGGAAGAGGCCAAGCGCCTGTTGCACCAGCATCGTCTGGAAAAGCTGTTGGTGGTCGACGAAGCTTTCCGCTGCATCGGACTGATCACCGTCAAGGATATGGACAAGGCGCAGGCCTATCCGACGTCCTGTAAGGACGAGAAGGGGCGCCTGCGGGTTGGTGCCGCCGTCGGTGTCGGCAAGGACGGCATGGCGCGCGCCGAGGCATTGCTGGAAGCCGGCGTCGATGTGCTGGTCGTCGATACGGCGCATGGCCATTCGCACGGCGTCATCGAGGCCGTTGCCGAGATCAAGAAGCGCAGCAATTTTGCCCAGGTGATGGCCGGCAATATCGCCACGCCCGAGGCCGCCCGCGCTTTGATCGACGTTGGCGCCGATGCCGTCAAGGTCGGCATCGGACCAGGGACCATCTGCACCACCCGCGTCGTTGCCGGTGTCGGCGTGCCGCAGCTTTCGGCCATTTTGGAAGTGGCCGAAGTGGCCAACAAATGCGATATCCCGGTGATCGCCGACGGCGGCATCAAATATTCCGGCGATATCGCCAAGGCCATTGCCGCCGGCGCCTCCTGCGTGATGATCGGATCGCTGTTCGCGGGAACCGAGGAAAGTCCCGGCGAGGTGTTCCTTTACCAGGGACGGTCCTACAAGAGCTATCGCGGCATGGGGTCGCTTGGCGCCATGGCACGTGGTTCGGCCGATCGTTATTTCCAGGAGGAAGTCAACGACACCTTGAAGCTGGTGCCGGAAGGCATCGAGGGGCGGGTTGCCTACAAGGGGCCGGTCGGCGCGGTCATCCATCAGTTGGTCGGCGGTTTGCGGGCCGGCATGGGCTACACCGGCAATGCCACCATCGCCGATATGCGGACCCGTTGCGTCTTCCGGCGCATTACCCAGGCGGGATGGCGAGAAAGCCACGTCCACGACGTCGCCATCACCCGCGAGGCGCCGAACTACCGCAACGAAGGGTAACGGCCCCCTTGGACCGGAAAATGCCCAGAGCCGAGTGCGTTCAAGCGCATTCGGCTCTGGGGCTATCGGCCTCGAAAGATCTCCGCTATTTCGAGGCCGGCACCGGGGCCTCGTCGGTCTTTCCGTAAGCCGCTTCCAGCCGCTTCGTGCAGGCGTCCTGGTCCTTGGTTCCCAGCGGCGCGCAATTCTTCATCCAATCGTCGGCGTAACTGCCCGACGTCTTGATCTTTGCCGTCGATGGCTTGCCGCCAGTCTCGGCATTCGGTGTCCCTTTCGGTGCAGGTGCAGGTGCAGGTGCCGGTGCGGATGTCGTTGGCGCGGGGTTCGGTGTCGGGTCGGCCGTCGGCGCTTGGGGCTGTGTCATCGGCTGTACTGGCACCGGCATCGGTGCCTGAGTTCTGGAAAACCAGAACGCCGCGGCCAGGCCCACGAAGACTAAGGCCACCACGGGCCACAACCATTTCCTGCGCATCATATTTCTCTCATCTGATGTCTCGACGACGACCGGATCGGTCATCCTGCTCCAAGACTGACGCCGACCAATTGGCCGATGCCGTAGGTGACGGCGGCGGCGCCCAATCCGATCGCCAATTGCCGTAATCCTGAAAAGACCGTGCCGCGGCCGGTAAACAGGCTGGTGCCGACCCCAATGCCGAACAAGGCGACACTGCTGGCGGCAATGCCGGCGATGATGGCGCTGTTGCCGTCTAAAAAGAAGAAACCGGTGATGGGAAAGAGCGCCCCGAGGGCGAACAGGCAGAAGGATGTGCCGGCCGCGACCCAGGCCGAACCGCCGAGATCCTTGGGATCGATCCCCAATTCCTCGCGGACCAGGGAGTCGAGAGCGGTATCCTTGTTGGACATCAATCGATCGGACAAGGTCCGCGCCTGATCCTCAGGGAACCCCTTGGCCTGATAGATCAGCGTCAGCTCTTCCTTCTCTTCCTCAGGCGATTGTTCGAGTTCGGCCCGTTCGGTATCGATCTGCTTCTGATAGAGCTCGCGCGAGCTGCTGACCGAAAGCCATTCGCCCATCGCCATCGAGCAGGCGCCGGCGACCAGTCCGGCCAGTCCGGTGATCAGCAGCATATGGGTATCGACGCTGGCGCCGGCGACACCGGCGACCAGGCTGAGATTGGATACCAGACCGTCGTTGGCTCCCAGGACGGCGGCTCGCAGCGCATTGCCACCGGACCGGTGCCGGCCTTCCATCTGGCTAAGCGCGACGCCGGACATGCCGCTGCCCGACGAGCCGACAATGGCCTGCAAGACCCGCGCATGCGACCGCTCGGCCTGCGGCAGGCCGTCGGCGACAGCTTCCGGCTGGTGGTCGTAATGACCGCTGTCGGCCTGTTCCTGGCCGTTGATCACCGGCAGGACGAACCCCGGTCCGAATCGGCGGGCCAAGTGGCCAAGCACGCGGCTGCGCCAACCAACCTTCGGTGCGCCGACGGGGCGTCCCAGAGCTTCCAGATGTTTTTGCCAAACGACGGCATGCGCCTCCTCGACCATCGCCAACTGACGATAGATGCGGGCGATATGTGGATCGGCTTCGACTTCGGCCAGGACGCGATAGACATGCGCGCCGTCGATTTCGGTCTGCAGGTTGGCGCGGAAACGCTTCTCAGTGGAATCGGCCACGGTGTACTCCGGAAAGGCAGGCGACGTTCGCGTCGCGCTCAGCCTGAAGAATGCGCCTATGCAGTCATTTTCTTTTTAGAAAATCAATCTCCTCCTACGCTTGCGGTTGTTTTCCGACGATCAGCCCTGCGTTCTGGATGTCAAAACCGTCAGAGGCACGATGACCGGCGCCTTACGGCCCAGCATGATGTCGACTTTGTCGCGAACCATCTCGATCCTCAGCGGTTTTCTCAAGACCCCGTGCGCGCCGGCTTTCCGAGCCTGTCTGATCATGTCGTCGTCGTCAGATTCGGCGATCAGCAGAATCCGGACGCCAGGGAAGTGTTCGACCAGTTGTGGCAGCACGCCGGCACCTGACGCAGCAACGATGCCTGAACCCAGCAGGATCAGGTCCGGTTTTCCCGTCTCGGCCTTGGCGTAGGCGTCGTTCAGATCCGCCAATTCATGCGTCTCATTTTCGTCGTGCAGCATGAATTGCAAGGCGGCCCGGGAAACTTCATCGGTGTCGACGACGAAGATCCGCTTGTTCTCGAGAACTCTCGAAATCTCCACTCCGATCTGCATGGTCAGCTCCTTGGAATTGTCTGGCTGTTCAAGAAGCAATCGCCATGCCGGCCATCCAACGCCCAAGGACCCGACAAAACGATCAATGTCGGGTCTCATCATTGCCCGTTTTGGCTCCTCGTAACGAACAGTGTGGACAGAGCTGTCTAATTTGAACGAGTCCAAACAAACTGACAAAAACACATAATACCAATATATATCAATTAGTTAAATAATGGCATGATCCTTGCTTGTCAGGGTTTTGCGACAGGCCGGTCGTTGCGAATGGCGCCACCTGCCCATCCGTTACGAAATCCGCAAAGGTCGTGCGGGCAATAAATGAGTTTCGGGCGAAACACGCCCTTTGATTGAACAGAAACCCATGAAGGAGATGTAGATGTCACTGCGACAGATCGCCTTTTACGGCAAGGGGGGCATCGGAAAATCCACCACCTCCCAGAACACATTGGCGGCCCTGGCCGAGATGGGGCAAAAGATCCTGATCGTCGGCTGCGATCCAAAGGCCGATTCGACCCGACTCATCTTGCACGCCAAGGCCCAGGATACCGTCCTGTCGCTGGCCGCCGAGGCCGGTTCGGTCGAAGACCTCGAACTCGACCAGGTCTTGAAGACGGGATTTCGCGATATCCGCTGCGTCGAGTCTGGCGGGCCGGAGCCGGGGGTCGGTTGCGCCGGCCGCGGCGTCATCACCTCGATCAATTTTCTGGAGGAAAACGGCGCCTATGAGGGTGTCGACTATGTCTCCTACGACGTCCTCGGCGACGTTGTGTGTGGCGGTTTTGCC
>JARLJB010000120.1 GCA_031291415.1 Telmatospirillum sp.
CCCGCCGTTGAAGGTGCCGTTGGTGGCGTTGAAGCCGGACTCGACCCGGTAGACCATCGATAGATCCGGCGACAGCACCGAGGTGCCATGCACGCCGAACATGCTGGTGCCCCAGTCGTTGCCGGCCGCCTGAACGACGGTCCCGGTCCCCTTCTTGCCGTTGTACTGCGACATATCGACGTCGGTGTCAAAGCGCAGGCCGGCATCGACGCGGAGATAGGCGATGATACTGGGAACCGCGCCGTCACCCTGATACAGGGTCACGTCCGCCTTTGCCGCCTGCGGTATGATCAATCCCGCAGAGACGGTCCCAAGGGCACCGAGCAGGCTCCACCAGCCCGGCCTTTTCATGTTGAATGCTACTTTAGACATTTCCTTCCTCCCGTATTTTTGCCCCCGCAATGCGGGTGGGTGAACGCGGCGATTGATCACTGGAACGGAACGCCTCTCAAAACACGACAGATCCGCCCCCTTTGAACAAAAAACCGCCAGGACTTCATCCGATAGGCACGTTTTACGTGTACAGTAACACTCGCCTCTCGTCCAGGGAAACCGACAGATCCTCCCTGTATCGGTGTAATTACACCGGCAACCCTTAGTAATAACCGTCGAAATACAAACCAAACATCTTAGCACTCCGGCCCTGGAGTGACAGACTCACCGGGATATCTGTCACTTTCGGCTGGGATCAGGCAGCCGAGATCCGCTTGTACCGATCGAAAATGACGGCCGCCAGCAAGATGCAACCGCGTACAAGATACTGGTAGAATGGATTAATGTTCAACAGATTCATTGAATTCTCGACGGTTCCCAAGATGAGAACACCGGCAATAACGTAGCTGATCTTACCGATACCGCCAGCCAGAGAGACACCTCCGAGCACGCAAGCCGAAATGGCCGTCATTTCGAAGCCTATCGCGGTCATAGGCTGACCACTGGTCATCCGGGATGCCAGAACGACACCGGCAACCGCGCTCATCAGACCATGAATGACAAAGATCCAAATCTTGGTACGCACCACTGGCACACCAGCCAGACGAGCGGCCTCTTCGTTGCCGCCAATAGCCAGGATGTTGCGACCGAACTCGGTATAATTGATCAGGAATCCGAATATGACGAAGGTAACAAGAGTAAGCCAGACCGGTGTCGGCAACCCCAGAAAATAGGTTGTGCCGATCACAAAGAAATCGGAGTTGGTGATACCAACAGCCTTGCCACCGGCGATGATATAACCGAAACCTCTCGCCATCTGCATGGTTGCCAATGTTGTAATAAAGGCATTAATCCCCAGCTTGGCAAATACGAAGCCGTTGATCAGACCAACCACCACGCCCAGCCCCAGGCCGGCCAGAATGCCGACGACCACACTGCCGGTCATATTGATGACCACGGCGGCCATACATCCCGAAGCGGCAATGACCGAACCGACCGACAAATCGAAATTGCCCGAGGCAATGCACAGCAGCATGGAGCAGGAAACCATTCCAGCCATCGAAATGGCCAGGCTGAGTCCGGCCATGTTCCGCCAGGACAGAAAATTCTCGACGAAAATTGAACATCCGGCGAACAAGGCAAGGAAAACAAGCAGCATTCCGGCCTTATCCAACAAGGCGGATGTATCCATCCGTCCAATAGATGGAACTCCTCCAGCTGCCATAGTTTTCTCCGATGAATTCATGGACGATCTCCTTACCGTTACTCAGTTCAAACAGGCAGGGCCATACTGAGTAGTTTTTGTTCAGTCGCGCTTTCGCGTTCGACAATGCCTGACAATGTTCCGTCCCGCATGACCGCAACGCGGTCGGAGACGCCAAGAACCTCGGGAAGATCACTGGAGACCATCAGAATCGCCACACCCCGTTCCGCCAAGCTGCGAATCAGGGCGTAAATCTCACTTCGAGCGCCAACGTCGATACCGCGGGTCGGTTCATCAAACAAAATCACGTTCATCTGATCGGACAACCAACGGGCCAAGATCACTTTTTGCTGATTGCCACCCGAGAGGTTGCACATCTTCTGTTCCAATGACGGCGTGCGCACATCCAGAGCCCGGACTTGTTCCTTTGCGTTGCGCCGCTCCCACGTCTCGTTGATGACGCCGAAACGATGGCCATACCGCCGTCGGGCCGAGATATTGATATTCTCCTGAACGCTGCCAAGCGGAATGATCCCTTCCGCCTTGCGATTCTCCGAGCAATAGACGATCCCCTTGTCGATTGCGTCACGCGGCGTTTCGACCTTGGCCGGTTGACCTTGCAGGAAAATTTCGCCACCCGTGCGCCGTGTGGCGCCATAGATCAATCTCAATAATTCCGTACGACCTGCGCCAACCAATCCGAATAGCCCCAGAATTTCACCACATCTAAGTTTAATGGAGATCGGCTTTCTAATACCAGGTCCGGTAATATCGCGCACTTCCAGGGAAACATCACCATATTTGCGCGTTGAATAGTTATAAACATTTTTGATATCCCGGCCAACCATACGATTGATCAAGATGTCTTGGGTCAGCCCCTCCATCGTGTCAAAAGTCTCAATGTGACGACCATCTTTGAAGACCGTGACGGAATCGCAAATTTGGAAAATCTCTTCCATCCGATGCGACACATAGAGAATGGTGTGACCTTCGTCACGCAGACGTCTTATGACCGTGAAAAGCTTTTCGATTTCACGAGCCGACAAGCTGCTTGTCGGCTCGTCGAAGGCCAGGACCCGCGCCCCACGGGTAAGAGCCTTGGCGATCTCTATCATTTGCTGTTGGCCAATCGACAGGCGTCCCAAGGGAACGCGCGGATCGACGTCGTCGGCCAAGGAAGCCAACGCGGCGCGCGCCGCCTCATAGAGATGCGGATAGTCGACAACGCCGTGCTTGCACGGCAGGTGACCGAGAAACAGGTTTTCGGCAACGCTCAGTTTCGGAACAGTGACCAGTTCCTGATAGATGACGGAAACGCCGGCGGCCAGGCTGGTGCTCGTGTTTGCGAACGCCTGCTCCACCCCGTTGATGCGCAGACAGCCCCCCGATGGCCGATAAACACCACTCAACACCTTAAGCAGCGTTGATTTTCCAGCCCCGTTTTCACCGACCAGAGCCCGGACTGACCCGGACTTCACGCTGAAAGAGACGTCATCCAGCGCTAGCACGCCAGGGAATGACTTGGAGATACGAACAAATTCCAGATAAGGGGACGATGACTCTATTCGAGTATCAAGTGTCATCCCTTTTTCTCCTTGGACGCAGAACACCTAAATTGGATCAGAGAGGAGGGAAGAGGGCCAATTGACCAGCCCTCTTCTTGAACCATCCTACCTCTTCTTACATCATCCCCATTTCGGTAAGCTTCTGCTTGAAATTCTCACGCATGATCAGGGTGGCGTCGCTGATCGGCGTAAATTTCGCGGGCTCAACGCCCTTGGTGACCCAGTCATAGACCATCATCGTGGTCTTGTAGCCATGGACATTCGGGCTCAACAACAGGGATCCATAGAGCCCTGTCACTTCCTTCTTTTCCAACTCGGCGACGACGTCCGTGCCGTTAATGCCGATACCAATGACGTTCGCAGCCTTGAAACCAGCACCTTCGGTCGCCCGGATACCACCCAGAACGGCGTTATCGTTCATGCCGATGACCAGCCAGTTCTTCTTGTCGGGATGCTGCGTCAGCATGATGTTGGACGCGTCGAAGCTGCCAGGAATATCGGTCGTCCGATTGGGAGCGTTGAAGATGTTGTCCTTCGGAAATCCCGCAGCGATCAGGGATTCGACGGAGCCTGACGTCCGCTGATGGGCCGTATCCAATTCCTCGAAGGTATTGATGATGGCTCCCGTCTCGGCCAGATTCCAGCCGCGCTTCTTGGCTTCCTCCATCAAAAGCTTGCCCTGCTGCTGTCCGACCGCATGGGCATCCATGCCAAGATAAGGCACGTCTTCCATGAACTTTCCGTCAGATCCGACGAAGCGGTCGTCAACGGCAACCATTTTCAGATTGAGCGCCTTGGCTTTCGCGACGATAGACGGTCCGAGCCTGGGGTCCGGCGTACAGATCACAAACCCTTTGGCGCCATTGGCGGCCAGACTGTCAAGAGCGGCCAGCGTGCGCTCGCCGTCCGGCGCGGCAATCTTCAGCACTTCAAAACCATTGTCTTTCGCAGCTTTATCGGCAAATCGCCATTCGGTCTGGAACCAAGGTTCCTCGGGTTGCTTCACAAGAAAACCGATCTTGACCTTGTCTGCCGCCTGAACGGTGCTTACCACGCCACAAAAGGCAATGGCGGATGCCACAACGAGATTCAATATGCGCTTTTTCATGACACTGCTTCCTCCTTGGTAACATTGAACTCGGGTTTTCCCGACTCATGCTGTTCTTATTTGTTTCGACAGGTAACCATGTCGAGATTCGCACGCATCACATTGTATATTATGGAATACTAACTCTTAGATGTTCTCTTGATCGCTCAACTCCGCGAAAGACTACGATCGAGTTATTGGGAAAACAGCGATTCTGGTTGCGGTTCTGACAGAGCCATCCACCTCATGCCAAAGATGTCGGCAGGAAACGACGTCCGCGGGTTCCAGTGACAGGCCAGCCATGCGACCACCAAAAGGACTTTCGCCCCACATCACATGAACCTCCTGCATGGCCCGATCCAAGCCCATCGATTCACTCCCTGAAGAAGCACTTCCATCGGTTGGATCCTGCGCCGCTCGAGTCAACCGCCCAAAATCGGGCAATAGTCAGACAAATTGCATGGATCGTTTACATTTATCCCACAATATCCGACAGATTACCAGCCCAGAGTCATTATTTGATCATACAAATCGGTCATAGACCACGGTCTATGACACCGCGTCCAAGCCGACGTCCTTATGAGTCCTCTCCTTCAGACGGATGAGCGTCGGCAAGACATCGCCGAAGGCCCCTTGATCCGGCACGCCCAGGGCAAAATAAAGTCGCCGGAACAATCCGTAGATTTCGTCATAGACCACCTGTTCGGAACGTCGCGGCTCGAACACGCGATGAGGTGGAGAAATCTTCGCTTGCGCCTCCTCCACCGTCTTGAAGGTCTTGGCCGCCAGGAATGCGAAAATCGCGGATCCAACTCCCACCACATTCGAACTCGGCACCAGCACAGGTCGACCCAGCACGTCGGCATAGACCTGATTCAAGACGTCGTTCTTTTGCGGAATGCCACCGGCATTGATGACCCGTTTGATTTCCACGCCGTGTTCGGTCATGCGATCGAAAATCACCCTGGTATGGAAAGCGGTTCCTTCGATCGCCGCCATCAGATTGTCTTGCGCGGACGTCAGCAGATGCCATCCCAAAGTAACGCCACGCAAATTGGGATTTACCAAGACTGTGCGATCACCGTTGTCCCAGGTCAGGTGCAACAAACCGCTCTGTCCCGCCCGGTAGTTTTCCAACCCCCGGCTCAACGTCTTGACGTCGGTTCCGGCCCGTCGCGCGATCGCCCCGAAGATATCGCCAACCGCCGAAAGCCCCGCCTCGATGCCAATGCGCGCCGGATGAACGCTGCCCGGCACCACACCACATACGCCGGGAACCAGATTTGGCGAATTCGTTATGCCGATGATACAGGTCGACGTTCCGATGACATTGACCATGTCGTCGGTTCGCGCACCGACTCCGATCGCATCCCAATGTGCGTCGAAGGCGCCGACAGGTATCGGAATGCCAGCCTTGAGCCCGAGTTGCTCCGCCCAGTGGGGCGACAAATGACCGGCAAGATGGTCCGAGGTGGCATAGTCTCCCAGAAGTTTCTCACGAATTCCGGCCAGGAGCGGGTCGACTTTGGTCAGAAACTCCTCGGACGGCAAACCACCCAGCGACGCATTCCATAGCCATTTATGCCCCATGGCGCAGGCACTGCGTTTCACTTTGCGAGGATCGGTGATACCGCACAACGTGGCAGCCACCATGTCGCAGTTTTCGAAGGCCGACGCCAGTTGGTCACGCGTCCCGGGATTATGCCGCAGCCAATGCAGAAGCTTCGAAAATCCCCATTCGGCAGAATAGACGCCACCGCACCATTTGATGGCCTCCAGTCCCTCCCGATGCGCTGCTTCGGTGATCTCCGCCGCTTCGCCCTTCGAACGGTGATCGCACCAAAGATAGTACTCGCTGAGGGGACGCATCTCCCGATCCACCGGAATGACCGAAGATCCGGTCGTATCGATGGCGATCGATTCGACCTCTTCCGCCGCGACACCGGTCTTGCGCAAGACCTCCCTGGTGGCGGCGGCCAGGGATTGCATCTGGTCGTCGTGCGACTGGGTGGCGAAATCCAAATCCTCCAGACTCCGGTGCAGAGGGTATTCTGCTACCGCTGAGTCCAGCAGGCCCCTCTCGCTATCCACGATCGAAACACGGACACTTAACGTACCGAAATCGACACCAGCAACGATAGCCATGGGAAATCTCCGTTCGCCTCAGACGTGCCGATAGATGTCCCAGCCGAGATAGCGGGTGGCCGCCTCGTAAACGGCATCCGCGACAGTGGCGAAATTGGCGGCGACATGATGTTCAAAGCCTTTCTCGCAGATCAGGCGCAACAGCGTCTGCATATTGGCGATTTCGACGACACCGGCGCCGCCGAAAGTCTCCAAGGGATCGTCGGTGAACCGTCCCTCACCGACGTAACCGCGGATCTTACCTGACAAATCGTCAGTGCTAAATCGGGCGAAGGACATGGCCCCGGAACGCACACGGCCCGTACAGGTTCCGTAGGTGTTCTCCCGCCCGACCGAATCGGCGATGATCTCCTGGTACCCCATCTCGAAGTCCGGCATGAAATGCTTGGGCAGATTGCTGCAGTGGAAACAGACGGCTTTGTTGGGGTCGTCGCCGTAGTTGTTGTTCCAGTCGAGCAACGCGCTCGGCGTTTCAGACGCCAAACGCAGGGCGTGCATGCCGATCAGGCCACAGATGTCCACCTCACAGGCGCTGGACATCAGCTCGTTACTCATCATGCTCATGACGGTACAGGGCACGATGCCAAAGTTCTCTTCGATCGACGTCCAACACTGGACGGCGCTGACCTTGACATCGACCTCGGCCATCCATTGATCGACCACCGCTCCCAATTTCGCCATCTTCAGCAATGCGTCTTTCGGCACACCCTTGGTCGGCACATAGCCTTCAATTGCCTTTAGCTTGGCCACGGCGAGATCGTCGCTGTCTTTCATGCGATTGATCCGGCCCAGAATCTCCGAAAGATCCAGCGTCTCGACCGAAATACCGGAGGACTCCAACAGCTTCTCGCTGTAGCGCACCGTGTTAAAAGCCGCCGGCCGGGCGCCAATGGCGCCGATCCGCAGGTTCCGCAGGCCATTGACCACCCGGCACACGGCCGAAAACCATGCCAGATCCGATTTGAATTCGGCCGAGTCGGGGGCAACCGTATGGGTTGTCGTCAAGGAGTATGGAATTCCATACTGCTTCAGATTGTTACAGGCCGACATCTTGCCGCAGAAGCTGTCGCGCCGCGTGTGTTGCCCCATCTGCGATGGCATATCGGGCGTCGCCTGAACCAACACCGGCACGTCAAGACGCGCCCACCGAAGCGTGTCAGCAATCGGACGCTCCTCGCCGAAATTCGGCAAGGTGATGATGACACCGTCGATACGGTCGCTATTGGCGCGGAACAGTTCCGCGCACCGTTTGGCATCCTCGTAAGTCTGCACGGCCCCGTGCTTGGTCTGCTCGGGACTGAGAACGACGACATCCACGCCGGCCGCGGTCAGAACCTTGATCATTTCTTCCCGACCAGATCGCGCCAGATGGTCCGGGAAGAACCCGCGACTGCCGACAATCACGCCCATCGTCATTTTCTGCTTGGACATTTTTTTCTCCGACTTCGATAGACCAACCAAGGCCCAAACCCGACGTAACATTGTTTAAGCAATGCACGGAAAAGATGAACTAAATTAACACATTTCTCGTCATCACCGATTCTCGATGAAATAATTACCCTGTGTTTCCGCTAATTATATTATATTAATAAATATATTTCATGACTACGCGCACATATTGAAAATTGTGCGGTGCAAAATAGAATAAATACATCGTATAACATTTTGTGTTTCACAAATTTTGCCTTACGAAGAACCCAATGTCATCTCCCTCATGTCGAGAAAACGTTTACTCAGGCAAAAATACTTGGATTATTGGTATTTTGTCAATGCGAAATTGATGATCATCCTCTTCGAGGCCGGATTTGCCGGCCGGCCAACACGCCCACACGCCTGGGTCCCAGGCGTGTGGGCCGTCGTCATGTTTTAATAAAGGTCCTTGCGACGCTGATACTCGGACTTCGCGACGTCGGGTTGGTAGAGCTTCGTTTCCGTCTTGATCCACTTCGGCGGAACCTTGCCACCGGTCTTGAAGGCCACCAGGGCATCAAAGGCCGGACCGGCCATATTCGGTGTCAACTCCACCGTGGCGTTAGCCTCCCCTTCGGCCATGGCATTGAAAATATCCGGCACGCCGTCGATGGACACGACCAGAATATCTTTGCCCGGCTTCAGACCGGATTCCTTGATGGCCTGAATGCCACCAATCGCCATATCGTCGTTGTGCGCATACATCGCACAAATGTTCTTGCCGCCATTCTCCGCCTTGATGAAGCTCTCCATCACCTCTTTGCCCTTGGCCCGGGTGAAGTCGCCCGACTGGGTGCGGATAATCTTCATCTGCGGATTTTCGGCGACAACCTTGTCGAAGCCCTTCTTGCGATCGATGGCGACAGAAGCCCCGACTGTTCCCTGCAATTCCACGACATTGCATTTGCCTTTGGTCGCCTTGACCAGCCAGTCACCCGCCGCCTGACCCTCGTAGACCGCATCGGAACGTACAACGGTCAAATACAGGCTGTCGTCCTTCACGTCGATGCCACGATCCAAAAGAATGACAGGAATCTTGGCGTCTTTCGCCTCCTTCAAAACCGATTCCCACCCCGTCGCCACCACGGGCGCGATGAAGATGGCATCGACGCCTTGCGCGATGAAGGAACGGACGGCCTTAATCTGGTTCTCTTCCTTCTGTTGCGCGTCGGAAATCCGCAAGTCAATTCCGCGTTTCTCGGCCTCCATCTTGGCGACCTTGGTCTCAGCCGCGCGCCATCCAGACTCCGAACCGATCTGTGAGAAGCCAACCACGAGCTTGTCTGCCGCCAACGCTGGCGCCGTTACTGTAGCGACGGCCAAAGCAGCCGCGGCAACGATCCTGTGAAATGTCATAGTTTCCTCCTTGTTATCGATGCTACTTGATAGCGCTTGTATTTACTTTTTATTGACAAAAATGGTGAGCTCCATCTTTAGACATATCGTCCATATGTCGTTTATACTACCCCTCTCGGATACGAAGTATAAACTGGTGCACTTCGTCGCCCAGATGGACTGATTGTTGCGACAGGTCGGTCGCCGCATCCAGCACCCGGCCGGCACCGTGGCCAGTTTCCCCGGCCGCCTGGGTCGCCCCGACGATATTGGCCGCCACGTCGTTGGTCCGCGCAGCCGCCTGCTCGGCATTACGGGCGATCTCCTGGGTTACCGCCCCTTGCTCCTCAATCGCCGCAGCGATTGCGGTCGAAATGTCACTGATCTGACCGATGGTCGATGTAATGACCTTGATGGCCTCCACCGCCTCGTCCGTGGCCACCTGCACCCCGGATACCTGCTGGCTGATCTCTGCGGTGGCATGTGCCGTCTGGTCAGCCAGTTGCTTCACCTCGCTGGCAACCACGGCAAATCCCCGACCGACCTCTCCGGCGCGAGCCGCCTCAATGGTGGCGTTGAGCGCCAAAAGGTTGGTTTGGCTGGCGACGGCGCTGATCAATTTGACGACCTCACCGATGCGGCGAGCCGCAATAGCCAGACTGTCGACAATGGAACTGGTATGGCTGGCCTGGTTGACGGCGGTGCCGGCGATCGTCGTGGCCAGGGTAACCTGCCGGGCAATCTCGCCAATCGACGACGACAACTCCTCGGCCGCCGACGCCACAGTCTGGACATTGGCGGAGGTCTGGTCGGATGCTGCCGCTGCACCGGCCGCCCGCTGACTGGCTTCCTCGGCCACGCCACTTAACGTCGCCGCTGTCGCTCGCAGTTCGGCCGCCGCCGACGCCACCCCTTCCACGACACCCATGATGCCGCTTTCGAAGCTGTCAGCGACCATGTTCACCGTCTGCCGCTTTTCCGCCTCGTTACGCGCCTGTTGTGCCTCCTGCTCGGCAGCCATCGCCTCGATGCGCAGCGCATCGCGCTTGAACACCTCGACGGTCGCCGCCATCGCTCCGATCTCGTCCTTCCGACCGATCGCCGGAATCGCGATATTCTTGTCGCCAGCGGCAAGGGCGGTCATCGCATTGGTCATATGAACCAGCGGAGTACCGATGTTGCGTGCAATCACCGTGGCGAGAAGCAGACCAAGGACCAGAGCGACCAGGGAGACCATCCACGCCATTTTCCTCGTCTGCGTGGCGTTCGCCATCGCTTCGTCGGCAAACCGGCGCTGCTGGCCGATCCCGATGTCACGCAAATGTGCCGTCATAGCGGCAATACGCGTTCCATTGATCGGAAGATCGATGCCGATCAGATCGACCACCTGCAGACTGAGCGAGGTAATCGAAACGATCGCATCTTCGTAGGCACGGAGCATCAGCCAGGCCTGATCGAGTTGTCGTTTTTCCTCGTCCGACAGGCTTTCCGGGATGATCGCGGTAAGATCGCGCGTCGCCGCCTTGAGAAAGGTGCGGATCGGCAGCGCGTCGGCCTTCTTGCTGGTCAGCAGAAAATGCGCTGTGGCCAGGCGAGCGTTGGCAAAGTCAAGGCTCGCTTGCGCCAGACTCATGACGACGGCCATGTGGCCGGCGGCAGCTTCCGCCGTCCGCATCGCCGCCAAGGCCTGCTCGATTTTGACACCGTTTGCCGCCTCGACGCTTTGCAGCAATTCGTCGCGCCGGCCCTGCTTCTCAATCAACGCCTGGAACGATCCGGCGTAATCGCCCTGATGAGCCAGAACCTCGTCAATGAAGGAACGGCCGGCGTCGATCATCAGCTTTTGGACTTCACCAAGCCGGGTTTTCGCCTCGTCATTTTTCCGATTAAACCTGTCCACTTCGTCGGAAGCGCCGGTCACCAGGTAGCGCGTGACGGCGATCTTCCCCTCGCTTAACGCGACATCGGCCTGCACGCTGGCCAGCGCGATGGCGGCCTCACGATTGTAGATATCAATGCCATGCAGCGTGCCGGAGGCGTTGAACCAGGAAAAACACCCCAATGTCACAAGAAGCGCAAGCACAGCGCCGAATCCGAGGTAGATCTTTCCGCCAATGGTCAGGCCGGATATGATGGACAGGAATGGTTTTTTCTTCCATGGCATAGAAATCTCCCCGGTATTTTTTTCTTTTTAGAAGATGTCTCCCATCGCCGTAGTCCTGCCCACAGGTCTACTCTGCGAAGAACCGGAAGTTCATGTGATGGTCGTAGACTGTGCCCGGCGCCAAACGGGCCGACGGGAAATGCCCGACGTTCGGGGAATTCGGCAACCCTTGCGTCTCAAGCACCACCGCATCGAACGGGGCATAACGAACGCCGCCTTTGCCAAGCGGGCCATCGGCCGGCAGGGCGCTGGAGGAATAGAATTGCAGGCCGGGTTGATTGGTCTCGATCTCGAAGCCGCGTCCCGAAACGCTGTCGACCACCCGGACGCATGGACGAACCCAGCCAGCCGCGCCGTTAAGGCACCAGTTATGGTCGAAGCAGCCCAGCCCCAAGGCATCGAGCCCGGTGCCAATCAGCTTTGTTTGATTGAAATCGAAAGGCGTACCGGTCACCGCAGCGACCTCGCCGGAGGGAATCAGAAGGTCGTTAACCGGCAGATAATGACCGGCATCGATGGTCAGGCGGTGGTTCCGGCTGGAACCTGAGCCGTGGCCACCAAGATTCCAATAGCTGTGATGCACCATATTGACCACGGTCGGCTGGTCGGTCACGGCGTTCATCCGAATGTTAAGCACACCGGCCTCGGTGAGTTGGTAGCTCACTGAGGCGACAACAGTACCCGGATAACCCTGGTCTCCGTCCGGAGAGATCAGCGAGAATAGAACCCGGTTGGCCGCTTCGTCGGCGACGGCGGTCCATATCCGGCGGTCAAATCCACTTGTCCCGCCGTGCAAGTGGTTGACGCCGTTTTCGTTGCAGTCCAGCTGATAGCGTTTCCCGTCAAGGACGAAGGCGCCTTTGGCAATCCGATTGCTGAAACGCCCGCAGGTGGCGCCGAAAAACGTTTGGTGCCGCACATAGCTCGCAAGGTCGTCGAACCCCAGCACCACGTCGGCCAAGCGTCCGTGACGATCCGGAATATGCATCTCGGTCAGACGGGCGCCATAGGCGATCAATTTTGCCTGCATCCCGCTTTCGTTGCTGAGGACGAACCCCGGTACCGGGCATTCACCCACCGTTCCAAATGTAAAATTCGCAATCGCCATATCTTTATCTTTCGAATCTTCACTAAACGCCAAAGATCAGACGAGAATATTCACATGGATTCTGCCGATCTGTTTCTTGGGGACCAAAATATCAACAACAGACGTTGGAACCCGATAAAAGCAAAGAGAAGAACACCGACGGCGATCTTCGTCCACCAACTACTCAGCGTTCCGTCGAACGTGATGAATGTTTGAATCAGTCCCTGTATCAGGATGCCCACGAAGGTGCCGAACACATAGCCGTAGCCGCCGGTCAGCAGGGTCCCGCCGATCACCACGGCGGCGATGGCGTCCATTTCGGTACCTGTGGCCGCCAGGGAATAGCCGGCCGAGGTGTAAAGCGAGAAAACGATGCCCGCCAAGGCCGAAAGGAAACCCGACAGCGTGTAGATCAGGATCATCGTGCGCCCGACCGGCACGCCCATGAGCTGGGCCGAGGTGAGATTGCCGCCCAAAGCGAAGACATTGGTGCCGAAGCGGGTTTGGTGGGCAAGAATGCCGCCGGCAACGAACACCAACAGCATGACGATGGCGATCAGGCTGAGCCGGCCGCTCAAAATGGGGATGGAAACGTCGTTCAGCGTCGAGTAGAGCGGATGGTTGACCGGAATGGAATCGGTCGTCAGCAGGAAACTCAACCCGCGGGCCAGGAACATTCCGGCCAATGTGATGATGAAGGCCGGTATCTTCAAATAGTGGATACAGGCGCCCATGGCGGCACCGAATGCCGCGCCGATCACCAGAATCATCGCAAAGGCAAGAACAGGCGGCAGAGACAACTGCTCAATGGTGATCGCCAGGAACACGGTGGTGAAGGCGATCACCGAGCCAACCGACAGATCGATGCCCCCCGACAGGATGACGAAGGTCATGCCGACTGCCACAATACCGAGAAAAGCATTATCCGTCAGCAGGTTACAGATAACCCTGACCGTCGCGAAATTGTGAAACTCGAACGAACAGAACAGATAGCCGAGCACGAACACCGATGTCGTCATCAGCAGCGGCAGGAAACGCCGATTCATGAAACGATCCTCCGAGACCTGGCGTGCAGATAAATCCCCTTCAGCGCCGGCGACTGAACGAACAGAATGATCAGAACCACGACCGATTTGACGATCAGGTTCAATTCAGGCTTGAAACCGCTCAACAGAATGCCGGTGTTCATCGCCTGGATGATCAGCGCGCCGAGAACCGCCATGACGACCGAAAAGCGTCCACCCAGCAGCGAGGTGCCGCCGATCACGACCGCCAGAATGGCGTCCAGCTCCATCCACAGACCGGCATTGTTGGCATCCGCCGCCTTGATGTCCGCGGTCAGGACCACGCCGGCGACGGCCGCGCAGAGACCCGCCCACACATAGACCAGCATGATGATCATCTGCGTGTTAACCCCGGCATAGGCGCTGGAACGCCGGTTGATGCCGACCGCCTCGATCAACAGGCCAAGCGCCGTGGCACGCACCAACAGCAAGGTGATCGCCAGCATGCCAATGATGATCACGACCGGCATCGGCAACCCGAGAAACGAACCGCCGGCGATGGCCGCCAAGTGAGGGTCGACGAAGGTGATAATCCGCCCCTCGGTGATCAATTGGGCGACACCTCGTCCGGCCACCATCAAAGTGAGCGTCGCGACGATCGGCTGGATACGCATCAGCGAGACCAAAAGGCCGTTCCACAGCCCGCAGGCGACGCCGGCTGCCAGGGCGAGCGCCACCACCACCACCACCGGCAGACCGGCGTTGATCAGAGTGGCTGCCGTCGCCCCGGCGATAGCGATCACGGCGCCGACCGACAGGTCGATACCGCCGGTGGCGATGACCAGCACCATACCAAGCGACAGAAGAGTGACCGGCGCACCGCGGTTCAGTACGTCGATCAAGCTGCCGAACAGCCGGCCGTCCTGCATGCGCAAGGTGAAGAACTGCGGGGAGACCAGCCAATCGATCAACAACACCAGCCCAAGGCCGATGATCTGTGGGATGCCCTTGATTCCGACCAGGCGTCTGGTCGATGTCGGTAGAGTGAGAAGACTCGTCATAACTGGTCCTTACGCACTGGCGGCAATGGTCGCCATGATGCCGTCAACCGTGACCTCGGCCCCGGTCAGCGTTCCCACCTGGCGATGATCCCGCATCACCAGGACGCGATGGCTGTAGGCGACGATCTCCTCGAGCTCCGAGGAAATCACCAGCATCGCCAACCCCTCGGCACACAAATGATCGATCAGACGGATGATCTCGGCATGCGCACCGACGTCGATACCGCGCGTCGGTTCGTCGAGGATGAGAAAACGCGGTTCGGTAGCCAGCCAACGCGCCAGCAATACCTTCTGCTGATTGCCGCCCGACAGGAATTGAACCGGTCGGTCGGCGTCCGGAGTCCGGATGTCGAGACGCTTGATGAAAGCCTGGGCGATGGCCTCCTGTTCGCGAAATGATAAAGGTCTCAGCCATCCACGCCGGGCCTGCAGCGCCAAGATGATATTCTCGCGCACCGACAGTTCGCCGATGATGCCCTCGTTTTTGCGATCCTCGGGGCAATAGCCGAAACCCAGACGCACGGCATCACGTGGGGACCGCAGGTGGACCTGCTGGCCATCGACGGCAGCCGAACCGCTCTCGGCCCGCTCAAGGCCAAATACCATTTTGGCGGTTTCCGTGCGCCCGGAACCAAGGAGTCCGACCATCCCGACGACTTCGCCGGCATGAACCTCCAAGTCGAAAGGAGCCAGATAGCGGCTCTTGCCATATCCCTTGAAACCGACCACGGGGGCGCCCGTCCCGATCGGCCGGTCGCGCGACACCCCGGCCCCTTCGGTCACCAAGGCGCGCCCCAACATCATCGCCACCAAATCCAACCGTGGCAGTTCGGCGGCGATCCGTTCGCCGACCAGCTGACCGTTGCGCAAGACGGTAATGCGGTCCGACACGGCATAGACCTGGTCAAGAAAATGGGTGATGAAGATGATCCCGATGCCCCGTCCCTTAAGGTCACGCATGACCTGGAACAGCATCTCCACCTCCTGGTGATCCAGGCTGGCGGTTGGCTCGTCGAGAATCAAAACTTTGGCGGAAAGATCCACCGCCCGCGCTATGGCGATGACCTGTTGGATGGCCACGGAATAGCTGCCGAGCGCCGCCGCCGGGTCGATCTCCTGCAAGCCGTATCCGCTTAGGATCTCGGCGGCACGCTGGCGCATCTTGCGGTTGTCGACCAAGCCATAACGGACCGGTTGACGTCCCAAAAACAGATTTTCCGCAACCGACAAATTGGGCAGCAGATTGACTTCCTGGAATACGGCGCCGATTTGCAACCGTTGCGCATCGGCCACGTCGCGCGGCGTGATGTCAACGCCACCCAACCGAATAACCCCGCCATCGCGCCAATAGACACCGGTCAGAATCTTGATCAGCGTCGACTTTCCTGCTCCGTTCTCTCCCAACAGGGCATGCACTTCGCCCGCCCTCAGCGTGAAATCCACGCCATCCAATGCCAAGACCCCGGGAAACCGTTTCACCAGTCCCCTGATCTCCAGCAGAGCTCCTCCCTTTGGTGCCGTTTCGGCCATTTTTTTCTCCGCCCCAGCGCCGGTCTGCCGGTTCCCTGGTCGCCCCCACATCCCTGCCCGCGCATTCCATTCGTTACGGAAAAAGCAGTGGATGATTCCGAGACTAATAGAGTAAACGTTTACTCATCTGATAAAACGTCCACTCGCCCTAGAGTCCCCGCAGGACCGCAATAACGTTTCTCCGCTTGGTTGATCAGCAAATAACTGTAACAGGTTAAAAGCGAGTTGTCAGCGTCAACATCCACCCTAACCAATCTTGCCTTGCCACGTGTCCCAACCAGCCCTTTGAAACAATAGAGATTCTCTCTGTAAAGACCCGGCCCGCCGCCATTACGCACCATACGACAGCATGCCGGAGCATGACCTGTTGGTCGTCCATTGATGACTTTTGCCGTTGGTAACCGGGTTGTGCAGAAAAGGTTTCCCCGCTAGGATCTTAAGGGCCGTGAGCATTGGCGCACGGTAAAATCCAGCCCATCATAGGGAACCAATCCTTGGACATCAGGGACATCGCCAAGCACGCCAAGGTATCGATCGCCACGGTGTCTCGCACCATCAACCGGGTTCCGACCGTCGATCCGGCCCTTGCCAAGCGCGTGTGGAAAGCCATTGACGAGCTGGGATACTATCCCAACACGCAAGCCCGTACCCTGGTCTCGGGGAAGAGCCGCATTTTCGGTTTGATCATTTCGGATGTCACCAACCCGTTCTTTCCTGGGATTGTTCAGGCGTTCGAAGAGATCGCCATTCAGTACGATTATGAAATTCTGCTGACCTCCACCGTCTATGATCAGCAGCGCATGGAAAATGCCGTCCGTCGCATGATCGAACGCCAGGTTGACGGTGTGGCGATTGTGACGTTCGGGATGGAAGAAGCGCTTCTCGAGCATTTGCGGTTTCGCAAGCTGCCCCTCGTCTTCATTGATGTCGGTCCGCCGCTGCCATTGGTAAGCAACATCCGAATCCAGTATCAGATCGGCATTCGCCAAGCCGTCCAGCATCTGGCCTCCTTGGGACATCGGCGTATTGCCTTCGTCTCCGGCCCTCCCGGACTGAAATCTGGCGACGCGCGCATCTTGGCCTTCCAGAACGCCATGGCGGAAAAGAATCTGGAGGTGCCCGGCGCAATGATCGTCAGTGGCCACCACAGCATTGAAGGGGGACTTGCGGCCTTCGAGCAGCTTGCGGCCTTGCCCGAGCGGCCAAGCGCCGTCATGTGCTCCAACGACATCAGTGCCATCGGCGTCATGCGCAAAGCATATGAATTGGGCATTCAGGTTCCGCGCGACCTGTCGGTGATCGGTTTCGACGACATTCGATTGGCCCAATTCGTCATTCCGCCGCTGACTTCGATCCGCATGTCGCAATCCGAACTGGCTCGCCTGGCCTTTCATGCGCTGTTGGCCGATGTGGAACGGGCCACGCCGCAGCCGAAAGGGACCGAATATTTTCTGACAACGGAATTGGTTCTGAGGAACTCGACAGCGCCGTTCGAAAGCCAGACCTGATACCAAGCCGGGCAGGATGTCTTCGCATCCATTGGCACAAATAAAAAGAACGACGGCATGAGCAGGAAACTCAGGCCGTCGTTCTTCGAAGAACCGGACAGGCCGTTTCCTCCGGATTGAGGAACGGCCCGCCGTTCGGTTTTTATCTCCGGCGCAGGATCGAGCGACCGGCGAACTGGGCGATCGGGCCCAATTCCTCTTCGATACGGATCAACTGATTGTATTTGGCCAGCCGATCGGAACGCGACAGCGAACCGGTCTTGATCTGGCCGGCGTTGGTCGCCACGGCCAAATCGGCAATGGTGGAATCCTCCGTCTCGCCCGAACGATGCGACAGCACCGCGGTGTATCCGGCCTTGTGGGCCATCTCGACCGCTTCGAGCGTTTCCGACAGCGTGCCGATCTGGTTGACCTTCACCAGGATCGAATTGGCGATGCCCTTCTCGATCCCTTCGGCCAAACGCTGCGGATTGGTGACGAACAGATCGTCGCCGACCAACTGGACTTTGCTGCCGAGCGCGTCGGTCAACAGGGCCCAACCTTCCCAGTCGTCCTCTGCCATGCCGTCTTCGATCGACACGATCGGATAGTTGGCAACCAGCTTGGTCCAGTATTTGATGAAGCCCTTGCTGTCGAGCGTCTTCTTCTCGCCGGCCAAAACATATTTGCCGTCCTTGAAGAATTCCGTCGACGCCGCGTCGACCGCCAGGACGACGTCCTCGCCGGGCTTGTAGCCAGCCGCCTCGACCGCCTTCAACACGAAATCCAGAGCCTGTTCGGTGCTCTTCAAATTCGGGGCGAAACCGCCCTCGTCACCAACGTTGGTATTGTGGCCGGCATCCTTCAACGCCTTCTTCAGCGACTGGAAAACCTCAGAACCGATACGAATGGCCTCGGCGACGTTGGATGCCCCGACCGGCTGAATCATGAATTCCTGGATATCGATCGGATTGTCGGCATGCGCTCCGCCGTTGATGATGTTCATCATCGGCACCGGAAGCGTATGGGCGAAGGTCCCGCCAACATAGCGATAGAGCTGCAGCCCGGCTTCTTCCGCCGCCGCCTTGGCGACCGCCAGAGACACGCCGAGGATAGCATTGGCCCCAAGACGAGCCTTGTTCGGCGTCCCGTCCAGTTCGATCATCGTACGGTCGACATGCAGCTGGTCTTCAGCATCGAAACCGGCCAGGGCGTCATAGATCTCGCCGTTGACGGCTTCAACGGCCTTCAGAACACCTTTGCCGCCGAAACGCTTCTTGTCGCCATCGCGAAGCTCCACCGCCTCATGGGCGCCCGTCGATGCCCCCGACGGCACTGCAGCCCGGCCGAAGGCACCGGACTCAAGAATTACATCGACCTCAACCGTCGGATTGCCTCGCGAATCGAGGATCTCGCGCGCATGAATATCGGTAATGGCAGACATCGGCTGCTTACTCCTCTTGGAAAAAATCAAACGAAATGGATGGGCCGAGCCTTGGCCAATCGATCGAAGGCCGCCAGGGTGGCAATAAACTCAGGCATCTCGGACAACGGAATCATGTTAGGCCCATCGCTCGGTGCACAATCGGGGTTCTCGTGAGCCTCGGCGAACACCGCGGCCACCCCGATCGAAACGGCGGCACGTGCCAGAACGGGAGCGAATTCCCGTTGACCGCCAGAACTGCTTCCCTGCCCACCCGGCTGTTGCACCGAATGGGTCGCATCAAATACCACCGGACAGCCGGTTCGCGCCATGATCGGCAGGCTGCGCATGTCGGCGACCAGCGTGTTGTAACCGAAACTGACGCCACGTTCGCACAGCATCACACGGTTATTGCCGGTGCTCTCGATTTTCTTTGCGACGTTGGCGATGTCCCAGGGAGCCAGAAACTGTCCCTTCTTGACATTGATCGCCCGTCCGGTGGCGCCAGCGGCCAACAAAAGGTCGGTCTGGCGGCAAAGAAAGGCGGGGATCTGAAGAACATCGACGACTTCAGCAACCGGAGCACATTGTTCGGCATTATGCACGTCGGTCAGCACCGGAATGCCAAGGCTTTCCCGGATTTCGGCGAACACCGGCAGGGCATCGGCAAGACCGACGCCGCGCTGGCTGGAAAGGCTGGTCCGATTGGCCTTGTCGAACGAGGTTTTGTAGATCAGTCCGACGCCTTCCCGGTCGCACATATCCTTGAGCGTCAGCGCCGTCTCCAGCGCATGTTCGCGGCTTTCCATCTGGCAGGGACCTGCAATCAACACAAAAGGCAGATCGTTGCCGAGGGTCAGGGAGCCGATGGTCAGATGGCGAGCTCGCGTCATACTTACACCAAGCGAGATTGACGAATGGCGGCCTCGATAAAGGACGTGAACAGCGGATGCGGGTCAAACGGCTTGGACTTCAGCTCCGGGTGGAACTGCACGCCGATGAACCAGGGATGATCCGGCCGCTCGATGATCTCCGGCAACACGCCGTCCGGCGACATGCCGGAAAAGACCATGCCAACCTGTTCCAGCCGCTCCTTGTAGTCGGTATTCACTTCGTAGCGATGCCGGTGACGCTCGCTGATCACCTTGGCACCGTAGATCCCTGCAACCTTACTGCCCGGCTGCAGGTTGCAGGGATAGGCGCCCAGCCGCATCGTGCCACCCAGGTCATCGCTGACGTTGCGTTGCACCAGTTTGTTGCCGTGCAGCCATTCGGTCATCAGACCGACCACCGGCTCATTGCAGGGACCGAATTCCGACGAACTGGCGTTGGGAAGACCGGCCAGATTGCGGGCGGCTTCGATCACCGCCATCTGCATGCCAAAACAGATTCCGAAATAAGGCACACGGCGTTCGCGGGCAAATTTGACCGCGGCGATCTTGCCTGACACGCCGCGTTCACCGAATCCGCCCGGCACCAGGATGCCATGACAGTCGTCCAGCTCATGGATGGCGGATTCATTCTCGAAGATCTGGCTATCCAGCCAGTTGAGACGAACGCGCACATTGTTGGCGATGCCGCCATGTTGCAGCGCCTCGGCCAACGACTTGTAGCTGTCGAGCAGGTTGACGTACTTGCCGACCACGGCGATCGTAACCTCGCCCTCGGGATAGCGAATGCGATCGACGATCCGCTTCCAGCGCGTGAGATCGGGCGGCGGTGCGTCCGTCAGATGAAAATATTTGCAGACCTGATCATCGAGCCCCTGCTCGTGGTAGCTGATCGGCACCTGGTAGATGCTGTCCGCATCAAGCGCCGGGATCACAGCCTCTTCGCGTACGTTACAGAAGAGAGCGATCTTGCGCCGTTCGCCCACCGGAATTTCACGATCCGACCGACAGAGCAGCATGTCCGGCTGAATGCCGACGGACAACAGCTCCTTGACCGAATGCTGGGTCGGCTTGGTCTTCAATTCGCCGGCCGAGGGAATGTAGGGCAGCAGGGTCAGATGCACGAACATCGTGCGCTCAGGCCCCAGCTCGTTATCCAATTGGCGAATCGCCTCCAGGAACGGAAGGCTCTCGATGTCGCCGACGGTGCCGCCGATCTCGCACAGGACGAAATCCTCGTCGGTGATATCCGACAGGATGAATTCCTTGATGGCATCCGTGACATGCGGGATCACCTGCACGGTGGCGCCGAGATAGTCGCCCCTGCGTTCCCGGGCGATCACATTGGAATAGATCCGTCCCGTCGTGATGTTGTCGGACCGCCGAGAGGCGACGCCGGTGAAGCGTTCGTAATGTCCGAGGTCGAGGTCGGTTTCGGCACCGTCGTCGGTGACGTAAACCTCGCCATGCTGGTAGGGGCTCATCGTCCCGGGGTCGACATTCAGATAAGGATCGAGCTTACGCAAGCGAACCTTGAAGCCGCGTGTCTGCAGGAGGGACGCCAGAGCCGCAGACGCCAGTCCCTTGCCGAGCGAGGAAACCACGCCGCCGGTGATGAAGATGAAGCGCGTCATGGGCCGTTACAATACACCAGAGGTCGGCATCGCCCAAGAGGGGGCGATGCCGTCACAGTCAAAAAAAGAGAGAGGCGGTCATTCCTGACGCCTCTCTGGCGGGATACGCCGGTTTTACCGGCTCAGCGGTGCGGCAGGGGCGGCCGGTGCGGCGGGAGCAGCCGGCACAGACGCCTTGTCCATGATCGAGCTCGGCTGGCTGCGCGCGTTGGCAATCAGGGCAAGACCGAGACTGGTCAGAAAAAAACCGGTAGCGAGAATCGCCGTGGTCCGGGTCAGCAGGTTGCCGGCGGCGCGGCCGGTCATCAAGCCGCCACCCCCACCGATACCAAGAGCCCCGCCCTCGCTGCGCTGGAGGAGGATGACCCCGACCAGGCCGATAGCGATTAGAAGATGGATGACGAGCAGGACATTCAGCATGCGATCACCAACAAGAAGCTGCAACGCCCAAACGGCGCATAAGGAAGTTGGCGTCTTTTTATTCGCCCCGGCAGCGCAAGGCAAGACGGCAATATGCATGGGCCTGCAATCTCTGGGGAAAACTCGAGACCAAGCCACTGACGAATCCGAAAGTTTCCCGGACAATACAAGACGTTGGAAGACATTCAGGCCATATTCGTCATCGCCTTGCGGAAATACCACAAGGTTACGCCGAAGAAGCTTCCGCCGATGACCGCCAAAGCCAGTAGCTCCGGCCACACGACATCGAAACCGGCGCCACGATAGAGAATGGCCTGGGCAAGAATGACAAAATGGGTCGTCGGGGCAACCATCATCAGATCGCGCACGATCTCCGGCATGCTGTCGCGCGCCGTCAGGCCGCCGGACAGAACCTCAAGTGGAATCAGAATGAGGATCATGATGATTCCGAACTGTTGCATCGAACGGGCGACCGTCCCGATGAGAATGCCCAAAGCCGTGGTGGCAAAAATGTTGAGGGCGGCGCCGACGAGAAACAGGGCAATCGATCCGGCGATCGGGATGCCCAACACCCCTTGCGCCATCAGGACGAGAGAACAGGTCGCGGCGAACAGTACGACGAGACCCATCGACCAAATCTTGGCAACCATGATTTCGAACGGCGAGACCGGCATCGCCAGCAGATGTTCGATGGTGCCGCGTTCGCGTTCGCGGATGAGCGCGGCCCCGGTGAGGATGATCGACAGCATCGTCACATCGTTGATGATCTCCATCACCGCGCCGAACCATGCCTCGGTAAGCGACGGATTGTAGCGGGCGCGAAGCGCCAGGGCGACGGGAGCGACGGCGTTTGGACGGTCATGCTGCAGGAACGTCGTCACCTCTTGTCCAACCATCACTTGGATGTAGGCGCTCCCGGTAAACGCCTGGCTGATCCGGTTGGCGTCGACGTTGAGCTGTACGCTGGGCCGTCGTCCAGCCAGCAAATCACGCTGGAAATCCGGAGGAATGTCGAGAACGAAGGTGTAGGTGCCCGTGTCGAGGCCCGGGTCGAGCTCGGCCAGGGAAATCATCACGGGTCGCTGAAAATGCGGAGGATAGAAGGAGTCGGCGATGCGCAGGGAAAGCGGCGACGCATCCTCGTCGACAATGGCGATCGGCGCCTTGTGGAGCGTTTCGGGCAAAACGGTCGCCGCGACATAGACCCCGAGGCTGAAGACGTAGGCGATCAACACCAGCATCACCCCGTCACTGGCCAAACTGCGCAGTTCCTTCACGCCAAGCCGGACGATGTTCATCATAGCCATGAGGTCACGTCTCCTGCTTTTTCAGGAAAACGATGCAAAGGGCCATCAGCACGAAGACGCTGGCCGCGATCGGCAGGAGAGACGGCCAAAGCTCCACAAAACCAAGCGCTTTGGAAAAAGTGCCCCGTGAGATGACGAGAAAATAGGTGGCCGGAAAAATCCGACCGATGACCGCCCCCGCCCCCTCAAGCGAAGACACGGGATTGACCAGCCCGGCATATTGGATCGCCGGAACGATGGTCCCGAGAGTCGTGCCGAAAATGGCGGCGATCTGGCTCTTCATGAAGGTCGACATCAGCAATCCGATGGCCGTCGCCGATAAGATGAAGGTAAATGCCGCGGTGGTCAGCATCAGCAGACTGCCCGTCAATGCCACACCGAACACCGTCGTCACCAGCAAGGTAAGCAGGACAAAGTTCACCATTCCCAACACGACGTAAGGGATCTGTTTGCCGATCAGGAATTCACTGCGCGTCACGGGCGTCACATAGAGATTGACGATCGATCCCAGTTCCTTCTCGCGCACCACGCTGAGCGATGTCAGCATGGCCGGGATCATCAGCAGCAGGATCGGAATAAGCGCCGGGACCATGGCGACGACGCTGACGACGTCGGGGTTGTAGCGGAAGCGGATCTCCACATCCATCGGGTCGAAAGACGGACGGGACCCCAACCGGCGCATCGCCGTTTCCGAGAGCCAAGTCAGGTGCATGGCCTGCACATAGGACTGGATCGTCTCGCCGCGCTGCGGCATCGCGGCGTCCACCCACATGCCAACTTCGACTGGCGTCCCACGATCCACATCCCGCCCGAAGCCCGGCGGCAATTCGATGGCGAGCGCAAGCTCGCCGCTTTGCATGCGGTAATCCAAATCGGCGTAATCGGCGATCGGCGCCTGTTCAGTGAAATATCGCGAGCCGCCAAGGTTGGCGGCATAGTCGCGGCTGAGTGTCGTGTCGTCATGGTCGAGCACCGCGAAGCGGATATTCTCGACGTCCATGCTGATGCCGTAGCCCATGATGAACATCAAAATGACGGTGCCAAACAGCGCCAAAGTGCCGCGGATGGGATCGCGGCGCAGTTCGAGAGCCTCGCGAAGGGTATAACTCCACATGCGCCGCAGGCTGAAACCACGCCACACCGACGCTGGCTTGCTGTCGGACACGACGATATCGGCCGGCACGGACGGCTGCGATGGGCTCTCGGTTCCCCCGGCATCCTTGAGATAACCGATAAAGGCCCCCTCCAGGGTTTTCTCTCCGCGGCCAGCGATCACGCCGCCCGGCGTATCACAGACCAGAACCCGCCCGGCATGCATCAGGGAAATCCGGTCGCAGCGCTCAGCCTCATTCATAAAGTGTGTCGAAATGAAGATGGTGACGCCGTCATTCCGCGAAAGATCGACCATCATTTGCCAAAACATGTCGCGTGCGATGGGATCGACGCCGGAGGTCGGCTCATCCAGAATCAGAAGTTCCGGCTTGTGGACCATCGCCACGGCAAGCGACAGGCGTTGACGCACACCCAGCGGCAAATTGTCCGGCAGCGCGTCCTCCACGGCGGTCAGTTCGAAACGTTCGACCATCTCAGCGATCCGACCGGGCACGTCTGCCGCCGGAACGCCGAAAAGCTGCGCATGCAATTTCAGATTTTGAACGACAGTCAACTCGGAATAGAGCGAGAATCCTTGCGTCATATATCCGACCCGGCGCCGCATCCCCATGTCGACGATGGCAACGCGTTGGCCGAACAGCCAGGCCTCCCCCTCGCTCGCAGCAAGCAACCCGGTCAACAGCTTCATCGTGGTCGTCTTGCCGCAGCCATTCGACCCCAGAAAGCCAAAGATCTCGCCGCGCTCGATGCGAAAATCGACGTGATCGACGGCAGTAAAGTCGCCGAAACGAATGGTCAGTCCGCGGGCTTCGATCACCACGTCCTTGGCCGAATCGGCAGGCCGCGGCGGGATGATCACGGTCCGGTGACGGCTGCGCTGCTCTTCGGGCATCAAGGCGATAAAAGCATCTTCCAGAGTGCCCGCCCCGGTCCGATCGAGAAGTTCTTGCGTGGTGCCTTCGGCGATCACTTTCCCGGCGTTTATCGCGATCAGAGAATCAAAGCGTGCCGCCTCTTCCATATAGGCGGTCGCGACGACGACGCTCATTCCCGGTCGCGACGTCCGGATCCGCTCGACCAGATCCCAGAACTGAACCCGTGAAAGCGGATCGACGCCGGTGGTCGGTTCGTCGAGAATCAACAGGTCCGGGTCATGAATGAGGGCGCAGCAGAGTCCCAGCTTCTGCTTCATTCCCCCGGAAAGCTTGCCAGCCGGCCTGTCGCGAAACGGCAACAACCCCGTACTGCCGAGCAGATCGTCGATCCGCTGATCCCGCTCCGACTTGCCTTGACCGAAGAGGCGCGCGAAAAATTCTAGATTCTCGACGACCGAAAGGGTGGCATAGAGGTTGCGTCCCAACCCTTGCGGCATGTAGGCGATTCGGGGACAGACCGCCGTCCGATGGCGGGCGTCGGCGATGTCGCCGCCCAGCACCTCGACGGTTCCGTCCTGCAACGCCAAGGCACCGGCGACAAGGCTGAACAGGGTAGACTTGCCGACGCCGTCCGGCCCGATCACGCCGATAATCCGCCCGGCCGGCAATGCCAACGTAATCGCGTCCAAGGCCAGCGTCTTGCCATACCGCAAGGTGACATTGCTGAGCCGAATGACCATCGGGACCTGATCGGTTGGTGACATCCTCAGTTCGGCACATGAAGAGCGAGACGGGCCGGCCAGTCCTTCGTCGCATCGAGCCGGACATAGGCCACACCAGGTAACCCGGTCTTCACCTCCCGGCTGAATTTCTTGAGCAGTTCCGGATCGAGTCTGCCTCTGACACGAAACATCAACTTCTGGCGCTCGCTCGCCGTTTCGACCGCTTTGGGAGTGAACTGGGCGACATCGGCCACAAACGATACGCTGGCCGGGATAACCCACTGCGGCGCGGCATCGAGCACAAGACGGACTTCGCTGCCAAGCGCGACTTTACCAACAGCGGCGTCGGGCAAGAAAAATGTCATGTAAACGTCGGTCAGATCGACCAGATTGAGCACCTTTCCGCCCGCCGCGATCACTTCCGCCGGCTGTGCGACGCGATATTGCACACGACCGTCGCGTGGTGACTTCAACGCGCAATCCTCGACGTCGGCCTGAATCCGGACGATCGTCGCACGGGCCGCGTCCGCGCTGGATCGCGAGCCGACCACCTGCGCCCGCGCCGTGACGATCGCCGCATCGGCCGCCGCAACTTGCGCCTGGGCTGCTGCGACGGCTGCCGCGCTCCGCTGCTGGCCAGCCAGATCGTCGTCATATTCCTGAACCGCGGCAGCACCTTCGCTCGACAGCGTCTGCGAGCGCGCCAGACGCTTGCCGGCCACGTTCAACTCCGCCTTGCGTTGTGCGACGACGGCCAGCGCCGCCTCCCGTTCGCTCTGGCGCTGGGCCACCTGACTTTCCGCAATGGCAATGGAGCTGTCTGCCCGCGCGACGTCCGCCACGGCTTCATCGTGCTGCGCATCGAGCACCTTGGTGTCCATTTGCGCGACAACCTGCTCACGTTTAACGAAATCCCCCTCCTTGACCAGGATATCGACCAGTCGGCCTGGGGCCTTCGCGGCGACATCGATCTCGACCGCTTCGATACGACCATTGCCGCTGGCGAATCCAACTTCCAATCCCTTCGGTTTCAGAAACCACCACGTCAGAAGACCAAGGACCACTACCAGGACGGCGCCACCGATGATCCATTTGGTCTTGTTCGCCTTGACAACGGGTTTCGCCTTGGCCGCGTCGGCGGGCTTGGTTTCTGGTTTGACCGCAGGCCTGGCATCCGGTTTAGCCTCGGGCCTGGATTCTGGTTTGGCCTCGGGCTTGGGACCGACCAGGGTTTCCGTCTTCGTTTCAATCCTGCTTTCGACCGTCGCGTCGGGTTTGATTTCCGTTTTGACCTCAGTCTTCGTTTCGATCTTTTTCTCGGTCTTCGAACCAGGATCTTTCTCGGTTTTTATCTCAACCCGGGTCTCCGTCTTCGTCACGGTCTTGGTCTCAGGATTGGTCTCCGTTCTGGTTTCCGTCTTCGTTTCAGTTTTGGCGTCGGCCTTGCTGTCAACGGCCCCATCAGTCTCGGTCATTGCATTCGCCCATTCGTTTCCTGGGGTGCGACTTCGGTGCTACGGGATGGATCGTCACGACCACCACCCAATGCCGCATAAAGATTGACCTCGCTCGACAGACGGGCGCGCTCGGTCTCGACCAGAGCCTGCTCGGTGGCGAAAAGGTCGCGCTGGGCGTCGAGGACTTCGAGATAATTGGCCGCGCCGTTGAGATAACGGAGATCGGAGAGGTGCGCGCGGGCGCCGAGCGCTTTGAGCGTTCGACGTTCCGCCTCCACCTGTTGCCCAAGCCAACGACGCGCCGCCAGGGCATCGGCGACATCGCGAAAGGCCGTCTGCACCGTCCGTTCGTAATCGGCCACGGCACTGGCCTGTTCGGCCTTTGCCGACGCCAGATTACCCCGCAGACGCCCGCCATCGAACAGGGGCGCCGCGACACTGGAGGCAATGGTCCAGGTACCGCTTCCGGGTGCGAACAAGCCATCGAGCGCCTCGCTGGCCGTGCCATAATCGCCAGTCAGCGCGATACGGGGAAAGAACGCCGCCCGCGCCGCGCCGATATTAGCCTCAGCCACCCGCAAGCGGTTCTCGGCGCCACGGATATCGGGCCGTTCCGTCAGCAGATCCGACGGCAGGCCGGCAGGCAGATCGCGTACCACGGCGTCTTCGACCGAAGACAATGCCACGACCTCGACCCCGACCGGTGCACCGACAAGGAGTGCCAGCGCATTGCGATTCTGCTCTCTCCGCTGCTCAAGCGTGATCAAAGCGCTCTCGGCCTGACCAAGCAAGGCCTCAGCCTGCGTCAGGTCGAGACGTGGTGCGGCGCCCACCTCATAACGCCGGCGAGCGATACGGGCCGACTCCCGGCGACTGCCGATCGTCCGTTCGGCGAGGGCGATCCGCTCATCCAGTTCCCGTCCAGCCAGCCATGTATTGGCGACTTCGGCGATGAGGTTCAAAGCAACAGCCCGGCGCGCCTCGTCGGTCGAGAGCCAGCTTTCGAGCGCGGCCGCGTTGAGGTTTCGGACACGACCCCAGAGATCGACTTCCCAACTTGCACTGACCTCCGCGCTGAAGTTGTTGGCGATGGCGGTTTTTCCAGTATAGGAAAGGTCAGCCGGCGTCCTTGTGCGGGTCAGGTCGGTTCCGACGTTCACTTGCGGAAAAAGATCGGCCCGCTTGATGCGATACTGGCTTCGCGCCAGTTCGACCCGCTGGATCGCGACACGCAGGTCGCGATTGTTGTCGAGCGCCGTTTCGATCGTGCCCACCAACGCGGGAGAACGGAAAAACTGCTGCCATCGTGCCGGCCGGGCAGCGTCGGTGACGCCATGATCGGGTAACGCCCAGGCATCAGGTACCGGCATCGCGGGCCGCACATGGTCTGGTGCCATGGAACAACCGACGAGCAGCAAGACCGCGATCGCACAATAATTTCGAGGTCGTCTCATCACACATCCCAACGGTTATGGCTCTACCACACGGTGTCGGCACCGACATTGTGCGATAGAAAAACGCCCAGCACTCTTGAGTGCCGTTCGTTAATACTTGTTGGGATTTTAGGCGTCGCCTGAATGACGATGCCAGAGTCGGAAATTACTCAGGGGAGGAATCCAATAGCCAAGGATTTCCTTGTCCCGTCACTTTGAACGGAACTGGCGGAAGCCACATGTCGCCGCGAATGACGGGTTCAGCGATCCAGCCGGCGGGAGTGGCCGGCCACCGGCGCCGCATCATCGGCATGTCGCCGCTCCGAGGCCACACCACCCTGTTGGCCCATCGCGCCGCGCATGCAGGACAGGCAACGGCCGCACTGCGGCTTGACGCCGTAATGCCGAAAAACCTGCCCGTGCGTGACCGCTCCGGCGGCTTCGGCGTTACGAACGTCGCCATCGGTCAACGCATTGCAAACGCAAATGTACATCGAAGGTGCTCCGGCTCGAAAGGCTGACCCGGGGTGCCACCGGGCCCAATTGCGAACGTCTCTTAACTTAGACCATTCCCCTGGTATTTGCGATAGATTCTTATTACCGTTACAGATATTTACTGCCGCAGGAAATCCGTCGACATTCTTTCGGATCACGGGCACCCTCCTCACCAGCACAACCACTGCGGGAAAGGCAAGCACATGCAAGGAGTCACAGCGGTTATCTCTGAGCTGAACAAGCTTCTCACCGGCGAGTTGACCGCCGCCGATCAGTACTTTCTCCACTCCCGCATGTATGAAAACTGGGGACTGGCCAAGCTTTACCACCGCGCCGAGCATGAACGTGTCGAAGAGCTGGAACATGCCAGCCTGCTCATTCATCGCATCCTGTTCCTCGAAGGACTCCCCGACGTCGCGGCTCGCTCGGCGCTAAACCCCGGGAACACGGTTCCTGAAATGCTCCGCGCGGATCTTGCTTACGAGATGCAGGTCATCGCCAATTTGAAAGCCGCCATCGCCGTGTCCGAAAAGGAACAGGACTACGAAACCAGGCGGCTTCTGGTAAAGCTGCTCGAAGACACCGAAGAGGACCACACCTATTGGCTGGAGCAGCAACTGGGACTGATCGACAAGATCGGGTTGGCCAACTATCTGCAATCGGCGGTCGGCCCCGATCTCGGCGCCGCGTGAGCAAGGAAGCCCTTCGATGAAGTCAAGCAAGCCTGCGATCGCGCAGCTCAACAAGGTGTTGCGCCATGCCCTGACCGGCATCAATCAGTATTTCCTGCATTCCCGTATGCTGCAGAACTGGGGGTTTGCCGCTCTTGGCGGCTGGGAACGTCATGCGTCGATCGACCTGATGAAAGAGGCCGACGCGCTGATCGAGCGGATTCTATTCCTCGAGGGCCTGCCCAATTTGCAAGATCTTGGCAAGCTGCTGATCGGCGAGGACATCCCGGAAATTCTGAAAAACGATTTGGACCGGGAATCCGCGGCGCGAGCCGAAATCATCGAGGCCGTCGCCTTTAGCGAAACGACCCGGGATTTCGTGAGCCGCGACCTGCTTTCCCGCCTTTTGGAAGACTCTGAAGAGAGGATTGATTTCTACGAAACACAGATCGATCTCCTCGGCAAACTCGGTCGCGAAAACTACCTGCAAACCGCGGTCGGTCACCTCGAAGAGGGCTGAACAACGCGGTCGGAACCGCCACGAAGTTACGGCCTTGGCTTTTCGAGCCAAGGCCGTTTCGCAGTTGGTCGCATATTCAGCCTCTCCAGTCACCGGTCACCGGCATGCTCGATCAAAGCCGGCGAAACGGGGTCCGCGTGACAGAAGCCGATATCAGTAGCCGAGAGGTCCTTTGCTTGGTCCGGCGGCGCAGGGGTTGCTCACCACGGTCGTTCCGGGCAGGGTCTTGGCGGAAAGCGCGCGCTCGAACAGGACATTCTGGCTGGCAGCATAAGCACCGGTTGTAGAGGCACCCAGGACAAAGAGGGCGGCGGCGGCAGTCAGGAAACGGCTGGAATTTTTCGCGGTTGTCATCTCGGTTCTCCGTTGGTTTGAGGCGATGACAAGACCATATCTCACACGACAAATCGTGTGAAACGGATATAATTTGTTATAAAAATCGATTTATTCGATCACTCAGCAGGCGCCGGAGGACGAAGTCGGCCCCTTGTCCGGATCACCGGACGCCTCGGCACGACGCCCAAATCACCGGGAAAAGGAAAGATCACATCTTTTGAATGGACAATTCGATTGACAATATTTCTTGGTTGTTCCACCGTTATACCAATTGGACCACTCCGTTTCGTGAAGAGCGCAAAGAGAAAGCACGGACGGGTGACTGAGTGCCGTTAATGAGGATGACGTCCTGGTACCGCAAAGGTTTCCGGGAAGTGAATCCGGAAGGTCCTCAGACATCGCCCTGCCAAGCGCTTTTGGTTCCAAAAAAATAATCCCAACGCAGGGCGTCTGATCAAGGTCTTCGATTCACTCCGGAATCGCTGGGAAGCAGCAGATTTGTCCGGGCTCTCTCGCGAGTCCGAACCGCCCTGCACGCATTGAGCCCGCGTGTCCGGAGCCCTGCCTCGACGCCAATATCCATCGGCATCTCCGCCAATTCGTAAAAAGCCGCGAATTGATCCGGCGGGTCTGCAGATCATCGCATGTGATCCCGCCCCTGCGTATGAAGGAACGTCATGGAGTCGACACAGGTCGTCATTATCGGCGGAGGGGCCACCGGCGCCGGCATTCTGTGGGATCTGTCCCTGCGCGGTATCAAAGCCGTTTTGCTGGAACAGAAGGATCTCGCCAATGGCGCCACCGGGCGCTGTCATGGCCTTCTCCATTCCGGCGGACGCTATGTGGTGAAAGACATCGAAGCGGCCCGCGAATGCCTGGCGGAAAACCAATTCGTCAAGAAGATCGCGCCGCATTGCGTGCACGATGTCGGTGGGCTCTTCGTGCAATATCCGCAGGACGATCCGGCGTTCTTCCGTCAATGGGAAGAGGCCGCGCGGACCGTCGGATTGGCCAGCCAACATCTTTCGGCCGAGGAAACCTTGGATCTCGAGCCGCATCTGCCCAAGAACATTCTTGGTGCTTTCACCTGTCCCGACGCCCATGTCGACGTCTTCCAGCTGGCGCAGTCGAACATCGAATCGGCTGTTTCCCGCGGCGGCGCATTCCGGACCTACAGCGAAGTGACCGCCATCGGCATCACCGATGGTAGGGTCCGTTCGGTCAGCTACCGCGACACGCGAAATGGCGACGAATTCCAAATCGGCTGCGACATGGTGATCAACGCCAGCGGTGGCTGGGCGCAAAAGGTCGCCTCGCTGGCCGGTGTCGACGTCCCGGTCCGTTGCGACAAAGGGTCCTTGCTGATCTTCAACCACAATCTGGTCAGCCGCGTCGTCAATCGCTGCCGCAAACCCGGGGATGCCGATATTCTGGTGCCGGCCGGTCCGGTCTGCGTTCTGGGAACAAGTTCGATCACCGTCCCCACTCCCGACGGACTGACGGCCGATCCCGACGAGATCCAACATCTTCTTGGCCTCGGCGCCGAATTGATCCCTGTTTTGGCCGAGGCCCGCGTCCTCAGGATCTTTTCCGGCGCCCGGCCGCTTTACGTGCCGAAGTCGGCCGGCGCGGCCGGCGGTCGCGAGATCAGCCGCGGTTTTGCCTTGCTCGACCACGAGACGCTTGACCATGTCAAAGGGTTCGTTTCGATCGTCGGCGGAAAGCTGACGACCTATCGCCTGATGGCCGAGGTGACCGCCAATCTGGTAGCGGCCAAGCTCGGCGTCAACGAGCCTTGCCGAACGACAGAAACCCCGCTTCGCCAAACCATCGACGAAACGGTGCTGTCGCGCGCCAGGAAGTTGTTGCCAGCACAGGCCGCCAGCATCGCCGAACGGCGCCTCGGTCCCAATCTGGCCCGTATCGTCGCGGCCATCGAACGGCGGCCGGAATTAGCCGAAATAATCTGCGAATGCGAACAGGTGACCCTGGCGGAACTCGAATTCGTGTTGGGCGACGAAACCCTGGTGCCGATCAGGGCGTTGACCGACGTCGGGCGACGAACCCGGCTGGGCTTTGGCCCCTGCCAGGGAACCTTCTGCGGATACAAGGCCATGCTGGCCGGATACCGCAGCCACCGCTGGTCGGCCGCCGAGGCATCGACGGAATTCGAACATTACCTCGACGCCAGATGGAAGGGACAAAGCTTCGTCTCGCATGGCAAGCAGGTCGAGCAGCTTTACCTGAGCCACGACCTTTTCGGCGTGACCTATAATTTCCACGATCAAAACGGGCAATGACGATCATGGACAGCAATCGATTTGATCTGATCGTCGTCGGAGCCGGGTTGGCCGGGATGACGGCGGCGGCGGCGGCAACGGAGCGGGGACTTCGGGTCGCGCTGGTCAGCTCCGGGTTCGGGATGTTCGTCTTCGGTGCCGGATGCATCGAGAACCGCCCGTTGTCGAAGGCCGATCGGCCGGAACTTCTCGAAGAAGCCGTCGGTTTCTTTTCGGAATTCACCCGTCAGGCCGGCTGCCCATTCCGCGGCGCGATAGCCAGCGAGGTGCATCTCCCGACCATCCTCGGAAGTTTCCAGACAGTCTCACTGGCGCCGTTCTACCTGTGGAGCGGCGCCGTATCGGAGGCCGTCCGGGCGACCGTGGTCGGCATCGACGGATTGACCTCGTTCGACGCCGATTTTGTGACGGAACGGTTGACCAATCAGGCGGCGCGCCTGGGATTGTCCACCACCTACGTCGCAAGAACGATCTCGCTGCCGCACGAGGCCGGTGTCACGCAGAGCACGCTGCAGTTCGCCAATCGCTTCGATCGCGACATTGAGTTTCGCCGGACGCTTCTGGAGGCATTGAAACCGGCCGCGCGAGACGCCGATTTGATCATCTTGCCAGGTCTTCTGGGACTGCGAACCGGCCTTGAGGAAATTTCGCAGTTGGAACAGGACCTCGGCTGTCGTCTTTGCGAGTTGCCGACGCTGCCCCCCTCGATTCCCGGGCTGCGCCTGTTCCACGCGCTCGATAGGCGGTTGCGCCGGATCGGCGTGGAATGCTTCAGCGGCTTTCCGGTTACCGATCTTGAGTTCGATGGTCGTCGTTGCGTCGGCGTGGTGACCGACACCCCAGCCCGGCCACGCCACCTCAAAGCTGGTTCGGTTATCCTGGCGTCAGGTCGGTTTTCCGGCCGCCTCCTCGGGCAGTCACTGTCGGGCTTCGACGGCCAACTTCGGCCAACCGACGGGGACGGACGGACGATCGCCGATAATCTCCATGCTGTTGGCGCGTTGCTTTCGGCACAGGGCGGCCATGGTGGCAATCAACGGGCAATTCTGACCGGCTATCGTGCCGGCATGCTGGCCGCCGGCCAGGAGGATCGTTATGCGGCAAGATGACGTCAGTCTCGACAACTGTCTCAAATGTTCGGACTGCAACACGGTCTGCCCGATGCTGGCCGCCCATCCCGGTTATCCCGGTCCCAAACATCTCGGGCCGGAATTGGAACGCCTGCGGCGCGAAGGCCTGCCTTGCGACAGCGAATGGCTGGAATACTGCCTCGGCTGTCACCGGTGCGACCTCGCCTGCCCCAATCAGGTCAATGTGTCGGAACTGATCGCCGCCGCCAAAGCGCGGCATCGCAAACCGTTCATTCGGCAGGTCCGTGACTTCTGGTTCGCCAGACCGGGGCTCCTGGGCAAAATCCTCAGCGTGGCGCCGGCCGTGACGAATGCCGTGCTGGCCGCCGGGGCCGCCCGCTTCGGCATGTCGCGGATCATGAGGATCACCTCCGAGCGCAGCTTTCCGCCCTACGCGAAACCCGACCTGCCGTCGCCGCAGGCCAGCCTCAGGGCTTCCGAAAGGCTCCTCTTCTTCCCCGGTTGCGCCATTCGCTACAATCAACCGGAACTTGCCAAGACCGTTGTCGCCCTCTTGCAGCGCAACGGCTTCGCGCCCGAGATATCGACGGCCGGCTGCTGCGGCGTACCGGCGCTGGCCAACGGCGACGGGCAGGAAGCCCGGCGCCGGGCGCGAAGCAATGTCGAAGCGATGGATCAGGCCGTTGAAAACGGCGCAACGATCGTCACAGCCTGTCCCAGCTGCGGACATATGTTGAAAAGCGGTCTCGCCGAATTGCTGGAAGATGACCCCGAGTTGGAGAAGCGGGCGAAACGAATCGCCAGGCACACTTATGACCTGGCCGAACTTCTGATGGCGCAGTCGGACGCCGGAAAATTGAACACCAAATTCCGGAAAACCGATCTCCAGCTTGCCTACCACGCCCCCTGTCACCAACTCTCACAGGGAATTGGCCGCCCCTGGTATCACCTTTTGCGGCAAATTCCCGGCGTCCAGATCGAAGACCTCGACGCCGGTTGTTGCGGCATGTCGGGGACCTTTGGGTTCAAGGAAGAAAAATATCCGGTCTCGATGGCCGTTGGACAACGGCTGTTCGAACGAATTCACGAGGCGGCGCCCAAAATGGTGGCATCCGAATGCGCCACCTGCCGCATGCAAATCGAACACGGAGCCAAGGTTCAGGCCATTCATCCGGCCGAGGTTCTGCTGCAGGCCTATGAGCGGTAGATCGCGACAGGTGGCGTTCGAAAACTTGCCGACGAGAGACGGCCACGGGACTCGGATAGGAAGATGTCACTCTATCCGAGTCGATCCGCCTCTTCGTATCGTGGTATGAGTGGTGGCCGTTTAGCCGCTCGTCCCATGCGATTCCGAGAGGTTTGATCCATGTCCCGTCCATACACAGCCATAAATTCTCCCGACAGAGGCCACGGGACCGTCGCCTTGCGGCCCAGGCTGCCGTCCATCCGCCCGTTGTTGCAGGAAACCGGTCTCATTCCGGCCATCCGCAAACCGGAAAACCTGGACAAGGCTTTGGCTGCCCACGGAAAGATCATCTATCTGCTGTGTGGCGAGCCGGAAAACATCGGCGATCTCATGCAACGCACGCTGGACGCCGGCAAACTGCCCATCGTCAATATCGATTTGGTGGCCGGCCTGTCGCGCGACATCTTCGCCTTGCATTATCTGGAAAGACGCGGAGCCAAAGGTATCATCTCGACTCACGGCGAGACGCTGCGCCAGGCACAATCCCTTGGCCTCTATGTCATCCAGCGCACCTTCCTGCTCGACAGCGGCGCCATGGACAACATCTGCCACCAGATCAAGAACAGCTCCGTTGACGCCCTTGAAGTTTTGCCCGCGATCGCCGCACCGAAATTGGTCGACCGGGCAAAGACTCTTGCGGTCGATACGGCTCTGGTTGGCGGCGGCCTGATATCCTCGCTACGGGAAGTCGAGGATCTGTTGGCACAAGGGCTACTCGCGGTATCGGTAAGCGACCTGCAGCTCTGGATCCCCTGAGGTCATCGCGGCATATGGAATCGCCGCAGATTTCCGAGTGTTCCACACGTAATCGCGAACAGCTCTAGTCTAAAACCTATCAAAAGTGACCGCGTAAAAAGCGATTGTACTCGAATATTTCATCTGCTACATTATATGGAATATAGCGGCAGAGATATAGAGAAGCCGCCCGTTGATTGCGCAGCATAGCTGCGCTCAATGGGCGGCTTTTTTTATTTCGCAAGGGAATATCTGCAGTGTTTTGTTGTGGTTTTCCCCAGGTGACGAAGCTCGCATGCAGGAGACACCGCTAGTCGTGATAAGAATGGAAAGATTTGCTATCTTTAGTAGTGCCGCCTAAGCTGATCGCCCCTTAAGGGACGACAAAATAAAAAAAATAGATAATGACCTCACCGGGAGGACACTATGACTCTTTCGACAGCAAAAGCTGGGCCATCCAGAAAGAATGTCACGATTATGACGTGTTCCAGCGCTGCGCTGGAAACGTTGTTGTTTTCTGCTTACGCTGACAAAGCGGCAGACAACGGCACAAGTGCGGGAGGAATGTCTCTCGTCCTTGCGGAAATACCCAACATTATTCCGACGGAAACGACAACCTATCGGTCATCCCGCTCTTTCTGCAGACATGTCTGCCCGCACGGGGACTCCGACGTGACCGACCTGCCAACGACGATCGTCGTTTAATAGCCACCTTCTAATCTTAAGCGCCCATCCCGGTACCGAGACTACAGGATCGCAAGCACGTCATTCCAGAGCCACCGGCCAAATGGCAACTTTTCGGTACGCTTTGGATAAGTTGTACTTTCTAAAAGAGATACACGGCATACACCATGCTGTGTTAGTTGAAAATCCACTGGGAGAGGAAACATGGCAAGTTATATCGGTGCAATCGATCAGGGTACGACGAGCTCTCGCTTCATCGTCTTTGACCGCACTGGACGAATTGTGAGCGTCGCCCAGAAGGAACATGAGCAGATCTTCCCGAAGCCAGGTTGGGTCGAGCATGATCCGGCCGAGATCTGGCGCCGTGTCGAAGAAGTGATCACCGAGGCCATGCAGGCCAAAGGCCTTGTTCCCGGCGATCTCGCGGCAATCGGCATTACCAATCAACGCGAAACGACCGTGGTCTGGAACAAGAAGACCGGTCAGCCTGTCTACAACGCCATCGTTTGGCAGGACACCCGGGTCGGCGACATGGTTGCGCAATTGACCGCCAACGGTGGCCAGGATCGCTATCGCGCCAAAACCGGCTTGCCGCTGGCCACCTATTTCAGCGGACTCAAGATCCGCTGGATACTCAACAATGTCGAAGGCGCGCGGGCGCAAGCCGAAGCCGGTGACCTGCTGTTCGGCAATATCGACAGTTTCCTGATCTGGAACCTGACCGGCGGCGTCAACGGCGGTGTCCATGTCACCGACGTAACCAATGCCAGCCGCACCCAGCTGATGGACCTCGCCACATTGCAGTGGGATGACCAGATCCTGGCCGACTTCGGCATCCCGAAGGCCATGCTTCCGGCCATCCGCTCAAGCTCGGAAGTTTACGGCGAGGCAGGTGTCGACGCGGTCAAGGGTGTCGCCATCGCCGGCGATCTCGGCGACCAGCAGGCGGCCCTGTTCGGCCAGGCCTGCTTCGAGCCCGGCGAAGCGAAAAACACCTACGGCACCGGCTGTTTCATGCTGATGAACACGGGCGAGAAGATCGTCCCGTCGAAATGCGGACTGCTGACCACCCTCGGATACAAACTTGACGGCAAGCCTGCAGTGTATGCGTTGGAAGGGTCCATCGCGGTGACCGGTTCGTTGGTCCAATGGCTGCGCGACAATCTCAACATCATCGAGAAAAGCACGGACATCGAACCGCTGGCCCGCACGGTCAACGACAATGGCGGCGTTTACTTCGTTCCCGCGTTCTCCGGCCTTTACGCACCCTATTGGAAGGACAGCGCCCGCGGCGCCATCGTCGGTCTGACCCGCTTCGTCAACAAGGGACACTTGGCTCGCGCCGTTCTCGAAGCAACCGCCTTCCAAGTCCGGGAAGTCCTGGACGCCATGGAGGAAGACTCCGGCATCGAACTGGCAACATTGCGCACGGATGGCGGCATGGTCGTCAACCATCTGCTCATGCAATTCCAGTCCAACATTCTCAACAAGCCGGTCGTTCGCCCGGTCGTGCAGGAAACCACGGCACTCGGAGCGGCCTATGCGGCAGGTCTCGCCGTCGGCTTCTTCAAGGACACCAACGAATTGCTTGCCAACTGGGCGGAAGACCACCGCTGGAAGCCCTCAATGGACGAAGAGAAGAGAAAGCACCTCTATCATTTCTGGAAGAAGGCTGTCACACGGACTTTCGACTGGGTGGAATAAAAAACGTTCTGTTGAAAAGAGTTTTTCAACGAAAAAGTAGGGGATACGTCGATGCATGGAGCAATATTTGGGGAATTCCTCGGCACGTTAGTGCTGATTCTCATTGGAGATGGCGTTTGCGCGAACGTCACCCTCAACAAATCGAAAGGTCAGGGAGCAGGATACTTGACCGTGGCGGCGGCCTGGGGCTTGGCGGTACTTTGCGGTATTTGCACAAGCGTGGCCGTCGGCGGCGTCGCCCATCTGAATAGTGCCGTCACCTTTGCTTTGGCCGTCGGCGGCGCGTTCCCGTGGTCCGATGTTCCCGCGTTCGTCGTCGCGCAATTTGCCGGTGCGATCGTCGGCGCCATCCTGGTATGGCTGGTCTATCTGCCGCACTGGGCCGAAACTCCGGACCAGGCGGCAAAGCTGGGCATCTTCTGCACGGCCCCGGCTATTCGCAACATCCCGATGAACCTCCTGACCGAAATCATCGCCACCTGCTTTCTGGTCATCATCGGCTTCGCCTTCGGATCGAAAGGCTTGTCCCCGACAGGCCTTCCGGCCGGAACCGGCCCCTATCTGTGGGGCATGTTGATCTGGGCGTTGGGCATGGGCGTCGGTGGCCCCACGGGATGGGCCATGAGCCCACCGCGTGACCTTGGTCCCCGTATTGCCCATGCTTTGCTGCCGATTGCCGGCAAGGGCGGTTCGGATTGGGGGTATGCCTTGGTTCCTGTAGTCGGACCATTGATTGGTGCGGGCATTGGCGCGGTCGTCTGCGTCATGACCGGCATCCTGTAAAACGTTGGCTGCGGCGCCTCCAACAATTGGGGGCGCCGTAACGAAGTGGGGCCCGAATCTGACGCTCATTGTCGAACGTCAAGTTCGGGCCACGTCTCTATAGGACGTCCAACGTGGCACCTCCGATGGCGCGGTTGGGCTCCATGTGTCAGAGGCGTCCACACCAAGTTGGCTGAAGCCGCCGCGTTTGAGATCAGGGAAGTTTTCCCCGATCGTCGGCGCGATGTTGCGGGAGATGGCAACGGTTACGTCCGTGACGCGCCGAACAGACACTCCACTCCGTCGCCGTCAAGACGACGTTTTCCGGTTGTCGCGGATCATGGCTTGGCGCCAAATCACATAAACAATTGGCTTGGGAGAACGGTTCCATGAAGAAGCTTATCAATTCTCCGGAAGACGTCGTTCGCGAAGAATTGGAAGGTATCCAATTGGCACATGGCGATCGCCTGCGTGTCAGCTTCGATCCCTTCTACATCGTTCGCAAGGATGCTCCGGTCAAAGGCAAGGTTGGCCTGCTTTCCGGCGGTGGCAGCGGCCACGAACCGATGCATGGCGGATTCGTCGGCGCCGGCATGCTGGACGCGGCCTGTCCGGGCCATGTCTTCACCAGCCCCACGCCCGATCAGATGTTCGAGGCGGGCAAGGCGATCAATGGCGGCGCCGGAGTTCTGCAAATCGTCAAGAACTACACCGGCGATGTGATGAACTTTGATCTCGCGGCGGAAATGCTGCACGAGGAAGGCATTGATGTCGCCACGGTCCTCACCGATGATGACGTCGCCGTCAAGGACAGCCTTTACACAGCGGGACGCCGGGGTGTCGGCCTGACCGTCCTGATGGAGAAACTCCTGGGCGCCGCCGCCCAAAAGGGCATGCCCCTGTCGGAGATGAAAGCTCTCGGCGATCAGATTCGCGCCAGCGGCCGCAGCATGGGCATGGCGCTGACGCCCTGCACAGTTCCCCACCTTGGAAAACCGTCCTTCGAACTGGGCGAAAACGAGATGGAAGTCGGGATCGGCATCCATGGCGAACCCGGCCGTCACCGCGTTCCCGTTGCCTCCGCCGACGAAATCACCGAGATGTTGATGGAGCCGATCCTGTCGGACTTGCCGTTCCACCGGGGCGAGCAGATCATTCTGTTCGTCAATGGGATGGGAGGAACTCCGCTCATCGAACTTTACATCGTCTATCGCAAGGCGGCGCAGATTGCCGAGAAACACGGTCTCAAGATTTCGCGCAATCTGATCGGCAGCTATATCACCAGCCTCGAAATGGCCGGAGCGTCGATTACCGCGTTGCGCGCCGATGACGCACTTCTCGCCCTTTGGGATGCACCGGTCAACACGCCGGCCCTTCGCTGGGGCGTATAGAAATCTTTGCCCCGGCCCCGTTATGGGGCCGGGTTTCTCTTCCGAGCCTTTTTCGTCAACAATGAGGAACGACGTCACGATGGACCAATTGACGCTTGCGCAAGCACGGTCATGGATCGATGCGACAGCCTCGGTCATCGCCGAAAATGCCCCCCATCTCAGCGAGCTGGATCAGGCGATCGGCGACGGCGATCATGGCGCCAACATGACGCGCGGCTTTACTGCCGTGGTCAAGAAGCTGACCGACGGCGCGAAAACCGACGACCTCGGCGGTCTTTTCAAGCTGGTCGGCATGACGCTGCTCTCGTCGGTCGGCGGGGCGTCCGGCCCGCTCTACGGCGGTTTTTTTCTTGATCTCGGCAAGCAATGCGCCGGCAAGCAAACGTTGGACGCCCAGGCTTTGACCGCCGTTCTCGAAAGCGGCCTCAACGATATCAAACGCCGCGGCAAAGCCGAAATCGGCGACAAAACCATGGTTGACGCGCTGACCCCGGCGATCGAGGCGATGAAAGCCGCGTCACACGATGTGACATCGGCGACCCGCGCCGCCGCCGAGACAGCCCGCGACGCCGCGACGAAAACGGCCCCGCTTCTCGCCCGCAAGGGTCGCGCCAGCTACCTTGGCGAACGCAGCATCGGCCACGAGGATCCGGGAGCCAATTCCATGGCCCTGTTGCTCGGAGCCTTGGCCGGCGTCTGCCACGAATAGGATTGCGCCATGATCGGCATCGTTCTTGTCTCCCATAGCAAAGCCCTGGCCGTCGCCATTCGGGAACTGGTTCTGCAAATGGTGGGGCAGGATTTCCCCGTCGTCGTCGCCGCCGGCGTCGGTGACGACCACCTGGAAATCGGAACCGACGCCGTTCACATCGCCGAAGTCCTGCAGCCCTTCTGCGACGGCGACGGCGCCGTCGTTCTGATGGATCTGGGAAGCGCCGTCCTAAGCGCCCAAACCGCGCTTGAGCTTCTCGATGCCGAGGGTGTCGCCGATATCGCCGACAAGATCCGTCTATGCCCGGCCCCGATCGTCGAGGCCGCCGTGGCGGCGGCCGTACAAGCCAAAGCCGGCGCGACGCTGGACGCCGTGGCCGACGAAGCGCGCATGGCATTGGCCGCCAAGGAAGCGCAGTTGGGGATCGAAGACAGCGCCCCGGCCATTCCGGCGCCGACAGGCGGCGAGCCGGCTCGGACGCTCGACATCGTCATCGAAAATCCGCATGGGCTGCATGCCAGGCCCGCCGCCAACCTTGTTCAGCTGGTCAGCCGCTTCCAGTCCGATATCCGTCTGACCAATCTCACCAGCGGACGCGGACCGACCTCGGCGCGCAGCCTGACCGGCGTTGGTCTTCTGCAGGCCCGTAAAGGCGACATGGTTCGCTTTTCCGTGCAAGGGTTCGACGAGGAAACAGCCTTGCAGCGCTTGCGGGAGTTGGCGGCCACGAGGTTTGGCGAAGGCGAAGACACGATACCTGTCGCCCGGTCAGCCGAGACAAGACCCGATGTACCACCGAGTGGCGGCGCGGCGGGTGTCGCCGCATCGGAAGGTATTGCCATCGGCCGCCCGCTTCGTCTGGCTGCGGCACTGACGGAACCGGCCGACTATCCGCCCGGCACGCCGGACGATGAACGCCGCAGGCTCGATGACGCTTTGCGCCGGGTGGCCGACGAGATCGGGCATTCGGCTACCGATGGCGGCGATGCGGCCAAGATTTTCGCCGCTCAGGCTCTGATGCTCAGCGATCCGATTCTGGTCGAGGCGGCACACGCCCGCATCGCCCAGGGACAGGTGTCGGCGCTGGCCGCCTGGCGCGCCGAAAGCGCGTCCGTCGCCGGCTCCTACGCCGCCATGGAGGACGAATATCTGCGGGCCCGCGCCGCCGATCTGCGCGACATCGCCGTCAGGGTGGCGCGCGTCCTGGCCGGTGAAACCCAGACAACGAAAATCTCTCCCAATCCGCCGGCCATTCTGCTGACCGACGAATTGCTGCCCAGCGAAGCCATGGCCTGCGATCCGCAAACGGTTCTGGGTGTCTTGGCACGTGCCGGCAGCCCGACGGCGCATGCGGCGATCATCATGCGGACGCTGGGCATCCCCATGGTCGTCGGCGCCAAATCCATCGATCCCGAGGCTCTTGCCGCCGTCTCGGTGCTGGCCATCGACGGCGCCACCGGAGAAGTCTGGGCTGACCCGGAAAGCGTGGTTCTCTCGGAAATCGAGAGGCGGCGCGGCGCGGCGCTTGCCGAACGGGCCGCCTTCGAGAAAGCCCGGCATGACCCTGCGGTCACCCTCGATGGATGCGGCGTGGAAGTGCTGGCCAATGTCGGCAACGCGGCCGATGCCACGGCCGCCCGCGAAAACGGCGCGGAAGGCGTCGGACTTCTGCGAACCGAATTTCTCTATCTGACGCGCACCGAGATGCCGACCGAAGACCAGCAAACGCAAGCCCTTGCCGCCGTGCTGGCCAATCTCGGGCCCGGACCGGTGGTCATCCGCACGCCCGACATCGGTGCCGACAAACCCTTGGCGTTCATGGCCTCGGCCGAGGAACACAATCCCTTCCTCGGTGTTCGCGGCCTGCGTCTATCGTTCCGACACCCTGGGTTCTTCGCCTCCAATCTGCGGGCGATCCTTCGGGCCGGCCTGGAAACCGACGTGTGGATCATGTTCCCGATGGTCACCAGTCCCGAGGAAATGAGCCAGGCCCGCGACTTTGCCGAGACCGCCCATCGCGATCTTGAGAAAGGTGGCGTGCCGCACCGCTGGCCGGTCAAGCTGGGAATGATGGTCGAGGTGCCGGCCGCCGCTCTGATGGCCGAGCGCTTCGCCCGTCAGGCGGACTTTTTCAGCATCGGCACCAATGATCTGACGCAGTACATTCTGGCCGCCGAGCGTGGCAATGGTGATCTCGAAAGCCTGCAGGACGCCGTCCATCCAGCCGTACTGCGGGCCATTCGCGCCATCTGCGACCGAGCCTCGGAAGCCTGCTGTCACCTCTCGGTCTGCGGCGACGCCGCCTCGGACCCACTGGCTGCCGCCCTGCTGATTGGCTCTGGTGTTCGCTCTCTCAGCGTGCGGCCCAACCAGGTGGCGGCTATCAAGGCGCAAATCCGCCGTGTCTCGACGGTGACCCTGCGCGAGCTGGCCGACAAAGCCAGGCAATGCGATAACAGCGTCGAGGTGCGACAGCTGGCGCGCGAGGTGCTTGCCGACCGCCTGCATCAAATCCCATGACGGCATCTGAAGGACGATGACCATGACCACCGGCGATCGCGCCATCCTGATCTTGATGGAAAACGGCTTCGAGGATATGGAGCTGATGTATCCCTTGTACCGCCTGCGGGAAGCCGGCTATCGCACCATCGCCGCCGCCCCGAAAGCCGGCCAGACCTATCAGGGCAAGCATGGCTATCCCTGGGTCAGCGACGCGGCCATCGATGACATCGAAGAAAAAGACTTTGCCGGCATCATCCTGCCCGGCGGCTGGTGCCCGGACAAGCTGCGGCGCGCGGCCAAGGTCAAAGACCTGATCGCCGCCTTCGACAGATCGCAAAAGCTGGTCGCCGCCATCTGTCATGGCGGTTGGATGGCGATTTCCGCCGGCGTTTATCGAGGCGTCCGCGTCACCGGCAGCCTTGGCATCAAAGATGACCTGGAAAATGCCGGGGCGATCTTTGAAAGCGCGCCGGTTGTCATCGACCGCCATTTCGTCAGCAGCCGCAATCCCGACGACCTGCCCGCCTTCATGCAAGGTGTCCTTGGTGTCCTGTCCAACACCAGGACGTAGGCCTCGACAAGACGCCGGATCGCCTCTTTGCCTCTGGGTGCCTATCCTTTTTGCACCGAATGACGGTATCTGCTCAATCTCCAGGCACGTCCGTGCCGCTCGGGCTCTATGGCACCTTTCATATAAAATGAAACGCGCCACTAGTGGCACCGGCGTCTCTGCCGGTGTTTTCGGGGGAGGCGGCAAGCAAACAAATCTCGACAGCATTTCTTGCCGCTTTGGCCGGCAACACCGGCAGAGACGCCGGTGCCACCTGAACTTAGAGCGGCGTGCGTCAAATCTGACGCGCCCCGCTCCAGCGGCCATTGAGGCCACGGCCAAGCGCGCGGAGGCGCGCGCCCGGCGAGGGACATAAATTAAACGTGAGCGTGATGCGGATCTAACGCATCACGCTCTAAGTCAGCGCCGATGCGGGGTCGAGGACTGAAGGAGTTGCAGCTCTATTGCGCGGCTCCAATCCGTTGGCACGCTCCCTGCATAGACTTTAAGCATAATGCGTCTAGGGTTCCGGCTCCGGTGACGGCGTGTCTGGTCCGAGAGATGCACTCCCTTCCCCTGCTCGTCACGGGATGGAGCCACGGCGGGACAAAAGCCCGGGAGAGCTGTGCCGCGAGAGGTTCTCGAACGGACGGTCTCTGCCCGAACACTGGTCAAGACCGCTGTTTTCAAAACTCCCCGCGGGTCATGGCATCAACGTGAACCAACCAAGGGAGTTTCCCATGCGTCGTTCCTTCATGCGTTTCCTCGGATTGGCTCTTGGTGCGGCCGGTGTGCTGACCACGGCCTGTTCTCCAGCCCTTTCCGCCGAAAAAAAAGACTTCAAGATCGCCTGGTCGATTTATGCCGGCTGGATGCCTTGGGGCTATGCCGCCGATTCCGGCCTGATGAAAAAATGGGCTGATAAATACGGCATCAAGGTCGATATCGTTCAGATCAACGACTATGTCGAATCGATCAACCAATACACCGCCGGAAAATTCGACGGCTGCGTCATGACCAACATGGACGCTCTCACCATACCGGCGGCCGGCGGCGTCGACAGCACCTCGCTCATTGTCGGTGATTTCTCCAACGGCAATGACGGCATCGTCTTGAAGAAAGGCAAAACCATCGCCGATCTCAAAGGACGAAAAGTCAATCTGGTCGAATTCAGCGTCTCGCATTACCTGCTGGCCCGCGCCCTCGATTCCGTCAAGTTGAAGGAAAAGGCCGTCACCACGGTCAATACCTCGGATGCCGATATCGTTTCCGTTTTTTCCTCGACCGCCGACGTCAACGCGGTGGTGACCTGGAACCCGCAGCTTTCCGAGGTGAAAAAGGTCAAGGACGCGACGGAAGTCTTTGATTCTTCCAAGATCCCCGGCGAAATCATCGATCTGATGGTGGTCAACAGCAACACGCTGAAGGACAACCCGGCTCTCGGCAAGGCTCTGGTCGGCGTCTGGTACGACATCATGAAACTGATGACGTCCAACACGCCGGAGGGCAATGCGGTTGTCGAAGCGATGGCCAAGGCCTCGGGAACCGATCTCGACGGATACAAATCGCAACTGGCGACCACCAAGATGTTCTATACGCCGGCTGACGCAGTCGCCTTCGCCGCCGGAGCACAACTGCCCAAGACGATGGATCTGGTGCGGACCTTCTCGTTCGAACATGGCCTGCTCGGCGAAGGGGCAAAGACCAAAGATGCGGTGGGCATCGCCTTCCCCGACGGCTCGTCCTTGGGTGACGCGAAAAACATCAAGCTTCGCTTCAATGCCGATTTCATGAAATCAGCGGCAGACGGGAAACTTTGAGCATGGGCCGTCGGATTATCAACCGACGGCTGGGTTATGGAGGCGCGATCTTTTGGGGCGCGCTTCCGTTCCTGGCCTTCGTGATGCTGTATGCGACCTTTTCCGCCTTGCGTTTGGCCGACAATCCCGGTGACAAGCTGTTGCCGGCCTTTTCGACCATCGGCAACACCATTTTGCGGTTGGCAACCGTTCCGGACGCCAGGACCGGCGGGATCCTGTTGTGGGTCGACACCGAAGCCAGCTTGATGCGCCTGGGCATCGGCCTGGCTGGCGCTTCCGTCCTCGGTCTGATCGGCGGCATCGCGATCGGCCTCATTCCTTATCTGCGGGCCGGCCTGTCGCCGGTGGTGGCCGTCATCTCGATGGTCCCGCCGATGGCCATTCTGCCCATTCTGTTCATCGTCTTCGGTCTCGATGAACTGTCGAAGGTCATGCTGATCATCATCGGCGTGGCGCCTTTTCTGATCCGCGACCTCGCCATGAAGGTGAGCGACATGCCGATCGAATTGCTGATCAAGGCGCAAACCTTGGGGGCATCGACCTGGCAGATCGTCCTGCGCGTCGTGCTGCCGCAGGTTGCCCCTAAACTCGTCGACGCGATCCGGTTGTCGCTCGGCGCCGCCTGGCTGTTTCTCATTTCCGCCGAAGCCATCGCCGCAACCGACGGCCTGGGCTACCGCATCTTCCTGGTGCGGCGCTATCTCGCCATGGACGTCATCCTGCCCTACGTCGCCTGGATCACCCTGTTGGCGTTCGCCATGGATTGGGTGCTCCGCCGCTTCAACCGCCTTTGTTTCCCCTGGCTGCAACGGGGGCTGTCATGAGTACGCTATCGGTTCGCAATGTCTGGATGGAGTACGCTGATCAGGTCGTCCTCGAACGGGTCAATCTTGAGATTCCATCCGGTGAGTTCTGTGCCTTGGTTGGACCGTCGGGTTGCGGCAAAACGACGTTTCTCCGGCTTCTGCTCTCCATGGAGCGGCCGACAAGGGGCACCATCCTGCTCGACGACGCGCCGCTTTCCGCCGAGCCGGGCCCGGGACGCGGCGTGGTGTTCCAAAAGTACTCGGCCTTTCCACATCTGACGGTCAGCGAAAACGTCATTCTCGGATTGGAATTCGCCGGTTCCCCGGTCCTGGGCAAGTTGTTCGGGGCTCGCCGGCGTGCAGCCCTCGACCAGGCGGAAACGATCCTTGCCTCGGTCGGCTTGAGCGGAGCCCGGGACAAATATCCGGCGGAGCTGTCGGGCGGCATGCAGCAGCGCCTGGCCATCGCCCAGACATTGGTAAGAAAACCCAAGGTCCTTTTGATGGACGAGCCGTTCGGCGCGCTCGATGTCGGAACCAAAGCGCAAATGTACGAGCTGATCCTCGCGCTCTGGCGGGAAGTGCGGATGACCGTGTTCATGGTGACGCACGATCTGAAGGAGGGCTTTTCGCTGGCCACGCGGGTCCTCGCCTTCGACAAGGTGCGTCTCGATCCCGATGCTCCCGGCGCTTACGGCGCCACCGTTACCTTTAACCTGCCCTTGGACGAGAAGGCCGAACGGGCCGACATCGTCGCAAAACTTCCTTTCGCGCCAGTCTGACGGCGCGTCGGCGGGGACGACCCCCCCGGCTTTGGTGTTTCCCCGGGACGACCCGGACAACCGCCTGGCCTTATGACGCCAGCGCTGATGGAGACCCGAGAGATGACAGATCCTCTCTATCAAGACACCCTTCCCGGCGGCAAGCATTGGTCGTTCGTGTTGAAAGCCGGCACGCTTCTCCGGCTGACCGACCTCGAGGGCGGCGCCAATGTCGGCATGCTGTTCTACAACCCACTCAATCTTCTCGAGCGTTACAACGCACCCGACACCTTGAAATGTCAGCACACCTTCAAGCTGACCCGCGGCAATTGCCTTTATTCCGACATGGGCCGGATCTTCTGCTCGATCGTCGAAGACGATATCGGCTGGCACGACACCGTTTGCGGCAACACCACCAAGGCAATGGTGGCCGGGCGCTGGGGAACGAAGTCCTACCAGGCCGCCCGCAACGACTGGCAGCAGAACGGCCACGACAGCTTCCTGGTCGAAGGCGGCAAGTACGGTCTGACGGGTCGCGATCTTTGTGCCAACGTTAATTGGTTCTCCAAGGTCGTCGCCCAAGAGGACGGCGCCATGGCGTTCGATCCCGACAATTCGAAGGCCGGCGCCAGCCTCGGACTCCGTTTCGAGATGGACACACTTGTGCTGCTGCACACCTGCCCGCATCCGCTCAACCCGGCCACCGACTATCCGCGCCGACCGGTACTTTACCAGTTATTCCGGTCGCCGGCCGTCACAGAGGACGACTTTTGCCGCAACGCCCGACCGGAAAACGGCCGAGGATTCGCCAACACCCATCTTTATCAACTCTTCGGCGCCTGAGGAGGACCGGATCATGATCAAGGCAAGCACGCTTTCCGCCGATCGCGCCCTTTCCCGTGAGCTGGTTCCGGCCGGCAGTTACTGGATGCACGAAGTGAAGGCCGGACAGACCTTCCGCATCGTCGACGTCGAGGGCAACCAGGCGGCGGACACCCTGTTCTTCAACGCCGACGATCCGCACGAACGCTATTCGGCCGAGAATACCATCCGCGCCCAGGCCAACGTCTATCTCGGCGTCGGCTCGCGGTTACGCTCGACCGAGGACCGTGTGATGCTGTCGATCACCGCCGATCTGGTCGGACGCCATGACACCCTGGGCGGAGCCTGCGCCACCGAATCCAATACGGTGCGCTATGCCCTTGAAAAGAAGACCATGCACGCCTGCCGGGATTCCTATCTTCTGGCCTTGGCGGAAAACCAGCAATACGGTCTCGACAAGCGCGACCTCGGCCATAACATCAATTTCTTCATGAATGTGCCAATCACCGCCGAAGGTGGCCTGCGCTTCGCCGACGGACTGTCGGCTCCGGGAAAATATGTTGAAATGGTCGCGGAAATGAACGTGGTCGTGCTCATTTCCAACTGCCCGCAACTCAACAATCCCTGCAACGCCTACAACCCCACTCCCATCGAAGTCCTGATTTGGGAGGCTTGCTGATGTTCGGCAAAGTTCTTGTCGCCAACCGCGGCGCCATCGCCTGCCGGATCATCCGTACGCTCGACCGCATGGGAATCGCCAGCGTTGCCGTCTATTCCGAGGCCGACCGGCACTCCCTCCATGTCTCGATGGCCGGAGAAGCAATCTGCGTCGGCCCGGCGCCTGCCGCCCAAAGCTATCTCAAGACCGACGCCATTCTCGAAGCCGCCCGTCGGGTCGGGGCCGACGCCATCCATCCGGGTTACGGCTTTTTGTCCGAGAATGCCGATTTTGCCGAGGCTTGCGGTCGTGCCGGTCTCGTCTTCATCGGCCCGCAACCGGAGAACATTCGCGCTTTCGGCCTCAAGCATCGGGCGAGAGCCCTGGCCGCGGCAGCCGGCGTGCCCTTGGCGCCTGGCTCTGGTCTGCTTGCCGACGTCGGCGAGGCACTTCGCGAAGCGGACCGTATCGGTTATCCGGTCATGCTGAAAAGCACGGCCGGCGGTGGTGGCATCGGGCTTCAGCTCTGCCGGTCGGCCGCCGAAATGGCCCCGCTGTTCGAACGGGTGAAGCGTCTGGCAGGCAACAATTTCAAGGATAACGGCGTCTTCCTTGAAAAATACGTCGAGCGTGGCCGTCACATCGAAGTGCAGATCTTCGGCGATGGCCGGGGCGCGGTGATCGCGCTCGGCGAACGCGATTGTTCATCGCAACGGCGCAACCAGAAAGTCGTTGAGGAGACACCGGCGCCGGGACTGAGCGCCGGCCAACGTCACGACCTTTGCCAGACGGCCGTCCGCCTGGGACAGGCGGTGGCCTATGCCAACGCCGGCACCGTCGAGTTCATACTCGACGCCGACCGTGGCGAGTTCTACTTCCTCGAAGTCAATACCAGGCTCCAGGTGGAGCATGGCATCACCGAGGAAGTCACCGGCGTCGATCTGGTGGAATGGATGATCCGCCAGGCGGCAGGGGCCCCCCTGCCCTTGGCCGACCATGCCGAAAGGGCCGCCGGGGCCTCGATCGAGGTCCGTCTTTACGCCGAGGATCCCGGACGCGCCTTCCGCCCCTCCTCGGGTCTGTTGACCGCCGTCCGCTGGCCAGACGGAGTCCGGGTCGAAACCTGGGTGGAAAGCGGCAGCGAGATATCGCCGTTTTACGACCCCATGTTGGCCAAGCTGATCGTCACCGGCCGCGACCGCCCGGACGCCGTCGAAAAAATGCGCCAAGCCCTGGCCGCCACCGAGGTAGCCGGCATCGAAAGCAATCTCCGCTATCTGCGGGCCCTGGTCGACAGCCCCGCTTTTGTCGGTGGCACGATGACCACCCGCACACTTGAGAGCTTTCCCTACCACCCCCGCTCGATCGAGGTGTTGACGGCGGGAACCCAGACGACGCTCCAGGATTACCCTGGGCGGATCGGCTATTGGGACGTCGGCGTTCCACCATCGGGACCGATGGACAGTCTGTCCTTTCGCCTTGCCAATTGCGCACTTGGCAACGACCCGGGAACCGTCGCTCTCGAAATCACCATTTCCGGTCCCAGTCTGCAGTTCAACACCGACGCCACTATCTGCCTGAGCGGCGCGGCCATGGCCGCCACATTGGACGGCCGGCCGATCCCCTTCTGGCGGCCGGTGTCCGTCAGGGCCGGGCAAACCCTGGCAATGGGCACCATCTCGGAGACCGGCTGCCGTTCCTACCTTGCGGTCCAGGGCGGCTTCGACGTCCCCGATTACCTTGGCAGCAAGGCGACGTTCACTTTGGGAAAGTTCGGCGGCCATGGCGGACGCACGTTGAAGATCGGCGATGTGCTCCACCTCGGCCGGCCATTCGACGGACAGCAAGCGTCTCCGGTGCCGGCCGACATCATTCCGGTGCTCGATCATCACTGGACCATCGGCGTGCTCTATGGCCCGCACGGTGCCCCCGACTTCTTCACCGACGATGACATGGCCGAATTCTTCGCCGCCGATTGGGAGGTCCATTACAATTCCAACCGGACCGGCGTCCGGCTGATCGGCCCGCGCCCGAAATGGGCTCGCAGCGACGGCGGTGAGGCCGGGCTGCACCCGTCGAATATCCATGACAACGCCTATGCGGTGGGCGCCGTCGATTTCACCGGCGATATGCCGGTGATCCTCGGTCCGGACGGTCCGTCGCTTGGCGGCTTCGTTTGTCCGGTGACCATCGTTCAGGCCGAATTGTGGAAGATCGGCCAGCTGCGCCCGGGCGACAGGGTCCGTTTCCGCCGGCTATCGCCAGAGGCCGCTGTCGGACAAGCCGTACGGCAGCAAGCGGAAATCGCCGCATTCGAACGGATCGATCCGGCACTATCGGCCACGGTGTCCGGTGCCGGCATCGATGACGCCGTGGTTGGCCGCCTGCTGACCGAAGCCGGACGCCCCGAGGTAGTCTATCGTCGGGCCGGCGATTGCTATCTGCTGGTCGAGTACGGTCCGCCGGTCTTGGACCTTGAACTGCGGTTTCGCGTGCACGCCTTGATGACCTGGCTGAAAGCCAATGGACCGGCTGGCATTATCGAACTGACCCCGGGCATCCGCTCGCTGCAACTCCATTACGACAACCGGTTGCTACCACTGGACGACCTGTTGGCGATCCTGCGGCGAGCCGAACAGAGCATTCCGGCCGGCGACGATCTCGAGGTGCCGACCCGAATCGTCTATCTGCCGCTGTCCTGGGACGACGCGGCGACCCGCAAGGCGATCGACAAATATATGCAGTCGGTTCGCGCCGACGCCCCATGGTGCCCCAGTAACATAGAATTCATCAGACGCATCAATGGGTTGAAGGACATCTCCGAGGTCAAGAAAATCGTCTTCGAGGCCAGTTATCTCGTCCTCGGTCTGGGCGACGTTTATCTCGGCGCCCCGGTTGCCACCCCCATCGATCCACGGCATCGGTTGGTCACCACCAAATACAATCCGGCCCGCACCTGGACGCCGGAAAACGCCGTCGGTATCGGCGGCGCCTATCTTTGCGTCTATGGCATGGAGGGACCGGGCGGCTATCAGTTCGTCGGTCGCACCTGCCAGATGTGGAACGCCCACAAATCGACCGCCGAATTCGCCCCCGGAACCCCCTGGCTGTTGCGCTTCTTCGACCAGCTTCGCTTCATCGAGGTGTCGGCCGAAGAGCTGCTGGCCTTCCGCGAGGATTTTCCACGCGGCAAAGCTCATCTCCGGATCGAGGAGACAACAACCTTCCGGTTATCGGATTACCGGCGTTTCCTGGCGGAAAACGATACCGGCATCAAGGCCTTCAAGGCTCATCAGCAACAAGCCTTTGAAGAGGAGCGGGCTCGCTGGGAAGCATCCGGCCAGATCGGTTACGGCGCCGAACTGCCGGAAGTCACCGAGGACGACGGTAACGAGACCCTGCCTCCCGGCGGCATCGCCGTGCCGTCGCCGGTTCCCGGCAGCATCTGGAAGATCGCCGTCGAGGCCGGCCGCCGGGTCAAGACCGGCGACGTCCTGATGATCGTCGAAAGCATGAAAACGGAAATTTCCGTCACCAGCCCAACCGATGGTCTGGTGGTGGAACTGCGGTGCAGCGAAGGACATTCGGTGACACTGGGACAGACCGTGATGGTCATGGTCGCCGATGAAAGGGAGGCCGCGTAATGATCGCCACATTGGACATCGAGGCATTGTCCTCTGGCTATGCCGATGGATCGCTTACCCCCGAGATGGTCCTCGAGACGATTTACCAGCGGATCGCCCGGATGGGCGAACGGCCGGTATGGATCGCTCTGGTTCCCCATGATCAGGCGCTGGCCAAGTTGCGGGACACCCCGAAAGGTCCGCTTTGGGGCATTCCCTTCGCCGTGAAAGACAATATCGACGTCGCCGGCATGCCGACGACGGCCGGTTGTCCCGACTTCGCCTATACGCCCAGCCGGTCGGCGCATGTGGTCGAACGGCTGCAAGCCGCCGGCGCGATCCTGATCGGCAAGACCAACCTCGATCAGTTCGCCACCGGACTGGTCGGAACCCGCAGTCCCTACGGCATCTGCTCGTCGGTCTTCAGCTCAGAGCATATCTCCGGCGGATCGAGCGCCGGATCGGCTGTGGCGGTCGGCGCCGGCCTGGTGTCCTTCAGCCTGGGAACGGACACGGCGGGATCAGGGCGGGTTCCCGCCGCCTTCAACAACATCGTCGGCCTCAAGCCCACCAAAGGACTGATCAGCACCAGCGGCGTGGTCCCGGCCTGCCGTACCCAGGACTGCGTATCGGTGTTCGCCGGCACCGTCGCCGATGCCGTCACCGTGCTGCGATCGGCCGGGGGCTACGATCCCGACGATCCCTATTCCCGGCGGGAAAAGTCTTGCAGCGACGATATCCCGGCCGGTTTTCGTTTCGGCGTTCCGTCCGGCACCCTGGAGTTCTTCGGCGACGGTGCCACCGCCAGTCTGTTCGACCAGACGGTGGCACGGTTGGAATCTTTGGGCGGAACCAGGGTCGAGATCGATTTTCAACCCTTCGACGAAGCGGCGCGATTGCTCTACGCCGGTCCCTGGGTGGCCGAACGTCTGGCCGCCATCCGGGATTTTGCCCGAACCCATGCGCAGTCGATTCACGAGGTGGTTCGCGGCATCATTCTGGGTGGCGATCGCTTCACCGCCATCGACGGCTTCGAAGGCGCCTATCGGCTGGCCGCGCTGATCCGCCGGGCGGAAACCGAATGGGCGAAGATGGAGCTGATGATCCTGCCCACCACCGGGACCACCTACCGCATCGACGAGGTGCTGGCCGACCCGCTGAGACTCAACAGCAACCTCGGACGCTACACCAACTTCGTCAATCTGATGGACCTGTCGGCGATCGCGGTACCAGCCGGCTTCCGCCCCAACGGCCTGCCCTTCGGCGTCACGCTGATCGGACGGGCCTTCGCCGACGAACCTCTCGCCCGGGTCGCCGACCGCTTGCACCGAACCTTGCCTGATGCCGTCATCGGAGCCACGGGCCGGTCATTGGCCATGACGCCGGGTCTGGAGCCGCGTGCATTCATATCTTCCCGACGTCCGATCGCCCCGTCATGCCCCGATAAAACCATCGTGGCGGTGGTCGGCGCCCATTTGGCCGGCCAGCCGTTGCACAGCCAGTTGGAGGAACGTCATGCCCACTTCCTTGGCGTCCAACAAACCAGCCCCGGATACAGTCTTTATGCGCTGCCCGGAGCCACACCGGCCAAACCTGGATTGGTTTTTGACGGCAAAGGGGCCGGTGCTATCGAAGTCGAACTCTACGAAATGGACATGGCCGCGTTTGGCAGCTTCGTCGCGCTGATCCCGCCGCCCCTGGGAATCGGCACGGTGTGCCTGGCCAGCAACCGCCAGGTCAAGGGATTCCTGTGCGAATCCCATGCGGTCGCCGGGGCAGACGATATCACCGCCTATGGCGGCTGGCGGGCCTGGCTGGGACGCAAAACCAATGCTCGTTGATCGAAGCGATCTCCGAGGCACTCATACCAAGTGCCGAAAATTCCGACACATTTTCGGCCCCTCAAACGCCGGGCGGCGGTCCGCCTGGGCTTCCGCCGCATCGGCGGCGCGGCTGCACTTGCAGCCGACCAACGGCAATAAGTCACAACTTATTGCCGTTGGTATCAGGCGCCGCCGTCCTCGTCATAGGCGACCGGCGGCGCCGCCGGATCGGCGACGTGAACCGCCACGCCGTGGGCTGCCAGCAAGTCGAGAAAGGCAGCCGACGGCGGACAATCGATAAACATGGCGTCGAGCAGCGAAACATGGCCCAGCTTGACCATGGCGCGCCGGCCGAATTTGGTGTGATCGGTCGCCAGGAAGACCTGCCGGGCGTTGGCGATGATGGCTTGCGCCACCTTCACTTCGCGATAGTCAAAGTCGAGAAGCGTCCCATCGGGGTCGATGCCGGAGATGCCTATAATGCCGAAATCAACCTTGAACTGATTGATGAAATCGACCGTCGCCTCCCCCACCACAGCCATGTCGTGACGGCGCAGACGACCGCCGGCCACAGTGATTTCAAAATCCTGCCCCTGGCTCAACAGCATCGCGACATTGAGATTGTTGGTGATGATTCGAAGGCCTCGATGGCCGACCAGTGCCCGCGCCACCGCCTCGGTCGTGGTGCCGATATTGAGAAACAGCGAGGCGCCGTCGGGAATGTGCCGGGCGACCAGTTGCCCGATCTGCTCTTTTTCGAGGCGCATCAACTCGCGGCGTGAATTGTAATCGATATTGCGCGTGTTGGTCGGCAGGCTGGCCCCGCCGTGATAGCGCCGCAGCAGCCCCTGCTGGCACAGCATATTGATGTCGCGGCGAATGGTCTGCGGCGTGACGTCAAGCGCCGCCGCCAGCCCGTCGATGCTGACAAAACCATCGGTTTGCGCTTTCTCGACGATCTGCGCCTGACGCCGATTGAGGCCGGGCTGTGCCGCGTTGGAGGATTCCGTGAAAGAAGAAGGCAATGTCGGCTCGCGATGTTCGAATGATCCAGGATGGAGAAAAACCTCGGCTATTCTAACCGATCTTCGACGAGAGAAAAGCATGGTGGGACGAAATGTTAATAACCATGCTCGTTTTGTGTTCATTTTTCTTCGTATTTTTTCGTTTTCGCATTAGCAGCGCGGTGATAGAGTTCAATAAGAAAGAATTCGGCCGGCTTGTGAACGCGCCGCACCCCGTCCGGTCGACATAATGGTACGGCGTCGAAGACGGGAATCCTTACATCATGCGGCAGCAAATTCTCGACGCGTTGCGAACCAACGAGAGGTTCGACCTTCTGGTCATCGGCGGCGGCGCCACAGGATGCGGCATCGCCATGGATGCGGCGACGCGTGGGCTCAAGGTTGCCCAGATCGAGCGCAACGACTTCGCCGAGGGTACCAGCAGCCGCAGCACCAAGATGATCCACGGTGGCGTGCGTTACCTGGAAGCGGCGGTCCGCCGGCTCGACAAGGCGCAGTACACGCTGGTTCGCGAAGGTCTGCACGAACGCGGCGCGTTTCTGCGTAACGTCCCGCATCTGACCAACCGGATTCCGCTGGTCACGCCGCTTTATTCCTGGCTCGACATTCCATATGTCTATGCCGGACTGAAGCTTTACGACCTGCTGGCGGGATCGCGCAATATCGGTCATAGCAGCCTGATAGGCCGCAAAGAGGCTTTGCGGCGGTTTCCCTTCCTCAAAGCCGAAGGACTGAAGGCCGGCGTCGTCTATTATGACGGCCAGTTCGTCGACGCGCGGGTGGCGATGGCCCTGGTGCAAACGGCCCGCCATGCCGGCGCAGCGGTCGCCAATCACGTCGCCGTCACCGCTCTTCTCCATGACGACAAACATCGGATCGTCGGGGCGACGGTCGAAGACCTGCTATCGGGCGACCGTTGGGACATTCATGCCCGAGCCGTGATCAACGCCACCGGTCCCTATGCCGATGCCATCTGCAAGATGGACGATCCAGAGGCCAAACCAATTCTCAAAGTCAGTTCCGGCATTCATATCGTTCTCGACAGCCGCTTCGTGCCGCCCGACACCGGCCTGCTGATTCCCAAGACGGACGACGGTCGCGTTCTGTTCATTCTGCCCTGGCAAGGCCATGCGCTGATCGGTACGACGGACGAACCGGCGACCGTGACCGACCACCCGCGCCCCGAAGCGGCCGACATCGCCTATCTGCTCAATCACGTCCGCCGCTATTTCAACATCGAGGTGAGCGAAAAAGACGTCAAATCGGTGTGGTGCGGCATTCGTCCGCTGGTCTTCGACCCGAAAGCCCCCGACACCTCGCATTTGGCGCGCGATCACGTCATCATCGAAGCGGCCTCCGGCCTGATCACCATATCGGGCGGCAAATGGACAACCTATCGGCTGATGAGCGAACAGGCGGTCGACCGGGCGATTGCCGTCGCCGGTCTGACGCCGGCGCGGCCCTGCCGGACCGACGACCTCAAACTCTGGGGCGGCGAGAATTACCGGGCCGACGGCGACGCCGGGTTGGTCCGCACCTTCGGCCTGCCTCCTGACGTCGCCCGCCATCTCAACAGCATTTACGGCGACCGCGCCCCCGAGGTGGCCTTGCTTTGCCACGATGGCGGCGGCGTTCGTCTCCACCCCGACCACCCTTACGTCGAAGCCGAAGTGGTCTATGCCATCCGTCAGGAATCGGCCGTTCACGCCGCCGACGTCCTGGTCCGCCGTCTGACCCTGGCGCTGGTCGACCGGGCCGCGGCGATCGCCGCCGTTCCGCGCGTGCTGGCGATCATGGTGACGGAACTGGGATGGGACGAAGAACGGCGGCGGGCCGAGGAAGCGCTGGTCCTGAAGCGGCTGAACGACGCGATCTAAGGGCTTGGGGCGAAATAATCGCTCCGAGCCCTTAATACCAAGTCTCGGTGATCGGAACCGATCACTGCCCCCTCAGCAACTGTCTTTGTCAGGCAGCGGCAGCTTCGGGTAAATCCCGCCATGGCTTGGCGTCCCTGACCAGGGCGTTGAGGATAGTGATGAGCTTGCGGACGCAGGCGATGATGGCGACCTTCTTGGGTTTTCCGCGG
>JARLJB010000121.1 GCA_031291415.1 Telmatospirillum sp.
ATCAGGCTGACCGAGCTGGTCAAAAACCGAGCCGAGATTGCCATGATAATCCGGAACGTCCGGTGCCAACGCCAGGGCCCGGAGCATCGGGCCGGTTGCTGATTCGCTCAGGCCGCCTTGATAATAGGCCAAACCGAGCAAATGCAAGGCGTGGGCATGTTCGGGGACTTGGGCCAAAAACCGGCGGTAACCGGTGATCGCCGGCGCCAACCGTCCCGTTCGGTGGTCTTCGACCGCCGCAGCCCAGAGCACAGCGGGTTCCACGACCGGCGCGCGTACTTTCGGCATCGTTCCCAGCCACGGGCGGCCATCGCCCAGGGCCCGGACGATGTCGCCAATCAGGCCGTTCCAGTCACCCCGCACTCTCTGTCGGAACAAACGTACGCTCGGGTACCAGGGACTGTCGCTTCGATCGAGCTGCCATCGCCAATCGGGAACGAAGGGCAGCATGATCCAGCACGGCCGTCCCAACGCACCGGCGACATGAGCCACGGCGGTATCGACCGTGATGACCAGGTCCAGTACGCTGACCGCCGCCGCCAGATCGGCGAAATCGAAGATGGCGGAATCAAGATCGGCGATGCGGTTCTGCCAGCCTAATCGTGCCAGGTCCGCGACCCGCTCACCCTTCTGCAAAGACAGCCAACGCAGTCCCGGTACGTCCAATAAGGGTGCCAGCTTTTCCAACGGACAGGAGCGATCGGCATCAAGGGCATGCTTGGGGCTCCCGGCCCAGACCAGGCCGATCCGTCGGCCTGACGGCTCGCGTTCCAACCGGCGCCGCCACGCTGTCACCCGTGCCGGATCGGTCCTCAGATAAGGAATTGCGGCAGGAATGGTATCGAGACCGGTGGCAAATCGATGCATCAGCCCAAGCAGACGGGTCTGCAAGTCAAAGGGCGGTAACGGCTCTCCCGCCGCGATCACGGCATCGAGTCCCTTGACCGTCTGCATCAACGGAACCAGGGACCGCTCACATTCAAGAAGAACCGGTCCGCCAAGCTTGCGGAGCAGAGGCGCATAGCG
>JARLJB010000122.1 GCA_031291415.1 Telmatospirillum sp.
ATGAAGCTCGGCGTCAACGTGGCCCCCGCCGTGCAGACCTATCGGCCGATGTGATCTGGGCCTTCAGGTAAATTAGCCATCGAAGCGAGAGATGGCGGCCCGGAGCGTCATGGCCGGGCTCGTTGTTTAGACCGGACAGATCACTGACAGGTGTTCCGAGACATAGCTGACACATCAAACTGAGCTGGATTTGGTCCGATTCGGGAGACCGTCCATGCCCTGGAACGAGGTGTCGGTAATGGATCAGCGCCATGAGTTTGTGCGGCTTGCTTTGCAGGAGGGTGCCAACCGGCGCGAGCTCTGCCGGCGGTTCAACATCAGTCCGGACGTCGGCTACAAGTGGTTGTCTCGCTGGCAAGCTGGTGATCGGGAGCTGGCCGACCGTTCGCGTCGGCCGCATGCGATGCCCAAACGCAGCGACGCCACAATCGAGACGCAGGTGCTGGCGGCCCGCGACAAGCATCCCGCTTGGGGAGCGCGCAAGATCAGCCATTGCCTGAAGCGGGACGGCCAAACGGTGCCTGTGCCGTCAACGGTGCACCGGATCCTGTGTCGGAACGGTCGGGTCAAACCCAGCGAGAATGCGCCGCCAAATCCAGGGCACCGCTTCGAGAAGGAGGCTCCCAACCTGCTGTGGCAGATGGACTTCAAGGGCCACCTGCCGCTCGCCGACGGGACCCGATGCCATCCGCTGACCATCGTCGACGATCACTCGCGCTATGTCCTGTGCCTGAAGGCCTGCGCCGACGAGCAGCGTCTCACCGTGCAGGATCACTTGACCACGACGTTCCGCTGCTATGGCCTGCCGGAGGCCTTCTACACCGACAACGGCTCACCTTGGGGCGATACGTCCGGCATTCGTTGGACCGGACTGAAGGTATGGCTGCTCAAGCTTGGCGTCAGGGTGGTGCATGCCAGGCCATGCCATCCGCAGGCCCGCGGCAAGAACGAGCGCTTCCATCGCACCCTGAAGGCTGAGGTCTTTGCGATGCGTCGCTTCCGCAATCTCCCGGAAGTCCAGCGCGCCTTCGATGCATGGCGGCCGGTTTACAATCTGGAGCGTCCCCACCAGGGTCTCGATATGAACGTCCCCGCCGATCGCTTCCGACCAAGCACCCGTGCCATGCCGGCGCGCGTTCCCAATGTCGAATACGACAGCTGCGAAACCGTCCGCAGGGTCTCATCGACGAGACCCTACATCTCCTTCAAGGGACGGTTCTGGAAGGTCCCCCAAGGCTTTCGCCCGCGAGCGGCTCGCCATCCGCCCGCTAGACCGCGACGGCCATTACGGCATCTTCTTCGCCAGCTGGCAGGTCGCATCGATCGACTTGACCAACGGCCAACCTGTCAGTGATGTGTCCGAACAGGTGTCAG
>JARLJB010000123.1 GCA_031291415.1 Telmatospirillum sp.
CGGGCAGCGCAAACCGCTGATCCTGCTGGGCTATGGCCTGGCCGCCCTGTCAAAGCCGCTGTTTCCGCTGGCGGCAAGCCCCATCCCCGTTCTCGGCGCCCGCTTCATCGACCGGATCGGCAAGGGGCTTCGCGATGCCCCCCGCGATGCGCTGCTGGCCGATGTCACGCCGCTTGCGATCCGGGGGCGTGCCTATGGCTTGCGCCAGGCGCTGGACACCGTCGGCGCCTTTGCCGGGCCGCTCGCGGCGATCGGATTGATGGCGATCTTTGCCAACAATATGCGCGCGGTGTTCTGGGTCGCGGTCGTGCCCGGCTTCATCGCGGTCTTGCTCGTCGCGTTCGGCGTTAAAGGACAGCCGCGGGACAATGCCACCGGCGGCGTTCAGGCGCCGCTGCGTCTCGCCGACTTACGCCGTCTCGACCGCCGATTTTGGGCGGTCGTCGCGATCGGCGTTCTGTTTACGATGGCCGGGTTCAGCGAAGCCTTTCTCGTGCTGAAGGCCAATGCCGACGGCCTGCCTCTGGCCTTGGCACCGCTGGTCCTCGTGGTCATGAACCTCGTCTACTCGCTCGGCGCCTATCCCGCAGGTGCGCTTTCCGATGCCGGCGGGCCGCAGCGTCCGCTGGTCTATGGCCTGGCCTGCCTTGTCGCGGCGGACGTGTGCCTGGCATCGGGCAAGGGTTTGATCGCCAGTTTTGTCGGTATCGCGCTTTGGGGCGCGTACCTGGCACTGACTCAAGGCCTGCTGGCCCAGCTTGTCGCCGAACGGGCGCCGGAAAATTTGCGCGGGTCAGCCTTTGGGCTGTTCAACCTGGCAACGGGCGTCGCGATGCTGGCCGCAAACGCGCTGGCGGGAATGGTGTGGGATCACGCGGGGCCGTCCGCCGCCTTCATCACCGGCGGCGGATTCGCGGCGCTCACGGCGATGCTCTTGCTATTCGGCCAAACCCTGTCGAAACGCCGGAAAACAGGGGAAAGATAAACGTCGCCCGACATCGAATTTCCGCACCCCATCGGGGCGCCCGTCACGCCGATTCCTTAGCACTACTTTGGCAGAAATATAATTTCGGCGGTTAGGAGCGTTGCCCCACAGTGTGGGCAGCAGGCCGGGGGCGGTCGTGACAGGCGGTCAATGATGGCCCGGCGTATCGCCGGAAGGCTGGGTTGAGGTGGTGGTCCTGCGATTCTTTTTTTCCGCCCCGCTCGAACGAGGCGGCGAGTTTGCAGGAATGCATAAGCGGTCATTGTCATCGGCGCGTGGCGATGAAGGCCTGTCCATGATCGGTCCTCGAAGTGATCAAGACCCAGTTCTTCCTTGAGTTGCTGATGGGCCTGCTCGCAGACCCATCGGGCTTTGATGGCGCTTGCCACGTCCTTGATCGATGTTTCGGCAGGTAAATTGGACAGATAGTATTTCCGCTCGCCGTTCGAGCGATGCTCGCCGACCAGCCAGACTTCCTCGCCGGGCATGTGTTGCGCGCCTGCGTTTCCCATGCGTTGGGGCGCGCCATCGGCGATCCGTACACGCATGACGGCGAAACGCGCAACCAGCCTCCGCAGGCCATGCGCAGGATTGCCCCGGGGAGGTTGAGGGGCAATAGCCGCGTAACTGCTCACGGGGTTGGCAAAAAGGTCTTGCGCGGCGGGCGGGGCGATGATTCAAACTGCCCATGGCACCACCCCCGCTTCATGTTCTGACCGAGGCCGAGAAGAACGATCTGCTGCTTGCGCAGCATGAGATGATCGAGCGGATGGCGGCGCGGATTTCGGAGTTGGAAGCGCTGGTTGGCAAGCCGCGCAAGACTTCGAAGAATTCGCATATCCCGCCCTCGAAGGACGATTTCGGCAAGGGTGGCGGCAGAGGTGGCAAGTCCAAGGGGGGTAAGCGTCCCTCGCGCGAAGGCCGCCATCGCCCATTGGCCGAGGCGCCGGACAAGACCGAACGCGTGATGGCCGGGACTTGCTGCCATTGCGGAACGGATGTTTCTGGCCAGACCCAGCGTTGCCGCCATCGCTATGATCATATCGACCTGCCAGAGATCCGCCCGGTCGTGACCCGCGTCGAACTGTTCGGCGGTCGCTGCCGGGGATGTGGCAAGCGATATCGCGCCGAGGCGCCGGCCGGGATGGCGCCCGGCACACCGTTCGGCCCGGGTATCCGCTCACTGCTGGCCTATCTGCACCATAGCCATCATGTAGGTTTCGAGCGCTTGGCTCGGATCGCTCACGAGTTGTTCGGTCTGGTCATTTCCGAAGGAGCCATTGCCAATGCCTTTCGCCGCATGGGCACCGGCATGATGACTGCGACCAAGGCGATCACCGATAAGTTGCTGACGGCGCGGGTTATCGCCTCGGATGAGACGACCACACGCACCAATGGCATCACCCACTGGCAATGGGTTTTCCTCTCGGACAAGGCCGTCCTGCACAAGATTTCCAAACGCCGAGCGCGCCAGGTCGCCGAAGATGTGCTGGCGGGCCATCAACCCGATGTCTGGGTCTCTGACCGCTATGCCGGGCAGCAGGAACTGGGCCGCGAACATCAGGTCTGTCTCGCCCATGTCCTACGTGATGTTCAATACGCCATCGACTGCGGTGACAGGGCTTTTGCCCCCAAGGTCCGCGATCATCTGCGCTGGGCTATCCGCATCGGCAAGCGACGAAGCAGCCTGAAGGACAGCACACTGGCAACCTATGCTGCCAAGGCGGACAATGTGCTCACCCGCTTGATGCAGATGCCCATCGCGCATCCGGCGGGAAAGGTGCTGCTCAAGCAGATCAAGGCTTGGCGAGGAAAGTTCTTCGTCTTCCTCACCAACCGCAAGGTGCCCGCAACCAACAACATTTCCGAGCGGGAGATCCGCCCATCGGTCGTGTTCCGTAAGGTCACCAACGGCTTCCGGTCAGATTGGGGCGCCCAGATCCACGCTGGCTATCGCTCGGTCACCGGCACCGCGCGCCTCTCGGGCCAATCCGCCCTCAGCGCCATCCGCGACCTCGTCGACGGCAAATTCGCAATCGCCTGATCAGGCAACCGCAAGCCAACCCCGATCGCGGTAGGGACGCCCGTCACCGGACGCCCCCCGCGCAGATCCGAGCGAGCGGAATTCCCGCACTCGGCTCCTACCTCGGGTGGGTGACGGAGAAGCGGACAGCGGGCCAAGGATGAAGAATACGCGGCTTTGGGAGCCAGTCGCCCGAGATCCGGTCAATCCGTGTCCACGTGGTGCCATCGCGCTGGCTTCGGCGCTGAAGCGTCCTCCGCCAGAGGTTGATCACGTGATGGTGGAATGCGGTGATGGAACGACTGTTGGTGGGCACCGCAAAATAGGCGAAGTGCCCGGTGACCACCTGCCTGAGCCATTTCCCCTGCTCGGGGATCGGCCAGTGCATTCTGTGCCTCAACTCCTCCTTGACCTCACGGAGCTTGGCTCGCATGCGGTCGCCGCGGGTCTTCCGCCGAAGCTGGAAGCGCCCTTGGCGTGACTTGCCGCAGATGAACGTAAATCCCATGAACGCAAAGGTATCCGGTTTGCCGAGCCCGCGCCGCTTGCGATTGATCACCGCACGGCGACCAAACTCAATCAGGCGGGTCTTATCCGGATGGAGCGTCAGATCAAACTCCTCCAGTCTCGCGCGCATCGCATCGAGGAAACGACGAGCGTCGTCCTCGTGCTCGAAGCCGACCACCACATCATCGGCATATCGCACGATGACCATGTCGCCAGTGGCCTCACGCTGTCGCCAGCGGTTGGCCCACAGATCGAGCACGTAATGCAGGTAGATATTGCCGAGGAGCGGTGAGATCACCGAGCCCTGACCAGTGCCCCTGTCATCGACGGTCACGATCCCGTCTTCGAGAATGCCCGCCCTCAACCATTTCTGGATAAGGCGGATGATGCGCTTGTCGCCGATCCTGTGTCCGAGAAAGCGAGCCAGAAATGTCTGGCTAACTGCCCCGAAAAAGTTTTGGATGTCGGCGTCAATTATCCAGTTCACCTGTCGTTTGTCGATCGCTACGCACAAGGCATCCAACGCATCGTGCGGTCCCCGCCCGGGCCGAAACCCGTAGGAGAAACCGCAGAAGTCACCTTCGTAGATGGCGTTGAGCACGATGACGGTCGCCCCCTGGACGATTTTGTCTTCGAGGGCCGCGATTGCTAACGGCCGCTGCTTGCCGTCTGCCTTTGGTATGTACGTCCGGCGTGACGGTTGCGGGCGGTATGCTCCCCGTTGGACCCGTTTGTGCAGTTCATCAAGCCGGGGCTCGAGTTCTGCCTCGTAGTCCTGCCACGTCATGCCATCCACCCCAGGGGCGGCCTTGCGCTTGAGCGCGTAGAACGCCGTCCGTAGTGCATCGACATTGATGTGGTGGAAGAGCGCGGTGAACCGGTCCTTCTTCCTCAGCCTTGCGGCTTTCCGTACGCGATCCAGCGACTGGGACATGCGATCCCGGCCCTGCGTCCGGTGCATGCGTTGCTGTTCCGCGTTCCCCTTGGTCCCCGGCCTTGGCTCCACCGGCTCCGCCACCGGTTGCCCGGCTTTGTTCGTCGGCTTCACAGCTACTATGCCGAAGTCAGACTTCTCCGTGTCGTGCATCAGCGGCTACGGCTCCTCGCCTTCCCGCTACGGACCATCTCTCCCAAGGGAGATATGGCCAACTCGGAGATCTCCCGGTTCCCGTGCAAGGAACTTCCATACGTGCCAGGGTCTGCGACCACGCCGGATCGAACGCACGCTCGCAATAACGCGTGCGACCGTGTTGCCTTCCACGTACTCAACCGTGTCGGCATCCGGGACTTCGTAACTTTCGCGGCTCAATGGCTGGCCCGCATGCTCCCCTACCGACGCTTCGCTGACATCCTCACGGATCCCAACGCACGGCTCGGGGTCGATGTGGGTTGCTATTCCTTCATCGTAATGGACTTTCACCTTCTATTCCTTGCCGGTCTCCCGGCGCACTGAATATTTATTTTCCTTGATATCAATGATCGTAAATATACTTCCTCCTCGAAAACCACGAGACATAATTGATAGACCCGCCCTATCACGATCACGGCTTTCTTTAATGTATAACGACATACCTTCGACCGGCCTGCAGAACAGCGTGCTCGTCATGGTGCAAGACCAATGACGGGATATCTCACGGCAGAACACAGGTGCTCGCGTTTGAGCCAAAACGGCATTGGCGCCTGAGGCGACATGGGACCCATTTTCCCAAATGCATCTTCACGCTCACCATCTGACCTCGGCACGCAGCCCGGGATCAGCATCACAGAGCGTCAGATGTGCGCCGTGCAGTTCCGCAATCGCTGCGGCGAGTGCCAAGCCCAGCCCTGCTCCCGGATTGGACCGACTGGCCTCAAGGCGATAAAATCGCTTGAGC
>JARLJB010000124.1 GCA_031291415.1 Telmatospirillum sp.
GATGCATTCGAAACTATAATCCGCTCCACCCTTCGTCAGATCGACGAGGTAGGGGACCAGATCGCCTTGCACCTCCGCCGGATTGACGAAATGCGTCATGCCGAACTTTTCCGCCATTATCTTGCGGCGCGGGTTGAGGTCGACGCCGACGATTTGCTCGGCACCCACCATACGCAGCCCCTGAATGACATTCAGGCCGATGCCGCCAAGTCCAAATACGACACAACGGGCGCCGGCCTCGACCTTGGCGGTGTTCATCACGGCGCCGAGTCCCGTTGTCACTCCGCAACCAATATAACAGACCTTGTCGAACGGCGCGTCCGGCCGGATTTTTGCCAGCGCGATTTCCGGCAGCACAGTGAAATTGGCAAACGTGGACGTGCCCATGTAATGAAACACCGTCTCGCTTCCGGCACGAAACCGGCTCGTGCCGTCCGGCATTACGCCGCGCCCCTGCGTTGCGCGGATCGCCACACACAGATTGGTCTTGCGTGACAGGCAAAATTCGCACTGCCGGCATTCCGGCGTGTAAAGCGGGATGACGTGATCGCCGACCTTCACGGACGTGACGCCGGCGCCGATCTCGCGAACGATGCCCGCGCCCTCGTGGCCGAGGATCGCCGGGAACTTGCCTTCGGAATCGAGTCCCGAAAGCGTGTAGGCGTCGGTGTGGCAGACACCGGTCGCCATGATCTCGACCAATACCTCCCCTGCCTTGGGGCCAGCCAGATCGACCGTTTCAATGGTGAGAGGCGCCTCCGCCTTCCAGGCGACAGCAGCACGCGTCTTCATGGAAAAAAACCTTATAAATGGGAAGGGTTTACTTTCCCATTTAAGTCGCAGGCAGCTTTCCGCGCAATCGTCACCGACGATTATAAGGACATTTTCAGAACCATCGGCGCAAATCCGAAGCAAAACATATTGCGGCGCACGCGCCGCCGCGTTTTACTCGTTAGCGGCAGTAGAAGTCGTTTGGCGCCGCACACATTGTGTCTTCATGTAAACGGTTTCTCCAAGACCCTCGCGCAACGCCCCGCGCGCCATGGTCTCCTGAAATCCGCGCATGCAGGCGAATTCGCTTTCGACGCGAGTCGAAATGACGTCGATGGCCTTGCTCTCGTCGCAGGCCTGCGGCGGAACGGATAATTGGCAAACGAGGACCACTGCGGTGAAAACGGCCATGCCTTCCTCCAGTTTCCCCTGGGGCGCCGGAGCGCCGACAGGTTCAAGGGTCAAAGAGTCTCCAAGCTTCAGCGCCTCCCCGCCGGATGGCGGGAAAGGATGAAACGGGCGTTACTCTCCGGCATTCTCACCGCGCAGATTTTCTTGGCGTCTGCCGTGGCCCAACCCGCGCAAGCGCCGGTCGAAGCCGCGAGGCCATTTATCGCGGAGCAGACGGCCCCTGGCGTCTTTGTCATCGTGGGGTCAACTGCACTGGCTAACATACAAAATTCAGGCCAGATCAGCAATTCCAGTTTCATCATCGGGAAGGAAGCGATCGCGGTCATTGACACGGGCGGCAGCTACCTCGCCGGTCAGCGCCTGAGGGCCACAATCCGCGAAAAATCGGATTTGCCGATCCGTTACGTGATCCTGACCCATGACCATCCCGACCATGTCTTCGGCGCTGCCGCCTTTTTAGGCGACGATGCCGTTTTCGTAGGCCACAAGAATCTCCCCGACGCCCTGCGGACCCATGCCGAGGATTACCTGCGGCATGCGCGCAAGGATTTCGGCGACGCAACCTTTGCCGGCACGCGCGTCGTCATTCCGACGCTTCTGGTCGATTCCCCCCAAACCATCGATCTTGGCGACCGCCCGCTCAAGCTCGAGGCCTGGCCTCCGGCCCACACCAATTGCGACCTGACGGTGATGGACGAGGCGTCCGGAACCTGGATCATGGGCGACCTGATCTTCGCCGGACACGTCCCGGCGCTCGACGGCAATATCAACGGGTGGATCGCCACGCTCCGGTCGCTGGAGAAACATCCGGCGGCGCGGATCGTTCCCGGCCACGGCCCCGCCTCCCTGCCCTGGCCCGACGCCGCCAGGCCGATCGAGACCTATCTCACCGTGCTGCGCGACGATGTGCGCGCCTCGATCAAGGCCGGCGAGACCATGCAGGAGGCCGCCGACAAGGCTGGCCAGTCCGAGCGCGGCAAATGGGAGTTGTTCGACGATTTCAACGCCCGCAATGCAATTGCCGCCTATCATGAACTCGAGTGGGAATAATCATCTCGCATTCGCGAAATGAAACGCCGCCCGCGCGGCCAAGGAAAACGCATTCATCAACGAGGCTCTAAGCCAAATATAATAATCAAACCGCCACGCTCATCGTTGCGGGCTTCGAGCGCCGACTGTACATTTTTTTTGCCATAAATAATGGCCGTGCCCCTGAATTCGATTGATCGGCAACCTTGCGCCTTTCGTCGAATGGCAACGTAAAATCGGCTCAAGGCAGCCAATACATCGGCAACCGCAAAAAAGACGGGCGCCGCTGCGTTTCGGAGGAAACCCCTATGAAGAGGCTTTACGCATCTCTGCTCTCTGTTACCGCGCTGTCGCTCAGCGC
>JARLJB010000125.1 GCA_031291415.1 Telmatospirillum sp.
ACTGAGGGACGGGTTCTTAACCCCAAACGCCTTCGGTCTCCGTGCCGCCGAACGCGGGGGGATGGCCATCCCCCCGCGTTCATCCTTACGGACAGACATTCTTACCAAATTTTCAAGACACGAAACGCCGGGCGGCGGACCGCCGTCCCCGACGACCGGCCCCGGCGCGAGCCGGGCGTTCAGGCGCGTTTGCCGAGATATCCGGCAAGGATCCGACGACTGGTCTGCAGGCCGGAAATCCGCTGATCCATGGTGGCGATCTCGCGGCACAACGTCGCCCGGACTTCGTCGCAGAGCATGAGTTCAGCACGATCATTGAGAACGCAGGGCAAAAGCGTTTTGATCGTTTCCAGCTTAAGGCCGGCCTCACTCAGCAGCCGGATGCGACCGACCAGTTGTTCCTCGGCCGGACCATAATCGCGATAGCCGGATTCCCGGCGGGACGGCTGCAGCAGACCTTCCTGTTCATAATAACGCAGCATCCGGACACTGATGCCGGAACGGCGAGACAGTTCGCCAATCTTCATGGCAACACCTCAACTCTGACATCGCCGTCAGACTATAGGCCTATTTCAAAGCCATCGGCCCGTTCGACAGCGGTCCCAAGGCGGAATCGGCAGAAACTGTTTCACCCGTTCGTCCACGACAATGCGGATTTTCGGGGCAAGATCACGCGAACGGGGCCACAGGATATGCATCGGCATATCATCCACACCGGCTGACGAGAGAACGGTTTCAAGCCTGCCCTGCCGCAGATCATGACCGGCCATCTCGACCGGAGGCCCTTCGGCAAGGTCGTCATCACCGTCGGAACGTAATCCACCGACATCCTTCTTGACTCTCTCAGCGCTGTCAGACTGCACCGTTGCGGTTGTTGAGAACAAGGAGACAGGACATGGCTGTCATCGAGCTCGCGGAAGCGAAGGTCGCCTATCGGCTGGATGGAACCGGACCGGGATTGGTGCTGGTGCACGGCACGGGCGGCAATGCCGAAACCAATTGGGATCTGGTGGTCGGACGCCTGGCACGGCGTTGGACCGTGGTACGACCCAATTATTCCGGATCGGGAGACACCACCGACGACGGCGGTCCGTTGACCGTCGGGAAACTGGCGGCGCAGGTTGTCGCGGCGGCCGAGGCCGCAGGTGCCGTGCCATTCGATCTGGTCGGCTTCTCGCTTGGTGCCGCCGTCGCAATCAAGATCGCCGCCGGTTATCCTGACAAAGTACGTTCGCTGGTTCTGCTGGCGGGTTTTGCCGGCAGCGGCGATTCCCGGCTCACGCTTCAGTTCCGTCTTTGGCGCAGGCTGATAGAGCGCGACCGGGACGCGCTGGCCAGGTTGATCCTGCTGACCGGGTTCAGCCCGGCTTTCCTCTCCAGCCTTGATGACGAGGCGGTGGAGAAGAGCGTCGCCGACATTGTCGCCGGCAACAACTGGCCGGGTATGGCGCGGCAGGTCGATCTCGACCTCACTCTAGATGTTCGGGCGGACGCTGCCCGCATCATCAGAGCCACGCTGGTCATCGGCTGCACCCACGACCATATGGTGCCCTCCGCTCATGCCAAGGACTTGGCGGTACTTATCCCCGGCGCGATCTACGCCTCTCTGGACAGTGGTCATCTGGCGCCCATTGAAACTCCGTCCAGGCTGCTTGATCTGCTGGAGCCATTTTTGCTGGGTGAGGCAGCGACATGAAACGGCTGCTCATCCTGACGCTCGGTGCCTTCGTCTGGCAAACGACCGAGATCCTGCCCATCGGACTGCTTCCACAGATCGCCTCCGACCTGTCGGTGTCTGAATCCCATGTCGGCCTGCTGGTTACCGGTTATGCCTGGCTCGTCGCGTTCTCCGCCATTCCCCTGACGGTTCTCACCGAACGGTTCGATCGGCGTGTCCTGGTCTTGGTTCTGCTGACTGGATTGACCGGCGCCAATTTTCTGGCCGCTTTCGTGCCGAATTACCCCACCCTGGTGATCCTTCGAGCGGTGGTCGCGTTCGGTCATGGAATCTTCTGGTCGATTATTGCGTCATTAGCCACGCGCCTCGCGCCGGATATCCCCAAAAGCCGGGCAACGGCCTGGGCTTTTGCCGGAATCGCTCTCGCACTCGTTGGCGGGATTCCATGCGCTACGGCAATTGGCCTGTGGTCGGGCTGGCGCAGTGCTTTCGGCGCCGGTGCCATCCTCGGAGGAATAGCGCTGATCACCGCCGCCCTGTTTCTGCCTTCGATGCCGGCGCGACAATCCACCGCCATCGGTCACGGTCTGCGCCGGCAACCGGCTCTGTTCCATATCTCGGTCGTAACGGCGTTGATCATTACCGCGCATTTCTGCGGTTACACCTACGTCGCTCCTCTGCTGGATCGGGTTGCCGGGGTTCCTGCCGGTCGGCTGCCTCTGCTTCTGCTGGCGTTCGGCGTCGCCGGCCTGACTGGTAACGGGCTTGGCGGCTGGCTGGCATCGCATCCCAGCCGAACGGTCCTCATCGCCTCTCTCGGCATTATCATGAGCCAGGGGCTGATCACACTGGTGAATCCGGCACCCGCCTTGGCATGGATCGAGATGGTGGCGTGGGGTGCATCCGCATCCCTGCTGGTAGTCGGTCTGCAAAGTTGGGTTCTGGAATTGGCGCCTGACAACGCCGATACAGCATCGTCCCTCTATGTCGCCGCATTCAATTTCGGAATCGGTGCCGGCGCGCTGTCCGGCGGCATCACCTTGGACACCGTTGGACTCCGAGCCATCGCAGGAATTGGTGCCGGCATCGGTGTCCTAGCGCTCATCGTCTTTTTTGCAGGTTCTCGCCGTCCTGCCCGCTTCGAAATATGAGAATGAAAGGGCGGCTCACTGCGATGCTCCCGTCTTCTTTTCGCGCATCAACGCGGTCGCGTATGTCGCAAGAAACACGACAAGCAGCACCGGCGATAGGCGATACATGACCGCGTAGCTCGTCATTGAGGCGACGGCTCCCATCAGAACGGCGCCGATCGCGGTTCCAAGATCCAGGGACGACATGAATGTCCCATTGGCGGCGCCCCGGCGATCGACCGGCGATCGACTGATCGCCCAGGCCTGAAGCGACGGTTGGACTGTGCCGAATCCCAGCCCATAGAACAGTGACGCGATGAACAAAAGAAGAGTTCCGTGCGAATAGGACAACAGGACAAGCCCCAACATCATCGACAGTACGCCGGGGATGATCACTGCGGTATGGCCCATGCGGTCGTAGATCCGCCCGACAATGGGCCGGCTTGCCATGATCGCGAGAAGATGGCCGACGAAATAGACGAATACATTGTCGATTCCGCTTTCGGCGCCGAAAAGCATGATGAAGGTGACGATGCCGCTGAATGCCACCGTATGCAGGAAGCAGAGGAACGCCGGCAGCACCGCTCGCTTTTCGAACAGTGTCGACCACAGGCTGCGATCAGATACCCTGGCGCGGTCGTTCCTATGGAAGGGAACGGCTCCCATCCGCTGGCAGAGGATCAACGCCACCACGAAAAACGCCGTGGAAAAGCCGAGCATGGTTATGAACCCGAATAAATTCATCAGCCAGATGCCGACGACGACCGCAAGCGAAGTCCCGAAGACGATGGACAGCGCGAAGTAGCCGATCCCCTCGCCCATGCGCCGTTCCGGAATGATATCCGAGGCCGTGGTGGCGAGCGCCGTGGAAACCATACCCCAGCCGAAACCCTGACAAAAGCGGATGGCGCAGATCGCCGGAATGTACGGGACGACGAACAGCAAAAGGTTGGTGAAGACCAGCACGGTCGCGCCAACCAGAAGAACCGGTTTGCGGCCGCTCCTGTCCATCACGGCGCCGAACGCCGAACGGGCGATCAAAGCGGCGGCTGCGGCCACGCTATAGACCAGGCTGGCGCTCAAAGTGGTGCCGTTGATCTCGGTGATGTGGGTGGTCAGGGTCGGAATCAGCATCTGGAATCCGACGTAGACGACAAAGGTGCTGCACAACAGCGACACATACGGCCCGGTCCAAAGGCCGGCTTTACTTTGTTCCAACAATTACGCTCCTTATAACGAACACTATAGTTAACTGATTACTTTTACTTATCACAGAATAACCGATAACATAAAAATAAATGTCTGCTCTGTGTTCTCCGTGTCTCCGTGGTAAAAATTTCTATAAAAATCTCGTTGTAATTATTTGTAATGTAATCTTGATATACATCTACAGTCATGACAAAAGTCAAAATGACCACTAATCGATAGTCACCACGGAGACACGGAGACACGGAGTTCACGGAGATTGATAAATGCGCACAGAACAATGATATTGCTCGGCGTCTTGGTGGTTCAAGATTCCTTAAATCGCAGGAGTACTTGGTCCTCTAGAAATGTCATCTTTGCATGTTCCTTCGGGGCGCCACATCGAGAGATGGTTCGGACTCGAACGCCGCCAGTTTCTGATCGAAGGCCTGACGCGCCTGCTCGACTTCCGGAAGATGCGTCATCATCCAGTCATAGAGCGCTTTGAAGGCCGGCTGCAGCGTCCGTCCGAGCGAGGTCATTTCATACTCGACAGCGACCGGCGATATGGGAATGACCCGGCGCAACACCAGTCCGTTCCGCTCCAGCCGCCGCAGGCATTGGGTCAGCGCCTTTTGCGTGACGCCTTCCAAACGACGTTTGATCGCGTTGAAACGGAGCGGCCCATCATCCAGCACGGCCAGGATCATCATCGACCATTTGTCGGCGATCTGGTCGAAGAGAAGGCGGCTCGGACAATCCGAGGAGAAGCATCCGGGATGATAATCGGACATGGGTAGTTTCCTTGAGTATACCTAAGCGACTTAAAGTGCCTAATTGACGCTAGGTATCCAAAATATATCTTTAAGTTTCCAACCGCAATGGAGCGCCTAAATGTCCTCATTGTCCGCCGACGTTCTCTTCCGCCCTTTCGGCGTCAAGTCGTTGCATCTGAAGAACCGTATCGTCATGGCCCCGATGACCCGCTATTTCGCGCCGAACGGCGTGCCGAGCGAAGCGAACGCCGCCTATTATCGGCGCCGCGCCGAAGGCGACGTTGGACTGATCCTGTCGGAGGGAACGGTCGTCGACAGGCCTGCATCTCGCAATGATCCCGGCATTCCGTTCTACCATGGAGAGGCGGCGCTGGCCGGCTGGAAGCAGGTGATCGACGCCGTACACGGCGCTGGCGGCCGGATGGGACCGCAGCTCTGGCATGTCGGTTCGGTGGCCAGCGCGATGACCAAGTGGGTGCCCGACGTCCCTGTGGAGAGCCCATCGGGCCTGGCTGCGCCAGATAAGCTGCGTGGCCAGGCGATGACCGAAGAGGCCATCGCCGACACCGTCGCGGCCTTTGCGAGCGCCGCCGCTGCCGCCAAACGGTTGGGCTTCGATACCATCGAGATCCATGGTGCCCACGGCTATTTGATCGATCAGTTCTTCTGGAGTGGCACCAACAAGCGGACCGACCGCTATGGCGGCGCCACAATCAAAGAGCGGTCGCGCTTTGCCGCCGAAGTGATCGCGGCGATCCGCTCTGCCGTCGGGCCGGACTTTCCGATCATCCTTCGCGTCAGCCAGTGGAAGCAGCAGGACTATCGCGCGCGTCTCGCCGAAACGCCGGCTTTGATGACCGACTGGTTGCAGCCGCTGGTGGAGGCCGGTGTCGACGTTCTCCACTGCTCGCAGCGCCGCTTCTGGGAAGCGGAATTCCCCGAAGTGGACGGCGAGACCGGCCTGAATTTCGCAGGCTGGGCGAAGAAGCTCACCGGTGCCGCGACGATCAGCGTCGGCTCCGTTGGTCTGTCCGGAGATTTCATGGCCGCCTTCGGCGGCGAAGGATCGACACCCGCCGGGCTGGAACGCCTGATCGAGCGGATGGAGCGCGACGAGTTCGACCTGATCGCCGTCGGCCGCGCACTGATCAGCGACGCGCAATGGACTAAGAAGATTCGCGCCGACGATCGCCGGAACCTGAAGAACTTCGACGTCGCGGCCCTGGCCGAATTGGTCTGAGCATGGAGTAACAAACGGCGGGCGCGCTGGACGGAGGTGCCCGCCGTCGACCTGACCGATCTGTCAGTTCGTCGTGCTGACCGTCCAGGCGGCGCTGGCGATGTCCTCGCGCTGTTCCAAGGCGGTTACCACCGCATCGAGTTCGTCCGGTTCGGCTGTGCTCGGCACCAGAACCGCCGCCAGTTCGACTTCGTCTTCGCCTTCCGACAGGACTTCGATTTCACGAATCGGGTAGCTGGCGCCCTCCAATTCATCAAACAAAAGCTCGCGAACATCGGCCACCGACGCCGGGTCGCAGATGACATGGACGCGATAGCAGGCCTCGGTCACCCGTTCATCCATCGGCTTGCGGTTGATGTGGTTGACCAGGGGACGCAGCAAGGTATTTCCCGCGAGAACGAAGCCGGTGAGCAAGATGGCTTCGGCGGCGTAGCCGGCGCCCGAGCAGGCCCCGACCGCCGCCGAACACCAGAGCGTCGCCGCCGTGTTCAGCCCCCGTACATGGGTTCCTTCCTTCATGATCACTCCCGCCCCGAGGAAGCCGATGCCCGAGACGATGTAGGAGATGATCCGCGTGCCGCCTTCGCCTCCCATCAGATGCATGCCGATGTCGGCGAAGGCGGCGGCACCGACCGCCACCAGAACGTTTGTCCGCAAACCCGCCGTGCGCTGGCGGTACTGGCGCTCGAAACCGATCAAGGTACCGAGGACGAAGGCCACGGAGAGGACGACGAAGGTGTCGCCCAGGGATTCAAGATTGAATGAGGAGAAAGCTCGCAAACAGGTGCTCCTGGCCCGCAAAACCCAGATAACGAAGAGCTATCTCTTTGTCTCGGTACGGGGTCAAGGCTTGTTAGCGTGACATTTTCCGATCGGCGTGCAGCGGAACTGTCTAGGGCGCGATGACTTTAGATCGAAGCGGTCCCGCTTCGATCTAAAGTCTGAATCGTCCTCTACTTTATTGGGATAGAGGCGGATTCAGATTTTTGACGGTATCGCTCTGCGATCCGGTCAAAAATCATCCGGCTCTAGCGAAGCAGCTTCAGAAATCCGGTGAGCGACTTGACGAGCTTCTCCGGGCCCGCCAAACCGAGGCCGTCTATCGTCTCCGTGCTCAGATCCCGCTCGGGAAAGGCTTGCTCGTAATCTGGAAATGCATGCAGGGAACGGGCGAAGGCCGGAAAGGCCACCACGGCCAAATCGGGACCATGGGGTATTGCCTTGAGGGTCAGCGAGCGAAGGGTGTCGGTGTCGGCCTGCAGAATCGGCACCGGTCGGTTCGCACTGATGTCGATGGTCCGTCCCTGCCGGTCGCCAAGACGGGTGCCGGCCAAGGGCGGCATGCGCGCGCCGAGACCGATGGCAATAGCTCCGACCGTGTTGGCGAGGAAGCCGAGGGACAGGTCGGGATTGACGACGATGGCAATGCGGATGGTATCGGACATCGGGATTCTCGATCATAAGGGGGCGGGGGAAATCGACTGGCAGGATAGGGGACTCGTTTGGGAAAAACTTTGCGATTTATTGCTGTCTCGGCAGGTACGAGGTAGCCTCTACCGCCAAATGTGAGATATGGGGTAGATTATGCCGAAACAGGCAATCGAGGCACCGGACGCACGCATCCTGAGCGCCCTCCAACAAGACGGGCGACTGACCAACCAGGACTTGGCCCAGCGTGTCGGACTGTCCACCTCGCCCTGTTGGCGGCGGGTCCACCAGATGGAGGACGCCGGCCTGATCCAGGGATACCGGGCGATTCTCGATCGTCAGAAGATCGGTCTCGGGGTTCTGGCCTTCGTCCGCGTGAAAATCGACAGCCACAGCGAGGACGAGGCGCGAAAATTCGAGATCGACGTCCAGCGGTTGGACCGGGTGATCGCCTGCTACAGCATCGCCGGCAGCGCCGATTTCCTCCTGCAGGTGGTGGCGCGCGATCTCGACGATTATGCGGACTTTGCAATGGCCGTCATCCGGCGGCTGCCGCGCATCAAGGAGATGGAGACTTCATTCGTTCTGAAAGAGGTCAAGCCGCTGTCCGGTTTGCCCATCGAGGCGTCGTCGTGACGGGCGTCGACCTGGATGTGGGCATGCCTCACGTGGCGGAACGATCAATGACAGGCTTCAATCGACGTCCACGGATAACGTGATCTGCTTGCTCTCTTCGAGTTCCGCGAGCCGGCCTTGAAGAGCTCCTCTGATCGAGGCATAGGCCGTACTGCCGAGCGTCAGCCGGTGGGGGGCCGGCGTTTGGTCGGCGGAGGCAATCATTGCCTCTGCCATCTTGTCCGGATCGCCCGTCACCGCGAAGGTGCCGCCGGTCCAGGCCCGCCGCAAATCACCGACCGGCGTATTCTCATAAACATCCGTCGGTCGGGCGCTGACCAGCCCGGCCGCGAAGTTGGTCCGGGTCGGCCCGGGTTCGACGAGCGTGATGGCAATGCCGAACGGCGCGACTTCCTGGCGGACCGCCTCGACGAAACCTTCGATCCCCCATTTCGTCGCGTGATACAGGCTGAGGCCGGGATAGGCGATCTGCCCGCCTTCCGAGGAGACCTGCAGGATCCGGCCACCGCCCTGGTTTCTCAGATGCGGCAGCACGGCGCGGATCAGTTGGATCGAGCCGATCAGATTTGTCTCGATCTGCTGGTGGATCTGGTCGTCGTCCAGTTCCTCGGCGGCGCCGAAGAGACCGTAACCGGCATTGCTCACGACCACGTCGATAAGGCCCAACGCGCCGAAAGCGTCATCGACCGTCTGCCGTACCGCCTGCGTATCGGTCACGTCCACAGACGCGAGCCGGAGGAGGTTCCCATATCTGGCCTTAAGGTCGTCGAGCGCATTCGTCTTGCGCAAGGTGGCAACCACGCGGCTGCCGCGCGCCAGAAGCTTTTCCGTCAGACGTCGCCCGAATCCGGACGAGGTGCCGGTGATGAACCATGTGCTGCTCATGAGAACTGTCCCTTCGGTGAGGCCACGCAGATCGCGGCCGATCTCCTAAGATCAGTCCGTCCAACTCATGATACTATCCACGCAATCTTGCATAAGTTGATGAAAATCAGCCATGAATGAGCAGCCCAGCCTTACCGATCTGAGCGCGCTTGCCGCCATCGTTGCGCATCGCAGTTTCCGGAAGGCGGCCGACGAGCTTGGCCTGTCACCGTCGACGCTCAGCCATATGGTTCGTACGCTGGAGCGGAACATGGGCGTTCGCCTGCTCAACCGGACCACCCGCAGCGTGGCGCCGACGGAGGCCGGTGAACGGCTGGTGACGCGCCTGGGCCCGGTCCTGCGCGAGCTCGACGCGGCGCTTTCCGAAGTGGCGGACTTTCGCAGCCATCCAGGTGGAACCTTGCGGATCAACAGCAGTGAGATCGCGGCACGGCTGCTGTTGCGTTCGGCGGTCCCGCGCTTCCTGGCGCGCTATCCGGAGGTGTCGCTTGATCTCGTTACCGAGGGAAGACTGATCGACATCGTGGCCGAAGGTTTCGACGCCGGAATTCGTCTGGGCGAGGCTGTGCCGCAGGACATGATTGCCGTGCGTTTCGGTGGAGAGGCGCGTTTTGTTGCTGTCGCTTCGCCGGCCTATCTTGCCTGCCATGCGGCTCCGCGGACGCCGGACGACCTGAAGGACCACGTCTGCATTCGCTTCCGCCTGCCCAGTGGCAAGCCCTACCGCTGGGAATTCGCAAAACATAATCAGGAAATGGCCGTTGACGTTCCCGGCATGCTGACGCTCGACCATTTGGAACTGATGACCGAGGCCGCCGCCGCCGGAATGGGCATCGCCTACGTCCCGGACCGATCCGCCCAGCCCTACATCGATCGCGGCGCGCTGGTGACCGTTCTTGACGACTGGTGCCCGGCGATCCCCGGCCTCTTTCTTTACTATCCCGGTCACCGCCATGTGCCTCCGGCACTGCGGGCGTTCATCGACGTGCTGAGGGAAACGAATTGAGTAGAATACTGTTCCGCGCGACGCGCGGCCCATATGTGCAATGAGGGTATCTGGCAGATGACGAGCAACTCTCGACAAACCGAATGGCGTATTACCAATACGGGGCCGGAGGCTTATGAACGATATATCGTACCGGCCTGGATGGGGGAATGGGCGGGAGATCTCGTGCAAACCGGCGGCGTCCGGCCTGGCAAGCGGGTGCTGGATGTCGCCTGCGGCACCGGCGTCGTGGCGCGGGAGGCATTGAAGGCAGCCGGGGCCGGCATCGACGTGACCGGCGTCGATATGGATGAGGGCATGCTCCGCGCCGCCGAGCGATTTGCCGCGCGGGACGGTCTTGGCGCCATAGACTGGCGCCGGGGCGAGGCAACGCGCATTCCGGCCGACCCGGCGACCTATGACATCGTTTTTTGCCAACAGGGGCTGCAGTTCTTCCCGGATCGGCCGGCGGCGTTGCGGGAGATGGCCAGGGTCATGCGCCCAGGCGGGCGTCTCGCCCTCAGCGTCTGGAGGTCTCTGGACCGTTCTCCTTTCCTCGCGGTGCTTGCCGACATTCTTGGGCGGCGTTTCGGGGCCGGCGCGGCGGCGGTCTTCCATGCCTCTTGCGCGCTGACGGATCGTGAAAGCCTGCGAACCCTCGTGAGGGACGCCGGTTTCCACGACATCCACATCCGGATCGAGGCAAAAGTCGCCCGTTACCCGTCGCTCACCGATTTCCTGCCCGGCTATCTGGCGGTATTTCCAATCGCCACGGCAATCGCCGCCATGAATGATGCGGCCCGTGCCGAGCTCTTCGAACAGATGGTGACGTCTCTTGCCAGCTATGTGGACGACGATGGTTTGGCGGCGCCGATGGAAAGCCATGTCCTGACGGCGAGCCTTTGAGATCAAGCTGTCGACGAGGGTGCGGCAGGCATCCGGCTCTAAGTGCCTGGAGCGACAATTTCGCGACAGGCCCTTAGCATGAAGAAATCGGGATCGGCGATATGGCCGACGTGTGTTTCCCGGACGGGTTCGGAAAAACCGGCCATCGAGAACAGCGCGGCATAGCCATCGTCGCCATAGGCCTGCGTCAGGCTTCGATAATGCGCCCATTCCGCATGGCCCTCTTCTTGAACCCAAAAGTCCGTAGCTGCGACTTTTGCTTCGGCGAGCCCGGCGTTTTCAACGAGCAGGATGTGCGATGCGGCGGAGAAAAGGCCGCCATCGGGATTGCGTGTCCATGTGGCGGCCACTTGTCCCGAGGCCTCGACATAGTCATGGTCATGGACTTCCAACACCACCATGCCGCCGGGTCGGAGAGCGGCCCGAACCCGCTGCAGAATCGACAAAGCGGTTTCCGGCGGGAAAACGTTGATCTCGCCAAACAACATCATCACCAGGTCGAAGCCGGTCTCGAAGGCGGAGACCGTCAGATCGGCCAACCGGTAATCGCACGCAGCCGCGTGAGGAAGGGTCCGGGCATAGGCGATCGATGCGGGAGAGAAATCGATGCCCACGCCGCGATGGCCAAGCGCCACCAAGCGATCGAGATAAAGCCCCGGCCCACACCCCAGGTCGAGAATCCGGGAAGGACGTCTCGCCAGACAGGCGTCGTGCAGCCATGCGACATGCTCATCGATACGCGCTATCCGGCGGCTGGCCCAGTCGTGATCCTGCGACAGATGATTAGCCAGCATCCGTCGACTGAATTCCTGATCATGCCATGGAATCTTGTAGGCACCATTCCACAGCCCGGTCGTTTTTCCTGGCGCAGAAAAAGGAGAACACAAAACATGGGCCTTTCAATTGACCAGCAATCAGAGCCTGCGGTCCAAGAGAGCGATGATATCCTGGGTGGTGCCGGTTTCGCCCAGACGCGGGAAGATCCGCGTGATGCTGTTGGCGTGGGCGTCTGGGCTCATATCGGTCATGGCGTCGGTGGCGAGAGTGACGTTGAACCCCAGCTCATTGGCCTGCCGCGCCGTCGATTCGACACCAATGCTGGTGGCGATTCCGGCGATGACGACCTGCGTGACGCCCAGGCTCTTCAGATATTTTTCGAGATCCGTGTTGGTGAACGCTCCCCATGTCCGTTTCGTCACCCGGTGGTCTTGCTGTCGCTGAGTAAGCTCGGCGACCAGGTCGGTCCATCCGGCCGGCCGTTCGCCGCCACGCTTCTGCTCCGTCCGGCCCGGCGCTCCGCCCGCGACATTGACGAGGACGACCGGCAGATCGTGGCGGTGGAACGCCTCGGCCAGCGTATTGGCTTGCTTCACCACCTGCGCCGCCGGGTGGGCCGTGGGCAGCGAGATGATGCCCTTCTGCAAATCGATGACGATGAGAGCGGTCTTCGGGTCAAGGATGGTAGCAGTCATGATGTTCTCCTTGCAAACCACGGTAGGGGACAGGATGTTAAACCTAGTGCACCAGGATATACGAAGGAAAACTACAAAGGCTAACTTTACATATTGCGTCGCCGCAATGGGCTGGGACGCCACCGTCATTCCGACAAATGATCGGCGGAGGACCGGCCGATCCGAAGGGCGAGAACGCCGATGGCGAGGGTGGCGCCGAAGACACTGACGGCAGTCCAGCCGCCCCAGTTCCAGGCCGCCGTGGCGCCGGCCGAGCCCGCCGAACCGCCGAGGAACATGCCGGTCATGAAGATCGTGTTCAGCCGGTTGCGCGCTTGCGGATGCAGCGCGTAAATGACGTGCTGGTTGGAGACCAGGGCGCTTTGGACGCCGAAATCGAGCAGGATGACGCCGACGACAAGGCCGGCGATGGTTCCCCATAGACCGAAAATCAACCAGGACGCCAGCGTCAGCGCCGCTCCCAGCCTGATGACCATCTGCGGACCCCGCCGGTCGGCGAGCCGGCCGGCCAGAGGCGCGGCAACCACGCCTGCCGCTCCGACGACGCCGAACAGCCCGGCGACATCGGCGCCAAGAGCGAATGCCGGTTCCTGCAGATGGAGAGCCAAGATCGTCCAGAAGGCCGTGAAGGCGCCGAACAATCCGGCCTGCATGATGGTCGCGCTTCTCAGCGTCGGCTCGGTCCGCCAAAGCTCCGCCAGCGAGCGCAGCGCGGCGCCATAGCCAATCCCGGAATGGGCCGGCTGCCGTGGCAATGAGATGGCCATCGATGCGGCCCCGAGCAAAGCGAGCGGCAGGCCGAGCCAGAACATCTCGCGCCACCCCGCCTGGGTTGCGACAAAACCGGCAAGCGTGCGGCTGAACAAAATTCCGCAGAGCAGCCCCGCCATCACTGTTCCGATCGTGTGACCCCGCTTTTCCGGAGCCGCCAGGCTCGCCGCCAAGGGGACGATCTGTTGTGCGACGGTCGACGCTGCTCCGACCAGAATTGAGGCGCCGATCAGGAAACCTGCCGTCGGAGCCATCGCCGCCGCCGCCAGGGCGAAGCCCAGACCGAGGAATTGGGCGACGATCAGCCGCCGTCTGTTCATGAGATCGCCGAGCGGCACCAGCAGAAACAATCCCGCCGCATAGCCAAGCTGCGTCGCTGTCGGGATCAGTCCGACCAAGGAGGAGGCCGGAAAGGCCTGCTCAATGATCCCCAACATCGGCTGGTTGTAATAAATGTTGGCGACGGCGATGCCGCATGCAACCGCCATCACGAAGGTCAGGCCACGACCGAGAGAGGGAAGCGCCGTGGCAGGTGAAACGGTGAGAACCTGGGTCATCGGATGAGTCTTTCGCGTGAGATAAGGAACACGCCATCCTCTATCATTTTATCCAATTTCGATGTATAGGTTGAATTTGTTAAGTCGTAATATCGGAATTTGATATAATGGATACGGACGCCGTTGCTGTGCTGGTCAGTACCGCCGCCGCGGGAAGCCTTTCCGCCGCCGCTCGCCGCCTTGGTATCACGCCGATGGTCGCCACCCGCCGGCTTGCCGCTCTTGAACGCGATCTGGGTGTCCGGCTGATGCAGCGGACCACCCGGTCGATCTCGCTGACCCCGGAGGGCGAGGCGTTTCTGCCATTCGCCGAGGCGTTGATCGAGGGAGAGGAGGCTGGGCGGGCGATTCTTCGGTCGGCCACGGCAAGCGCGTCCGGGCTCTTGCGGGTCTCCGCGCCGGCGGCCTTTGGCCGCAAAATCGTGACGCCGGTGATCCCTGAGCTGCTGCGGGGCAACCCGCAGCTTCGCATCGACCTCGAATTGACCGACAAGGTCGTCGATATCGTGTCGACGGGCGCCGATTTGGCCATCCGTATCGCCAAGCTTCGCGACAACAGCCTGATCGCCCACCGATTGGCGGCCAATCCGCGCGTGCTCTGCGCGGCGCCAGGCTATCTGGCGGAGCGGGGGGTACCGGTGACGCTCGATGATCTGGGGAGACATGAGTGTCTGGCGCTGACCGGCGTCACTCATTGGACGTTTCTCGTCGATGGCAATGAACGCCGGGCGCGGATTTCCGGACGCTTTTCCGCCAGCAGCATCGAAGGCTTGCTTGAGGCCTGTGTCGGCGGCGCCGGCATTGCGCTGCTGGCGACCTGGAATGTTCGTGACGAGCTTCAGCGAGGCACGCTGGTCACAGTTCCGCTGGGCGCCGCCGTACCGGAGGCGCTATCGATCTGGGCGGTCTATCCCACGGCCCGACTCGTTTTGCCGAAACTCCGCGTCTTTGTCTCGGCGCTCGAGGCCGCTCTATCTCAATAAAGTAGAGGGCGATTCAGACTTTAGGCGGACGGATCGGTTTCCTCGGCCCGCAGCATGGTGTCCAGCGCCGCGACGGCCGCCACCGCGTGGTCGTGAAGCCTGGGCGGGATCTGCGAGGGATGCACCTCCGGGCCGATGATGCCGATGCCGATCGGCTTCATGAATTCGAGCTGAAGTTGAACCAAGGCATTGCCGACCGACTGTCCCATGACGAGGCCATGTGCCGTTTCGCCGCGCTCGATGATGCCGAGAACGACGACTCCCTGGATTTCCTTGCGCAGCAAGAGGCGTTTGACGGCCAACGGCTTCTCGTAAGAGCCGGGAACCCGAACCACGGTCAGAAGCTGTAAGCCCCGTTCTTTCATGGCCGCGATGGCCGACGAAAGCATCTTCTCCGTTTCCACCTTGTGGAACGATCCGACAACGATAGCGACACCGTCTTTTTTTGACACCGATTTGCCCCCATGTTCGAGCGCTGCATACGACCCACCGCGCACCGAACCGTATTCGTCCCTTCCCGTCAAGGGGATCTCGCGTCCGACGGCCTCGTCGCCCATCCCGTCGATATCGCATCTCCAGATGCGGCTCCGATCGGGGCGCCCGTACCAACTCGGTTGCAGTCTGATGGCGAAGTTGGTCTATTGCTCATTCTCTGCCGTGCCTGTTTAGGGTACGATGAGAAACAGCGTTGCCTGAATGATCTTCCCGGTCATAGCGTGTCACGACAAAATCTGAATAATTCTAAAATATCTCCTGAGGATTAACGTCGTATTTCGAAAAAACCGAGAACGGCGAGCTTGGCTAATGCGGTAGCGCCCTGAGAGAGAGCTTTAGAATATGCAAACTGTTGCAGACATACATGAAGATATATTGAAGCGGAATGCCAAGTCCGCCTCAAAGTTCAGCTATTTCTTCGTGCAATGGATAAAATTTAACAACAACTCGGATGCGCTATTTGCTGCCCGTGGGGATGAGGGCGAGACATACCTGCAGTTTCGGTTGGCCAACAATCACGTCAACGAGGCTTCCGTCATCTTCCAGACGATCCTGGCTTACTGGAAGGACATGGGGCAGGAAGAGCGAATCTTCCAATATCTGAACTGGGAAGACAAAAACGGCAACGGTATCTGGCACTATCTCGCCGACACCTTGCGCCAGCACGAAGGGCCGGCGACGCTGAGGATCGCCCGGACGCTGTTGTCGATGGACATCGACTTTTCCAAGCGCAACAAATTCGGCATGTCGCCGCTGTCGAAAATGCTGCTGCCGTCTCCGAAATGGCAGTCCTTGAATGCCCTGATTCAAACGAAGCATCTGACCATCGAAAACATCGAGCAGGCGATCGTTGAGCGGGCCAAGGAAGAATCCCTTCGCAATCACCTGATGTCCGTCGTCTTTTCGAGCGATATTGACGAGAATCGCGGCCTTTTGTCGCAGCATGTTTTGAAGCAGGCAGTGCAGCCGCAGGCCGACGCCAAACTGCGGGCGGCGACCTGCCGGCTGTTCTTCGACTATGTCGACGTCGAAACCGGCAGTACGGCGTTTTTTCGTCTGATTACCATCGCCAATCACGCCATGTTCGATGATCTGATGCATCTCTTGATGCGCAATACCGCGGAAACAGTGGCCAATATTGCCGTGCCCGACACCGCCACCCGCAAGGGCTACGCCCAGGTCTATTTGGCGAAGAAGCTGCTGCGCCGCGATCTGAAGGGTGAGGGTGTGCTTTTCAAGGCGCTTCGCGCCGGAAAACACATGCATATGCGCAAGATCACCAGCCTGCTTTACAACGATATCGTGGCTGTCAAAGTGGCAGTGCGGGGCGACATGGTCCGCAAAGAAATGGTGATCCAGAAGGATTCGCCGGCACCTTGCAATCCTTTGTTGTCGTTGCTCCTGCAGCGAAACGGCGACGGCGACTCGGTTCTGCACCACGCGGTTTGGCGGAACGATCTGCCGGCGCTGAAAGGGTTGATTTCCGGACTGGCTCCCAACGATGTCTATGCGGTGATCAAATCTTTCCCCAACCATGCCGGGCTGACCCTGCTGGCGATGGCCACGCCGGCTTTGGCGCGGACGGTGCTCGGCCGGGCGGTCGGGGCACGGTTGGTGGCGCCGCAAAAGGCCGCCATGATGTTGAAAGCTCTGTCGGTGGTGGGTGACGACGTGCGGGACTTCCTCAACGCCCGTGTCAAGGAAGTGGAGGAATTGGCCGAATCGGTCGGTCGGCGGGAGCCTCTGCCGCCGACGTTTCAACTTCCGAAGATGTCGCCGATCTCCTCGGCGGAATCTCACTGATCAGGGATGGCTGGTTGATTTTCGACCGGCCACGACAGCCCCTTTTCGCATAGCAGCACCGCCGATAGGCCGTCTTCCCTTTGATGGGAAGGACGACTAAACAAAGACGACAGTCTGATCGGTCTGATACTTCTTCTGTCGCCAGCCGGATTTTGACGTGGTGCCTCAGAAGATTGGTGCGGCTCCGATCGGCTACAGCAATTAAAAGTGGTAACTTTGAGCAGGCGATAGTGTCATTGCGTTGCCGTGACAATCGCGACAGAAGAAAAAAGTTTCACCTGAGATTGCGCCTAAAACAGAAAATATTTTTGCGCGAGAACTATAAATAGCATAAAAGCCTCAATATGCTACGAATTTGTTATAAACATCCCGATATTCCGAGAGTATTGATTGTTCCAATGGAAATGGAAAACAGGTGTAGTTCGCCGCTATAGTGTTGATATTGCATAGTATGATTAATATTAGATTGATATCTTCGACAAATGAACTCTATCCATCGCATCATCGCAAATCTACCCAAAAACGAAACCAAACATCAGAATAGCGGTGGTTCCTCAATCCGGGGTTGGTTATGCTCTTTAAACGTGTGTTTCTCTGGGTTGCGGACCATGCCGGGATTTGAGATCGTAACCTTCGGAAAATTTGCGCGCCGGACATGGTTCCGATTGGCGGTCGGGCTTGCTTTTCCGCTTGCCGCTTTTGGCTGTCAGTCGGTTCTGCAGCTTGATGCGCATCCTTATGTCTGCCTGTTGTTTTACCCTGCTGTTTTCTTTGGATCCTGGCTGGGGGGGCTGGTGGGCGGCGCCACCGCAACCGTCCTGTCCACTGTGATCGGCTGGTACTTTTTTACCTCGCCCTTTCAGTCGTTCGTCGTCCAGCGGCCATCGGAAGCCATTTCCATCGCCATCTTCGCCAGCATGGGTATCCTGTTCAGCCTCGCTCACGAGCGGCTGCGTCTCGGTCATCGCCGCGAGACCGAACGGGATTTGGCGCGAACTCAGGAAATGATGCGTCTTTTCATCGAGCATGCGCCGCTCAGCATCGCCATGCTCGATCGCGATTTGCGTTATCTGGCGGTGAGCCGGCGCTGGATGACCGAAATCGCCTGCGGTACGGGGGACCTCACGGGATGCTCCCATGCCAAGATCTTTCCCGACCTGCCGGAGCGTTGGAAAACGGCCTATCGCGACGCCTTGGCGGGTGCCACGGTGGGCAGTGATGGCGAGCAATGGAATCGTGCCGATGGAACGACCATCTGGCTGCGTTGGAAGGCCAATCCCTGGACCGAGCGCGACGGAACTGTCGGCGGCATCATTCTGTCGGCTGAAGATGTCACCGACAGCCGGTTGGCCGACGACCAGAAGAGGATAACGTCGACGCTGTTCACGCATACGCTGGAAGGGATCCTGTTCACCGATGCCGAAGGTACGATTCTGGCGGCCAATCCCGCCTTTTGCGCCGTCACCGGTTACCTTGAGGCGGAATTGATCGGCGCCAATCCACGGATCTTGAAATCGGAACGCCACGATCAGGACTTCTACGTCCGCATGTTCGAGACCGTCGCGGCTGTCGGCTCGTGGCAGGGCGAAATCTGGAATCGCCGAAAGGATGGTGAGCTTTTTCCGGAATGGCTGACCATCTCGGCGGTTCGCGACAGTGCCGGCGGGATCACCAACTATATCGGGTCCTCGGTCGACATCAGTCGGGCCAAGGAGACCGAAGCGCAAATCGATCGTCTGGCCAACCGCGATCCCTTGACCGACCTGCCCAATCGGACCGCCGTGATGCAGAGCATCCAGCGGGCGATCGCCAAGGCCAGACGTGATGACAGCAAGGGGGCGATCCTGTTTCTCGACCTCGACCACTTCAAGAACGTCAACGATAGTCTCGGGCATCCGGTCGGCGACGAACTGCTGTGTGCCGTGGCGCGCCGCTACGGCGCCCGGTTGCGCGACAATGACATTCTGTCGCGGACCGGCGGCGACGAATTTCTCGTGCTGTTGGAGAACCTTCGCGATCCGGCGCAGGCGGCCAGCGTTGCGCAGACGCTGATCGATGCGCTGAAGACCCCTTTCGCGCTGCCTGGCGGCCATGAGATCTATATCGGTACCAGCATCGGCATCAGCGTGTTTCCCGACGATGGCGATGTCCCGGACCGAGTGATCAGCTGCGCCGACGCCGCCATGTATCAGGCCAAGAAGGGCGGCCGAAACAGTTTTCTGTTTTATACCCAGGCGCTGACCCAGGCGGCCCACGCCCGGATCGACCTCGAGGCGGCCCTGCGCAAGGGGCTCGATCGCGGCGAGTTTCTCGTGCATTACCAGCCTCTGGTGGCGATGGCGGATTTGCAGATCACCGGTGTCGAAGCCCTGGTTCGCTGGCAACGGCCTCACCACGGCCTGGTGTCGCCCGGGCAGTTCATCCCGGTTGCCGAGGAAACCGGCCTGATCCTGCCCCTTGGCGCCGAAGTTCTGCGCATGGCCTGTCGACAGATGAGGGAGTGGTTGGATGGGGGCGCACCGCTGCAGACCATGGCGGTCAATCTTTCCGCTCACCAGTTTACACAACCCGACATCGCCGAGCAGGTCGCTGGTATCCTGGCGGAAACGGGTCTTTCCGGGCGATATCTTGAACTGGAGATCACGGAAAGCGCCCTGATGGATAGCGGCGAGGCGGAACGCAAGCTGTCGGCCCTGAAGACTCTGGGCGTGCGCCTGGCCATTGACGATTTCGGGACCGGCTATTCATCGCTCGCCTATCTCAAGCGTCTGCCGATCGACAAGCTGAAAATCGACCAGAGCTTCGTCCACGACATCCCGAACGATCCGGCCAACATGGAAATAGTCGCGGCCGTCGTGGCAATGGCCAAGAATCTCCATCTGACCGTTCTCGCCGAAGGCGTGGAGACGGAGGCGCAGTTGGCTTTTCTGAGGGACCTGCACTGCGACGCCTTGCAGGGGTACCTGTTCAGCCGGCCGCTTCCGGCCCGGCAGCTTCCGGTTCTGTGGGAGCGGTCGCTGGATTACGCCGCGCAGTAAAGGAGTTTCGCAGACAAATAAATCACCTCGTCATTCCCGCGAAAGCGGGACTCTAACCGGCGGTATGGATCCCCGCCTTCGCGGAGATGACGAAAGAGCGGCGGTTATTATTGCGCGGCTCCTAACGGCGACCGGATTGCCGTCTTTGTTTACGCATGGCCTCGCAGCAGGAAGGTGACCAGCACGGGTAGCAGCGTGCGGATCGCTTCGCGGTCGAACAGCGGGTTGACCGCACTTTGTACGGTGATGCCGTCATAGATGGTGTTGAGAAGGGTGCAGACGGCGTCAAGAGGCGCGTCACCGGCGATCGAGCCTTGCTTTTGGCCGATCTCGAAAACTTCGTGGAGCTTCTGCCGGACGAGGACTTTGCAATCCACCAGTGTCTGGGCGACCGTCGGATTGCGGGCAGCCTCCGAGAGAATTTCAAGAGACAAGGCCGATTCGCTCATCCGCTTGCGATCGACGACGCTCTCACCTATCTGTTTGATTATGCCGTCGAGCACGTCGTCGTTGGCCTTCGCCGCCTCGATATAGGCCAACCCCTGGTCGAGATCGCGGGCGACGATGGCCTCGACGATGGCTTCCTTGCTTTTGAAGTAGTGATAGATGTGGCCGGTGCTCATGCCGGCCAGAGCGGAAATATCCGACATGCTGGCACCGCGGAAACCGCTCTGGCGAAAACACACAGCGGCGGCGTCCAATACCTGCTGGCGGCGCGATTCGCCGCGTCGGCTTCTGCAGTTCAGGACGTCCTTTTCCGCCATAATATCTTCCCTCGTCGACAACAGAGAGTCGCATGAAGGTCCTTGACAGCTACCCTCATTTGCGTTTTTAGATTGAACGTTCGAACTAAGTCAATGTCTATTGCACAAGAACACCGATACACCTTCCGGGAGATACCGGAACCGGCGAGCTCATGTCGATCGGCATAGTCTCGGCAGACGCATGATGCAATGGACGATTGGAAGAAAGGGTAACGAGTGACGTTTCGCAGATCTCTTGGCGCCTGTGGCATCCTTGGCGCGCTGGTCCTGACTGCCGGCTGCACCGTGGGTCCCGACTTCCAATCGCCAGCTACCCCCGAGGTCACCGGTTTCACCCCGGAACCGATGACCAAGCCCACCGCCGCGGCCCCCACCCGCGGCGGTGCGGCGCAATATTTCAACTCCGGCCAGGACATCCCCGGTCAATGGTGGGCGTTGTTCCATTCGCCGGCGCTTGACCGTCTGATCACCCAATCGTTGGCTGCCAACCCTGATCTCAAGGCGGCGCAAGCGGCATTGCGTCAGGCCCAGGAGAGTGCGATCGCCCAAGGCGGTGGGTTCTACCCGTCGGTCGACGGCAGCTTCACCAATAGCCGTCAGCGGTCGGCCGGTGCCCAGCAGGGCCAGCCGAACACCTCATCGATTTACACGGTCTCCAGCGCGTCGCTCAGCGTCACCTACGATCTCGACGTCTTCGGGGCGACGGCGCGCGGCGTCGAATCGGCCGAGGCCGCCGCCGAATATCAACAATACCAGGTCGAAGCGACGGCTCTGACGCTGACGTCGAGCGTGGTGACGACAGCGCTCGGCGAAGCGTCCTTGCGTGCCCAGATCGCCGCCACGCAGGAAATCATCGACGCGGAAACCCAGCAGCTCGACGTGGTGCGGCGCCAGTTCACTTTGGGCGGCGTCTCGCAGGCCGATGTCCTGGCGCAGGAATCGACGCTGGCTCAGACCCGGGCATCGCTGCCGCCGCTCGAGAAGCAATTGGCGCAGACGCGCAACAGTCTGACCATGCTGGCCGGTCGGTTCCCCAGCCAGGAAGTGTCGGAAACATTCGAGTTGGCGAGCTTGGACCTGCCGCAGGATCTGCCGGTCAGCCTGCCGTCGCAACTGGTTCACAATCGTCCCGACATCCGGGCCGCCGAAGCCACGCTGCATCAGGCAAACGCCGACCTCGGCGTCGCCATTGCCAATCAGTTCCCCAAGTTTTCGCTGAGTGCCGGATGGGGGAGCGCGGCCTCCGGCCCCGATGGCCTGTTCGGTTCGGCCGCTTCCGGTTTGTGGAGCTTGTCGGCCGGGGTCACCCAGCCGATTTTTCACGGCGGCACCTTGGAGCATAAGCGCCTGGCCGCCGAAGCGGGTCTCGACAAGTCCCTGGCGCAATACCAAAGCACCGTGTTGAAGGCCTTCCAGGATGTCGCCAACGCTCTGCGCGCCTTGCAGTCGGATGCCGACGCCTTGAAGGCTGAGTTGGCCGCCGAACGGTCGGCCGCCGCGAGCCTGGAGCTGTCACGCAGCCAATTCTCGGCCGGGGCGATCAGTTATCTTTCCCTGCTCAACGCCGAGCGGACCTACCAGGAGGCGCACATCTCCCTGGTCAAGGCCCAGGCGGCTCGTTACAGCGATACCGCGGTGCTGTTCCAGGCGCTGGGCGGGGGCTGGTGGAACCGTACGGAAACGGCGGCGAAAGACAGCATTTCCCATTGATTGACGGTGTTCGCGAGACGCGGACCCATTTCCTCACGTGGAGACGGACCCTATGGTCAAACGCATGATCCTCATGCTGATCCTGGTCGGCGTAGTATTCGGTGGCATTTTCGGCTTCGAAGCCTTCCGGGGCCAGATGATCAAGAAATACATGGCCTCCATGGGTGGACAGCCACAGACGGTCGCCACCAGCAAGGCGGAAACGCAGGACTGGCAACCGCACCTTGACGCCGTCGGCAGCCTGCGGGCCGTCAAGGGTGCCGATCTGGCTCTGGAAAGCGCCGGTGTCATCGACGCCATCTCCTTCAATTCGGGAGACGACGTGCAGGCCGGGGCGGTTTTGCTGCGGTTGCGGGCTGACGACGATGCGGCCAAGCTGAAAGCTCTCGAAGCGACGGCCGAACTGGCTCAGATCACCTATCAGCGCGACGAGAAGCAGCTGCAGGCCCACGCCATCAGCCAAGCCGTTGTCGATTCCGACGCCGCCAACCTGAAGAACGCCAAGGCCTTGGTCGCCCAGCAAAAAGCGGTGGTCGACAAGAAGACCCTGCGCGCGCCCTTCTCCGGACGTCTGGGGATCCGGGCCATCGATCTCGGCCAGTACCTCAATTCCGGTACAACCGTCGTCACCCTGCAGGCATTGGATCCCATCTTCATCGACTTCAACCTGCCACAGCAGGCGCTGTCGCAGGTGGCGGTGGGGCAACCGGTAGCCGTGACGATCGACACCTTTGCCGGTCAAACGTTTTCCGGAAAAATCGCGGCAATCAATCCGAAGGTCGACACGGCCAGCCGCAATGTGCAGCTGCGCGCCGCCCTGGCAAACCCCGACCACAAGCTGCTGCCCGGCATGTTCGCCAAGGTAGCGGTCGAAACCGGCAAACCCGAACGCTTCGTCACGTTGCCGCAGACCGCCGTTACCTACAATACCTACGGTGACACCGTTTATCTGGTGGAAAACAAGGGTCAGGACGATAAAGGTCAGCCACGGTTGGTGGCGCACCAGACCTTCATCACCACCGGTGCCAAACGCGGAGATCAGGTGGCCGTGGTCAAGGGAATCAAGGACGGCGATACCGTGGTGGTGTCCGGTCAGCTCAAATTACGCAACGACATGCCTTTGCTGATCGACAACTCGGTGCGGCCGAGCAATGACGCCAACCCGGCGCCGGTGGACGAATAAGGCGGAGCATCGCACGATGAAATTCACCGATATCTTCATCCGCCGGCCGGTTCTGGCCACCGTGGTCAGTCTGATGATCCTGGTGTTGGGGCTGCGCGCCGGCTTCTCGCTGCCGATCCTGCAGTATCCGCGGACCAACAACGCGGTCGTAACCGTGAGCACCACCTATTACGGCGCGTCGCCGGACGTCGTCGCAGGATTCATCACCACGCCTTTGGAAAACGCCGTCGCGCAGGCCAACGGCATCGACTATATGACGTCGACCAGCCAGACCAGCGTGTCAACCATCACCGCCAACCTGCGACTGAACTACGATCCCAACAAGGCGTTGACCGAGATCAACACCAAGGTTAATTCGGTGTTGAATCAGCTGCCTACAGGGTCGCAGCAGCCGGTGCTGACGGTGCAGATCGGCGAGACGATCGACGCCATGTACATCGGGTTCAATTCCGATGTGCTGCCGCCCAACAAAATCACCGACTATCTGGTGCGCGTGGTGCAGCCGCGATTGCAGGCGGTCGAAGGTGTTCAGACGGCCGAAATTCTGGGCGCCAAGAACTTCGCCCTCAGGGCCTGGCTCGATCCCGACAAACTGGCCGCCTATGGCCTGACGGCCAGCGATGTCAGCTCCGCGCTCAGCGCCAATGATTACATCTCGGGGCTTGGCAATACCAAAGGGCAAATGGTTCAGGTCAACCTGACGGCCTCGACCAGTCTGCATTCGGTCGACGAGTTTCGTAATCTCGTCCTCAAACAAAGCAATGGCGCCAATATTCACCTGGGCGACGTCGCCAAAGTGACGCTGGGCGCCGACGACTATGAATCGGAAGTCGGCTTTGACGGCAAGAAGGCGGTCTATGTCGGTATCCAGGTGGCGCCATCGGCCAATCTTCTTGACGTCATCAAGGGCGTCCGGGCGGTCATGCCCGATATCCAGGCGCAATTGCCGCAGGGTCTTGCCTCGAAGATCGTTTACGACTCGACCGAATTCGTCAACAGCTCGATCGACGAGGTGATCTACACGCTGGGTGAAGCGCTGTTGATCGTCACAGTCGTGGTTTTCGCTTTCCTGGGATCGCCGCGGGCCGTGTTGATTCCGGTCGTCGCCATTCCGCTGTCATTGGTCGGCACCATGACGATGATGCTGATTTTCGGCTTCACCATCAACCTGCTGACCTTGTTGGCGCTGGTTTTGGCCATCGGTCTGGTCGTCGATGACGCCATCATTGTCGTCGAAAACGTCGACCGACATCTTGCCGAGGGCGCCAAACCCATCGACGCGGCCATCATGGCGGCGCGTGAGTTGACGGGCCCGATCGTCGCCATGACCGTGGTCCTGATCGCCGTCTATGTGCCGATCGGTTTCCAGAAGGGTTTGACCGGCGCCCTGTTCACCGAATTCGCCTTTACCCTGGTGGGGGCCGTCACGGTGTCGGCGATCGTCGCCTTGACCCTGTCGCCGATGATGTGCTCACGGCTTCTGAAGCCGCCGGCCACCGACCACAGCGGCTTTCAGGCCCGTGTCATCGATTTCATCGACCACAGCTTCGAATGGGTGGCCGGGCGGTACAATCGCCTTTTACACGGCAGTCTCGACTATCGCCCGGTCACCATGGTGTTCGCCACTATCATCCTGGCCAGCATTTACTTCCTGTGGGTGGGCGCGAAGAGCGAACTGGCGCCGCAGGAAGACAAGGGCATCATCATCACCATGTCGACGGCGGCGCCGAATGCCACCTTGCAGCAGCGGCAGTTGTACGCCCAGCAGCTGTTCGACCTCTCCACCTCGTTTCCGGAAGAGGACCATATCTTCCAGATCGATGCGCCCGGCCAGTCGATTGCCGGCGTGGTGTTCAAGCCGTGGGATCAGCGAACCCGCACGACGAACGTGATGCAGCCGCTTTACCAAAGCAAGTTGAACGGCATCGCCGGATCGAAGGTGGTGGCCTTCCAGCCGCCACCGCTGCCGGGCAGCCGCGGCCTGCCGGTGCAGTTTGTCATCGGAACCACCCAGTCCTACGATCAGCTTTTCGAGGTGTCGCAGAAGTTCCTGCAGGACGCCATGAAGAGCGGCCGTTTTATGTTCCTCGATTCCGATCTGAAGATCGACCAACCGCAGGACACCGTCGACATCGATCGCGACAAGGCGGCGCAACTCGGTCTCAAGATGAGCGACGTGGGTGGGGCCATGAGCGCCATGCTGGGCGGCGGCTATGTCAATTACTTCAGCCTCGACGGCCGGTCCTACAAAGTCATTCCTCAGGTCCAGCAACGGTCCCGGCTGAATACCGACCAACTGCTGGACTATTATATCCGGACGGGAGACGGTACGACTGTGCCGCTTTCCACCGTCGCGAAGATCACCACCAAAACGGTTCCGCAATCGCTTAACCATTTTCAACAGCTGAACAGCGCGGTGATTTCCGGCGTTGCCTCGCCAGGGGTCGCCCTAAGCGATTCCCTCACCTATCTGAAGGAATTGGCGGCGCAGGATTTGCCGCAGGGTTATTCCATCGATTACGGCGGGGCGTCGCGGCAGTTCGTCCAGGAATCGAGCGGCATGGCCACGACGTTCGGTTTCGCTTTGATCATCATTTTCCTGGCGTTGTCAGCCCAGTTCGAGAGCTTCCGCGATCCGCTGATCATCCTGGTTTCCGTCCCGATGTCGATCGCCGGCGCGCTGATCTTCATCAGTCTCGGTCTGGGCGGTGCCAGCCTTAATATCTATACCCAGGTTGGGCTGGTGACCCTCATGGGGTTGATCAGCAAGCACGGGATTCTGCTGGTCGAATTCGCCAACGAGCAGCAACGCCACGGCAAAAACAAGCGCGAGGCGATCGAAGCGGCGGCACGGATTCGCTTGCGGCCGATCTTGATGACCACCGCGGCGATGGTGCTTGGCGTCTATCCGATGCTGGTGGCCTCCGGCGCCGGTGCCGTGTCGCGCTTCAATATGGGTTTGGTGATTGCTACCGGTTTGTTGATCGGCACGGCCTTCACGTTGTTCGTAGTCCCTGCGGTTTACACGCTGCTGGCTGCCGATCACGGAGCGAAAGCGCGGTTGGAAAAGGAACGTCTGGCGGAGGCGGGAGCCACCTCGGCCTGATCGATCCCGCCCGCTCTTCTGGCTCATACCAACGGCAATAAGTCGTGACTTATTGCCGTTGGTCGGCTGCAAGTGCAGCCGCGCCGCCGATGCGGCGGAAGCCCAGGCGGACGGATGTCCGCCACCCGGCGTTTCGTGTCTTGAAAATTTGGTAAGAATGTCTGTCCGTAAGGATGACCGCGGGGGGATGGCCAACCCCCCGCGTTCGGCGGCACGGAGACCGAAGGCGTTTGGGGTTAAGAACCCGTCCCTCAGTACGGCTCCCGTGCCGCCCCATCTCGTAAGCCCGAACAGTTGTCCGGTGCAAGACGCCGAACTC
>JARLJB010000126.1 GCA_031291415.1 Telmatospirillum sp.
GAAGGCGACATCGCGCGACGCCTACGAGACCGCGCAGACGACTGTGAAGACGACGCAATTCCAGATCGATGCGCTCAAGGCGCAGATCGTCGGCGCCGAGGTTGCCGTCGACACCGCCAACGTCAATCTCGCCTATACGCGTATCATCGCGCCGATGGACGGAATGGTGCTGCTGGTCGTCACTCAGGAAGGACAGACGGTCAACGCCGCGCAGACCACTCCGACCATCGTGATCATGGGGCAGGTCGACCGGATGACCGTCCGTGCCGAGATCTCCGAAGCGGACGTGGCCAAGACCAAGCCCGGTCAACCCGTCTATTTCACCGTGCTGGGCGATCTCGTCAATCGCTGGGACTCAAAGCTCGTCTCGATCGATCCCGCGCCGGATGGGCTGCGCTCGGATACATCCATCGTGGCGACCACGAGTTCGTCGTCCAGCAGTTCTTCCTCGTCGTCGACGTCGGTCGCCGTCTACTATTACGGCAATTTCGATGTCCCCAACCCGGACAGCAAACTCCTCACCTACATGACGGCGCAGGTGAGGATCGTGCTCGGCAGCGCCAAGGGCGTGCTGACAGTCCCCTCATCGGCGGTATCGGCGCCGAACGCGAAGGGCGAGCGCGGCGTCGAAGTGGTCGACGACCAGAACGCCATCGCTCGTCGGGTCGTCGTCACCGGCCTCGACGACAAGGTCCACACCGAGATCGTGTCCGGATTGAAGGAGGGCGAGCGCGTCGTCTCCAACCGCAAGTCCGCCGTGGCGGCGCCGTCGACGAGCGCCCGCCGTCCGCCCTCAGGGGGGCTGTGACGTCGATGGCCGACATCAATCAACCGTCGCCACAGCAGGATGCGGCCGCCCTGCCCCCGATCGGCGCCCCGATTTCCGCCGAAGTCGAGGCCCCACTGATCGCGCTCGAAGGCGTCACAAGGGCGTTCCCGTCGGGCGACGGCGTCGTGGTCGTGCTGCATGGCATCACCCTGTCGATCGCCACCGGCGAGATGGTGGCGATCATCGGCGCTTCCGGCTCCGGCAAGTCGACGCTGATGAACATCCTCGGCTGTCTCGATCGCGCCACCTCCGGCCAATATCGCATCGGCGGGCGCGAGACCGGAACGCTCGACCCCGACGAACTGGCGGAACTGCGCCGGGAGCATTTCGGCTTCATCTTCCAGCGCTATCATCTGTTGTCGGAGTTGACGTCGCTCGGCAATGTCGAAGTCCCGGCGATCTATTCCGGTGTGGCACCGGTCGGGCGGCAGAGCCGGGCGACGATGCTGCTGACCCGCCTCGGCATGGCGGATCGGCTGCAGTTTCCGCCCGGCAAGCTCTCCGGCGGCCAGCAGCAGCGGGTGTCGATCGCCCGCGCCCTGATGAACGACGCCAACGTCATCCTGGCCGACGAGCCGACCGGCGCGCTTGATCATGCCAGCGGCGAGGAAGTGCTCACCATCCTGACCGAACTCAATCGGGAGGGCCGCACAATCATTCTGGTCACCCACGACATGGCGGTGGCCAGCCGCGCCAACCGCATCATCGAGATATCCGACGGACGGATCATCTCCGATCGCTCCGTCGAACATCCGTCGGAGGCGACTGCGTCGGCCGTCCCTGCTTCGACGAAAGGGGCTTTGACGGGACCGCGCGGACGGCTACAGGCCTGGCGCGCAGGGTTCGACCGCTTCGGCGAAGCCTTCAAGATGGCCGAACTGTCGATGCGCGCCCACGGCCTGCGCACGTTCCTGACCATGCTCGGGATCATCATCGGCATCGCCTCGGTCGTCGCGGTGGTGGCCTTAGGTGAGGGCTCGCGGCTCAAAGTGCTGGCTAATATCTCCAGCCTTGGCACCAATACGCTGGAGATCTTTCCAGGCAAGGACTTCGGCGACATGCGCTCCGGCAAGGTGCGCACCCTCGTGCTGGCGGATGCGACGGAAATCGCCCGCCAGCCCTATGCCGCGGGCGTCACGCCGACGGTCAACGTCTCGACCACGATCCGGTCCGGATCGCAGGAATTGAGCGTGCAGGTGACCGGCGTCGGCGCCGACTACTTTACCGTCCGCGGCGCCAAGCTCGCCTCTGGGCGACTCTTCACTCAGGACAGCGTCCGCCAGATCTCACAGGAAGTGGTGATCGACGACAACACCCGGACGGCACTGTTCCCGGATCCGAAAGCCAACCCGGTCGGCCAGACGCTGCTGATCGGCAAGGTGCCGGCGACGATCGTCGGCGTACTCCAAAAGCAACTCGGCGGCTTCGGCAACAACACCAGCCTGTCCGTCTATCTGCCCTATACGACCGTGCAGGCGCGCTACACCGGATCGGATACGTTGCGTAGCATCGTTCTCTTGGTGACCGACGACACCGATACCAAATTGGCAGAGCAAGCCGCGACGACATTTCTCCTCGCCCGGCACGGGGTGCAGGACTTCTTCATGTCGAACAACGACGACATCCGCCAGACGATCACCTCGACGACGGATACGCTGACCCTGCTGATCGCGGCGATTGCGGTCATCTCGCTGGTCGTCGGCGGCATCGGTGTGATGAACATCATGCTCGTCTCGGTCTCCGAACGAGTGAAGGAGATCGGCGTGCGGATGGCGGTCGGGGCGCGGCGCAGCGACATCCTGCAGCAGTTCCTGACCGAGGCGGTCGTCGTCTGCCTGGTCGGCGGCGTACTCGGCATTCTGTTGGCGCTGGCGGCGGGCGAAGCGTTCAAGCTCGCCGGATCGAGTTTCGCCTTCGTCTATTCGATGACCTCGATCGTCGGCGCCTTCGCTGTCTCCAGCCTCATCGGCGTTGCCTTCGGCTACCTGCCGGCGCGCAGTGCCGCGCAGCTCGATCCGGTCGTGGCGCTGGCGCGGGAATGAGCCAACGGCTGGACGCGAGAAGCTGCGCTCGGAGACAGACTGGGGCGAATGACAGGTGTTCATCCATAGGTGCACAGGTGTGGAAAGAGCATTTTCTTGCAATTCTCAGCATTTCCGAACTGCCCGATTTTGCTCGATATTGTGCGCGCTTCGCTGAATCCGGACACCAATTCCGCTAATTCCCGGACAGCCGTTTCGCTAAAGTCCGGACAGTTTGACGGTGGAGGTCCTCGGGTGCCTCAATTTCATCAGGAGTGATTGATTTCGCCGTTTTGGGCGGCGGTCAAGAAGGGCGGAGCCTTTTGCTTTCGCATGCTGTCGCCGGACAGTTCGATGCGGTGGGAGTTGTGGACGATGCGGTCGAGCACGGCATCGGCGACGGTGTTGTCGGCAATCAGGTCGTGCCAACCGGCAACTGGAACTTGTGCGGTGATCAGCGTGGATTTTCGTCGGTAGCGCTCCTCGACGATCTCAAACAGATGGAAGCGTTGCTGGTCGGAGAGCGTGTGCGTTCCTAAGTCGTCGAGAATGAGCAACTGGACGCGGGTGTCGCAGACGAGGCGCGACACGAGGGATCCCCACATGATGTTGCGCGCCAAGTTGTTCACTGCACCGTCGACCGGCGCCGTACGAGGGCATTCCACCGCCGCACCTTCGTCAATGAAGGCCGATGCAAGGTCGCGCAGATCAGGATGATCTAGCCGCGGAATCAAATAGTTGACGGGCGACGACGCCCGGACCAGGCTGAAAGTACCGGAACATGTCCGCACGCGTAGAGGATAGGGTCGCCAAATGAATCTCGAGATTCGCAAGAACGATCGCCGCACGAGCGACGAACCCGCTGCCCCCGAACTGCGCGCTTGCGGGTATTTGCGCGTCTCGACCGAACGGCAATTCGACAGCGACCTGTCGATCCCCGACCAGCGCAAACAGATCGCCTCCCACTGCGCCGCACGCGGCTGGAAACTCGTCGGCGAGTATGTCGATGCCGGCGTTTCCGGGATGGATGAAGACCGGGACGAATTCCAACGCATGATCGAACGGGCCTGCGACGACGACCGACCCTACGATGTTGTCGTCGTGCACAGCCTCTCGCGGTTCTTCCGCGACGCGTTTTATCTCGAAATGTATGTCCGTAAGCTTGCCAAGCGCGCCATACGTCTCGTTTCGATCACTCAAGAGCTCGGCGATGATCCAACAGACACAATGATGCGGCAGATCTTCGCGCTATTTGATGAATACCAGTCGCGGGAGAATGCAAAACACGTTTTACGCGCGATGAAAGAGAATGCGCGCCAGGGATTTTACAATGGCTCTCCCGTCCCCCTGGGGTATGCGGTCGAGGAGGTGGAGAAGCGAGGGGTTCGTATCAAGAAGCGGATGGTCATCGACGCCGTTGAGGCCGAGACGATCCGGACGATCTACAAACTCTATCGGCTCGGCGACGGCAAATCTGGCCCGATCGGCATCAAGTCGATCGCCTGCTGGCTGAACGAGCGCGGCTATCGAACCAGGAACGGCGGACGATTTGGCGTTGGAGCCGTTCACACCATCCTGATCAATCCTGTGTACGTCGGGAAGGCGGTGTTCAACAAGCGGTGCGCCAAGACGCGCCGCGACAAGCCGGAAAGTGAACAGGTCGTGGTCGACGTGCCGCCGATCATCGCGCAGGCCGAATTCGA
>JARLJB010000127.1 GCA_031291415.1 Telmatospirillum sp.
GAATAGGAACATTGCCCATATCAAAGGTTTGGAAACGGCTATATCTTCCGAACTCGGCGCAGGCAAAAATGTCCTTTTTAAAAAGACGAATCTGCTGCTTAAAAAATTGGGAGGATGCGATCGTGTTCAGATCTAAATTGCGAGTTACGTGCTCCGCCGCGCTTTTGGCCGCGGCGGCATTGATGATCCCGACCGCCGTTGCTTGGGCGGGTTCGGACGAAGAGATCGCCAAAAACAGCAAAAACCCTGATCTTTGGCCCGGCATGGGGCAGAATCTCGCGCTTCAACGTCACAGCGACCTCAAGGGGATCAACAAGGACAATGTCGGCAATCTCCAGTTGGTGTGGTCGCAATCGACTGGCGCCTTGCGCGGCCACGAGGGCCAGCCGGTGGTCGTCAATGTCGATGGCAAGCCGATGATGTATTTCGTCAGCGCTTGGCCCAATATCGTTCAAGCACTCGATCTCACCGATCCCGACAATCCCGTTCAGGTCTGGTCCTATAAGAAGGAGACCGACCGCGATCTCTCCGCCGTTCCGCGGGCCTGTTGCGATGTCGTCAATCGCGGCGTGAATTATGCCGACGGCAAACTGCTCGTGAACACGCTCGACGGCTTCCTCGTCGCGCTCGACGCGAAGACCGGCAAGGAGCTCTGGGTTGTCAAGCATTCCTTCCCCGAGAATGGCGAGACGACGACCAGCGCGCCACTCATCGCCAAGGACAAGGTCATTGTCGGGTTTGGCGGTGACGAATTCGCCGCGCGCGGCCGTCTGGAAGCCTATGATCTCAAAACGGGCGCGCTTGCCTGGCGTTGCCATAGCAACGGCTCCGACAAGGATGTCTGCTTGACGCCCGATTCGAACAAGGCCCATCCCGAGCATGGCACTTACGGCCATGATATCGGCATTTCCAGCTACCCAGGCGATGAATGGAAGCGCGGCGGCGGATCGCCCTGGGCTTGGTATAGCTATGACGCGGATCTCGGTCTCGTCTACGCCTCGACGGGCAATCCCGGCAACTGGAGCCCGACGACGCGCTGCGGAGCGGATACGCATGAGGAGTGCAATTCCGGCAAATGGGATAACAAATGGTCGATGACCATTTTCGCGCGCAAGGTCGATACTGGCGAGGTGGTCTGGGCCTATCAGATGACGCCGTTCGATCAATGGGACTATGATGGCGTCAATGAGAATATTCTGGTCGACATGCCGAATGTCGATGGCAAGCCGCGCAAGACCTTGGTGCATTTTGATCGTAACGGCTTTGCCTATGTCCTCGATCGCACCGATGGAACCCTGCTCCGCGCGAATAAATTCGTGACCGTGAACTGGGCGGAAAAGGTCGATCTTAAAACCGGGCGCCCGATCAAGGTCGCGGAACATTCGCCGTTCAAGATCGGCGTCAATACGCAAGCGTGTCCCTCCGCGATGGGCGGCAAGGATCAGCAGCCGGCCTCGGTCGATCCCAAGGATCCGACCAAGTTCTATGTCCCGACGAACAATTGGTGCATGGAAGACGAGCCTCAGGCTCGCACGCATACCCAGCAAGGCACGGTCTATGTCTTTGCGAACGTCTATATGTATCCCGAAAAGCCCGGTATCACCGGTAAACTGAAGAAGTTCGATGTGCTGACCGGCAAGACCGATTGGGAGATTCCCGATGCGTTCCCGAATTGGAGCGGCACGCTCAACACCGACGGCGGATTGGTCTTTTACGGCAGCCTCAACGGCGATTTCCGCGCGGTCGATCGCGAATCGGGGAAGGTGGTTTGGAGCCGTAAGCTCGGGTCTGGCATCATCGGCAACCCGATCGCATATAAGATCAAGGACCATGAATATGTGTCGGTCTTCGCGGGGATCGGCGGCTGGATAGGTCTGCCAGCGGTCGCCGGCTTGGATCTCGA
>JARLJB010000128.1 GCA_031291415.1 Telmatospirillum sp.
GTGTCCACCGCGAAATACCGCGCCACCGACATCTCCGGCGACTACGCCGCCTTCGCCCGCGCGCTGGGCGGCTACGGCGAGCGCATCGCCAGTCCGGAGGACATCGCGCCGGCCATCCAACGCGGCATCGCCGCCACCCAGGCCGGCCAGCCCGCCCTGCTGGAGTTCCTCACCGCCAGAGAGACCCGAATCTCCCGCGCCTGACCCGCCCCCGCGCCGGCCCCAGTCGGGCCAGGCGCGGGGTGCCTCTATTCAGGCCGCGAGGGACGGCTTGTCCGCAAGCCGCGCCCGCTGCCCCGCCGGCAGGGCGGCGGCCAGCCGCTGGCCGGCGGTGGTGGCGAGCATGTCGGCCAGGGAGGCGTCCTCCTGGCGGATGAAGCCGCGCTGCGGCAGCCGCCCGGCCAGGAACAGCTCGATCATCGCCACGAGGCCGCTGGCGGTGGTCATCTGGATGGCGCTCTGGCCCTCGGTGCCGTCGTAGCGCAGCACCAGGCTTTCCTCCTGGAGCAGCCCGTCGCGCGCACCGATGCCGGTGACGAAGATGATCACCGTGTCGTCGGCGGTGAAGGGCGCCGCGTGGGTCAGGATGTTGCGCAGGGTGGCGCGGTCGCCGGCCAGCCCCAGGCCGCGCAACAGCAGCTTCATGATCTCGGCGTGGCCGGGGTAGCGCAGCGTCTGATAGCTCATGTCGCGCACCCGCCCGGCCAGCGTTTCGGTCAGCGTGCCGAGCCCGCCGGAGGTGTGGAAGGCCTCGTAGGCGACCCCGTCGATCATGACGGTCTCGAGCCCTTCCAGCGGCGGGGCCAGGATGGGCAGCCCGTCCTGCACAATCTCGCAGGGGTTGCAGTATTCGTTGATCAGACCGTCCACCGACCAGGTGATGTTGTAGCCCAGCGCGTTGGTGGGAAAGCGCGGCAGCGCGCCCACACGCATGCGAATGCTGTGCGCCGTCTCGAAATGCGTGGCCATGTCGGCGCCGAGCACGCAGATGAAGCCCGGCGCCAGCCCGCACTGCGGCATTAGCGCCACCGACGCGTCCTTCGCCAGATCGCGGATGAAGGCCGTGGTGGCGACATCCTCGGTCAGATCGAAATAATGCGTGCCGGTCGCGGCGGCGGCGGCGGCGATACCCTTGTTGAGGAAATAAGGGCAGGCGCTGACCACGATATCCTGCCCGCCGAGCAGGCGGCGCAGCGCCGCGTCGTCGGTGGCGTCCACCTGGGCGGGGACAATGCCGGGGTGCAGCGTGGCGCGGGCGCGGATCGGCGCCTGATCGGCCAGCGTAATCTTGTGGCCGGAGCGGGCCAGCATATCGGCGATGACACGACCGATCTGGCCGGCGCCGATCACGGCAATGGACTGCGCACGGGTCATGACACCACCTCACCTTACACGTTGTCGGAACGGGGGAAGGATGGCGGGAGGAGGTGACGGCCGAAAGCCGCAAAGGTGCGCGGAAGGAGTGAGATTACTAGGCGATTTGAGGGGAAATGAGGCAAAATGGGGGGAAATATACTGGGCAACGAAGGCTGCCTATAGAGGGCTGCATCACGAAGATACGCTCCTTCCGTATACGAAAAAAACGATCGACCGAGATGAGAAAGCCGCAATGTCAGGTCCGCACGGTGCCAACAAAGGCGACGCTCCGGGCCGGAACCAGAATTGGCCGCTGATCGGCAGCGGTCGGTCTGGGGCGGACATTCAGGATGATATAGCCTACGATAAAATACGGTCCGTTGCTGCTGTTCGCGCGTCCCCGAGCACCTCTTCGGTTTGAAGGGGTTCATTACCTGATAAAATCTGTTATCAAGAATAACGGAACCGAGTACCCTATCAGGCCGATGTAGGCAGTCGCTCCGATTTGTACCTCCTATCGCGAACCCTCGCGGCGCTTTGATCGAGATCCCCAAGCGGCTAACTCAATGCGCATAGTTAACAGTACCGAATAACCACACCAACACCGCCACCAATATACCGGAAAATAAGAAAGATTTCGGAATGGTTTGGTTCCTCCAAAATTTGGCTAAATATATTCCCTCGGCCTTGGCGTTAATCCTAGGAATTGCATTTGACCTCCATACGCAGCGCCGGGTCCGTTGGTTACAGTTCACACTCGTCTGCATGTGTTGCGTCGTCATATTGGGGAGTGGTGGGCTACTACAATCTATCCTCGATGAGAGCTTTTTTTCCGGAGTTATGGCGATCGGACTTGGATACAAAATGGAGTTCACCCCTGTCGCATATTTTACTAATTCCGCCAGAGGGATAGTCGAATCTGGTCTGCTATGCGGCCCACTCATCGCTATGCTTTTAATCAACACACGCGTCCAAAAAACAGCAAAAGCCGCCGCCATAACTGGTGTCTTGGTGTTATTCACTCAAGATATCTGGCTTTCTGCCAATAAAGTTATGATAGAACTTTATTATTATCATGGTATCGCTGCTTCCAATCCTACCATTTGGAATCCAAGAATGGCACTAAGTTTTTATTTAAAACAATCCGAACATGATTTGATATTCCCCCTGGTGTGCGATGTCGTCGGCGGGCCGTTTGCTGGAATACTCTGTAGGTGGTTATCTCTGGAAGTGGAAGATATTTGCATACTTCCGGATCAACGGAAAGTATTCACCAAAATATTAAGTAATTTGATTATCGGTACTCTCGGGGCGATTGGGTCTTTTGCGCTGATTTACTTCATATTTGTCAAGCCCATGCGGCAAAATACCGTTCTGACGGTAACAAAAGAGCACTTCGCCACGATCCAATATGGAAACCAAATTCTACCGATACCGCAGATTTGGACCTTCCCGACCAATGGGATACTGATAAACGATCCATCTGATCGTGTAGTCACGTTCGCATCGTCCGAGCCATTGCTGGGTAATGTTGTCGCTACCAGGAATTGCGCAACGGGTAGCGATGCAACGAGGGTCGCCCAGGCTCCCCTTGAAGATCCTGGCCTAGGCGTGTTTGACCTCCGAGATAAAACGATAGGCATCGACCAAGGGATCGGTTCAATTTCTATAGTTCCTGGTATGGAACATGGAAAAATGGCAATTTTATCATTAAACTCCGACGCATCGGTCAGTTTTTTGCTGAACACTAACAATGGTCGACATCAGATAATCCCATCGGGGCCGAACACCCTCTCTGTTCCTGTTGAATCTGGAACAGCAATATTTATCTCGACCCTCAATGTAAAGGGCGCCGCTCACGCTATCATCGAAGGCCAGAATCCCTCCATTGCCCTTGCATTTAAGGCTCGCGACAAGAAAGACGAAGGGAACTGTCATACTCTATCGTTCTCAGATAACCCTCAGTCTGAAAATTATGAAAATGATACCGCAAAACTAGCTTCAGATGGGATAATAATACACATCGTCGACGCCAAGCCTTCTTCTTGGGCAACTTTAACAATTTCGGGTATATTAGAGGTACCCGATGATATAGGACTGGTAAATCGCAACACCCTTACTAAACCAAGCTCTACATTTGTGTCTTATTTAGTATTAGACACAGATGAAGGATCTATATCTGTGGGAATTGACCAACGCCCGATTGGATCCAATCAGAGAGTTGTGCTCGCAGGGATGATAAAATTAACAGGATACGACGATGGGACTGTTGTTGCGACTGGAGATCTTCCATATGTCAGTGTCAATGGCACCGTTATAACGAAATCTATATTTTGGCACTTATCTTCCGAGATGCAGGTTGCGGTCGTCACTGGCATATTTACTTTGTTAGGGATGCTATTGAAGCGTCTATGGCCGCAGATAGCCCGTCGTCTTCGGCTTTTCTGATTAGCAAGCCGTAGGGCGGAAGAGCGAAGTGTATTTCGCCGTCGCAACGCACCTTACGCCTCGGCGGAATATGCTTCGTTCTTCCGCCCTTGGAATAGACCTGCGGTATCATTGGGGTGTTCCGAAAGGAGCGCCCGGCCCTGGGTGGCCACCCAGGGCCGGGCCGCTGGCGTCGGATCGGTCCGCCCAAAGCCATCTCTGGCTGCCTTGTAGCTTGATCGCGCCAGCATCTTCATCGGACCCGGATGGTTGCCCGAACTCACAGGTTCGCTTCACAAGGCAGGGTCGATCAAGATGAACAATAATACCCCGCTCACCGCGGGCATCGATACCGCAAAAGACAAGCTCGATCTCGCCGTCCATTCCTCCCCACTCCGCCTGACCGTCGAAAGCCGCCCCGCCGGCTACCGCAAACTCGCCGCCGAGCTTCAACGCGCCGACGTCAGGCGCGTCGGCATCGAGGCAACCGGCGGCTACGAACGCGGCGTCATTAACCACCTGCGCGCCGAGGGTTTCGAAGTCGTCCTCCTGCAGCCGCTGCAGGTCAAAGCTTTCGCCAAGCTGCATCTGCGCCGTGCCAAGACCGATGCCCTCGATGCCGCCCTGATCGCAGCCTGCACCGCTCTGATCGATCCCCACGACACCGCTCACGATCCGCGCATTCAGCCGATCGCCGATGCGCTCACTTTCGTCGA
>JARLJB010000129.1 GCA_031291415.1 Telmatospirillum sp.
CGCCGCGTGACCATTGCCAAGTGCCGCGAACGGATCGACAATCTGCGTCGCCAGCAACAGGACATCGAGGCGACGATCGCCGAATTGACCAGCTTTGTCGCTTTGGTCGTCGATCGCGAAAGGGCTGAGGGCCGCGACATCGAGGCCACGGCCCCGTCTATCGCAGCAGGCTCCCAATCCTGAAGCAATCGGACGCCAGACAGGAACGTCCCCAAAAAAATCCAAGGAGCAAGGATATGCCCGTTTACAAGGCGCCGACCCGCGACACGCGCTTCGTCATCAACGAACTGATCGGCCTTGAAAAGTTTCAGCATCTCGCAGGCTTTGCCAATGCCGGGCAGGATCTGACCGACGCGGTCATCGAGGAAGCGGGGCGCTTTGTTTCCGAAGTCATCGCCCCGCTCAACCAGGTCGGCGACCGCGAAGGCTGCACCCGCCATGCCGATGGCAGCGTGACGACGCCGACCGGGTTCAAGGCGGCCTATCGCCAATATGTCGACGGCGGCTGGGCCACGCTGAGCGGGCCGGAAGAATTCGGCGGGCAGGGGCTGCCCCATGTCATCGGCTTTGTCTTCGAAGAATACCTCGCCAGCGCAAATCAGGCCTTTGCGATGTATCCCGGCCTCGCCAACGGGGCGATTGCGGCGATCATGGCCAAAGGTTCGCCCGAGCAGCAGCAGACCTATCTGCCGAAAATGGTCAGCGGCGAATGGCTCGGCACGATGAACCTGACCGAGCCGCATTGCGGCACCGACCTTGGCCTGTTGCGCACCCGCGCCGAGCCGCAGGCCGACGGCAGCTATGCCATCACCGGAACGAAGATCTTCATTTCGGCAGGCGATCACGACCTGGCGGAAAATATCATCCATCTCGTCCTGGCCAAGACCCCCGGCGCGCCCGAATCGTCAAAGGGCATTTCGTTGTTCATCGTCCCGAAGTTCCTAGTCAACGCGGACGGAACGGCGGGCGAGCGCAACGCGGTCTCGGTCGGATCGCTCGAGCACAAGATGGGGATTCACGGCAATGCCACGTGCGTGATGAACTATGACGGGGCCAAAGGCTTCCTGATCGGCGAGGAATGCAAGGGGCTTGCCGCGATGTTCATCATGATGAACGCGGCGCGGCTGGGTGTGGGCATGCAGGGGCTGGCGCAGGCAGAGGCCGCCTATCAGAATGCGGTGCTCTATGCGCAGGAACGCCGCCAGGGTCGCGCGCTGACCGGCCCGGCCGAGCCGGGGCAGAAAGCCGACCCGCTGTTCGTCCACCCCGACGTGCGCCGCATGTTGATGGATGCCAAGACGTTTACCGAAGGGATGCGCGCGCTGTGCCTGTGGGGCGCGTTGCAGGTCGATCTGTCGCACAGCGCCTTGACCGAGGACGAGCGTCAGGCCGCCGATGACGTGATCAGCCTGCTGACCCCGGTGATCAAGGGCTATGGCACC
>JARLJB010000130.1 GCA_031291415.1 Telmatospirillum sp.
GCGTTCCTCGTCCGATCCTCGATCTGGGAACGAGTCGGTCCTCGGTCCGTCAACCCAATCGGATGCGACGACGAGGAGAGATCCGCCCGCCATCCAGGGGTACCTGGCAGGTCTCGCCGTCTGTCGCCGTGAGGAGAAGCAGAAGGAAGCGCGACTCAAGCACGATGCGCCGTTCGAGGTGAAGCACCCCTACTGCCGACAATGGAGCCAGCTGTCGTTGTCGAAGACGAACCACACCATCACCGGCCGTGGTATCATCACGAGCGAGTGCACCGCTGCTCGATCGAGTGGAGGACGAGAAGACGACGGAATCCGGCGTTCCCTCCTCTTCGGTCTCGGGGGACGTTCAGCGTTCTCTGAGTGATCAGACCGGCCAACCTGGCTACTATCGGCACTTCCGTGAGCAGCTGATGCACGCGGCCATGATGTCGAGACTCGGCGGCGAAGGCGACGGCCGCGGAGGCGATGGTGCCTTGCCGAGAACGAACTCCTTCGGCAACCTCCTCACGGTCGACACGCGTGGTACCAACCAGCAGATGCCATCCCTGGTCGACCTGCCGCCTGTCCAGTCGTTCTCGGGCGAGGAGATCCTGATACCACCAACTCCCAAGGAGACCATGACGTCGTCAGGCTCGCATGGTGCCGAGTCCATCTACCGTTCCCACGCCGGTGCACCGACCGAGGTTCCACTGACTTCAGTCTCATCATCGCTGCGATCGAGCTCCTACGACTCGATCCCGATGTCGGATGGTGATCCAGCAGACGAACGTTCGTCGTCGAACTTCTCCCAACAGAACCTCGATCGCACGGTTACCATGCCGTACATCGGTGCCAGAACGGCTTCCACCGCTTCGACCGTGTTTCGTGACGAGAAGGTCACCTACGCTCGGGACTTCCCGACGTTGATCTACACGGAGCCTGTCGACGATCTGCCTTCGACGAGCGCGGATCTGATCCCGCCGTGCGATGGAAGTTGTGCGGCAGCTTCCGGCTGTCGACGATGCCACGGCAACAGAGCATCTCGTCAGAACCGTGTGGACGATTCGGAAGAGGAAGCGCCACCACCGCCACCGTTGGTCTCTCGGTTCGGATTCCATGACCACGGAGACTACTACCGAGAGCGCACGAAGTCGGCATTCGACACCAGGCACCAGGAGATGCGCGAGCTCGTCGACCTCATCGTTCAACTGACGGACCACAATCAGGTCTGGGTTGACGGCCAATGGCACCTCCTGACGGAGTCCTCGCTGATCGTCTCCGGGCCGACTCTGACGACCAGGCGTGGCTATGGGCCATGCTGGTATGGTCTCACTCCTTCGGTCGGCAACAAGCAACGACTGGTGGCGGATGAGGAAATGAAGTCACCCGAGGAACGCGTCTGGGAGAAGTCCTCGTCGTACCGGCTGCGACCACTCTCCGACCAGGACATCGCACAGTGGTACCACCAAGTCGTGCAAGATCGGCTCAACCACGGCGTTCGTCCCAAGCATCCGTTGTTGGACCATCGTTCGAGCTCGAAGATCGAGCATGACGACCAGCTGATCTCGGAAGTCTACGATCGCAGTTCGGCATGCTTCCAAGGCTTCCTGGTGACGGACGACGATATCATGATCGATGATGATAGCTTCGAAGGCACGGCCGTTCGTTCGGCATCCTTCACCCACGTCCCGAGACTGCCGAAGCTGGAGCCGTTCGTTCGATCTCCCGCTTGGAATGGCCAGCCGCCTGTCATCGGTGTGAGAACGTCGGTCGCACTTGCCGCGGGTGCGGAGATCGTTGTCTTCGGGCGCCACATCATTCACCGAGACGAGTACCTCAAGGTGCGGCACCCGTTGATTCAACCGCTGGACCTGGCTGGCGTTCGCGAGGTGAAGAATTCGGAGTTCGTGATCGACGTCACGCCGTTCTCCGATATGATCTCGTTGACCTCGGCCACAGACGGCCCGTCCACCAC
>JARLJB010000131.1 GCA_031291415.1 Telmatospirillum sp.
AGGCGTCGCCAGCGGTCGTATTGTCGAGACCGAGGCCTATGTCGTCGGCGACCTCGCCGGGCACGCCTACCGGGGGATGACTCCGCGTAATCGTTCGCTGTTTCTCGAACGTGGCCACGCCTATATTTATCTCGCCTACGGCAGTTCGTACATGCTGAATGTCTCGAGCGAGACGCCCGGGATCGGAGCCGGCGTCCTGATCAGGGCGATCGAGCCGCTCGAAGGCGTCTCCATCATGCGCCAAAATCGCAGCGTCGAGCGCTTGCGCGACCTGGCGCGAGGACCGGGAAGGCTCGCTGCGGCGTTGCGGGTTGATCGTTCGCTCGATGGGCTCGATCTTTGCCGAGAAGGCCCTCTATGGCTCGGACGCGGCGACGACGAATCCAGCGAAATCGGGCAGAGCATCAGGATCGGCATTTCGCGGGATGCGAACCGCCTCCTGCGATTTTATCTTCGGGACAGTCCGTTCGTCAGCGGTCCAAGATCGCTCAATGAATAAGAAACCGCTGCAGTCGCCCTCGGACCCGTTCCGGACTTTCGGAGCGGAACTCCGCACGCCGGACACGACAATTTCGAACCGCCTTACCTCTTGCCGTACACCGTGAAGACGTAATCTTTTGCCGCCGCCAATTCATGGCAGGCGGCTCCGCATTTGGCGTCATCGCCCAGGGGCTTGAACGTATCGGACGCGGAATCATAGTCGAACTCGGAATATCCCCATCCATGCGTGTCCGAGAATCTCTTGCTGTCCTTCTCCATGAAATCAATATCATGCAGAGTGCCTGGCACTGTCGTCGGAGAGGGGGCGTCCTCGCTCTTTTTTGCATTCCAATGGATCTTCGCCATCTTGGCGCCGTCGGGAAAAGGCTTGCCATTGCCGGGGATGCCGGCAAGGAAGGCATCGATCATCGCGGGATTGCCGAGGATCACCTCGATTGTCTCTTCGGCGTGACTGACAGAGATCGTCTGCCAGCTTTCGAATCCCCTGAAGTCGGAAAACGCGAGCCCATTTGGCGCTTGCAAAGTATATTTGTCCTGCGCGGTCATCGCCCTGCCGCCCATGACGACGAGCGCCACCGCAGCGGCCCCGGTCAACAAGGAGCGAATTTTCGTCATGCGCAACCCTCTGAAATTTGCATGTGAGGCAAATCCATGCAGCAGCGGGATCATTGGCTGATCTGGTCGTCCGGCTTCGCCGCCTAATGTTTTTGCTGACGGGGATCATTGCCCGGATCGAGGTATTCGAGGCCCAACGGACCGATGGCCGTGACCTGGGTGACGTATTCGCCGGACTTGGCCCAATGGAAATGGGCGGTATTGCCGGGCAGAACGATGACGCTGCCAGGCGGATAGGCCTGCACCTTGTCGCCATCGAACCGATCACCCAAACCGATGTAGAAAACGCCGGACAGGACTGTGTAGATCCGGTCCTCAGGATGCTTGTGCGGCATCAGCTTCACGCCGGAGGGGACTTTGACCCTGATGACATAGGGGCCGGGTTCGGACGGATCGCCGACAACGACGGCGAGCCGGACCGAAGGAGGAAAGGCTGGGAACGATTTCCAGTCGATGTCGTCGGGCAGAATTGACTTGAAAACGGCCTGATCTGGCTGGTGGTGTGTTTGAACCATTGCATTTCCCCTTACCTGGATGCGCCCATCGGGCGAGCCTGCCGAGGCCTCGGATCAATCTGGCGCCAATGTGATCGCGGCGTCAGGCGACTTCATCAGAGGCTCCGTCACGCCGAGCGTTTCAACACGGCCGGGTCGATCGGCAGCTTTCGCAAGCGCTTACCAGTCGCCGCAAAGATCGCGTTGGCGATTGCAGGGGCGATTGCCGAGGTTCCGGGCTCGCCCATTCCGCCCGGAGGCTCGGAATTTTGGACGATATGGACCTCGATGACCGGCGCCTCCTTCATCCGGAGCATCTGGTACGTGTCGAAGTTGGTTTGCTCGACGCGGCCGTTTTTCAGCGTGATCTCGCCATAGAGCGCGGCCGTCACGCCGAAGATGATCCCGCTCTCGATCTGCGCCCGCACCGTATCGGGATTGACCACCAAGCCACAGTCCACTGCGCAGACAACGCGCCGGATGCGAACGGCGCCGTCCTGCGACACTTCCGCCTCGGCGACTTGCGCGACATAGGTTCCGAACACGAACTGGAGGGAGACGCCGCGCCCCACACCTTGGGGCAAAGGCTGCCCCCAGCCGGCCTTTTCAGCGACAAGCTCAAGGACAGCTTTGGCGCGCGGCGCGCTATCGAGCAGAGCCCGCCTGTAGGCGACCGGATCCTGCTTGGCCGCAGCCGCCAGTTCATCGATAAAACTTTCGGTCACGAAAACATTGTGCGATGGACCGACGCTGCGCCAGAAGGCGGTCGGAATGCCCGGCGGCTCCACTCGCACATATTCGACGTGCATGTTCGGCAGGGCATAGACCAGATCGATAGCGCCGTCGGTGCTGTCGGGATCGAGGCCGTTCTTGAACCCTGGCGGA
>JARLJB010000132.1 GCA_031291415.1 Telmatospirillum sp.
ACGTGATTCACTGTCCCCGCCCGTAGCAAGATACATCTCTGCCCTCATGCGCTGACTTGCGAATCTCGCATTTATACCACATCATGATAGCTTAAGACAAACCTGCACTATCTATGGAATTTTGTGACTCAGTAGTACTAGAGCGCGATGACTTTAGATCGAAGCGGTCCCGCTTCGATCTAAAGTCTGAATCGCCCTCTACTTTATTGAGATAGGGCCTGTTGATCCGATAATTTATCACCAGGCCCTTAGCGACGACGGCTCAAGACCGCAGTCTTGGCGCGGGTCAGAACCTTGGCGATCTCCGGACCGCGGCGCAGGGCGACGCCGACCGCCAGGACGTCGCCAATCGTCAGATGCGTAAGACGCGACGTCATCGGCGTGTAAAGGTCGCTGTTCTCGCTGACATCGGCCAAAAGCGCCACTGTTGCCAAACGGGCGAGCGGCGAATTGGAATGGGTCAGCGCCACAACGGCGGCGCCGACCGAACGGGCGTTTTCGGCGGCTTCAAGAATGTCGTGGGTTCGTCCCGAGTTGGAGATCGCCATGACGACGTCGCCACGACCGAGAGTAAGGGCCGACATGTTGTAGACATGCGGATCGTTGTAGGCGACCGTGGCCAACCCAAGCCGGAAGAACTTGTGCTGGAGGTCGGCAGCAACGATGCCGGAGTTGCCGGCGCCGTAGAACTCGATTCGTCGCGCCGTGGCCAGCAGGCTCACCGCCCGCTCGACCGCCGTCGACGACAGCGCGTTGCGAACCTGCATCAGATTGGTCAGCGCCCGGTCGAACACCTTGCCGATGATCCCGGCAGGGGTCTCGCCGGCCGTCACATCCTGATGAACGAACGGTGCCCCACCGCCAACAGCCTGGGCCAATTTGATCTTGAATTCCCGAAATCCCGAACAGCCGACCGCCTGACAGAAACGGGCGATCGTTGCCTGACTGACACTGGCGCGCTCAGCCAAATCACTCATCGACAGAGTGATGATTTCAGCCGGCCGGTCACGGGCGAATTCCGCCAGCTTTTGCTCCGAAGGACGCAGGGTTGGGTAAACACTTTCAATCCGCGACAGCATAAATGGACTCCTCCTCTCCCTGATCGGTGCCACGATCCGCGCCAAAGGTCGAGTATGTAGAATTTCTACACGCCCATAAAGCGAGCAGGCCGCAGAGGCTTCTCTCCTTAGCTCGCTCCGATTGACTCATAATATCCAGCGTTTTTGCGGTTACGAGATTATTGTGGAGTCTCGTTGATGGTGCTAGCGTGGAGAAATACTCCATGATCGATTCCTTCGCCGAGACCCATCGCCATGTCCCTTGACCCGCGTATCGCCAAGATCACCGACCGCATCCGCGAACGGAGCCAGGCCGGCCGTTCCGCCTACTTGCGGCGCACGCAAGCGGTCGCCGAGGCCTATCCGCCGAACACGACGCTGTCTTGCGCGAATTTCGCTCATGCCATCGCGGCGCTCGCCCCAGATGAAAAAACGCGGCTGATCGACAGCGCTCCGGCGATCGGCATCGTTACCGCCTACAACGACATGCTGTCGGCGCATCAGCCTTTTGCCCAGTATCCGGACATCATCAAGGAGGCCGCCGCGAAGGCCGGCGGCGTCGCCCAGGTGGCTGGCGGTGTGCCGGCCATGTGCGACGGCATCACCCAGGGGCAGCCCGGCATGGAGCTATCGCTTTTCTCGCGCGATGCCATTGCCATGGCGACAGCCATTGCCCTGTCGCATAACACCTTCGATGCCGCCTTGATGCTGGGCGTCTGCGACAAGATCGTTCCCGGCCTGCTGATCGGCGCTTTGCAATTCGGCCATCTGCCGGTGATCTTCGTGCCGGCCGGTCCAATGAGCAGCGGTCTGTCGAACGCCGAAAAATCACGAGTCCGCCAGCTTTACGCCACCGGCAAGGTCGGCCGCGACGCGCTTCTCTTGTCGGAAACCAAGGCCTATCACAGCGCCGGCACCTGCACCTTCTATGGGACCGCCAATTCCAACCAATTGCTGATGGAGGTGATGGGTCTGCATCTGCCCGGCGCCGCCTTCGTCCACCCCGGCATGCCGCTCCGCGAAGCGCTGACCCGCAGGGCCGCCGAACGGGTTCTGGCGATTACCGCGCGATCGAACGAATACACGCCGGTATCGCAGGTCGTCGACGAACGGGCCATCGTCAACGGCATCGTCGCCCTGATGGCCACTGGCGGCTCGACCAACCACACCATCCATCTGGTCGCTATCGCGGCGGCGGCCGGCATTCGCATCACCTGGGACGATTTCGACGAGATTTCGCGGGCCACGCCGTTGCTGGCCCGCATTTATCCGAACGGTCCGGCCGACATCAACCAGTTCCACGCGGCCGGCGGCATGGGTTTTCTGATCGGCCAGCTGATCGATGCCGGACTGCTCGACCAGGACGCCACCACCGTCGCCGGAGGAGGACTGGCTCCCTATCGCCAGGATCCCTTCCTGATCGAGGGCGCTCTGGAATGGCGCGACGGGCCGGAGACAAGCCTCGACAAGGCGGTTCTGCGCGGCCGTGATGAAGCGTTCGACAGCGAAGGGGGGCTTCGGCTGTTGAAGGGCAACCTCGGGCGCGGCGTGATGAAGATCTCGGCCGTCGCACCCCCGCATCGCCGGATCCACGCCCCCGCTCTGGTCTTCAACAGCCAGAAAGACTTCGTCGCCGCCCACCAGCAAGGAACGCTCGAACGGGATTTCGTCGCCGTGCTGCGTTTCCAAGGACCCCGGGCCAATGGCATGCCGGAACTGCATGCCCTGACGCCGATCCTGGGCGCCCTGCAGGACAAGGGATTCCACGTCGCCCTGATCACCGACGGACGCATGTCCGGGGCCTCGGGCAAGATTCCAATGGTCATTCATGTCTCGCCCGAGGTGGCGGCCGATGGTCCGCTTGGACGCGTCCGCGACGGCGACATGATTTTGATCGATGCCAATCACGGCACGGTCGACGCCGAGGTCGATGCGGCGTCCTGGCTGGCCCGGGCCGGCGAGCACCCGCAAGCACCGGTATCAGAACTCGACGCCGGCCTCGGCCGGGCTCTGTTCGGCCTGTTCCGCGCCCACGCTTTGACGGCCGAGGAAGGAGGGTCGAGCTTCGGTGGCTAGCTCATTCCATTCCCCCACCCCTGCCCTCCCCACAAGGGGGAGGGAGCCTAAGGTTTTGCTCCCCTCCCCTTGATGGGGAGGGGCTGGGGACGGGGTGCGGAAGGACAAAGTAACAGTTTGCTCCTCTCGTCACGGTCATGTCCGCGCAAGCGGGGATAAACAACAAAAGTTTCAGTAAGTTACGCATTCCAACACATTTGACGGAACTCAGCATTTTCTGCTGAAAAAAAGATCAATGGAGGAAATGGATGCCGATAGTCATACTTGTCATGGGCGTTATTGCCCTATTTGTCTTAATCATTGGGCTCAAGCTCAATAGTTTTATTTCGTTGCTGTTGGTCTGCCTGGGTGTCGGACTGGCCGAAGGGTTGCCGATTGCCAAGGTTGTCGATTCCATCGAAGCCGGCATGGGCGGTACCCTCGGACATCTGGCTATCGTCGTCAGCCTGGGTGCCATGCTGGGCAAGATGATGGTCGACTGCGGCGCCGCCCAACGCATCGCCACCTCTCTCATCAATCGGTTCGGCAAAAAAAACGTCCGCTGGGCGGTCTGCCTGACCGGCTTCGTGGTCGGCATCGCACTGTTTTACGAGGTTGGCTTTGTCCTGCTGATCCCGTTGGTGTTCACCGTCGCCGTTTCGGCGGGGTTGCCGCTGCTTGAGGTCGGCATTCCGATGGCCGCCGCCCTGTCGGTCACCCATTGCTTCCTGCCGCCGCACCCTGGTCCGACGGCCATCGCCGTTCTTTTCAACGCCGACATCGGACTGACCCTGATCTATGGCACGTTGATTGCCATTCCCACCGTCATCGTCGCCGGACCGCTGTTCTACAACACGATGAAGGATCTGACGCCTTCGGTGCCGACCGGCCTTTACAATCCGAAGGTCTTCACGGATGCCGAGATGCCGGGCTTCTGGGTCAGCATTCTCACCGCCCTGGTACCGGTGTTCCTGATGGCCGCCGCCTCGATCAGCAAGCTGGCCCTGCCCCCTGCCTCGCCGACCAATGTCGTTCTCGGATTTGTCGGTCATCCCGACATGGCGCTGTTCATCGCGGTTCTGGTCGCTTTGTTCACCTTCGGACTCAACCGCCAAAAGACCATGCCGCAACTCATGGATACGGTTCAGCAGGCGGTCACTACGGTCGCCATGATCCTGCTGGTCGTCGGCGCCGGCGGCGCCTTCAAGCAAGTCCTGATTGACGGCGGCGTCGGCAAATACATCGCCGCCCTGGCCAACGGCATCCAGATGTCTCCCCTGGTTCTGGCCTGGGTCGTTGCCGCCGTTATCCGAATCGCAGTCGGATCGGCGACGGTCGCCGCATTGACCACCGGTGGCATCATGGCGCCGATCGTCGCTGCGACCGGCACCAATCCCGAACTCATGGTGCTGGCAACGGGAGCCGGCAGCGTCATCCTGAGCCCGCCCACCGATCCGGGCTTCTGGCTGTTCAAGGAATTTTTCAACTTGTCGGTTCGCGAAACCATCCGGTCCTGGTGCGTGATGGAAACGGCAATCGCTGTCATGGGGCTGGCCGGCGTCATGGCTCTCAACATGATCTTGCACTGACAGGGAATATCGTTCTCCGGGGGGCTGTGCCCGCGCCCCGGAGAACGATATGAAGAAGACCAGACTCTTGGCCGACCCATGATGACATCCGCCGTCCCGATTTCCACCTTCCCCAGGCCTTTGGCCTGTTCACGTGACGGCGGCCGTGAGGTCGCCTGTCCGTTCCCCTCCCGAGGGAGAGTTTCATGCCGCAAATCATGATGATGGGCGTCGACATCGGCACCACCAGTACCAAGGCCGTCCTGTTCACTGAAAACGGCCGCATCGTCTCGCAGCACTCCGTCGAATACCCTATCTTCACGCCGGTCCCCGGCGCCGGCGAACAGGATCCGGACACCATCTTCGACGCGGTCGTCACTGCGATCCGCCATGCCGTCGACAAGGCGGGCGACGCCGGCACCATCTCGCATGTGGCCTTCAGCGCCGCCATGCACAGCCTGATCGCCATGGATGGCGAGGACCGGCCGCTGACCCGCAGCATTACCTGGATGGACACCCGGGCCAGCGCCTGGGCCCGGCATCTGGCCAACGAGATGGACGGCCACCAGATCTATCTGCGGACCGGCACGCCGATCCATCCGATGTCGCCGCTGGTCAAGCTGTTGTGGCTGAAGGCGGAGCAGCCCGATCTGTTCGCCCGCGCCTCCCGCTTCGTCGGCATCAAGGAATATGTCTTCCATCGCCTGTTCGGCCGCTGGCTGGTCGACCATTCGATCGCCTCGGCGACCGGGCTCTTCAATCTGGCGGACCGCGACTGGGACGACGGCGCCCTGGCGGCCGCCGGCATCGCCGTCGATCGCCTTTCGACCCTGGTGCCGACGACGACGCCGGTGACCGGCCTGCCCAAGGCAATCGCCGACCAGCTGGGCCTGCCGGCCGACACGCCCTTTATCATCGGCGCCAACGACGGCGTGCTGTCGAACCTCGGGGTCGGTGCCATCGGCGCCGGTCAGGTGGCGGTCACCATCGGCACTTCGGGAGCCATGCGCACGGTCATCGACCAGCCGCGGACCGATCCGTCGGGCCGCACCTTCTGCTACGCCCTGACCGACAAGCTTTGGGTAATCGGCGGACCGGTCAACAATGGCGGTATCGTCTTTCGCTGGGTTCGCGACCAGCTGGCGGCATCGGAAACCGAAACCGCCCACCGGCTCGGTGTCGATCCTTACGAAGTTCTGACCCGGATCGCCGAACGGGTGGCACCGGGCGCCGAGGGACTGCTGTTCCACCCCTATCTGGCCGGCGAACGGGCGCCGCTGTGGAACGCCGATCTGCGCGGGTCTTTCTTCGGGCTGGCCATGCACCATCGTCGCGAACATATGATCCGCGCCGTCCTCGAGGGGGTCATCTTCAATCTTTACAGCATCCTGCCGGCCGTCGAGAGCCTGATCGGACCGACGCGGCGCATCATGGCCACCGGCGGCTTCGCCCGTTCCGGCCTTTGGCGCCAGATGATGGCCGACATCTTCGACCGTGAGGTGGTGGTCCCCGAAAGCTTCGAATCCTCCTGTCTCGGCGCCGCCGTTCTCGGTCAGCTGGCCTTGGGACGGATCAGCTCGCTCGACGCCGTCAATGCCATGGTCGGCGCCACCCACCAGCATCATCCCGATCCCGCGGCCGTCGCGGTTTATCGGCAATTGTGGCCGATCTTCGCGGCCCTGCCGATCGCGCTGGCCGAACAGTATTCCGCCATCACCGAGTTCCAGCGATCCGCCCCGAAAGCGGGCTGACCACTGATCATTCCGCAAGGAAGAAAACGAAAGAGAGGAAGCAAATGTTGCCCGCTTATCTGAAAAACTTCGATCTGACCGGCCAATTGGCCCTGGTCACCGGCTCCAGCGCCGGAATCGGCTTCGCTCTGGCCCGCGCCCTGGGCGCCGCCGGCGCCAGCCTGGTGATCAACGGCCGCAACACCGCCAAGGTCGACGAGGCCGTCGCCCGTCTGACCAAGGAAGGTTTCAAAGCCCACGCGGTTCCCTTCGACGTCACCGACAGTGCCGCCGTCACGCGAGGCGTCGACCATATCGCGTCGGCCATCGGCGCCATCGATATCCTGGTCAACAACGCCGGCATGACCTTCCGCTCGCCGCTCGAGGACTTCCCCGAGGAACAGTGGCACAACATCATGCGGACCAATCTCGACAGCGTCTTCCTCGTCTCCAAGGCGGTGGTCCATCACATGATTCCCCGCAAAAGCGGCAAGATCGTCAACATCTGTTCGGTGCAAAGCGAACTCGGCCGGCCGACCATCGCGCCCTATGCCGCCAGCAAGGGCGGTCTCAAGATGCTGACCAAGGGAATGGCCATCGACTGGGGCAAATACAATATCCAGGTCAACGCCATCGGCCCGGGCTACTTCAAGACCGAACTGACCGAAAAGCTGGTCAAGGACGCGGTGTTCACCGAATGGCTGGTCGCCCATACGCCGTCGAAGCGCTGGGGCGACGTCGAAGATCTGGGTGGCGCCATGGTGTTCCTGGCCAGCCATGCGTCGGATTTCGTCAACGGGCACATCCTTTACGTCGACGGCGGCGTCACCGCCTCACTGTAGAGTTCCGCACCGGTGGCGCGCCGACCCGCCCTGGATGAAACAGGAGTGGCACCGGCGTCCCCGCCGGTGTTTCGCCGCTAGGCGGACCCTTTCCGGCTCATGCCGGAACACCGGCAGGGACGCCGGTGCCACTGATAATTTGTTTTTTCCCAGCGTGATTTACGTCCCTCGGCCGGGGTGCCCGCTGTAGAAAGTTGCTGCAAAACAAGGAAACGCCACGATGAAAGCTCTCGTCATTCATCCCCCACATGACCTTCGTGTCGAAGAGGTCGAAACCGGTTCCGTTGGACCGGGCCAGCTCAGGGTCCGGGTCAAGGCCGGCGGCATCTGCGGTTCCGACCTGCACTATTACCGTCACGGCGGATTCGGCGCCGTCCGCGTCAAGGAGCCGATGATTCTCGGTCATGAAGTCGCCGGTACCGTGGTCGAGGTCGGCAGCGGCGTCAGCGCTATCGCCGCCGGCAGCCGCATCGCCGTCAGCCCCAGCCGGCCTTGCGGTCACTGCCGCTACTGCCAGGAAGGCCGGCAGAACCACTGTCTCAACATGCGCTTTTACGGCAGCGCCATGCCGACACCGCACATCCACGGCGCCTTCCGTCAGGAAATCGTCATCGATGCCAGCCAGGCCCATCTGGTCGCCGATGGCGTCACCGACGGCGAGGCGGCGATGGGCGAACCGTTGGCGGTGGCCCTGCATGCCGTCCGGCGGGCCGGACCGATGCTCGGGCGCCGGGTTCTGGTAACCGGATGCGGTCCGATCGGCACCTTGATTGTCATGGCGGCCCGCCGGGCCGGTGCCGTCGAGATCGTCGCCACGGACCTCAGCGGCAAGGCTCTGGCAGCGGCGTTGGCGGCCGGTGCCGACCGCGTCATCAACACCGCCGAGGATCCGGCCGGGCTGGCCGCCTTTGGCGCCGACAAGGGAACCTTCGACGTCCTGTTCGAGGCCAGCGGCTCGGAAAAGGCTCTGCGCGGCGCCCTTGACGCGTTGCGGCCGGGCGCCATCATCATGCAGATCGGACTGGGCGGCGACATGACCCTGCCGGTCAATGTGCTGACCGCCAAGGAATTGGAGCTGCGCGGGACCTTCCGCTTTCATGAGGAGTTCGCACAGGCCGTGGCCTTCATCAACAAGCGGCTGATCGACGTTCGTCCGCTGATCACGGCGAGCTTTCCCTTCACCCGCTTTACCGAAGCCTTCACCCTGGCCGGCGATCGCGACCAAGCCATGAAGGTGCAGTTGACGTTCGACTGAGATCGGATCTTTGTCCGTACCACTTCAATTAGTTGCCCCTCGCCCCCCGCGTCGGGCAACTAGCGAGCCGCAATAACCGCACCTCTTTCGTCATTCCCGCGAAAGCGGGGATCCATACCGCCGGCTGGATTCCCGCGTTCGCGGGAATGACGAGGTGACCCATTATGTTTCTGCGGAATGCCTAATTGAAGATGTGTGTTCACGCCAGCCCCTGACGGGGAGAGACCGGTCCCGACCGATCGTTCGAGGACCCTTCTGCAAAGCGTTCTTGCAGTGACGCGTCTTTCCGGAGAACATCCTGGTGACACATCATGCAATCATTATTTCTCAACGTCATGAAGGCACCGCACTACCCGGATCTTCTCACCGAGCGGTTGCGCATTACCTTGGCCGACCCCAGCCTCGCGCCACTGATGGCGGCGTTCGTGTCGTCCAACCGCGACCATTTGGCGCCGTGGTCGCCGCCCAGGCCGGATGACTATTACGCGGTCGACTACTGGCGACGCCGCTCGCTCGACCTGCGAAGCGAGTACGAGCGAGGACTGTCGGCCTGTTTCATGATGCGGCTGAGAAACGACTCGGCGCCGGAGATCATCGGCGAATGCAACCTGACGAATATCGTCCGGGGGCCGTTCCAATCCTGTTTCCTGGGCTACGGCCTCGACCGCAATATGGTCGGCCAGGGCCTGATGCGGGAAGCCGCCCGGGCGGTCATCGCCTTTGCCTTCGGCGGGCTCCGCCTGCACCGCATCGCCGCCAGCTACTTGCCGACCAACGAGCGGAGTGGCCGTGTCCTGCGCTCCCTCGGCTTTGCCGTCGAAGGTTATGCCCGTGATTATCTTTTCCTCGACGGAGCCTGGCGCGACCACATTCTCGCCAGCCTGATCAACCCCACGCTGGTCGCCCCCGAGATCCTGACGCCGGGAAAGCCGCCGGCGTGATCTCACAGCCGGCGGGCGCCGGCACTGACACGGGCGACGAAGGCATCGATGTCACCGTCCATCGCCACCGTCCGATGGGCGAGGTCGCCGGCCGCCACCAATACCTGTTCAGCCGCCGCCGTGGCGGTTTCCGCCACCGTCGCCACCTTGCCGATGGTCCCGGCGACGAGTTGGACCCGTTCCGCCACGTCATGCATGGTTCGGCTGATTTCGGCAACCGCGGCGTTCTGGCCATCGGTCGTCTGGGCGATGGCGCCGGAGGTCTGGTGGATGTCGCGAATCATCTGAGCGATGCCCCGCACGGCCGTCACCGCGTCGGCAGTGGCCTGGCGCATGCTGTCGATCTGCCCGGAAATCTCCTCGGTCGCCTTAGCCGTCTGATTGGCCAGATGCTTGACTTCGTTGGCGACAACCGCGAACCCCTTGCCGGCGTCCCCGGCCCGCGCCGCTTCGATCGTGGCATTGAGCGCCAGAAGATTGGTTTTGCCGGCAATGTCCTCGATCAGGGTGATCACTTCGCCGATCTTCTGGGCGGCGCCGGCCAAACCATTGATCGCCCGTTCGGTGTCGTTGGCCGCGTCGGCTGTCTTGCTGGCGATGGTCGCCGATTGCTTGATCTGCCGCGCCACATCTTCGATCCCCAAGGCGACGTCTTCCACCGCGACGGCGACCCTTTCGACATTGACCGATGCCTCGCTCGCCGCCTCGGCCACCGTCGAGGATTGATGCGAGGTGTCGCTGGCGATCGACGACATCTGCCTGGCTGTCGCCTCCATCTCGGTCGCGGTCGCCGCCACCCCGGCGCTCGCCTCCTTGATCGACCGGCCAATGTTGCCTGCCTCGACGGTGAAGTCCTTGCTCTTACGTTCCATCGACGCCTGGGCCGCGTTGATGACCTTGGCGTGATCTCCAAATTCCCCGAGCAGGCCATCGGTCAGGATATGGCGGAAATAACGGCCTTCGGCCGTGTAGGACATCGCCGCGTCGGCCTCCTTGGTAAAGGCTTCGGTCAAGTCGAGCAGGCGGTTGATGTTGTGAAGCATCCGGGCCAATCGACCGGTACCGGGAATACCGATAATCCGCCGGTCAAGATTGCCGCTGGCGGCCGCTTCGACCGCTGTCAACGCCTTCAAGATGAAATAGTTGGCCCGCAATAGCCACCAGATCTGGGCGATCCCGACCGCCAGGCAGACAGCGGCGATGACGAAAGCGGCGGCGTCGAAGTTCAGCCATACCAGTCCAGCCAAAACGACGATCAGCCCGGAGAGCAAACAGGAGCAGAGCAACGCCTTGGAAACCGATGAGAGATTTGGCATGGAATGCTCCCAGGCTACGGGTGCAACCGCGAATAAAACGCGATTTTCTATTCCACAATAAATATCTTTGGTTGCGTCATCGGTAAAGAAAAAACCCTGAAGTTTCTCTTGGAGAAGACACGCTATTCGGCTGGTGTCGGGCCCGCCGGCAGATATCCTTCGGAAACCATTCGGGCGACCAGCCCCTGCAGGTAGTCCCACAACTTTTCCGACGAGTCGCCGATCACCTTGTTACGGGCCAGGACCCGGTCGGCGGTCACGCCGTGGACCCGCCACCGCAGCCCCTTGGTCGCCACATTGAGCAGGACCGGCTGCAGACGGTCGATGGCGCGGGCGAAACGGGCATCGGCCGTCACCCGTGCCTCGAACTCATCCCACAGCGCCCGGTAATAGGACGCCTGGTCGGCCGGAAGCATGCCGAACAATCGATCGGCAGCCTTATTCTCGCGCTCCACCTGGTCCTGCTGAGCTTTGTCGTCATAGATGAAAGTATCGCCGGCATCGATTTCCACGACATCGTGAATCAGGACCATCGAAACGACACGCGCCACATCCACCGGCTCGTCGGCATGTTCGGCCAACAGCAACGCCATCATCGCCAGATGCCAGGAGTGCTCGGCGTCGTTCTCCTGCCGGTGCGGTTCGGTAATCGGAACATTCTGCCGCAGGATCGTCTTCATCTTGTCGATTTCGAGGATAAAGGCGATCTGGTTCTGCAGGCGGTCCAACACGGGTTTGTCTCCTTCAATCACCGGCCGACAATAGAACCCGTCGTCGCTTGGAGCAAGTCCGGCTCCGGTCATGCACGGCATGGCCAAGGACACCCCTGCCGATCATTTCATGTCTTCGGCACAACCGTACGACGTTTTTCCCGCTGGATGCCCGACTTCGCGGACCGCCCGGACTTTGGGGTGTTTTCCTCATGTATCATGAACTTTGGCGTACAGATACCGGCTGTATTCGGACTTTTGTAATAGTAAATTTTAATTGAATAATTTATAATTTGTTACGATATTTCCATCAGCGATGCGTTAACTGCATTGGATCGCCATTATGAGCGATCCTCGCCCGTTCTGCCCATTTCGCACTTGCACAATATTTATCTCGCATGTGCGAATATTTAGACAAGATCATCCCTTCGAAGGCTGTCTTTTGGTGGAGAACTGCGATGAAATCTCTCTCTTCCGACGAAGCGATCCGCCACTACCCGCACCTGGCCAGACAGGTCCTCGCCAAACTCCGAGGGGTTCAAGCGGTCGACGTCGACCCGCGTTCCGTCACCTGGCACGCACTCGACTGTCACGACGACCCCGACCAACCGCTGGACGAGGCCGCCTGCGCCGACGTCATGCTGACCGGAAATCTCCCCTGCCGGCATGGTCTTTGCGGTTCCATGGCCGGGCATTTCGCCTGCTATTGCGACGAGGGGTGCGTCTCGGCGGGCATTCTGCGCGGCAAGTGATGACGGCACGCTGCCCTCAGTGGGCCTCGGCCCAACTGAGGGCAGCGCCCATTTCGACCAGAAGCGGCACATCGAGGACGGCGGCACCTTCCATCACCCGCTTGACCGCCGCCTTGGTGGCGTCGATCTCCGCCTCGGGGACCTCGAAGACCAGTTCGTCATGAACCTGCAGCAACATACGGGCCGAAAGGCCTTCGGCCGACAGAACGCCGGGCAGACGAATCATGGCCCGCTTGATGATATCGGCGGCGCCGCCTTGAATCGGCGCATTGATGGCCGCCCGTTCGGAAAAGGCCCGCATTGCCGGATTGCGGTCGGCGATCCCCTGGACAAAACATTTGCGCCCGAACAGCGTGCTCACCCACCCTTGCCGCTTGGCCAGTTCCTTGGTCGCGTCCATATAGCGGCGGATCTCCGGATAGCGGGCGAAATAGGCGTCGATATACTGCTTGGCCTCGCCGTTGGTGATGCCCAGCTGTTGCGCCAGGCCGAAGGCGCTGATGCCATAGATGATTCCGAAATTGATCGCCTTGGCCTTGCGGCGGATCGACGGATCCATGCCCTCGACGGGGACGCCGAAGACCTGCGACGCGGTGATCGCATGAATGTCGGCCCCGTCGCGAAAGGCCTGCTTCAATCCGGCGATGTCGGCGACATGGGCGACCAGACGCAGTTCGATCTGCGAATAGTCGGCCGACAGTAGCTTGAAGCCCGGCTCGGCGATAAAGGCGCGGCGGATGCGACGCCCCTCCTCGGTCCGAATGGGGATGTTCTGCAGGTTGGGATCGGACGACGATAGTCGTCCGGTGCTGGTCACCGCCATGGCGAAACTGGTGTGCACCCGCCCGGTGGCCGGATTGATCTGGTCGACCAGGGCATCGGCGTAAGTGCTTTTGAGTTTGGCCAGCTGACGCCAGTCCAACACTTTGCGCGGCAGCGGATGCATCGGCGCCAAGTCTTCAAGCACGTCGGCGCCGGTGCCATAGGCTCCGGTCTTGGCGCTTTTCTTGCCGCCCGGTAAACCGAGCTTGTCGAACAGCACTTCGCCCAGTTGCTTGGGCGAGCCGATATTGAAGTCCATGCCGGCCAACAGGCAGATGTCCCGCTCGTAGTCCTCCATCCGCCGACCGAATTCGACCGACATACGCTGCAGCTCGGCTTTGTCGACCTTGATGCCGGCCCGTTCCATGTCGGCCAGGACCGGCACCAGGGGACGCTCCAGCGTTTCATAGACGGTGGTCAGATGCTCGGGCACCAGCCGCGGCTTGAACACGTGGTACAGGCGCAGCGTGATGTCGGCGTCCTCGGCGGCATAGGCCACCGCCTTGTCGAGCGGCACCCTGTCGAAGGTGATCTGCGCCCGGCCGGTCCCGCACACCTCGGCGTAGGATATATTTTTGTGACCGAGATGCAGGCTCGCCAGTTCGTCCATGCCATGGCCATGCGCGCCGCTTTCCAGGACATAGGACAGCAGCATGGTGTCGTCGATCGGATCGACGGAAAGGCCGCAACCGGCCAGCACCTGGATGTCGAACTTGATGTTGTGGCCGATCTTGAGGACGGCCGGGTCTTCGAGGAGAAGCCTCAGCTTTTCGATGATCAGCGCTTTCGGCAACGGTTGCGGACCATCCGCCGCCGCCGCTCCGCCGAGATCGAGTTGCCCCTGGGCGCCAGCTTGACTGTGCAGAACCGGAATGTAGCAGGCCCGCCCCGGCCTGGTGGACAGCGACACGCCGACCAGATCGCAGCGCAATGGATCAAGGGAATTGGTCTCGGTGTCGACGGCGACGATACCGGCCTTGCGCGCCTCGGCCACCCAGCGGTCGAGGACGGCCGCATCGATCACCAGTTCGTAGTCGATGGCGACCGCCGGCTGCTGCGCGAGAACCTGGCCCGATGCCTCCGGCGTCCCCGCCACGGCCGACGGGGCTGTCCTGGTCGGCTGCCCCTGCGCGAGGCGAGCCCGGATACTGCGGAAACCGTGGGTATCGAGAAAAGCCAGCAGAGTCTCGCGGTCGGGATCGCGGACCGCGAAGCTTTCCAGCGTCTCGACCACCGGAACGTCGTTCTTGAGACGCACCAACTGACGGGAGACGCGAGCCGCATCGGCATGCTCAAGCAGACTTTCCCGGCGTTTCGGCTGCTTGATCTCGCCGGCCCGCGCCAGCAAGGTATCGAGATCGCCGAATTGGTCGATCAATTGCGCCGCCGTCTTGATGCCGATCCCCGGCACGCCCGGCACATTGTCGGTCGGATCGCCAGCCAAAGCCTGCACATCGACCACCTTGTCGGGAGCGACGGCGAACTTCTCAAACACCTCGGCCGCTCCGATGACGCGGTTCTTCATCGGATCGAACATGCCGACGTGGTCGCCGACCAGTTGCATCAGGTCCTTGTCCGAGGAAACGACGGTGACCTTGGCTCCCTTGTCGACCGCCAGCCGGGCATAGGTGGCGATCAGGTCGTCGGCCTCGAAACCGGACATCTCGATGCAAGGCAGGTTGAAGGCCCGCACCGCGTCGCGAATCAGCGCGAATTGCGGCACCAATTCCTCCGGCGGATCGGGGCGCTGGGCCTTGTAGGCGGGGTAAATCTCGTTGCGGAATGTGAGGCGCGCGGCATCGAAAATCACCGCCAGATGATCGGCATCCGAATCGGTGAGCAGTTTCATCAACATGTTGACGAAGCCAAACACCGCGTTGACCGGCGTTCCGGCCGGATTGCTCATCGGCGGCAATGCGTGGAAGGCGCGGAAGATGAAGCCGGAACCATCGACCAGATAAAGGTTCTTGAGCGGTGTCTCGCTCATCTCAGTGGCCGTGGCCGACGTCGACCCCTTCGGCCAGGACGAATGTCTTGCTGCAATAAGGACAAACGATCTCCTGGTCGCCCGGCTTGAACGTCAGATAGACCTTGGGATGACCGGACTCCGGGCCCTTGCCCTCGCAAGCGATCGTTGTGCTGTTCACCGTGACCACGTCCTTGACCATCTCGATCATCCTTCAGTTCGGCGCAAATCATTGACCCTGCGGCTTGGCGGATGATACCCATTGCAGCTAGCCAATCAAATCCCTTCTCTGTCGAGATCATGCCAGCTTCCATCTCACGGCCGAAAGCGCAAAACCTCCCCGACTACGCGGTGGAGACACGCCTGCTTTCCAAGACCTACCGGGCCCGAGGACGTCAGGAAGCAAAACTGGCGCTCGACTCCGTCAGCCTGACTATCCCGCGCGGTTCGTTTTTCGGTCTCTTGGGCCCCAACGGCGCCGGCAAATCGACTCTGATCAATATCCTCGCCGGTCTGGTCGTGAAATCGTCGGGTCATGCCTATGTCTGGGGCTATGACACGGTTGACGACGAACGGATGGCCCGTGCGGCGATCGGCGTGGTTCCCCAGGAACTCAATCTCGATCCCTTCTTCACCCCGCGCGAAATGCTTGAGGTCCAGGCCGGCCTTTATGGCGTGCCCGCCGCCGAGCGGCGCACCGACGAAATTCTGGAAGCGGTCGGACTGGCCGATAAGGCGCATGCCTACGCCCGCACCCTGTCGGGCGGCATGCGCCGGCGCCTGTTGGTCGCCAAAGCGATGGTCCACAACCCGCCGGTTCTCGTCCTCGATGAGCCGACCGCCGGCGTCGACATCCAGTTGCGCCAGCAGCTCTGGGCTTATGTCAAAGGCCTGAACGACGCCGGCACAACCATCTTGCTGACCACCCACTACCTCGAGGAAGCCGAGGAACTGTGCGACAGGATCGCCATCATCGATCAGGGCAAGGTGGTGGCCGATGAAGAGACTCAGGCCTTGCTGCATCGCCTCGACAGCAAGATGCTCACGGTCGTCGTCGACCGCGATCTGGAAGAAACGCCGCCGGTGCTGGCCGCCTTCAATCCTGAACTGAAAAACCGGCGGCGCCTGACCTTCCGCTTCAAACCGAGCCGGATCAAGATTGGCGCCATTCTGGCCGCCTTCGATACCGCGGGTCTTTCCATCATCGACCTGATCACCGAGGAAGCGGATCTCGAGGACATCTTCCTGCGGCTGACCCGACATGATCCGATCGCCGCGCCCCCGTCTGCGCGACTTTCGTGATGCGCCGACTGCCGATCCTTGCCGTCATGATCGGTTTTCTCCTTTCCGCTTGCACGCCGACGATCATGGAACCTGGGCCAAGGATCACCGAGGCCCGATTGGATACGGACGCCATCGTCGCCGACGACGGCGTCCGCCTGCCCTTGCGATCCTGGCTGCCGCCCGGCGATCCCGAAGCCGTCGTCATCGGGCTGCACGGTTTCAACGATTACAGTCTGGCCTTCGACGATCCCGGCAAGGTCCTGGCCGAAGCCGGTATCGCCGTCTACGCCTATGATCAGCGCGGCTTTGGCGCCGCGCCCGACACCGGTTACTGGGCCGGCGAAAAGGCAATGACCGACGATCTGATCGCCGCAATCCGCCTTCTATCGGCCCGCTATCCCGGCAAACCGCTTTATCTGCTGGGAGAAAGCATGGGCGGCGCCGTTGTCATGGTCACCATGGCCCGCCCGGACGCCCCGAAGGTCGCCGGCATCATCTTATCGGCGCCGGCGGTGTGGGGACGCACCAGCATGTCCATCGTACAACGCGCCGCCCTTTGGATCGCCTCGCACACGATGCCCTGGATGACGCTGACCGGCCGTGGTCTTCACATCCGGCCGAGCGACAATATCGACATGCTGCGACGCTTGAGCCGCGATCCGCTGGTCATCAAGGAAACCCGGGTCGACGCCATCCACGGGCTGTGTGATTTGATGGATGATGCGGCCCGTTCCCCAGCCAAGCTGCATGTCGCCACTTTACTGCTTTATGGCGACAACGACGAAGTGGTGCCGGCCGAACCGACCCTGGCGGCGATGGCCGCCTTGCCCGACGATCCGAAGGCGGCAACCCATGCGCTTTACGCCAGCGGGTACCATATGCTGCTACGCGATCTGGAAGCGAAGATCGTGCTGAACGACATCATCGCCTGGATCAGGAACCCGGCCGCCCCCCTGCCTTCGGGCGCCGACCAGCGGGCCAACGACCGTCTGGCCGACTGTGTCAAATCGGGAGAATTACCAGCAAGGTGAAGGCGTCGACGGCCAACAAGGCTCCGACGCCCCCCAACCCGGCGGCACCCTTGACGAGAAACCGGGCTCCGGTGGTAACCCCGGCCGAGGCCAAGACGATGGCGATCTGCAACAGCCCTTCAGCCAAGGCAAAATGGTTTTCCCGGACTTCCAGGGTTTCCCGTTCATGTTCAAGGGACCGCGCCTTGCTTGCCAATTCCTTGCGCCCGCTGCCGTCGGCCTCGGTTTCGTAATGCGTGACCGCATCGCGATAGCGCTGCAACTGGTCTTCCAGCAATTTGCGGACCTCCGGCGTGACGGCGGGGGCGGCCAGTTGCGCCTCGACCGTGTCGATGGCAAGCTTGGTCGCCGTCTCGCGCGTCCCCTTCGCCTGGTAGAACGCCCAGGTATCGGAGACTGTGATGGCCGTCCCGATCAGTTCCTTCGAGGTCTTTCCAGCGCCGATGGCGGTAATCGCCAAAATCATCGCCAGGACGGAAATCAGGAGGGCCGTGCGGCGGCGAAACCCATCCTCCTTCTCGTCCTTGGCTTCGCGCTCGGCAATGGTTTCGGCAATCTCGTTGATTTCCATGGTTATTCAATTCTCCCGGCCATTTGAATCCGCATGATTGGCGAAACGGGCCACAGGGCTCAAGCGTCATTTTTGCGTCGCCCCGCTTGCGGCGTCGCCCAGCAGATATAAGAGCGACATCACATGCCGTCTTCCGTCACTCCTCCCGCGGTCCCCGCCGGCGCAGCGCTGCAATACCCCGATTTTCGTTTGTTCATGGCCGTGCGCGTCGCCGCCGGTGGCGGCCAGATGATGCTGAGCGTGGCGGTCGGCTGGCAGGTCTATGACCTGACGCATCAGCCGTTCGACCTCGGTCTGCTCGGACTGGTGCTGTTCTTGCCGCAGGTCTTGCTGTCGCTGGTGGCCGGTCATGTCGCCGACCGCGTCGAACGACGCAGCGTCATGGCCACCAGCCTTGCCATCGAAACTCTGTGCGCCGTCACTTTGCTGGTCCTCAGTCGCGGTGGGCCGGCAGGACTCCTGCCTATTCTCGCCACCATGGCGGTATTCGGTATCGCGCGGGCCTTTCTCGGACCGGCCATGTCGTCGCTGGTCCCGTTGTTAGTCTCCCGCGAGCATTTTCCCAACGCGGTCGCCTGGAATCTGCAAGCTTTTCAGGTGGCGGTTGTCGCCGGACCGGCGCTGGGCGGCGTGCTCTATGGCAGCGGTCCCGACACGGTCTATGGAACCGTCGCCGTCCTGCTTCTGATCGCCGTTATGGCGACGAGTCGGGTAAAACGTCGTTTGCGGCCGGCTGCCGACGACAGCCCGATCATCCACCGGCTGCTGGCCGGTGTCCGCTTCGTGCGGGACAATCCGATCCTGCTGGGTGCCATCTCGCTCGATTTGTTCGCGGTCCTATTTGGCGGTGCCACCGCCCTGCTGCCGGTCTTCGCCCGCGACATCCTGCATGTCGGCCCGTGGGGGCTGGGCCTTCTGCGCAGCGCCCCGGCGGTCGGTGCCGCCAGTTGCGCCTTTCTGTTGGCCCACAGCCCACCCCGACATCGTCTCGGCCACATCATGTTCGCCTGTGTCGGCTGCTATGGCCTGGCCACCATCGTCTTCGGCCTGTCGACCAGTTTTCTGCTGTCGATCGCGGCATTGGTGGCAATCGGCGCTTTCGACATGGTCAGCGTCTACATCCGCCAGTCACTGGTCCAACTGGCGACGCCGGACGCCATGCGCGGCCGTGTCAGCGCCGTCAATCTGGTGTTCATCGGCGCTTCCAACGAATTGGGGGAGTTCGAATCGGGAATGACCGCCGCCTGGTTCGGTAGCGTTCCGGCGGTCATCCTGGGTGGCCTCGGCACTATTCTGGTAGTCGGGATTTGGGCTTGGCGCTTCAAGACGCTGAGACGGGTCGACCGGCTCGATCAGATGTCGGCTTAGAGCGTGATGCGGATTCCCGCATCACGCTCCTCGCTTATATTTATGTCGCTCGCCGGGCGCGGACGCGTCAGATTTGACGCACGCCGCGAGGAAAAAACAAATTGTCAGAGTAGCACCGGCGTCCCTGCCGGTGTTCCGGCGTGAGCCGGAATGGGGCCGCCTGGCTGCGGAAACACCGGCAGGGACGCCGGTGCCACTCGTGTTTCATCCAGGGCGGGTCGACGCACCACCGGTGCGGAACTCTAATACCCCCTACCCTAGCCGATCCGCGTCGGTCATCGCGCGCATCCGGTCCGGCAGACGAAGCAGAATCGCCGCCTTCTCGGTTTCCGAGGCCCGCTGCCACTCCCTGATCTCCACCACCGATCGTCCACAGCCCCGGCAATAGCCGGTTCTCTGGACGATCTTGCAGACGTCGACGCAGGGCGAGCCGGCGGGCATGCGGATCAGCTTTCCTTCTGGCGATTGGCCCGCTTGCGGTCGTTGGAGTCGAGATAGCGTTTGCGCAGACGGATGCTCTTCGGCGTCACTTCCACCAATTCATCGTCGTCGATATAGGCGACCGCCTGCTCAAGGCTCATCTTGCGCGGCGGCGTCAGACGCACCGCTTCGTCCTTGCTGGTCGTGCGGATGTTGGTGAGCTGCTTGGCCTTCAGACAGTTGACCTCGAGGTCGTTGCCACGCGAATGCTCGCCGATGATCATCCCCTCATAGACCTTGACGCCGGGACCGAGGAACAATGGTCCCCGCTCTTCCAGGTACCAAAGCCCATAGGCCACGGTTTCGCCGGCGCCGTTGGAGATCAGGACGCCATTGCGCCGTCCCTCGATCGGCCCCTTGTAGGGAACGTAGCTGTGGAACATCCGGTTCATCAGGCCGGTGCCGCGGGTATCGGTCAAAAACTCGCCGTGATAGCCGATCAGACCGCGCGACGGAGCCAGGAAGGTGACCCTGAGCTTGCCGCCGCCCGACGGCTTCATGCCGGTCATTTCAGCTTTCCGCATGCTCATCTTTTCGACGACGACACCGGAATATTCCTCGTCGACGTCGATGAACACCTCTTCGACCGGCTCCAAGCGTTCACCGGTCTTCTCGTCGGTCTTGAACAGAACGCGGGGACGCGAAATCGACAGTTCGAAGCCTTCGCGGCGCATCTGTTCAATCAAGACGCCAAGCTGCAATTCACCGCGGCCGGCCACTTCGAAAGCATCTTTGCTGTCGGTCTCGCGAATATGGATGGCCACGTTGCTTTCCGCCTCGCGCATCAGGCGCGCGCCGATGACGCGGCTGGTCACCTTGTCGCCTTCCTGGCCGGCCAGCGGGCTGTCATTGACCGCGAAGGTCATCGCCAGGGTCGGCGGGTCGATCGGCTGGGAATAGATCGCGTCGGTCACGTCAAGCGCACAGATGGTGTCGGCAACCGTCGTCTTGGTCATTCCGGAGACGGCGACGATATCACCGGCCTCGGCAACGTCGAGCGCCGTCCGTTCGATGCCGCGGTAGGCGAGAATCTTGGCAATCCGGAACTGTTCGATCAGATTGCCGTCGCGGGACAGCGATTTGACCGACTGGTTCAGCTTGACGCTGCCGGAATGGATGCGCCCGGTAAGCACGCGGCCGAGGTAGGGATCGGCCTCCAACGTCGTGGCAAGCATGCTGAACGGCGCGTCCAGATCGTGTTCGGGAACCGGGACATGGCTGACGATAAGGTCGAACAGGGTCGACAGATCTTTGCGCGGCCCTTCCAGGCTCTCGTCGGCCCAGCCGTCGCGGCCGACGGCGAACAGCGTCGGGAAATCGAGCTGCTCATCGGTGGCGTCGAGAGCGGCGAACAGATCGAAGACCTCGTCATGCACCTGGTGCGGCCGGGCGTCGCCGCGGTCGACCTTGTTGATCACCACAATGGGGCGCAAGCCCAAAGCCAGGGCTTTGCCGGTGACGAACTTGGTCTGCGGCATCGGGCCTTCGGCGGCATCGACCAGAACGACAACGCCATCGACCATCGACAGGATGCGTTCCACTTCCCCGCCGAAGTCGGCGTGGCCGGGGGTGTCGACGATGTTGATGCGCGTATTTTTCCACTGCACCGAGGTGCATTTGGCCAGGATGGTGATACCGCGTTCTTTTTCCAGATCGTTGGAATCCATCACCCGCTCAGCAACCTGCTGATTGGCCCGGAAGGTTCCGGATTGGCGGAGCATGGCGTCGACCAAGGTTGTCTTGCCGTGGTCGACGTGGGCGATGATGGCAATATTACGAAGATCCATGTGTCAAACCGTATGGGTAAGCGTGTGGGTGACCAGCCGGGCGAGATCAACCGCCGGGCGAGCCCCGATATGCCCGATGATTTCGGCGGCACATATGCCGCCCAACCGGGCGCAAGTTCCCAGGTCGCGGCCCTGGGTGAAGCCGTAGAGAAAGCCGGCAGCATAGAGGTCGCCGGCGCCGGTGGTATCAACCACCGCGGCGACCGGTTCGGCCGTCTGCGAGACCACCGTGTCACCCGACACCACCACCGAACCCCGGGCACCGCGTGTCAGGGCGGCAACCCCGACGTGGCCTTTGAGCCGGGTCATGGCGTCGTCGAAACCGGTTTGGTAAAGCGCCGTGATCTCGGCCTCGTTGGCGAACAGGATGTCGATATGATCGGTCATCAGTTCGAGAAACTCGGCACGGTGGCGCTCAACACAAAAGGGGTCGGACAGCGACAGGGCAACCTTTTGCCCGGCCTCATGGGCGATCGTCGCTGCTTTACGGAAGGCCTCCTTGGCCTGCGGTGGATCCCAAAGATATCCTTCCAGATAGGTCACCTGAGCCCGACCTACAATATCGGGGTCGATATCCTCGGGTCCGAGTTCGATACAGGCTCCCAGAAACGTCTGCATGGTGCGCTGGGCGTCCGGCGTCACCAGGATCATGCAGCGGGCGGTCGAATTGCCATCCTCTGCGGCCGGCGTGTTGAAAATCACGCCTTGGTTTTTCAGATCGTGGCGGAAGACGCTTCCCAGTTGATCGTTCTTGACCTTGCCGATGAAGGCCGTCTTGCCGCCAAGCCCGGCAATTCCAGCGATGGTGTTGGCCGCCGAGCCGCCAGAACATTCGATGGACGGCGCCATTTCCGCATAGATCGCCTCGGCCCGATCGGCGTCGATCAGGGTCATCACGCCCTTGGCGACACCCAGGCTTTGCAAAACAGTGTCGTCGGCATGGGCGAGCACATCGACGATGGCGTTGCCGATGCCGGCAACGTCAAACGGGCTCTCCGCCATGAATTCCTCCGGAAGGGTTATCGCGGCGCAGTATAGCGAGGAAGATGTGAGGAACAATTTAAAAATAGGTGATGCTTACGCGCTGGAGGGGCGCGTTTTTGTCAATGTCCGTTTTGTCGGCGGCATTTGGCTGGTCTCTCCCGGATGCAGATCCAGTTGCGGGCGCCGGCCGCGCCCGAAAAAAAGAGGGAGCGTCGGTGACGCCCCCTCTCTTGAGATATGACCAGGTGCCGGGAATTGACGGTCAGTGAATGACCTCTCCGTGCTGGGTGATGTCGAGACCTTCGGATTCCTCTTCGGGGGTGACGCGCAG
>JARLJB010000133.1 GCA_031291415.1 Telmatospirillum sp.
CTTCGACGATCTCGCGTTTCAGCGCCGACGCGTCGGCGAGCGCGGGATAGCAGACGGCGGGGCGGAGGTTGGCGAACAGGCCCAGATCCTTGCGCAGGCGCAACAGGCCGGCTTCGGGGCGCACGTCATAAGGCACATTGGCCCATTTCGGGCCGCCAACGGCGGCGAGCATCACGGCGTCGGCCGCCTGGGCGCGCGCCATGTCGGCTTCGCTGATCGCCTTGCCGTGGGCGTCGTAAGCCGAGCCGCCGACCAGACCCTTCTCGAATTCAAAACTGGCGAAGCCCGCGTCCGAAATGACCTTGGCGACTTTTTCGACCTCGGCCGTCACTTCGGGGCCGATGCCATCGCCCGGCAGCAGGAAAATATTGTAGCTCGCCATGATTTGCCTCGTGGTCGCAGATTTTAGAAAACTGCGGCCTTGCTAAACTTGGCGCCCGCGCTTGGCAAGGCGTAGGCGGCGATCGGAGAAGCAAAAATCCCGCGAGCCTTGGCTCGCGGGACCTGATTCCCTGAGACCGGGCCGAAGCCTTGCGATCAGAAGGTGAAGCGGGCGCCGGCCACCGGAGCCCAGTTCGTGTAATAATTGAAGCCCAGGGCGGTGAGCGTGCCGGAAGTCGAGACCGTGCCGCCGGCGATGCCGCCGCTCACCGTCGAAACTTCCATGCCCGCGTAAATGTCGAACCGCTTGGTGAAGTGGTAATCGACATAGACGGAGCCGGCATTCAGGTCGCCCGCGCATTGCGCGGCCTTGGCGTTTTGGGTGGCGGCGCCGCAGGTCGCGTTCTGACCCAGCGTGCCAAACTGGTTCTGGCTCACGTGGTAATAAGCGCCGACGAAATCCGTCTGGGGATTATAGGCATAGCGCACGCCGGCCCAGACGGTCTGCAAGACTTTCGGATGCGCATAAAAGGCATTGTTGACCGAACTCAGCTGGTAGCCGCCCTGGTCGTTCTGGGCGCCGATACCGACATTGTTCGACGGGTTTTGCAACTCATCATGCGCATATCCCGCAAAGAACTTGAATTGGTTCCAGGTATATTTTGCCGCGACCGCGAAACCGACGTTATCGGAAATAAGCGCCTGCAGGGTATTGGCATTGAGGCCGGTCGAATTGACGGCGATGCCGGTATTGCTCGTGAAGACGCTGGCGCCCAGCAGCTGCGACGAACTGAGCGGGGAATTGCCGCCCGCGATGACCACCGCTTGGTGATAGACGCCGCCGACCGCGTCAAGCTCCAAGGCTCCGTAGGTTCCACCAAGGTTGAACTGGTAAGCGTCATCATGGGACGGGTAGCAGGTCTGCACCGTCGTTTTAGGCGAGACCAGCGTTCCGATATAATTGCAGCCGCTATTGCCGTCGGCGAATTTGTACATCGCGCCGAAATGAACCGGGCCGTAAGTCACGCGGTATTTGAACGAATCATCCCAGCGCGCGCTTTCCGTCGCGCCGAGGCCTTGAACGAACTGACCATTGAACGCGATCGGCGAGAACGAATAGGAGCCGCCCGTCGGATCGTAGCCGTTCACCAGGTCGACCGAGAACGGACGATGGCGACCGAAGGTCAGCTGTCCGAATTCTGGGGACGCCAAACCCACGAACAGCTGATCGTTGAACGCCTGGCCGCCGCGGCCGCCGTCGCCGGAGAACGAATAGGCGCTGCGGTTCAAACCCTGGTTGTCGACCAGCGTGCCCGGCATATTGGCGAGTTGGCCGGACTGCGGATTGATTCCAGTCGACGCCATGAAGACGCCCGAGAGGCCGGGCAGCAACTCCGTTTCGCCTTTCACACCCAGCGTCGTTTGCTGCAGGTTGTTCTGGGCGACGCCCCAATAGGGGTGATTGGTGAATTTGTTGATGAGGGATTCTCCCTCATAGTTCTTGCCGTTTTCCGGAAGGCCGTGGCTGACCCAGCCGACACCGGCGTCGACCGTGCCGAAGACGGTGATGCCGCAGAAGGTCAGCGGGCCGTCCAAGGTGAGCGGGGCGCAAGACGCCGGCCCCCCCTTGAGGAAGGGGAGGTCGGCCGCCATGAAGCTGGTCGGCGACGGACGGGCCGCATCCTGCTGCTGCGCCTCCAGCTTCTGGCGCTGAGCCGCCTGCTTCTGCTCCAGCTTCTTGAGCCTTTGCTCGAGCTGCTCGTTCTGCTTTTGGAGAGCCGCCGACTCGACCTTCAACGCCGCGATGTCCTGCGTCGCTTCAGCGCGGGCCAGGCTCGGCGCCGTCACGATCGCCAGGGCGGCCGCAGCCGCCAACAATTGGTTTTTCATCTTCGTCTCCGCAAAAGCCACGACGTTTGATCTGCCTCAGATCAAGCGAGACGCCGCATTTAGTGTTTTGAATATATCGTGATTTCTACGATAGAAACCGATCTACATATTGCTAGCAATCCAATGGCGCCGCGAAAAGTCCAGAAAATCGCCACACTTGGC
>JARLJB010000134.1 GCA_031291415.1 Telmatospirillum sp.
GGAAAACCCAAGAAGGTCGCCATCATCGCCTGCGTCCGCAAGCTCATCACTATCCTCAACGCCCTGGTCAGGGACGCCAAGCCATGGCGGGATTTACCCGAAGCTGCCGCTGCCTGACAAAGACAGTTGCTGAGGGCGCGGTGATCGGTTTCGATCACCGAGACGGGGTGACTTTTCACCGCCGGTCACCCCTCGTCTTCCACCGCTCGCATCTCCATTTTACCGCTCCCGGGAAACGCCGCTTTCCTATCCCTCACCCGGAGTAAGGTGATTTCTGCGCGTTGGACGAAAATCGCGATAGGCAAATCGACTTTCGGTTTTGTCGCCGTCGCGTGAGTCCCGCCTTGATGTCACCGCAGCGTCTTCCCCGACCGGGGTGAGATGGATAGGAGTTCAAGATGACCGCCGTTTCCCAAGCCCATATTTCGGTCGATCCCTGGAGGGATTTCGCCGGCGCCACGTGGAAAACCCGTGTCGATGTCCGCGATTTCATCCAAGCCAACTACACGCCCTACGAGGGCGACGGATCGTTCCTGAAGGGGCCGACCGAACGTACCTCGAAGCTGTGGGCGACGCTGGGCGAACTGCTGAAGCAGGAGCGGGCCAAGGGCGTCCTCGACGTCTCGCTGATCCCGACGTCGATCACCGCCCATGATGCCGGCTACATCGATCGCGCCAACGAAATCATTGTCGGTCTGCAGACCGATGCCCCGTTGAAACGGGCGGTCTTCCCGAATGGCGGTTTGCGCATGGTCAAGAGCGGCCTTGAAGCCTACGGTTACAAGATCGACCCCGAGGTCGATGAGATCTGGACGAAGTACCGCAAGGATCACAACTCCGGCGTCTTCGACATCTACACTCCGGAAATTCTGGCGGCCCGCAAATCGGCGGTGATCACCGGGCTTCCCGATGCCTATGGCCGCGGCCGCATCATCGGCGACTATCGCCGCGTTGCCCTCTATGGCACCGATTTCCTGCGCGATGAAAAACAGCGCGAGTTCCATGATCTCGACGACGCGGTGTTCACCGACGACGTGGTGCGTCTGCGCGAGGAGATTTCCGAGCAGTTCCGCGCCCTCGACGAACTTCGCAAGATGGGTGCCAAATACGGTGTCGACCTGTCGCGTCCGGCCGACAACGCGCGGGAAGCGATTCAGTGGACCTATCTCGGCTATCTGGCCGCCGTCAAGGAACAGAACGGCGCCGCCATGTCGATCGGCCGCATCTCGACTTTCCTCGACATCTATATCGAGCGCGACCTGACTGCCGGCGTGCTGACGGAAGAACAAGCCCAGGAGATGATCGACGATCTGGTGATCAAGCTCCGCATCGTCCGCTTCCTGCGCACACCGGAATATGACCAGCTGTTCTCCGGCGATCCCACCTGGGTGACCGAATCGATCGGCGGCATCGGCGAAGACGGCCGCCCGCTGGTGACCAGGAACAGCTTCCGGATTCTCGAGACGCTTTACAACCTGGGGGCCGCCCCCGAGCCGAACCTGACGGTGCTGTGGAGCACCAGGCTGCCGCAGGCGTTCAAGGAGTACTGCGCCAAGGTGTCGATCGACACCAGCGCCATCCAGTACGAGAACGACGACGTCATGCGCCCGCTGTGGGGCAACGACTATGGTATCGCCTGCTGCGTGTCGGCCATGCGGATCGGCAAGCAGATGCAGTTCTTCGGGGCCCGTGCCAACCTGGCCAAAGCCCTGCTTTACGCGATCAACGGTGGCGTCGACGAAAAGCTGGGGATCAAGGTGGCGCCCGGTTTCGAGCCGATCACCGGCGACGTGCTGGACTATGACGAGGTGGTCGCCAAATACGGCAAGATGATGGACTGGCTGGCCAAGACCTATGTCAAGGCGCTCAACTGCATCCATTATTCGCACGATAAATATGCCTACGAGCGGATCGAGATGGCGCTGCACGACCGCGATATCCTGCGGACCATGGCTTGCGGCATCGCCGGCCTGTCGGTGGCGGCCGATTCGCTCTCGGCGATCAAATACGCCAAGGTGCATGTCATTCGCGACGAAAAGGGCCTGGCCGTCGATTACCGCATCGAGGGCGACTATCCGGCCTATGGCAACAACGACGACCGCGCCGACGACATCGCCGTGTGGTTGACCCAGACCTTCATGGAAAAGGTCAAGGCTCAGCCGCACTTCTATCGCAATGCGACACCGACCCAGTCGGTGCTGACCATCACCTCCAACGTCGTCTACGGCAAAAAGACCGGCAATACGCCCGATGGTCGCCGTGGCGGCACGCCGTTCGCTCCGGGTGCCAACCCGATGAACGGCCGCGATGTGAAGGGCTTCGTCGCCGCCGGGGCATCGGTGGCCAAGCTGCCCTATTGCTCGGCAGTCGACGGCATCAGCTGGACGGCCTCGGCAACGCCCGGCGCCCTTGGCCACCTGCCGGAAGAGCGTCAGCGGAATCTGGCCAATTGCCTGGACGCCTTCGCCGCCGCCAATGGTCACCATGTCAACGTCAATGTGTTCAATCGCGACACGCTGCTCGACGCCATGGAACACCCCGAGCTCTATCCGCAGCTCACCGTCCGGGTCTCGGGTTATGCCGTCAATTTCGTCAAATTGTCCCGCGAGCAGCAGCTCGACGTGATCAGCCGGACCTTCCACGAAAAGGTGTGAGACGGATCCTGACGGAAAACCGCTGAAAGACAAGGCCATGCCTAAAGCGTCGTCGGCCGCCCAATTGAACCGGATGTCGGCCGAACCGGGATTGCCCACGGGCTATCTCCATTCGGTCGAAACCGGGGCGGCAGTCGACGGACCGGGCATGCGCTTTATCTTTTTCGTCTCGGGGTGCCAGTTCCGCTGCCAGTACTGCCACAACCCGGACACCTGGAAGCTGCACAATGGTCGCCCGCTCTCCCTCGACGAGGCGATGGCCGAGGTTCGGCCCTACAAAGGGTTCCTCCGGATGGCCGGCGGCGTCACCATCTCCGGCGGCGAACCTTTGATGCAGGCGCCCTTTGTTGGAGCCCTGTTCCAGCGGATCAAAAGCGAACTCGGCCTTCACACCGCGCTCGACACGCAAGGCTTTCTGGCCGGCAATCTGCCCGACGCCTGGTTCGATCCGGTTGATCTCGTGCTGCTCGATATCAAGCAGATCGATCCCGAAAAACATCTGAAACTGACCGGCCAGGCACTCCAGCCGACGCTCGATTTCGCAAAGCGATTGGTTCGGCTTGGCAAAAAGATGTGGATTCGCTACGTTCTGGTTCCAGATATCACCGACAATGATGTGGATATTCTCACGCTTGCCGATTTTGTGGTATCTCTTGGCCCGGCGGTGGAGCGGGTCGAAGTCCTGCCCTTCCACCAAATGGGGGCGCACAAATGGGAGAGCCTGGGGATCGACTATCCTCTGGCCCGGACCCCAACGCCGACGGCGGAACAGGTGCAGCGGGCACGGAGCCTGTTGGCCTCACGCGGGCTCTTGGTGACCTGACCTGACGGGTGTTCCCTCTCCCGTTGACGTTTAATTTTGGGATTAGTCATGACGAAGAATGGATCTTTGATCCTTGTGATCAATTGCGGCAGCTCCTCGTTGAAGTTTGCCCTGTTTCCGGCCGGCGACAAGACGCCGTTGATGTCTGGTCTGGCGGAATGTCTGGGTGAGACCGACGCCCGGATTACCGCCAAGATTGGCGGGGACAAGAAAACCGAGACGCTGAACGGACAAGGTCATGCCGCCGCGCTCGACGTGTTGCTGCGCGTTCTGGCCGAACATGATTGGCTGAACTCGGTAAAGGCGGTCGGCCATCGCATGGTTCATGGCGGCGAGGCCTTCAAGGCCTCGGTCGTGGTGACCGATGAAATTCTGAAAGTGATCGAAGCGCACAACCATCTGGCTCCGCTGCACAACCCTGCCAATCTGCTGGGCATCCGCACGGCTTTGGCCAAGATGCCGAAGATTCCCCAGGTGGTGGTGTTCGATACCGCCTTCCATCAGACGATGCCGCCGGCCGCCTACCTCTACGCGGTGCCGATGGAGCTTTATCGCGACCATGGCGTGCGCCGCTATGGCTTCCACGGCACCAGCCACCGCTATGTGGCCGAGGAGACGATTCGCCTGTTGTCGCTCAATCCCAAGGACCATGGGCTGGTGATCGCCCATCTGGGCAACGGCGGTTCGGCGACGGCCGTGTTGAATGGCAAGAGCGTCGACACCACCATGGGCATGACGCCGCTTGAGGGTCTGGTGATGGGCACCCGCTCCGGCGATGTCGATCCCGGCGCCCTGGTCCATCTGGGCCGCAATGCCGGATGGGACATCAACACGATGGATACCGTCCTCAACAAGAAGAGCGGCCTGCTCGGAATTTCCGAGTTGTCCAACGACATGCGGGCGATCGAAAGCGCCGCGGCCGAGGGCCACGACGGCGCCAAGAAGGCGCTCGACGTGTTCGTCCACCGTTTGGCGCGTCATATCGGCGGGCTCGCCACATCGTTGCCGCGTCTTGACGCGGTTGTCTTCACCGGCGGCATCGGCGAAAATTCGTCGACCGTTCGCAAGATGACCGTCGAGCGACTTCGCGTCTTCGGGATGGTCCTCGACGAGGCCGCCAACGAAGCGACGATCCGCGGCAAGTCGGGCGTCATCAGCAAGGGCAAGGGACCGCTCGCCGTGGTGGTTCCGACCAACGAAGAATGGATGATTGCTCGCGATGCGGCTGAGCTAGCCGGTCTTACCGGCGTCTAAGGGGACCGAAAGAAGGGCGATGGCAGCAGTCATCGCCCTTCGTCCAGATGGGCATGGAGCCCGGACCAGTCATTATCGAATGTAGAGATGTACCCGGCTCGGCAAGCCGGCCGGGGGAGTGAGAGACATGGGCCAGAATTCCAATCAGAGATCCTTTTTCCTCGCACCGATGTCGCAGGACGTCGGACTGACCTCGATGGCATTGGGGTTGGTGCGGGCGCTGCAGCGTGACGGCATCGACGTCGGTTTCATCAAACCGATTTCGCAGCCGGAGATCGCCAGCGGCGAAGTCGATCTGTCGACGTTCTTTGCCGAGAATCGGTGTCATATCAATACCGTCGAGCCGATTCCGTTCGCACAGGCCGAAGAAAAGGTCCGGCAGGGCCAGCTCTCGGCGCTGCTGGAAGATGTCGTCAGCCTGGTCGAGAGCGTGCGGGCGCGCTACGACGTGGTGATCATCGAAGGATTGATTCCCAACACCGATCTGCAGATCGCCTCGCTGCTGAACGCCGAAATGGCTCGCAGCCTGACAGCCAATCTGATCCCCGTCATTTCCGCGGCGCACCGCGAAGCTTCGGACCTGGCCGAGACCATCGCCTTGGCCGTGCGCCAGTTCGGCAGCGACGGGCAACAGCATCTAGCCGGCATTCTGATCAACAAATTGCCGGAAGGGTCCAAGGGAACACGTCTGCGCGAAGATCTGGAACGCATCAACAGCAAGGTTCCGCTGCTGGGCGCCGTGCCGTTTTCGCCGCGTCTCAACGCGCCGCGCATGCTCGATCTGGTCAATGCGCTGGGGCTCAAAGTTCTACGGCCGGGCAATCTGGCGCAACGGGTGCAGGAAATCGTCGTGGCGGCCCGGTCGGTCGAAAATATGGTCGACCGTCTGCGTCCCGGCGCCCTGGTGGTGACGCCGGGCGATCGCAGCGACATCATCCTGGCCTCGGCGCTGGCCAGCTTGCGCGGTGTGCCGCTGGCCGGTTTGCTGCTGACCTGCGGCGAAGAGATGCCGAGTTCGATCGCCTCGCTCATTCCGGCCAATTGGCTGACCGGCCTGCCGATCGTTTCGTCCGAGGTCGACACCTACGCGACGGCCGCCAAGCTTGCCGGACTGTCTTGCCATGTCAGCATCGACGACGGCGAGCGGATGGAACAGGTCATCGAATTCATCGCCGAACATGTGACGACGGCGCCGCTCAAGCAGACGATCGGTGAAACGCGCGAACTTCGCATGCCGCCGCCGGCCTTCCGGAACCGGTTGGTCGAACTGGCCAAGCAGGCCAACAAGCGGATCGTTCTGCCGGAAGGCGACGAACCGAGGACGTTGCAGGCCGCCGTGATTTGTCACGAAAAGGGCATTGCCCGTTGCGTGCTCCTGGGCGATCCGGCCCGTATCCGTCAGGTTGCCGAGGCGCAGGGCCTGACCCTGCCCGACAGCATTGAAATTCTTGATCCCGAACAGATCCGCGAACGCTATGTTCCGCCGATGGTGGAACTGCGCAAGTCGAAGGGACTGACCGCTCCGCAGGCTGCCACGCAGCTTGAGGATACGGTGGTCCTGGGGACCGTGATGCTGGCGGTGGGCGAGGTCGACGGACTGGTGTCGGGGGCCGTGCATACGACGGCCAGCACCGTGCGTCCGGCCCTGCAACTGATCAAGACGGCGCCCGGCCAGAGCATCGTTTCGTCGGTCTTCTTCATGCTGCTGCCCGATCAGGTCCTGGTTTACGGCGATTGCGCCATCAATCCCAAC
>JARLJB010000135.1 GCA_031291415.1 Telmatospirillum sp.
CTCGCCGCCCGACACCGGCGCGTCGAGGTAATCGCAGCCCAGCGCCTCGATGCGCTTGGCGAACTCCTTGGTCTCGATCGGCGAGATCGAGCTCATGTCGATCACCAGCTTGCCGGCCGATAGGCCCTCGGCGACGCCGGCCGGCGAAAACAGCACCTTCTCGACGTCCGGCGTATCGGGCACCATGACGATGATCACCTCGGCGCTGGCCGCCACTTCCTTGGCGCTGGCGCAGACCTTGGCGCCGCCCTTGCTCAATACCTCCGGCACCGGGCCGATCGTGTTGACGAACAACTGATGGCCGGCCGCCTGAAGATGGCCGGCCATCGGCGTTCCCATGATCCCCAATCCGATGAAACCTATCTTGCTCATGATCTTTCTCGTCCTTGCTTAAGGCGCGACGCGCCAGAACGTGTCGTCAGTTACGGTTTTTCTGTCACATTTTCCCGTCATTCCCGCGAAAGCGGGAATCCATGCCGCAACAGCAACTATCTTTAGTCGCAGAATTATCGTTTTTTCTAACCATGGATCCCCGCCTTCGCGGGGATGACGACCACGAAATACCCGCAGATGAACCTTTGAAGTAACTGACGGCACGCCCTAGGCTGGCATCACGCTCCTGATTTATGCGGCCCTGTGCGCGCCCAATCACGCGTGGCTGGTACCGGCCACCGACAGGGCGGCATCGGCGATGTGTTTGCTGGTCAGGCCGTATTCCTTGAGGAGAATCTCGCAATTTTCGGCCGACTGCCCGAACCTGTCCTCGATGCCGACGCATTCGACGGGCAGACCTGTCTTGCGCAGGGCATAGGTGATGACGCTGGCCAGACCGCCGATCACTGAATGCTCTTCGGCCGTTATGACGCCCCGCATGCCTTGGGCCAGTTCCCGCAAGGCGGCTTCGTCGACTGGCTTTAGCGAACTGACGTTGACGACCCGGGCGGACAGCCCTTTGGCGGTCAGGAGGTCGGCGGCGTCCAGCGCTTTGGCCACCATGGCGCCGATGGCGAAAATCACGACATCCTTGCCGTCGCGGATCTGATAGGGCTTGCCGATGACGAATTCGTCGTCTTCGCCGGAGACGTCGGGAAGGTCGGTTCTGGTCACGCGCATGTAGACCGGGCCGTGATGGGCGGCCATCGCGCGGGTCATCTTGCGGGTCTCGATGGCATCGGCGGGCACCAGCACGGTGAGATTGGGAATAGCCCGCATGATCGCGATGTCTTCCACCGTCTGATGGGTCGAGCCGTCGCCATAGTCCGACAGGCCGGCGCTCGATCCGACGATCTTGACGTTCAGATTGGGCAGGCAGATTCCCTGACGGATCTGATCGTAGGAACGGCCCGCCGCGAAGGCGGCGAAGGAATTGGTGAAGGGGATCTTGCCGGTCAAGGCCAGGCCGCCGGCGAACGAGGTCATGTTGGCTTCGGCAATGCCCATTTCAAAAAAACGTTTGGGGAAGGCGTCTTCGAAATAGCAACTCATCGTCGACTTGCCGAGATCGCCTTCGAGAACCACGACATTCGGATTCTCGTTGCCGAGTTCGACCAGGGTCCGGCCATAGGCTTCTCGGAGATTTTGAACTTTCATCGGATGACCTCCTCGCTCAAACTGCGGCTTGCGCACAAAGGATCTGGCGCGCCACTTCGAATTGCTCGGTGGTCATCGAGCCGTTATGGAATGCCGCGTTGTTTTCGGCGAAGGGGAGACCAGCCCCCTTGACCGTGTGGGCGATCAGGATTTTCGGTTTGCCGACGACCTCATCGAGATCGTCGAGCGCGCCGAGCACGGCAGCCACGTTGTTGCCGTCGGTTTCCGCGACATGCCAGCCGAAGGCCTGCCACTTTTCGACCAGTGGATTGGTGTTGAAGCGCTTGACGATCGGCCCGGTGGCCTGCAGGCAATTGCGGTCGAGAATGGCCACGACATTGTCGAGCTTGTAGTGGGATGCCGCCATCGCGGCCTCCCAGATCTGGCCTTCGGCGATCTCGCCATCGCCGACGACGCAATAGACGCGACTTTTCCGCCCATCCATCTTCAGGCCGGCGGCCATGCCGCAGGCAATCGACAATCCCTGGCCGAGCGAGCCAGTGTTGGCTTCGATCCCGGGAGTGCGTTTGATGTCGGGATGCCCCTGCAGCATGCTGCCCAGGGTCTTCAATTTCGCAAATTCGCGTTTCGAGAAATATCCGCATTCGGCCAAAGCCGCGTACTGAACCAGGGCGACATGGCCCTTGCTCAGGATGAAGCGGTCGCGGTCCGGCCAGGTCGGATTTTGGGGATCGTGGCGCATCTTGGAAAAATAGAGGGCGGCGACGACGTCGGCGATCGACAGCGAACCGCCCAGATGCCCCTTCTGATTGGGGCCGACCATCTCAACGATATTCCAGCGAAGAGCCTGGGCGGCGCGTTCGACTTTTGTCTGATCATGGTGCTGCATGGCGTTAGCCTTCTAGCTTCATTGGACTGTTGTTCTGTTTCCTGTTTATTTCTTCGACCGCGAGGCGATCGCCTTCAGCATCGCCAGCGCCCGGGGCGCCTCGGAGCCGAAGTTCTTGGTATAGGCTTCGATGCTGCAACGACCGTCGTATCCAATCTTCTGTAGATAATCGAAGAAGGTTTGATAGTCGTCGTCATCGTCTATTGGAAAAATACGCGAGCGAACTTCGGCAAAATGGACATGCCTTATTGCCGATTTGGCTTCGAGAAGAATTCCGAAATCCTCATTTTCTCTTCTCAGATGATAGAAATCGATGAGCAACTGGATGTTCGGATGGCCGACGTCGCGCGAAAGTCTGAGCCCTTCGGCGGCCAAGGTGACGATATTCGATTCCTGCCTGTTCAAAGGTTCGATGGCGATGGTGATGCCGTAAGGGGCGGCCAATGGACCAAGCGCCTGCAGGAACTGGACGATCTGCCGCCAAGCCTGATCGTGGGGGAAGCCGGCCGGTACGTTTTTTGCCCCGGAGCTTCCAAAAACGATGGTTCGGGCGCCCAGGCGACCGGCCCGGTCGAGAGCCGCCTTGGCATATTCCAAGGCGCTGCCGAGATCGGCATCCGGGCCGGTCAGCCGGATCCTGGCGGGAACGAAATTGTTACAGGCCTCGCACGCAATTCCCGATCTTTCGATGCGCCTGGCGAGTTTGGAGAACGCCGCTTCATCCATCGATGTCAGGTGCGACAGTGACAGTTCGATATAGTCAAATTGCAGTTCGGCAAGTGTCTCGACAATTTCAATACCGGATGGATCTTTTTCCGGTGAAATCATGCTTCCGCAACAACCAAAGCGCATATCTCACCTTTATAAAATGCTGTTACTGCATAGTATTATTATGACATATATTTGAGATACTTGCCAATATGAGAACTGTTGTTCGTAACTATTATTTATTCATTACTGCGAGAGAGGTGTTGTATACGGATATCAGATGCGACGCCATGGCGGCGACGACCGCTTCGGGATCGTGGGCCTTAAGGGCGGCGAAGACCTTCAGGTGGTCTTCGTAACTGCGTTTGACGGCGCCCGATTGCGTCATCGCCATGCGCCGCACATCAAGGGCATAGGCGTAGAGATCGCTGACGAAACGCGCCAGTAACGGATTCTCGCAGCTTTGGTAGATCGTCTCGTGAAATTCCCGGTCGGAGATCTGGAAGGCTGGAGCGTCATCGAAAAGCGTCGATTGCACGGAGAGCAAGTTTTCCAGACGATCCAGCGTTTCGGCGGACATGTGCTGGGTCGCGTCGCGGACCACGGCGCTTTCGACGACCTGGCGGGCATCGAAAACGGTTTTCGGCGTGTAGTTTTTCAGCTCGCGCAGCGTCGCCACGGCTTCATGCAAGGCGAAACCATCGGCGCGGATGACACGGGTGCGGGCCCCTTGCGAAACCTCGACCATGCCGCGCGCCGCCAGCGTCTGAATGGCGCCACGGGCCGTTTCCCGGCTGACGCCCAGGGTTACCGCCAGTTCCCGCTCGCTGGGAAGCTCGTCGCCGACCCTGAGCAGACCGGAGCAAATCATGTAGGCGAGTTTGTCGCTGACTTGCTCTTTCACCGTTTGCTTGACTATTTTTGTGCCAAGCGCGGGAACTCGCTCATGAATGTCCGGAACTGCCATTTCTTTTATCGCTCCACTTAACAGGTATACTGGACCAACCAGAAGACCAGTTGTAATAGCTATACAGTTTCCCGGGTCATTTCGTCAAGGCGTTGCGCTGGTGAGGCCTTCAGGTTCAACTCGTCGACGAGGGGTTTCTCGGGGTCGATCCTGAGCCACAGAAGCGCACCGATGACCAGCATGGCGCTGGCGACGATGAAGGGGTAAACCCAGGATCCGGTGAATTGCAGAATCGCCGCGAAGACCAGGGGGGACATCGCCGAGGTCACGCCGCCCATCGTATTCATCAGCCCGGATACGGTGCCGGAGTATTCGTGGCCGATGTCGAGGCAGACCGCCCAATAGACGCCGACCGCCATTTCCTGACCGAACAGGGCGCAGGCAAGGAAGAAGATGGCCCAGCCCGGAGTGCTTGCCATGGCGCCGGGAATCATGAATGCGGCGGCGACCAGCAGGCCGGTCATGGCGACGACGCGACGGGAGAATTTTCCGCGGCCGGTGTGTTGCCAAATGCGATCGGAGAGCCAACCGCCGAGCGTGTCGCCGACGGTACCGGCCAGCAAAGGCAGGCTGGCGAAGATGCCCATCTTGACGGTTGCCAGGCCATGCGCTTCGGCAAGGAATTGCGGCAACCAAGTCATGTAAATCCACACAACGTAGCAATAGCAGGGATAGCTTAACGCCAAAGCCCACATGTTGCGGCTTTTCAAAAGAACGCGGAATGGCAGCTTTATTTTCTTGGTCTTGCTATATCCTTCCTCGATATAATTTATCTCTTCCTGATTTATCTTTCCCCATTTGTCTTGAAATTCCCGTGGCGTGTCTCGGTACCAGGCATACCAGAAAATTCCCCAGACAATGGCGAAGGAGGAAAAAACATAAAACATGTCGCGCCAGCCAAAGTAGGAGATGGCGACGGCGGCGATCACCGGCGTGACGGCTCCACCGAAGCGCGCGAACCCGTGCGTGACACCTTGGGCAAAGCCGCGTTCGGTTTTGGGAATCCAGGGGGCGAGAGCACGTGTGGCAGCCGGGAAGGCTCCGGCTTCGCAGAGCCCGAAAGCCAATCGCGCGGCGATCAGCGATCCCAGACCCCAGACCAGGCCGGTGAGGGCGGTCATGGTTCCCCAGGCGATGACGATGACCGCCAGGACGATCCGCGCGCCATATTTGTCGGCCAGCATGCCGATCGGCACCTGGCCCATGGTGTAGGTCCAGGAGAACACCGAAAGAACGAGACCCCATTGGAGTTTCGACAGGCCGAATTCTCCGATGATGTTTGGTGCGGCAACCGACAAGTTGACCCGGTCAAGGTATGTTATCAGGTAGACGAGGCAGACAATAAATAACACGGCGTATCGCATACGCGACGGTTTCATGCTCATCCTCCATATTTTTTTCTTGGCACTTTTGTGCTCAAGTTTTCTTGGACTTATTTTTATTTTGTATGTTGGTCGACCTTTCCGATTCTGATTCCTTATGTTTTGATCCGGCTATCGGAAACTCGTGTTCTGATGCCAACGCACGAATCCCATCAATTCCCCCACCCCAGCCCTCCCCACAAGGGGGAGGGAGCCTTTGCTTCTAAGCCCCTCCCCTTGATGGGGAGGGGGTGACGTGGGGTGGAACATCATCTGAATGTGTCAGAACACTCGAGCGGTTCGCGCGATGGGCGGCACCCATGCGGCAGGCGATGAAGAAGGCCTGCGCCATCGCCTCGACATTGGCCTTGTTTTGTCCGGCGATGTCGAAGGCCGTCCCATGTGCCGGCGTGGTGATCGGCACGGGCAGTCCCCCTTGGATCGTCACGCCCTTTTCAAATCCCAGCAGCTTGATCGCGATCTGCCCCTGGTCGTGGTACATCGTGACGATCGCGTCATAGTGGCCGTCGCGGGCCTTGAGGAAGATGGTGTCGGCGGGGAAGGGGCCGTCGATCGGATAGCCTTCGGCGCGCATTTCGGCCACCGCGGGCGCGATGATGTCGATTTCCTCGCGGCCGCAGGTGCCGCCTATAGCGCGGCGGCTGATTTTAGACAGATCGGCGGGAGATTTTAGACAAGAAATCCGCCGTTTTTTCGCGACCGCCGCACTGGGTAAGCTAGCTCCTAGATATGATGACTTCACCGGCCACGCGGTTGGTGCCAGCGGACA
>JARLJB010000136.1 GCA_031291415.1 Telmatospirillum sp.
ACATCATTCTCGTGGGAATGATTTGGGAACCGATCTACGGGTATCATCAGGGCCAGCGGTCATGTGCACCGCACTCATAGGCCGTACACATGACCGTATCCGACTTGACTGCTCTATCCATCACTTTCCCCTTGCAATGCAGGGACCGTCCACACATGACGAGAAAGGGCGGACGGTCCTATTCGGTCAACCGCTCCCAGGCCAGGATCTGGTATCCCTTCTGAAGCCCCGGACCGACACGCAGCACGGCTTGGCGCACAAAACTCGCTCCTGAGCGGACCGTCGCCGATGCCCGGACGGTAACGGTCAACCGGTTGGCGCGAACCGCTCCCGCCGGCGGCAGATTATCCGGACTTTGCGCCGCCTGATCCAAGGCTTTTGCAACCACGGGATCGGCAACATCGGCCAGCGGGAACTCCGCAAGGTTCCACAAAGAAAGGTGCGGCCTGGTCGACGCCGCCAACTCAGGCGTCATCCCGAGGATACGTCCCATTTCATCGAGATCTTCCATCGGCGATCCCGGCGGCCCGTAATTCTTTCCGGCTGCCTGGTAATCCCTTTCGCCGACGCCGCCGACCCGCATCTGGACGGCCATGTCACGCCAGCTTTCCAGCGCCGACGCCAGACCGCTTGCTTGTCCGGCATCGGCCCCGAGTTCCCGGAACAACGCCGCCATCAAGGTAACCGGCGCAAGATTGGGATTGATGAGACCGCCATCGTTGTGGATTTGCACGGTCACCTTGGCGCCACCGATAGTGACGTCATGTACCGCGCCGTCCGGCGACCATCGCAACCTTGGATCGCTGTGGGTCAGATAAAACACCGCCATATGAATCCCGCCATCGGCGGCGGTCGCCGCCGATGCGCTCGAAACCTCGTTGGCGGCGATCCGCGCCTCGTAGCGGCCGGTGGCCGTCAGATGGGTGATCAGCAAACCGATCAGCACCAGGCCCCAGAGAACGATGATCAAAGCAAATCCGGCTTTGGCCCGGAAACCATCGCCCGGTCCCTCTCCCACCATGGGAGAAGGATTCATTGCCCGTCCTTCTGCATCATTTCCGCATTCGGATCGGAAGATCCCGACGCCTTCAAAGCCGCCTTCTCGACCGGCACCAGATTGGCGTGGCTGAGCTTCGCCCGCAGATCGTCCGTCAGGGCTCTGGCGTCACGCTGGTCCTGCACCACCCTTGGCGTCAGCAAAATCAGCAGTTCGGTTCGCGTGCGGGTGTTGTCCTGCGTCGAGACAAGCGACCCGAGCAGTGGAATGTCCTTGAGCCATGGCAAGCCGGAATTCTCGTTACTGGCGGTATCCCGGATCAAGCCGGCCAGACCAACTGTCTGTCCGTCCTGCACGACGACACGGCTTTTGACCTTTCGTTGCTGGAATGTGGGCGAGTCGATTTTCGAACTGGTGGTGGTCACCACGTCGCTGACTTCCTGGGAAATATCGAGCGTCACCAAGCCACCGGAATTCACCCGCGGCAGCACCTGAAGGATGACGCCCGTCGAATGATAATCGACGCTGTTGACCGTCGACGGCACCGATGTACTTGTGTAGGTAGCGCTTTGGGTGATCACCGGGACCTCGTTGCCGACGATCAATTGCGCCGAATGATTGTCGAGGACCAGGAGTTGTGGAGACGACAGGACCTTGACCTGGGTTATATCCTGCAATGCCGACAACGTCGCTTTGACGGCGCCGGACGTCTTGTTCAGCACGAAAGCCGGGTAAGTGCCGCCAAACGTGCTCGTCCCGACCGAGGTAATCGACGTCGAAGACGAGGAGAGCGTGCTGAGTTCTCCATTGAGACCACCGTTTTTGAAGTAGAACTGGGTTCCGTACTTCAGGTCGTCGGTCAAAGTCACTTCGGCAATGGTCGCTTCGATCATCACCTGCAGCGGCAAGACGTCGATCTTGGCCAGCATCGATTCGACGACGCCGTACTCGCTGGGTGTCGCATAGATCAAGATGGAATTGCTGCGGCTGTTGCCGATGATCCGCATGCTGTCGGTCTTTGCCGCCGCATCGTCGCCCTGGTCGCTTGACGCCGACAAGGATTCGGTGGCGGCCTGTCCCTTGTCCGCCGTCTGCTGTCCGCCGGTCGGGGACATATTCGTCCCCGACGAGTTGGAGTTGGAGTTGGAGTTGGAGTTGCTGCTCGAAGAACTGCCCGATGACGAACTGTTCGACGATTTCAATGACACCGTCTCCATGTTGGGTGCCGTCGATCCACGCCCGCTGTCGGACGACGTGACCTTGCCCGGTGTAAAAGCCCGCTGCAAAATCTTTTCGAGGTCGGAAGAGTCGCCATTTTGCACGTAGTAGACGTACCAGTTGCGCGCCGTCACCGACTGCGCCTTGTCGAGCAGGCCATAGAGTCGCCGAACATCCGCGATGTATCGAGGCTGCGACGAAATCACCAGCACGGCGTTGGTTCTTTCCATCGGCACGACCCGAACCATGCCGGCCAAGCGGCCATCGCCTTCCGTCGCCAGGACCTTCTGCAGCTCCGCGGCGGCCTTGCTGGGCTCGCCCGAGGAAACCGGAAACAAGGCGTAGGACTGATTGGCGAGGATATCGATGTCGAAGGCGTGGATCAGCGCAACCAGACTGGTGCGTGCCCCGCCATCGCCACTGACCAGCAACGCATTATGCGTCGGATCGGCCACGATGCGGCCAGTTTCCGCGGTGTAGGGCTCGAGCACATGGGCCAATTGCGCGGCCGAGGCATAACGCAGCGGCACCACTTCGCTTCCCGCCGTCGCCGCATTATGCCCTGGCAGAGCGCCGGTCGCCGCCGCCAAATTGGACGGCAACACCCAGTAGGCGCCATCCCGTTGCACCAGCGTCGCCCCATTCTGGTTTAGCAACATGGTCAATGTCGGGATCAGTGCGGAACGGGGCAGCGGCGTCGTCGTCTCGTAGGTGGCGGTGCCGTGCACGTTGGGATCGATGGTGTAGTTAACCTTGAGGATGCCGCCCAGGATATTACGGGCCACCTCGCGGATGTCCGTATCGACGAAATTCAACGAGATATCGTCGCCCGTCGCGGCGGCCCCTTGGGTCCGCGCCGGCGACGACACAGCGGCCTCGCGGCCAAGTTGGACCAGCGGCTCGGACGTCGCGTCCTGCCGGCCCTGAACCAATCCGCTTTGTCTTTTCTGGCCGGCCGGCGGAATGTCGGTCGCGTCGACGGCCGGCGGGGTCGCCGAAACCGGCGGGTTCACCGGCGCCGGCGCGGTCAATCCCTGCCATTGCTGGCAGCCGCTCATGACGCTGACCAACAGAGCCGCAGTCAAGCGGGAGGTCGTGCGGCGGCTCATGGCCTGGGGGCCTGGCCGGGATTGAGCGGTGCGCCCGACATCGGAGCCGGCGGGGTCGTTCCTTGGAAAGGCACGTTCCTATTCGTCTGGACAGCCGCCGCCGGGCTGCCGCCCAAGTCCTTGGCCGGTTCGATCGTCATGGTTCCTCCGGGTTTCTGCAAGACCACCTGTCGGCGGCCGATCGCTTGAATGGTCCATCCGCCAATCGCATCGCCTTCCTTGACAACCCGGGGCTTCTCGCCGGCCGGTTGGAAAACTGCGATCTTTTTCTCTCCATCAACGACAATGCCGGTCAGCCGCGGCAGGGTTTCCGTCCCCCGCGCGGTCGTCGTCTGATGTCCGCTCGACCGCCGTCCCGGCTGGAACAAGGGCCGCGCGAAAATGGTCTCCAGGCTTGATAGGGGCGCCGCGGCTGGTGGCTCGGGCGGCGGCGCCAGTCGCTGCGGCGGCGGAACCAGCGTTCCACCGAACCCGAGCGACGCCGCCTCGATGGCGATCACCACCACCGTCACAGCGGCAAGAGCCAAAGGGACGCGGGCCCGCACATCAACCGTTCCTCTCATGGCCGGCGCCCTTCCGGATGATCGAGACGATAGCCATAGACAGCGAAACTCGCGTCGAGCCGCAGATCCTTTGCCGGCGCTTGCGGTCCGGTTCCCATGCTGGGAAGAAAATTGGCATGGATCTGCAAATCGTCGATCAGGACAGGCGTTGCCGACTGTTCGATCGAAGCCAGCAACCCGAAGACGGAGTCCATGCCGCCGCTTGCCGCTACGCGGAGGCCAATGCGGCGTAGTCCTCCGGCCGGTTCACCAGGCAAATTCTCGACACTGCCGAGCGTGCCGCCGGCGGCGGCGGCCATATCCTGCACCATTTCCTGCAGCGTCGCCGCCGCGACGGAATCAGTCGCTCCCTCCAGCGTCAAAACAGCTGGCGGAGCCTCGATCGCCGGGTTCGCTTTGAGTCGGGGCAAAGCCTCGGCAAGCGCCTCCAGATGCGACACCAACAGGGCCCGCTGCTCCAGCTCCGCACTTCGCGTGCCGTAGAAATCGAGCAGAGGACTGGCGACGATGCGCCAGACGACGGCCAGCACCAGCCCCAACAACAGAACGGCGATCAGTTGGCCGGGCCGGCCGGTTGGCAGGGCGGATGTCATGGCGCGCCCCTCACCTCGGTCACAATGGAAAACACCTCAAGGGCGTTGGCCTCAGTTCCCAACCGGGTAACCGGCGCGGCAAAGGACGGATCGTGGAACAGCCCATTGTTGGCGAGGATGCTGATCAGGCGCGTCGCCGAGGTCGATTGGCCGACCACGGACAGCCTGCGCCCCTTGAGCGACAGGTCGCTAAGAAAGGTGTCGTCAGGCAGGGCATCGGTCAGAACCGCCAGAACCGCCAAGGGTTCGGCAAGACGCCGGCGCTCCGCCAGAATGACGTCGCCACCGCCGGCGGTGCCATCCAGTCTGGCCTGCAGCGCTTGCGCTTCGGCGGCGGCCCCCCGGCTCGCGGCGATCCGCGCGTCAAGATCGGCGAAGACCAGGGACTGCAAAAGGAACGGCAAGGCGACCGCCAGCAGGACGAGGGCCAGGCAGCCGCCCCAAAGGATCCGCGGCTGACGCAACAGGGGCAGAGCTCCTTCCTTGCCGGCATGCGCCAGCGGCAGGAGAACCACAGCCCCATCGGCGCGCGACACGGAAATCCCGTTTGGCACGATGCCATGGCCGCGCAACAGGCCAAGCAGTCCATCCACAGCGCTCTGCGGCAGCAGGCTCAAGCTGACGCCGATCTTGCGCAGCACCCTGTCGCGACTGTCGACGGTCCAGTCCCAATAGACTTCGTCGGGCGAAAACGGCGTTTCCTCGTCCATTTCGTAACGCAGGACGCGGTCGAGATCGCGCTCAACGGCGGCCGGCAACGACAGCGCTTTTTCGAGAAGAACACCGGACGGCAACGACAGCAGGAGATCCCCCGACGCTCCCTCTGCAGACAGGAGCTGAGCCAAGCGACGCACGCCATCGGCATCGCAAGGAAACTGCCCGCGACGGCTCAGTTGCCCGCCGCGGCGGATGCAAAGCTCAAGCGCGGACGGTCGCATCAGGTCGTTACCGACAGGAGAAATCAAGACGGCATCGGATACAGATTCATGATTTCCAACAAAACGGGCGGGCAACAAAGAAAAGAGTTGCTGACCCCACCAAGTGAGAAAATCACGAATCATGGGAGCACAAATAAGTCCGAGCGGTCAAAAGCAGGCCAATGTACCTGGGTTGCAACCACGGTGCAAGGTTCGCCAGCGTTTCTCCGAACTCCTGCCAAAACGCCGCATATCCCTTGCAGATCGGCGTCTTCAGACACCGGACACCGGGTCACGGCAAGGGATCGCCCACCCATACGCCGAGAGGATCCTACCTTGCCAATCCCCCAGGACTCGTGTCGCCAGTTCTTTCCCTGATATTCTTCCAATCGACGCTCCGGCATTTCCTTTATACACGCCGCTCGCCGACAAAGTTGGCGAAGTCCTCCGCCACATGCGCCATCACACCGGTCCAATCGCCGGGTTTCGTTTGGCGAAAGAGCCGGGCCGTTGGATACCAGGGCGATGTGTTCCTGCCCAGAAGCCAGCGCCAACAGCCGTCGAAGCGTGACAAAATCCAGACCGGCTTGCCGAGAGCGCCAGCCAAATGAGCGACAGCCGTATCGACGGTGATAACGAGATCGAGATGCGCAATGATCGCCGCCGTGTCGGAAAAGTCGTCGATCCGGCTCATCGGGTCGAACAACACCAGCCCACCCGGCGGCTTCTTTGCCTGGGCAGCGGCTTCGCCCTTCTGCAAACTGACGAACCGCACCCCGGATTCCCGTGCCAGCGGCGCGAAGTCGGACAACCGCATGCTCCGCAGCAAATCCATCTGATGAGCCTGCCGATTGTGGCTGCGCGATTGGCCAGCCCAGACCAGTCCGACCTTGATCGCCGGCTCGGCGAGAACAGAAAAACGCTGAGAGATCAGCGCAACTCGCTTGGGATCGGCATGCAAGTAGGGAATGTCCGCCGGAATCGAGTCGAGACGGGTTCCGAATGCCCGTGGCAGGCTGAGAAGCGGGCAGTGATAATCGAACGACGGAGCCGGTCCCTGGCCGGTCAGCAATGCATCGACACCCGGCAGGTCGCGCAGCAACTCGACCAGCATCGGTGGAACCGCCAACAGAATCCGTTCCGCCCGTCCCGCCAACAGCGGCAGATAACGGACGAACTGGATCATGTCGCCCAATCCCTGTTCGCCATGCACCAGCAAGGTTTTGCCGGAAAGGTTTTCCCCCGTCCATTGTGGCTGGCGAAAGCCGGTGTGAATGTCGAGGCCAGGAATCCGCAACCGCGCCTCATAGGCCTCCCACCCGTCGTCGAAACGCCCCAAAGCCAGCAGCAATAGGGCCAGATTAAAACGTTCCTGCGGATCGTCGGGATTGCCCGCCACCGCCACCGTCTGGGCGGCGAGCGCCTCCTCGTACTTTTCCCTGGCTTTCAGCACCGACGCCAGCTTTCCCTGCGCCGCCGGAAAACCCGGGTCGTCGGCCGGGACCTTCCGGTAGATATCTTCGGCCTCATCGAACCGCCCCATTTCCTGGCGGGCAGCACCGAGATCCAGCAGGCAAGAACAGTCCCCCGGTTGCAGCCGACACGCCTTGTCGAAAGCGGCAGCCGCCTCACCAGGCCGGCCGTCGGCGACCAGGGCTTGCCCCAAAGCGTGCCAAAAAACACCTTCCTCGGGCCGTATCTTGACCATCCGCCTGAGAAGCGGCAAGGCGACGCGAGTATTGCCTTGCGCCAGCGCGGAACGGGCCTGTTCTGCCAGCAACGCGGCGTCGTCGGCCGAGGATGGCCCTGAAGCTTTGATGGCGGCCCGGCGTTGCTGACGATTCATAGCCGGTGGCCTTCGCGGGAAAAACAGACGTTCAAAACAAACCTCATGGTCGTCGGGTCAATTGTTCCGTGCTTCCAACATCGGGGCGATGATCATATCGGGCCAGTGCCGCGGGTCGCCGTCCCGAAACCGCAAGCGAACCCGGACCAGCCCGGGCAGCCCCGGCTCGGTCCAGTCATCGACCCACCCACCGCGAATCCCCGGTGCGCCGGAATGCCAATAGGCCAGTTCCAGCCGATCGACGTCATCGATCAGCAACGTTTCCGTCTCGGCCGGCGGCGCGCCAAACAGTTTCTCGTGACGATGTGGACGCCAGCGAAGAACCAGCCGTCCCCCAGGCGCCAGGACAAGCGTCATATCGGCGCGGCGATCCGCGCAGTCGGCCATCGGCAGCTTGCCCACGAACGACATGCCGTTGCGATGACCGGTGACCGCTGTCTGCGACGATCCGCCGCCGTCAGGCTCCATTCCCTCGATCAGCAGACGCAGGCTGCGATCCGTCGCTTCGAGCGAGTCGGAACGCATCGTCGTCTGCGCCTGCAGATCCCAGGCCTTGAGACCGAATCGAAATCCCTGGGCGAGAGCCGCCAGCAGAAAACCCAGCAAAGTGAGAGCGATCAGCACTTCCAGAAGTGTGAAACCGCGTTGGCGTCGACGATCACTCATGGTGTTCCGCCAAGGCTTGCCCGACCCGCTCGGTCTTAAGCACCACCTCCCGTTGCCGACCACCGGCTGTCCAGGAGATGCCGACTTCGATGTCGTAAAGACCGAGCCCACCCCCCTTGTCCGGATTTTGCCGCGCCTTTTCGGTGATTCGGGTTCGCCAATGGAATCCGCCGCCGTCGTCCCCTTCGGCCTCGGCCGGAGAGAACGCTGCGTCCGCCGCCAGCGCCGCCAAATGCGACTTGGCGCGCGACACTGCTTCCTGATAGCCAGCCGCCGTCTTTGTCGCCAGGAATCCGCCGGTTGCCGCGTCGGTCATGACCGCCAGAGCCAATCCGGCGATGGCCAGGGCGACCAGGACCTCCAGCAGGGTGAAGCCCGCCCGCCGACGGTTCCCGTACCGCCGCCGCCCAGTCTCACATGACAAGGTCATTGAGACTCAACATGGCGGTTAGCAGAGAGGCGACGATTCCGGCAACCAGCAGTCCCATCACGACGGTGATCGCCGGAACGAGAAGCGCCACGATTCGCTGGACCGTCGTCCGAACCGCCTCATCGTGGATGTCGGCGGCGCGCAGGGCCATCTGGGACAGTTGCGCCGTCTCTTCCCCCAATCGCAGAAGATGGATCGTCCGAACCGGAAACAGGCGAAATTCCTCGAGCGACGCCGCCAGTCCGGCTCCGGTCCGCACCTTGACCGTGGCGGCGCGCACCACTTCACGGGCCTCGAGATTGCCCAGAGTCTTCTCGACAATGCCAAGGGCGGCGATCAGCGACACGCCGTTCTTCAACAAAGTTCCCAGCGTTCGGGTAAATCGGGCGGCCAAGGTCTCCCGCCACAGCTTGCCCATCAGCGGCACGGCAAGCAGCCGGCGATGCAGCTGCCGCCGGCGCCCCGGGTCGGCGAAGGCCCGCCGCCATGCCACCGCCCCCAGCAACGCAACAACAAGCAACCAGGGGGCGCCCTTGCTCAAGAGGTCGCCAAACGCCAGCAGAACGCGCGTCGACAACGGCAACTGCGCCCCGCTCTGGGTAAAAAACGGCACGAACTGCGGCAAGACATAGATCAGCAGCAGGGCTATGGATGATCCCGCCGCCACCACCAGAATGGCCGGATAGAACAATGCCGACTGCACGGAAGCGGTCAGGCTGCGCTCGCGCTCCAGAAGTTGCCCGAGACGATCCAAGGTTTCCCCCAGACTGCCTCCGGCCTCGCCGGCCCGCACCAGACCGATGTGCAGTTCCGGGAAACTTTCCGGATGTTGCGCCAGAGCTGACGCCAGCGTGGCGCCTCCCCGGACCTTGTCGCGCAGCTCGTCGGCGACGGCGCGCAGGCGCGGGGAACTCGCGGTCTCCACGAGGAAGCGCAGGGCGCGATCGAGGTCCTGTCCGGCTCCCAGCATGATGCCGAGTTCGCGAATGAAAGACGCCACCTCGGCCTTCGACAGACCACGCCGCCGTCCCAGTTCGACCGACAGCAGGTCGGTAAGCCAGCTGCCGCCGCCGGCCGGTTCGGCGCGGACGGGAATGTGCCCTTGGCGTTGCATCCAGTCGATGACGGCCGCGGAGTCCACCGCTTCCATGGTGCCTTTGACTGTCCGGCCGGCCTGGTCAACGGCCACATAGCGAAAGGATGGCATCGCCGTCAGCCCTCGGCCGCGCGGATCGCCCGCACGACTTCCTCGACCGTCGTCTCCCCGGTCAGGGCAACCAGCAACCCGGCGTCGAACATTGGAATCATGCCAGCGGCCACCGCCTCATGTTCGATCGCCCCGTGATCGGCGTGCGAGAAAACCAGTCTTTCGATCCGCTCGTCGGGAAGCAGAAATTCGGCGATCGCCCGGCGTCCGCGATATCCGGTGCCGCGACAGGCCGGGCAACCGACCGCCCGGTGCAGCATGATCGGCCCGCCCCCAGTCGAAAGCCGGTCAAGGCGGAAACGCTCAACCATTTCGCCGGGAGCCGCGTAAGGCTGACGACACTGCGGACACAGCCGGCGCACCAGACGTTGCGCCAGGACCCCTTTGAGGGTGGCGGTCAGCAGATAATCCTCGAGCCCCATGTCGCGCAGTCGGGTGATGGTCGCCGCAGCGGAATTGGTGTGCAATGTCGACAGCACCAAATGACCGGTCAAGGAAGCCTGAACGGCGATCTGCGCCGTCTCGAGATCGCGGATCTCGCCGATCATCACGACGTCCGGATCCTGGCGCAAAATGGACCTGAGCAGGGTTGCGAAGGTCAGGCCGATCTGCGGCTTGACCTGAATCTGATTGATCCCGGCCAACTGGTACTCGATCGGATCCTCGACGGTGACCACCTTGCGGACCACCGAATTGAGCTGCAGCAGACCGGTGTAGAGTGTCGTCGTCTTGCCCGATCCCGTCGGCCCGGTCACCAGCACCATGCCGTTCGGTTGTTCCAAGGCCCGGCGAAAGGCCGCGGTCACCGGCTCGGGAAGACCAAGATGGGCATAGTCGAAGGCCACGGCGTTGCGATCGAGAATTCGCAACACGACGGTTTCGCCGTGCAGCGACGGCACGGTGGACACCCGAAAATCGACATCCTGTCCGCGCACGGCCAGACGCAAACGCCCATCCTGCGGCAGGCGCCGTTCGGCGATATCAAGGCGCGACATGATCTTGATGCGCGAGATGATCGCCGCCTGGAGATGAGACGGCGGCGGTTCCGCCTCCTGCAGGACGCCGTCGTAGCGGTAGCGGATCCTGAGCTTGTCCTCGAACGGCTCGATGTGAATATCGGATGCCTGGGTCTCAACGGCACGGCCGATCATCTGATTGACCAGGCGGATCACCGGAGCTTCCGACGCCAGATCCTTCAACCGCTCGGCGTCCTCTTCGCGCGAGGCGTCATGCTCGCCATCCAGGACGTCTCCCGGATCGGCGGCCAGGGCGTTGGGATCGGGATAGAGACGCTCCAGCGCCGCCTCAAGCTCGATCGGCAATGCCACCCGGACCTCGACCTGCCGACCAAGCGCCGCAGCGACGGCTTGCCTGGTAAACGGATCGAAGGGATCTGCCATCGCCAGCAGCACCATTCCCTGCGCCTCGGCAAGCGGCACGGCTTTCGCCTTACGGAGAAATTTTGCTTTCAAACGGTCGGGGAACAGCGGCTCGGAAGGATAATCCTGCGGCACCGCCCGTTGCAGGCCCAGCAACGCGGCTACTGTCTCGGCAAGCGCCTGCTCGCTGACCAGTCCGAGCTGGGTCAAGACGCGGTCGGGCCTCTGGCCACTCTCCTCGGCGACACGCCGGGCCCGTTCGATGGTTTTGCCATCGCACAGTCCGCGTTCGACCAGTGACGAGCATAGCGCCGCGACCGCCGCATCGGCCGAAGCCGGCCCAGCTTGCGGAAAAGTCAATGTGGCCATGGGAATCCGGTCATCGAGAAGCATTTGTCCGGCCGGTATCTTGACGGTACTCCCCTCCCCCCGCAAGCCGAATCACCATGTGCCGACGGAGCCGGCAAGCAAACAAATCTCGACAGCATTTCGTGCCGCTTTGGCCGGCAACACCGGCAGAGACGCCGGTGCCACCTGAACTCAAGTCAGCGCCGATGCGCTTTCGCGGGAACGATTCGAATACGAAACAATCGCACGGCGGAGTTCGGCAAGCGTTTCCTCCGGCCGACGATTGGCGGTATCGAGGACCAGGTCCGGCTTGTCCCAGGCCTCGTAGACGCGATCGCGGACCTGTTGCCAGCTTGGCAGGACCAGCCCCGGCACATCGACGCTTCTTGTTGCAACCCTCCGGCGATGTTCCGCGACATCGGAACAGACGATTTCGACCTCGAAGATCCTCGATGAAGCTTGGATGGCGACGTCTCGCCAGGCATCGCGCGTTATCTTGAGAGGATTGACCGAGTCGGCGACGACGTCCTTGCCCATGCGCAAATTCTCTCCGGCCAGTGCATAGGCGACCATGTAGCCGACCGGTCCCAGGTCGTCCGCAATCTTGCCCGAATTGCGCAACGCCTGCTCGATCGAATCGATCCGCAGATAGGTGGCTTGCCGCTCCTCGGCCAAGGCCCGCGCCACGGTGGTCTTGCCCGTCCCCGGCAAGCCACCGAAAACAATCAAAATGGCACCCACCAAGTCATCCCTCCTCGCCCGCCCTGGACCCGGAAGTCTGCTCCCGGACCCGCCGCGCGGACAACTGATTCAAGGCTTCGACGGCGATCGAAAAGCCGATTGCGGTGTAGATGTAGCCTTTCGGCACATGGACGCCGACACCGTCGGCGATCAGCGTCATACCGATCAGCAGCAGAAAGCTGAGCGCCAGCATCTTCACCGTCGGATGCCGGTTGATGAAGTTCGAGAGCGGCCCGGAAGCGCAAAGCATGATCGCCACGGCGACGACCACCGCCGTCATCATGACCCCGAGATCGTTGGACATGCCAACCGCGGTAATGACGCTATCAAGGGAAAAGACGACATCAAGCACCATGATCTGTCCGACGACGCCGGCCAGTGTCGCCCCTCCCCTTGGGCCGCCTTCTGAGGACTCGCTTCCCTCCAGGCGTTGATGGATTTCGTGTGTTCCCTTGTAGAGCAGGAAGAATCCGCCAGCGATCAGAATGGCGTCGCGCCAGGAAACCACATGACCGAAAGCCGAGAACAACGGCGCGGTCAAGCCGACGATCCAGGAAATCGACGCCAGAAGCATGAGCCGGGTGATCAGCGCCAACCCAAGTCCCAATTGTCTGGCCCGGTGCTGACGGCCGGCCGGAAGCCGGCCGGCCAGGATGGCGATGAAAACAAGGTTGTCGATGCCAAGCACGATTTCGAGGGCGGTCAACGTCAGCAGACTGGCCCAAATCTGCGGATCGGTCAGCCAATCCATGAGTTTTCCTCCCCGATACGTGTTCCCGGAACAACAAGCATAGCGTTCACGACCTCCTCTCCTCCAACCAATGGGGACGGCGCCGTTCGACCCAGTCCAGCAGACGATCGCGGATCTTCCGCAAGGCCGGCACGTCGTCGGCCAGAATCATCAGACCGACAGGCAGCATCCAGAGTCCTAAGATCGGCAGAATACTGAGCAAACCACCGCAAATCAGCAGAACGCCGGCCGGTATGCGCACCCACCGCGATGACGGCAGCAACAGCCAGCGGACACTTGCCTGCGCACGGGGCGGCAATCGATTGATCAGGCGTTCGACCCGCCATTCGGTGACGGTGGTCTGGACCGGAAGCATTGGTACCTGTTTCGACATCATGACTCCTCAACTGAAGCGCTATGCCGCGTCAGCGAGGTCGGACAGGTCGGTCGAAGGGGGATGTATCGATTCAGTCGTCGGCCCCTGCGACATCAACCGTCCTGACGCCGACTGGCGCGGGACGAGGTGATCCGACATCGCAAGGTTGGCCGGCTTAAACCGGCGTCCTCACCAGAGGGGCCCGAATCGATTATTCTTATTCGAGATTAAGATAGCGTGTCGCGGCGGAGCGTCAAGCCCCGCCGCGCATCTGTTAGTAAATTTCACCACGGAGACACGGAGAAACACGTACACGATGCAATACTTTTATTCCATGTTCTCCGTGTCTCCGTGGTAACCTTAAACGAACTACAGAATACATAACACTGTTACGCTGCGCTGAACTTTCCCATCTCCATTGGCGTCGTTGTCGGCAGTCAGGGAATCAGCAAAGTGCTTCCCGTCGTCCGCCCCGCCTCCAGATCGGCGTGGGCTTTAGCCGCGTCAGCAAGCTGATACTCCGCCCCGACGGCAGCGGGCCGTCCATCTTGCAAAAACGCCAGCAGATCGGCCGTTCCCCGCCGATAGAACTCCGGGTCGTTGACATAGGCGATCACGCTTGGACGCACCAGAAAACGATTGGCGCCCAGGCCCTCCACGGTAATCGGGGGTATCGGTCCGGCTGGTTGTCCGATACTGGCGACGATCCCGAAGGGACGAACGACGGTCAAGGTCTGGGCCAACATGGCGCCGCCGATGCCGTCGATTGCCAGATGCACACCACGCCCTTCGGCCGCACGGACGACGTGATCGGCCCAGCCCGGCTGGCTGTGCAGCACGACATCGTCGGCGCCAGCCGCACGGGCGACCGGCACTTTGCCCTCCGAGCCGACGGTACCGATCACCTTGGCGCCAAGACGTTTGGCCCAGCGGGTCACGATTTGACCGACCCCGCCAGCCGCGGCATGCACCAAAATCCAATCGCCCGGTCCAACGGCGCGGACCTTATGCAGCAGCACATGGGCAGTGAGCCCCTTCAGCATCATGCTGGCGGCAACCCGCTCGGAAACGACGTCGGGCAATTTGACCAACCGGCCGGCAGGCAGGACCCGGCTTTCGGCGTAAGCGCCGAGCGGCATCCCGGCATAGGCCACGCGGTCACCCGGCCGCAGGGACTCGACGCCACTGCCGACCGCCTCGACCGTTCCCGCCCCCTCGAGACCCAACACCGCCGGGAGCGACGGCACAGGATAAAGGCCGCTTCGAAAATAGACGTCGACGTAATTGACGCCGATCGCCGTCTGCCGAATGCGAACCTCTCCAGGCCCCGGCTCACCGACGGAGATATCCTTTGGGGCCAACATTTCCGGCCCCCCAGGTTCGTTCATAACCACCACCATCGACATCGATCATCTCCCGTCAGCAAAAGGAACGACGCGAGTTGACCATGGCGACGTTCGTGCGACAATTCCGTTTTATGGCGCAGACTATGTGCAATAGTTCACCGATGATCGACTGGCAGGATCTTCAGTTCTTCGCGGTTCTCGCCCGCACCGGATCCCTCTCGGCGGCAGCGCGCGAGCTGGGCGTCGACCACGCGACGGTCGGCCGGCGCGTCGCCTCTCTCGAACGGACGCTATCGTTGCGCCTGATCGACCGTCTGCCGCGCAGTTCTCCACTGACGGCCGAAGGCTCGCAGATCGCCGACCTTGCCGGCCGCTTCGAGGCCTTGGCTTTCGCGATCGAACGGCGCGCGCGGGAAATGACGGGAACCTCGACCGTCAGGATCAGTGGCCCGCCCGCCATTTCGGCCAGGCTGATCGCGCCGCACGTCGCCGACTTTCACGAAACCCATCCGGAAATCACCCTGGTGCTGTCCGGCAGCAGCCAGACTGTGGCGCTCGACCGCGGCGAAGCAGACCTCGCCGTTCGCATGACAAAACCGGAAGAAGGTTATCTGGTTGTCCGGCGCATCGGCGTCATGCGGTTCGCCCTTTACGGCACGCCGGCGCTTGCAAGTCGGCCGGCGACCGACTGGACGTTCATCGGTTACGACGCGCCCCTGGAACATGTGACGTCACAAGTCTGGTTGCGCAGCATCCTGGCCGGCCGCCCCATCATCTTCCAGGCCAGCGATCTTTTCGGCCAACAGGAGGCCGCCCGCGCCGGTTTAGGTGCGGTGGTCCTTCCACGTTTCATGGGTGACGAAGACCCGTCATTGGTCAGGCTGCCGGCCACGCCCGGCCCGCCGACCCGCGACCTTTGGCTGGCCATCCATCCCGACCTCAAACGCTCCGTGGCCGTCAGGATTGTCATGACCTTTCTGGCCGACGTCGTCGGCCGGCGGTGCCCGGTCAAAGGCACGTCCCAACAGGCGGGATAATCCGATAGCGAATGGACAACGCTGTCATGCGATGCGCCGCAATTGCTTCGCTGGTGGAACCGGCTATTTTGGTAGCGATGCTGTCTGACCGACACTGGCGGGCCGCTCTCCTCTTCACTTCTGTAAAGCCCGCGTTCTTCGATGGCAAACGCCCCACACTTCCGCCGGACGGCGCTGATCGTCGCGAGTGCCCTGTTCATGGAGCAACTCGACGGGACGGTGCTGGCGACCGCACTGCCCAGCATGGCTGGCACGTTTCATATTTCACCGCTTTACATGAGCGTGGCGCTGACCTCCTACCTGCTCAGTCTCGCCGTGTTCATCCCGGCCAGTGGCAAGATCGCCGACCGTTTCGGGGCAAGACGGGTGTTTTGCACCGCCATCGGCATCTTCATCGTCGGCTCGCTGCTATGCGGTCAGGCCGACAGCCTGCCCATCCTTGTCACGGCACGCCTGCTCCAGGGTTTTGGCGGGGCGTTGATGGTCCCGGTGGCCCGCCTGATTCTGATGCGCAGCGTCTCCAAGGAAGAGATGGTGTCGGCGATGTCATGGTTTCTCGTCCCGGCCCTGATTGGGCCGGTGATGGGCCCGCCCCTCGGGGGCGCGATCGTCAGCTACCTGTCCTGGCGATGGATCTTTTACATCAATCTGCCGATCGGCCTGATCGGCATGATCCTTGCGCTTCGTTATATCGAGGACACCACCGAACGGGTCGTCGCGCGATTCGACTGGCTCGGACTTGTGGCATCGGGCATCTCGCTCGCCTGCCTGATGTTCGGTCTGGAAATGATCAGCCGTGGCGTCACATCGCCCTTCGCCTCCGTCTCCCTTCTTGGCGTGGGGCTGGTTTTCGGCGGTGCCTATCTGCTGCACGCCAGAAACCACCCGGCGCCGATCCTCGATATCGGTTTGATGAGGATTCCCACCTTCCGCCTGTCGGTCATCGGTGGGTCGCTGACGCGCATCACCGGCGGTGCCTTGCCGTTTCTTTTGCCCATGATGATGCAACTCGGGTTTGGCATGTCGGCGGCGCAAAGCGGCATGATCACCTTCATGACGGCGGCCGGCTCGCTTCTGATGAAGGCTTCGGCGCCGCCGATCCTTCGTCGCCTCGGGTTCCGCCGGACCTTGGTGTGGAATGGCCTGATCGCCACCTTCAGTATCGCGGTATGTGCCGCCTTTCGGCCAAGCTGGCCGACGCTGGCCATCTACGCAGTGCTACTCGTCAGCGGCTTCTTCCAATCGTTGCAGTTCACCGCCTACAACACCATCGCCTATGCCGACATTCCCACCCACCGGATCAGCGATGCCACCAGCTTCTATACGACCTTCCAGCAATTGATGCTGTCGCTGGGGATCTGCGTCTCCGCCGCAGCCCTGCACTTTTCCGTCGTCCTGCAGGGACACCAGCATGCGGCGCTCTCGGATTTTTCCGCCGCCTTTCTCACCATCACGGCAATATCGCTGTTCGCGTCGCCGGTCTGCGCGCGGCTGCCGAAAGATGCCGGTGCGGCGGTGAGCGGACACAAGGCAAAGTCATGACAAGTCCGGGCCAGAGGCGACGCGGCACCGATCAGTAAAATACGTATCCCATGTGTTTAATATGTATTTTTACACTTTTCTTGTCATTTTTTCGGCGACAGTCTATTAAAGAACATTGTTTCTAGTGGAGGTTGGTGATGCTTGCAAGGTTGCTGCGTGGTTCGCTTTTGGTTGCCGGCTTGACGGCCGCCCTGTTCGGAATGGCACACGCCGAGACCATCAAAGTCGGTGCAACCGGTGGCCCGCATGCCGAAATCCTCGAACAGGTCGCCAAACTGGCCGCCAAAGACGGGTTGGAGATCAAGATCGTCGAATTCGACGACTATCAGCTTCCCAATGCGGCCCTGGTCAACGGCGATCTCGACGCCAACTCCTTCCAACATCAGCCGTTTCTTGACGCTCAGGTCAAGGATCGCGGATACCCGCTGATATCGATAGCCAAAACCGTCATTTTCCCGATCGGCCTTTACTCGAAGAAGATCAAATCGATCACCGAACTGAAGGACGGCGACAAGGTCGCCATTCCCAACGACCCATCCAATGGCGGCCGGGTTCTGCTTCTGCTTCAGGACAAAGGACTGCTTAAACTGCGCCCCGATGCCGGCGTCAAAGCCAGTCCGCTCGATATCGTCGAAAACCCGAAGAAGCTGAAGATTGTCGAACTCCCGGCCGCGCAGTTGCCGCGCTCCCTCGACGATGTCACCGTCGCCGCCATCAACGGAAATTACGCGATGGAAATCGGACTGAAGCCCGACCGCGATGCGCTCGTCCTCGAAAGCCCCGAGTCACCTTATGCCAATGTGATCGCCGTGCGGACGGCCGAGAAGGACAAACCGGTCTTTGCCAGGCTGGTGAAGTACTATCAGTCGCCGGAAGTCAAAGCCTTCATCAAGGAACGTTTCGGCGCCGCCGCCCTTCCTGCCTTCTGACCCTTGCCGGCGACAACTCATACTTGAGAGGTGCCTGTTCCCTCGATGGGCAGCCGTACGACGAACACGGCGCCCTCCCCCTCCACTCCGCCCACCGTCAGAGTGCCGCCATGTTTGACGACGACGACGTCGCGACAAATGGCCAATCCCTGACCGGTTCCCTTGCCGACTGGTTTGGTGGTGAAAAAGGGATCGAAGATACGGTCCCGGATCGCCATCGGCACGCCAGCACCGCTATCGGCCACCAGGATCTCGACATAGTCGCCGTCCTGCCGCGTCGTGATGGTGATTTTTCCCGGACCTTTCTTGCCCGACGTTTCGATCGCCTGCGCCGCGTTCAAAATCAGGTTGAGAAACACCTGATTGATCTCCCCGGCGTGGCAGGTTACCTGAGGCAGCAAGGGGTCCAAGTCCCGCTCGACCTCAGCGGAATGTTTCCAGGCGTTATGGGATACCGTCAGAATATTCTCGATTGAACGATTGAGATCGGTGGCGGTCCGTGACGAACTGCCCGGATGAGAGAACTCCCGCATCGACAATACGATGCGGGCGATCTGGGCTACGCCTTCTCTCGACTCCGCCACCGCCTGCGGCATCTCGACCAGGAGATCTGCCAATTCGCTCTCGGTCACGACCTCGGCCTTGCCATCGGTCACCGCCGCGGTATCGGATGGTGCGCGCCCCGTCGTTAGAAGCGAACATAAAGACTTCAGTCCGTCATCGATATAACGAAGATTGTCGCTGATGTACTGCGCGGGCGTATTGATTTCATGGGCGATGCCGGCCGCAAGTTCGCCGATACTGATCAGTCGCGCCGACTGCAGCGCCTCGCGTTGCGCCTGTTTCAACGCGCTGATGTCGCGAAACGAAATCACGACACAGCGGGAACGTTCGTCATCTTCCATCGGCACGCAAGCGTAGGCGACTGCCGTCACTCGTTCCGAGGACAAAATAAACTCGGCATTGTCATTTCCGATCGGTTTTTTGTTTTCAAGAACCTTCTGCCAGGGGGAATCGGCGAACGCCACGGCGGTACCGTCGATCTTCGGCCGCAGCAGATCGTCGAGTGCCATCCCTTCGACCGTCGTCGGAACGTTGAACAGCAACCGGGCGGAGCGGTTGGCAAACACCACCTGTCCGACATGATCAACCACCACCACGCATTCAACGAGGCTATCGGTGATGGCCCTGAGGCGAATCTCCGAGGCCTGCCTGATTTCCTCGATGCGCGCCCGCTCATCGATCCGTCGTTTCAGATCCTCGGCCAATTCCCGGCTGCCCTGTTCCGCCTTCGTCAAATTTTGGTTGTGTTGAACGGCGATCGAAAACAAGACACAGACAATGGCGGCGGCCACGACAGCGGTGAATATCAAGAACAAGCCGATGCGCTCCCGGGCAGCTTCGGCTATCGGCGGTACGGGCCGCATGATCGTGACGGAGAGATCCTCATCGGCGATGTCGACGGTCCGCATCAAGACCGGGGCGACGTATCCCGCGATCTTTTTCACCGTCGGATATCGCGGGTCGGGCCACTCGGAAACATCGAATTTTAAAAAATCGGATTGCCTGTAACGATTCATACGCTCAGCCGGCGTCAAACTCTCGACCGCCGCATTGGGCAACGCACTCATCTCCAGCCTTTTGTCCTGCGCCAGAACAATCACCCCGTAATTGTCGGAAATGAACGCACGGTCTTGATTGACCCAGGACAGCAAATATGAAAGGTCGATCTTGGTCGCCACCGCACCGATTACTCGTCCGTTCACAGTCACTGGCGCGGAAAAAAACAGTCCGGGAACATTGGTGTTTCGCCCGACCGCATATTGATGACCCAGTTTCCCGTTCAAAGCCTCCTGAAAATACTGCCGGTCAAGATAGCTGGTTCCGACAAAGGTCTCTGCGCCGGCGGCATTGCTGGCCGCGACGCACTCGCCGTGAATATTCATCACCCAGATAACACTGAAGGCATGGATGTCCTCGACCGTGCCGGCCAATAGTTGATCCAGCGTTTTCAAGCCGGGATCGCGTTCCCAAAGAGCCTGGCGTTCGGAACGCGACAGCGAGGTGAGTGAGGCATTCGAGGCAAACCGTTCCAGGGCACTCCGGACGTCGGCATCCCGCCCAAGGACGGCGGGAATCCCGTGAAACACCGCCAGGCTCCGCCGGATGCCCATCGTCATGTCCTCGATCGTCTGCTGACTTTGCCGATCGGCTTGCAATAACGCGGCATCATCGCGCCACGCGATGACTTCGGTCGCCAGGAACCAGGCACAGATCATCCAGATCAGAAAAGACAGGATGGCGTATCGCTGGCGAGGCTTCAGAACAGTCCGTGCCGCCACAGATGACTTACGATGCGCCGCGCCGCTGCTTCCGCCCGCACGGTCGGTGTCCGGCGTTCTGGTAAGAGGCGGAACATCAACCATAAGAGTTCCGATTCACTAATTTACAACCAGAATAACCTGCATAACAGCCCATGACAATGAACCACAAGGCGGTCCCAGGGCTCCGAACTCGGGTTAACGGCAGTTTGAGGGTTGCCGTCACGAAGAATCTCTGAATCAGTAAGGTTCGGAGGTGCCACGATGAGCCAAGACCGGTCTGAGTTTGGAGAGAAGTCACGCCTTCGGGCGCTTCTG
>JARLJB010000137.1 GCA_031291415.1 Telmatospirillum sp.
CCGGCCTCTGTTCCGCCTGCATACGTAGGTAATTGATCGACCACTGAACGTCCCCCTGTGCGATACTCACTAAACCTCATAGGCTGAGGTTGTCGCAAGAATCATTGGCACACAGGGCTAGGCGCTCCAGCTCATCCTTTATCTCGAGCTTCTTGAACTTTAGTTTCGCGACCTTTGAGGCATCCGGCAGGGAGCGCCGAGCCTCCTGTATGAGGGCTGCGTCGAGAGCAGCATGCTTTGCTTTGAGGGAGTCGACACGATCAAGAAGGCTCATATTCGTACCCCTAACAATCGTTTCTACGTCTTTCGTTTTATCAAATACCAAAGGGATCTCAAACGTTATAGTTAGGGCGCAAATTCTTCTGGAGGATTGCGCGGCAACCACTCAGCACGTAATGCGAAGATAAGTCCGTGGTTGGTCGGTTAGCCGTCAGACAGATTCGCCGGCCTCTCCGCTCTTTTTGAGCCATTGCCTGTCGTGCTCTGAGGGTCTGCAGCGCCTCCGGATCCGGCCGTTCCGGTTTCGTAAACCGGCATTGACCGACGGAACGCCCGGGACGGGCGCGACTCGGCCGCAAGACGGGGCACGGATCGCTCATTGGTCGACGGGCCGGTTTCTCCGAAGCAAGCTTTCATTCAGCTGGTCGTCGTCGACTGGTTCAGGATGACCCGAACCCGACCTTCGCCGCCCGTGGCGTCGGACAGGATGGATTTCGGTCCGCCCTCGTTCTTAAGGCTATTCGGTCAGGCTGTCGTCGAGTATGGTTTTCAAACCATGCGATTGATAAATTACATCTTAATTCTATCAGTTCTAGCAACCTTGACGCTTCGTCTTCCCGCTGATGCGCGCGAAATTCCTCGCGATCCGACAAGTGACGAAGAAGTAATTGAACTAGTAAAAAATCTATTCTCTCTGGGGGAATACAAAGAAGAGATTCCAGAGAACGAGGTAATTGGCAATCTATTTCATGACAAAAATGCATATACAAGAGGGCAATTTAACGGTGGCTACTCGTTTTTTTCCAAAAAAGAAAAAATAACTCATATAAGAGTTGAAACCAAATTTGACAAGAAAAAATCAATTTCCACGCAGGACATATACGTTATCTCTTGATAAAGACACATGCATCGGCGACGACCAGATAAGCAAAATAACTGGTCTGCCATATAAAAATCACAGAAGCTTGTTTATGTCCGGCGTGCTTCTTGAAAATTTAGATGACGGTGTGCAGTTTGATCTCGTGAAGAACGGTCAAATTTCAGCATCAGTCATATCAAGGCAAATGATCGCTCCATGTACTTCTCTGGAGCTTATTAAGCGGTGGCCAGCCCCCTGACATCTGGGATCGTCTCCTGTTGGCCCAACCCGGCCGGCTCAGACACCCTGAGCAACGTCTGCTATCGAGGCCCGGCGCCGATCCTTTGAACGCCCGTAATGGACGCGAAGCTGGCACCGCTGCATTACGACCACACCGCCGGCAAAAAGCCGGCATGCGCAGCAGCGTCGTTGCCCGACGGCACACAGCGATCCCCGCGCAAACGATTTTCCAGTTTGGCTGAGCCGGCCGCCTGTGTAGTTTGCCCCACTCCATTGGAAGGAACGGGGGCATGAGCAGCCGCAACGAAACTCGGTATGAGACGCCTGAATATCGCAAGGCCCGGATCTTGGCCGAGGAATTGGACGACAAGAACCTGGCGGCAACAATTGAGATTCTGCGAACAATGCTGGCCGCCTACGGCGAGGTCTTGTTCAGCCGCCGCAGGAAGGCCGACCCCGAGAAGCTGGCGGCGCTCTACCGGGCGCTGGCGGCGCGTGAGAAGAAGAAGCCCTTCGGAGGGCCAAGTCGCTGATTGAAGCCGGGGAGTCAGACAATGTGATTGCCGCAAGGGCAATCTTCAACTTGAGGTCGATTGACCGATGGCGACAATGCACGTGGTCGCCGACCACAGCATGGATTGCCGCCGATTCAGCGTGAGGTCTGCTGTTGGAAGCTGGCATTGATTTCAGGAACGGTCGGGATGGACGTACAGCGGTTAAAGCCGCGCGGAATATACAGAGATCCGTAGCGGGTCAGATGTTGTCACGGCAAAGCAGTCAAACCCCGAACATCCTTCAGCAGCACGAACAGGTGCATGGGATCGCTGGGCGAGGCAATGAAGTTGAAGCGTTCGTAGAAAGCCCGCGCTTCGTCATCCTTGGCATGAACGGCAAAGGCCCAGAGACCGGCGATCTCGGACGCTTCGAGCGTCCGCAGCATCGCGTCCTTCAGCAAACCAGACCGCAGGCCTTTCCCGCCCCAGCCGCGCGACACCGCAAGACGCGCCAGAATCATCAGCGGCATCGGATGCCGGGCCACTCCTTTGCGCAACCGCTCGGGCGCATCGTCATAGCCGACATCACCGAACACCAGGGTATAGAAGCCGACGACGACGTCATCGGCCAGGGCAAGGTAGGTCTGCGAACTGTTCGAAAGCTGACTCTGCAGGGCAAAACGGATCAGGAACCGGTTGAGCGGCTCCTTGCCGCAGTCAAAGCCATCGACACGGTGATCGCGCCGCAGCTTCTCAATCCGAAACGGCATGCCTTATTCAGCCGAATTGCGCTCGAACACACTTGGCCCGGTCAAAAGCCGCTGCAGGCGGGGCAGCGGCCGCGGCGGGGCCTCCAACGCGGTCAGGAACGCATCCCAGCGCTCGGCGTCGAGGCCGAAACGCTGGCGGTCGGGAAGGGTTTCCTCGGCACGGGCGAGCGCGCTTTCCAACACGAAATCGCTGACCGAACGCCGTGTCGCCTGGGCGGCGGCATTCAGCACCCGCTTCGCCTCCGGGGTTAGACGCAGATCAAGCTTTTCGGAACGGGTTGCCGTGGCCATGGTGGAATCTCCTCGCCTCTTCTCTAACACAAGTCCGGAAAAAACGTCACGACATTGTCTGGCACAGATGTTTCAGGACAGCGACAAACCCCGCCCGCGCGTCCGGACAAGATCGTCACCTCACTTGCCACTTGGGCGGCGCCACCCAAATTGGAGTAGGAGAGCGAGCGGGACCCCCCAGCGACGGGAGACATATGGCGTGAAGCGTCACGGACCTGTTTTCGGCATCATCGGTGGAGGGCTGAGCGGTTCGCTGCTCGCCGTGCATCTTTTGCGGTCGTTGCCCGACGGCGGTCGCGTCCATCTGGTCGAAAAGCGGAGCGGATTTGGGCTGGGACAAGCCTATTCGACCCGCAATCCGCAGCATCTTCTCAATGTGCCGGCCGAGCGGATGAGCGCCTTCGAGGACGATCCCGACCATTTTCTGAACTGGCTGCGGGATGGCAAAAGCGGCGAGCCGGCCGACCGTTTCGTGCCGCGCGGCGTCTATGGCGACTATATCCAGGGCATTCTCGGTCAGCAGATCCGCGACGACGAAGGGTGCCGCAACCTGTTTCTTTTTCCCGATGAGGCGGTCGGGCTGACGGTCGGTCCCGCAGGGGTGGTCATCCAAACGGCGGGCGGGCGTCCCGTCGAAGTCGATCGGGTGATTCTGGCAATCGGCAACTTCCCTCCGGAAGCGCCCTTCGATGTTGGTCGTTTAGCCTCGTCGCCCCGTTATCTCAGCGACCCATGGGATGCTGAGCGGGTCGCGGCGATCCCTCCCGACAGTCCGGTTTTGCTGGTTGGCAGCGGTTTGACCATGGTCGATCTGGCGCTCGGGCTGATTCGCCAGGGGCACCGCGCCCCGATCACCGCCCTGTCGCGCCGGGGTCTCCTGCCGCATCGGCATGCGCCGGCCGCCGCTCCGCTTCCTTGGGACGGCGCTGAGCCGCCCGTGGCGCTGAGCGTTCTGCTGCACCAGATAAGGCTGCGGTCGGCGCTTGGTGGCGATTGGCGATCCGTCGTCGACGGATTGCGTCCGCATCTGCAAGACTGGTGGCAGGCCATGTCCGACGACGACAAGAGGCGTTTCCTGCGTCATGCCCGGCCTTGGTGGGATATCCATCGGCACCGGATGGCCCCGCGTGCGGCGGAGAGACTTGAGCATTTGATCACTGATGGCTATCTGCGGGTGCTGGCGGGACAATTGCTGGAGGCGACGGTGGGGACCGATGGCGTTTCGGTCGTCTGTCGTCCGCGAGGCGGAGCCGAGCACCGGCAGCTGGAAGTCGGCCACATCGTCAACTGTTCGGGGCCGTGCAGCGATTTTGCCAAGATCAGGCATCCCCTGCTGGCCCGTCTGATCGGCGATGGTTTGGCCCGACCCGATTCGATGCGTCTGGGGTTGGACGTTGATCCTTTGATGCGGTTGCTCGACGGCAACGGACATCCGCAGGAACGCCTGTTCGCCCTCGGACCGGTGACCCGGGGACGCTTTTGGGAATCGACGGCCGTTCCGGAAATTCGACGGCAAGCCAAGTGCCTGGCGGACTATTTGACGGAGGATGTTCCATCCTGAAAGGGAGGGGCTGGCATTGCCGCCCCTCCCACCGTCCGATCAGGCGTCTTTTTCGCGTAAGATCTGATAGAGGATGATGGCGCCGAAGGTGGCGGTGCCAATGCCGCCCAGCGTGAAATCCCCCAGTTTGATGACCAGATCGCCGGCGCCGGCGGTCAAGGTGACCGCTCCGGTGAACAGGTTGCGCGGGCTTGAAAAATCGACCTTGTTCTCGACCCAGATCCGTCCGGCCGTGGCGGCGATGAGACCGAAGACGACCAGTTCCAGGCCGCCGATCACCGGGACCGGGATGGTCAGAATCAAGGTGCCGAATTTCGGCGAAAAGCCGAGCAGGATGGCAAACAGGCCGGCGACGACGAAGACGACCGTCGAGAAGATTTTGGTGGCGGCCATGACACCCATGTTTTCGGCATAGGTCGTCACGCCGGTCCCGCCGCCGAACCCCGAGACGATGGTGGCCAAGGCGTCGCCAATGAAGGCGCGACCGAGGTAGGGATCGAGGTTGCGATCGGTCATCGCGCCGATGGCCTTGATATGGCCAAGATTCTCCGCCACCAGGATGATAGCGATCGGGGCGATCAGACCAATGGCCGAAGCGGAGAACACCGGATGGGTGAAGCCAGGCCAGCCGAACCAGGCCGCCGAGGCCACGCCGCCGAAATCGATGGGTTTGCCAAGTCCGAAGCCGTTGGCACAAATCAGATAGAGCAGATAGCTGGCCAGACCACCCAACAGGATCGGCAACCGCCGGGCCATACCTGGCGCGTAGACGGCGCAGGTGCCGACAGCGACCACGGTGAACAGCCCGATGAAACTGCTGAACCCGGACCCACTGACGCTCTTGACGGCAAGCGGCGCCAGATTGAGGCCGATGGCGGCGACCACGGCGCCGGTGACGACCGGCGGCATCAATTTTTCGACCCAGGCATAGCCGATGACGATAACGATCCCGCCGATGACGGCGTAGAGCACGCCAGCCGCGATGATTCCTCCCAAGGCGAGCCCGATGTTCGGATTGGGTCCGCTGCCGGCATAGCCGGTCACCGCCATCACCACGGCGATGAATGCGAAGCTCGATCCCAGATAACTGGGGACTCGTCCTCCAACCACCAGGAAGAAGATCAGCGTACCGATACCGGAAAACAGGATCGAAACGTTGGGGTCGAAGCCCATGATGATCGGCGCCAAGGCGGTGGAGCCGAACATGGCAACCACATGCTGGATGCCGACGGCAATCGTCTGCCCCCACGGCAACCGCTCGTCGGGCGCGATCACGCCGTCTTCCTTTAGGTGCCAACTCGGCCAGAAACCGTCTTTGCTCTGCTCCGTCATATTTGTCCTCCGGCGACCTGTGCGAATAGCATTTCATCAAAGTTGGCGGGACCGATCCGGCGCGGGTTTGCGCTCGCACCAAGGCGGCGGCCGAAACCCGGTCATGGGTCGGCTCAGGCCGTCACTGCGGCTGACCAGGAGCGTTCATCCGGCGAGGTGCCGGATTCGGTCGGTCAAGACGGCAGCGGATGGCGGAAACGGAGATATTGCGCGATGCGAGGCGGACGGGCCGCCAGGTAGATCCCCCAAACGTTGTGCGTACATTGCCTCATCGTCGACCAATTCACAAAGGAAGAGTCTCAAAACTCCGACGCCCGGCGCCTGAGGGACAACGAACAAGCCTGGACAACCGCATTTCCCCCGATCATCCAGAAATAGATAAGGATCGCGGGGCCATGTTTGATTAGGATCGCGGTTTCGTCAGCCCGTTCGTTAGGGCCGGCATATGATCTAGGACGATGGTGGATGACCGAGGTTTCTGCGGACCAACGGCAATTGAAGCAGGACAGCCTGACGATCGGGTTGGTCAGTCTGGCCCATTTGATGAGCCATTTCTTTCAGCTTTGCTGGGCGCCGCTGTTTCCCCGCCTGCACGATGCCTTCGCGGTCAACTATCTGGAACTGGGATCGGTCGCCACCGCCTTTTACCTGACGTCGGGGATCAGTCAGGCCTTTGCCGGCATTCTGGTCGACCGCTACGGCGCCCGGCCGATGCTGCTGATCGGGATCACCAGCATGGCGGCCAGCATCGGCTTATCCGGTCTCGTAAGCGATTTTTGGATGCTCTATCCGCTGGCGATCCTGGCCGGCGCCGGAAACAGTGTCTTCCATCCGGCCGATTTTTCGGTGCTGTCGCTCCACGTCTCGAAGCAGCGATTGGGCAGGGCCTATGGCGTTCACTCTTTTTCCGGGACTCTCGGATGGGCGTTGGCTCCAGTGCTGATCGGTGGCCTGGCGGCGGTCGCCGGCTGGCGGGTGGCCCTGGTCGTCGCCGGTCTGGCCGGTCTGCTGGTCGTGGCTCTGCTGGTGCGGTTCAACGCTGTTTTGGCCGACGCCGCCAGTCGCGATTCGCAGGAGTCGAAGCGGGCCGCCATTCCCTACGCCCGGCTGATCGCGTCGCCCGCCATCATGATGGCGTTCGGCTATTTTCTGCTGACTGCGGCGGCTGGCACCGGGTTCCAGACTTTCTCGACGTCGGTATTCGTCGAGCTGTACGGCATTTTGCCGCAGACAGCGACATCGGCGCTGACCGCCTATCTGATCGGATCTGCCATCGGGATCTTGATGGGGGGGCAACTGGCCGACCATACCAACAGCCACAGCCGGGTGGCGATAGCAGGGTTGTTGGGGTGCGCCTTCCTCATTCTTTTGGTGGCGAGTGGCCTCTTGTCGTTTGTTCTCACGACGACAGTGGTCTTTTTTGCCGGATTGGCGCAGGGCATCACGTCTCCCTCGCGTGACATCCTGGTCAAGATGGCGACACCGCCCGGCGCCACCGGCAAAGTCTTCGGTTTCGTCTATTCCGGTCTTGATGCCGGTTCGACCGTTGCGCCGCTGATGTTCGGCGCGTTTCTCGACCGGCATGCCATTCACGCCATTTTTGTCGGAATCGCTTTGCTTTACGCCCTTTCCACCATTTCCGTCCTGACCGTCGGCCGGTCTCGGGCCAATTCCTAGAGCGCGATGACTTTAGATCGAAGCGGTTCCGCTTCGATCTAAAGTCTGAATCGCCCTCTACTTTATTGAGATAGAGGCGGATTCAGACTTTTGACGGGATCGCTCTGCGATCCCGTCAAAAATCATCCGGCTCTAGAGACGGATTCAGTTTTATGATGGATGTTCCGCAGGCTGTCGGCTTGACAGATGTGCGTCTCGAATGAATTTATTTAGTCTTCTATATGTATTGGTGTCGTGACCCATGGCCAGCGTCGATCAACGCCTTCCTCTCTATCAGCGCTTGCGCGACGAGATTGCCGCCAAGATTGCCACGCATGAGTGGCGTCCTGGCGAGGCTATTCCCACGGAGGCGGAACTGGCGGTCGCCCACAATGTCGCCATCGGAACTGTCCGCAAGGCGATCCAGACTCTGGCGGAAGACGGTTTGGTCGAACGCTTTCAGGGACGTGGCACCTTCGTGCGGCGGCCCAATTTCGATTCATCACTATTTCGTTTTCTGCGCTTCCAGGGAGCCGACGGGCGCCATGCCGTGCCGGAGAGCTGGATCTTGTCCCGCGACAGCATGTCCGGACCGCAGGACGTCACCGAGGCGCTGCAATTGCCCGCGAGCAGCCGGGTGATCAGAATGCTGCGCCAGCGTCTGTTGGATGGGCGACCGGTGTTGGCTGAGGAAATCTGGCTTCCCGAGGCGCTGTTCCAACCGATTCTCGCCATGGCCGTCAGCGAGATCGGTTCATTGCTCTATCCGACCTACGAACAGTACTGCGGACAAATCGTGGCAATGGCTGAGGAGACTCTGTCCATCGAGGCCGTCACCGAGCCCTATGCATCGATTCTCGCCCTGGAGCCGGAGGCGTCGGTGGAGCTGATCGAGCGGCTGGCCTTCGGTTATCAGGGGCAACCGCTGGAGTGGCGGAGATCGCGCGCCGCGGCTTCGACATTCCGCTATCACATCGAATTAAGATGATTTGTTAAGTGTCAGCGGTCGCGGGCGATGCCCGCTCCGCTTTTTGCGATGTCCCTCATGAGCCGGGCGGGGCCATCCATTCGGCAGATGGCTTATCTTCCGGTACGAAAAAAATAGGAACGACCACAAAGGGCACCAAGAGCACTAAGCTGCCTGAGCGGTGATAGCCCGCGTTGTTGGCTCAAATCGCCGCAATACCCGGGTCTCTTGGTGTCCTTGGTGCGTTTCGTGGTGAATTTCTTCCCCAGGGGCCGCCACCGGAACGAAGGAGACAGACCTCTTCGACAGGATTGACAGCGGGCTTAGGGACTGCTTCCCTATTCATATAAATGACTAGTTCTATAGTCGGAATGGGATGGGAGGCACTCCATGTTCCAATGGTATCGGCAGATCACGCCGGTTGAACGCCGCACCTTCTGGGCCTGCTTCGGTGGTTGGGCCATGGATGCGATGGATATGCAGCTTTTCGGCCTGATCATTCCGGCACTGATTGCCGGATGGGGCGTGAGCAAGACCGATGCCGGATTGATCAGCGGCGTCACTCTCGTGACGTCGGCTCTCGGCGGATGGCTGGGCGGCGCGTTGTCGGACCGCATCGGCCGGGTCAAAGCGCTGCAAATGGCAATCATCTGGTTCGCCGGTGCGACTTTTCTGGCGGCCTTCTGTCAGGGTTTCTGGCAACTCCTCGTCCTTAAGGCTCTTCAGGGTATCGGATTCGGCGGAGAATGGGCGGCCGGAGCGGTACTGATCGCCGAAGTGATCCGTCCCGAGCATCGCGGCAAAGCCTTGGGCAGCGTCCAAAGCGGTTGGGCCTTCGGTTGGGGCATTGCCGTTCTGCTCTACGCCGGCGCCTTCACTTGGCTGCCGCAGGATCTGGCCTGGCGGGTCATGTTCGGCATCGGCTTGGTGCCGGCCTTGCTGGTTATCTATGTTCAGCGCGCCATCCCGGAACCTCATCGTGTCGCCGCCACTGACGACGACGGTTCACGGACGGGTTTCTCGCATGCCCTGCTTGGCATCTTCGAGTTGAAGACCCTGCGCGTGACTTTGATTGGGGGGTTGTTTGGCCTGGGGGCGCACGGCGGCTATTACGGGCTGTTCACCTGGTTGCCAACTTTCCTTAAGACGGAGCGGGGGCTTTCGGTGATGGGAACCGGCCTCTATCTCGGTGTCATCATCGTCGCTTTCGGGTGCGGTTGTCTGGTCGCCGGTCAATTGCTCGACCGCATCGGGCGGCGGCTGACGGTCGCATTGTTTGCCATCGGCTGCACGACGATCACCGTCGCCTATCTGCTGCTGCCGATCAGTGGAACCGTCATGCTGGTCCTCGGCTTCCCCCTGGGGTTCTGCGCGGCCGGCATTCCGGCCAGCATGGGCGCCTTGTTCAATGAGCTCTATCCGGCCGGCATCCGCGGGTCAGGTGTTGGTTTCTGTTACAATTTCGGGCGAATCGTCGCGGCCGGATTGCCGGTTCTGATCGGACATATGAGCGCCAGCATGTCGCTCGGCGCCGCCATCGGTATCGACGCCGGTTTGGCTTACGCCTTGGTCGTGGTGGCGATTCTGCTGTTACCGGAGACGCGTGGCAAGGCGCTGGATGGCGCTTTGACTATGACATCCGATGGAAAATAACTGCGTCCTGTTCCAACCAACGCCAGCCCGGGAGGTCGAAGTGGCGATCGATTGCCACGCTCATGTTTTCACTCGCGATCTGCCACTTGCCGACAGTCGCCGGTATACCCCTGACTACGATGCGACAGTCAGCCAGTATCTGGCGATGTTGGATGCCACCGGCAGCCGGTTGGGCGTGCTGGTGCAGCCCAGTTTTCTCGGCACCGACAACAGCTATCTGATCGCCGCGCTGCAAGGCGTTGCCCGACGCTTGCGGGGGATCGCCGTGGTCGATCCCGATATCGGTCTCGAACGTCTGCAGATGATGGCGGCGGAAGGGGTGGTTGGAATCCGCCTCAATCTATTGGGTAAGGTCGATCCAGTGCTCAGCCGGCCGGTCTGGCGCCGGCATCTGGCGGATCTTGCCGATTTGGGGTGGCAGGTGGAGGTCCAAGTCGAGGCCCGTCGATTGCCGAACCTCTTGCCACCGCTCCTGGCGGCGGGCGTGCAGGTCGTTCTCGATCATTTCGGGAAACCGTCGCCCGAATTGGGAGTAGACGACCCGGGATTTCGTTACCTGCTGACGGCGGGCGCCTCCGGGCGTCTCTGGGTCAAATTGTCAGCGCCCTACCGCAACGGTCGCGCCGGTCGGACAATCGCCATGGCTGCCGTGCCGTTGTTGAAGCAGGCCCTGGGGGTGGACCATCTTGTTTGGGGAAGCGATTGGCCGCACACGCAGTTCGAAACGGCGGTCACCCCGAAGGTCGCCCGTGATCTGCTCGATAGCTGGTTGCCCGATCCGCGGGAAAGACAAACAGTCCTTGCGGACGCGCCGGCCCGTCTGTTCGGTTTTGGCCGATCATCGACGGCCGGCGGTCACAGTGGTTCAGGCTCCGCGTGATCTACCCGGTTATTTCGCGTGCTGCTCATTTGCCAAGGCCCGTGCCAACTGGCTCAGGGCCTCCTGATGGCGCTCATTGGTAATGTTCGTGAAATTGCGTGCCAGTTCAAGACACATGCGCTGACGGGCTGTCAGATCCTGGTCGTTCTGCTGCTCCAGACCCTCGAAGAAATAACCGACCGGAACACCAAGAACCTGAGCCGTCTGATGCAGACGGCCGGCCGAAATGCGGTTGATACCGCGCTCGTACTTGTGCGCCTGCTGATAGGTCACCCCGATCAGATCTGCCATTTGCTGCTGGGACAATCCCAGCATGATGCGCCGCTCGCGGATGCGGGCACCGACATAGTGGTCAGCATCATTGGCGCGGGGACGAGAGGGTGCTTTTGCCATTCTTTTGGGTTCCCTGCCGGTGTCAGGAAAAACAACAGGACTTGCCGATATTCCAAGGCCGGCATCTCTGGTTGAAGTTGCCATGTCGATCAAGAGGCGAAAAACCTCACAATCACAATAGCAGTGGGGATAATAACGTGGAAGGGACATGCTTGCAATATGCAAACATGTGACTTCGAGTTGCGCTTGTGGCATAACCGCATTCGGGTGCGCCGAGGACGAAGCGGTGGTATGAAAGAGACTAGAACAACCGGTGGGGACGTCTTGCAAGCCAGTAATGCCTCGGCCCTGGCTATCGCTGCTTTAGTCGAGCAACTCGGACGACAGGTACAGAATCTCTGCTTTACTAAGGAGCTGGCGCCGGTTCAGTGGTCCGCTCTGCGCTATTTTGCCAAAGCCGGACCGTCGGCCCGGACGGTCAGCGGCTTGGCGGCCTACACGGGGGTCAACGCCAGTTCCGCGTCCAGGACTATCCAGCTTCTGCTCGGCAAAGGTCTGGTGCGGATTGAGACGGATCTCGGCGATTGTCGCATTCGCGTCGTGACGCTGAGCCGAGCCGGTGTCGATCTCGTCGAACGCGATCCATTACGGGCGCTCGCCACCGCGCTCAATACCCTCGATGACACCGAGCGGACGTCGCTTCGCGATCTTCTGGAAAAGCTCCTGTTCGAGTTGTTTCCCAAGCCGTTCAAAGAGGATGGGTCGTAAGGCGCTTGACTGCGGCAAGCAGATCGTCGTCTTCGAACGGCTTGATCAGCACAGCATCTGCGCCATGCGCCTCAACGACCGAGAGGGATAGTTCGATCGGCGGAAAAGATGGCCCGCCGCCGGTGACGATGATCACCGGAAGACCAGGGCGCAGAGTCTTGGCCTCTCGCAAGAAAGCGATCCCGTCTTCGCCGGGCATCCAGATGTCGGTAATGGCCAGATCGATCCGATTGGCCTTCAATGCGGCCAAGCCAGCCTTTCCGTCCTCGGCGGCGATGACGTCATGCCTGCCGAGGGTTGTGAGCACGGCGACGATTGCCCGGCGGACCGCGTCAGCGTCCTCGACAACCAATATCCTCGCCATCCGAGCTCTCTCCTTTGGCACTCAGCAACATGCCATTCCGACCGCCTTATTTTATGTCAGTTGGCATAAGAGGAACTATCACAGACAGGGCATGTTTCAATCGAAATGAATCACGAGCTTCCCGGAAGCCCGCTTGACTCAGGAAAAACATATGTTTTTCCGAGACTTTGCCGATCGGAAAGTTGCCCGGTCCAGCCGGGCTCATGCAATGCCGTCGGCTTCGGCAGGCGGAAGGCGCCGCGCAGGCGGGATGACTCGTCTCACGATGCGACTTCGGGGAAAAGGATACGAACCATCGTTCCGTTTCCCGGGGATGACGACAGGCTCATGCTGCCGCTTAAAGCGGTAACCACGCTTTGCACGGTGGGCAGTCCCAGTCCGGCGCCGCGACCGAAGGGCTTGGTCGTGTAGAACGGGTCCAGCGCCCGGCGTGCGACATCGTGATCCATGCCGCAGCCGTTGTCGCTGATCAGCAACTGCAGGTAGGCTCCCGGAGCGATATCGAGTACGGCCGATTCGATCAGGTCGACGTTGCAATGGTCAAGGGTGATCCGGATGGTGCCCTGCTCCGGAATGGCATCGACCGCGTTGCCGACCAGATTGCTGAGAATCTGGAACATCTCTCCCGATGCCAGGTTGGCCTTGCCATCGGTGGCTCGGAGTTCTGTCTCGATGGCGACGCGCGGGGGGACTGACGGCTTGATGAGATCGATTGCCGCCGATACCTCCTCCGCCAGCGAGTGAGGCTGGCGAACCGTGGTTTTGCCACCGGCGAGATTGAGGATCGACCTTACGATATCGCGACCATTGCGGACGCCGTTTTGAATCTCATACAGGTGTTGGGCGACCGAGTCGTTGTCGCGATTGGCGTGCAAGGCCAGCGAACAGTGACTGAGGATCGGTTGCAGGACATTGTTGATCTCGTGGGCGATGCGACCGGCCATTCGGCCCAGGGCTTCCAGCAAATGGCGCTCGGCATCCCGCCGGGCGGCCATCCGCCGGGCCGTCATGTCGACGGCGGTCACCAGGATGATGTCGAAGGCTCCGATTCGTCCCCGGACCGGAGTACACAACATTTGCGTTTCGTTCGGTTCATTCGAGGTCTTGAGCGAGATTTCGAAACGCGACCCGCGCGGATCGTCGATCGCATGGGGCAGCGCCGTCGTCGTGACCCGGGCCAGAAGCGGTTTCAACGGTTGATCGAGCACCTGGTCGAGCGGAAGACCGAGCAGGGTGGCGAAATGCTGGTTCGCCCACTCGACGGCAAAGGCGCCGGTCGGCATGCGCCGCAGGGTGGCCAGCGGACGTGGGCTGGCGTCGACCAGCGCATGGACGGCCTCGTTTTTGGCCTCCAACCGGGCTGCAGTGTCCGACTGGCGCATGACGGCGAACAGCAGCAGGGAAATCAGCGTGGTGGCCGACATGACCACAACCATCTGAGTTCGCCAAACCGTCAGAATGGACTTTTCCGACTGCGTAATCGCGACATAAACGGGGAAGCTGTCGAGCATCCGGCCACCCATGATCCGGATATCGCTGTCGATTGCACCTCGGGCGTGAACAATTCCTGCCCGTTGCTTTTGCAGCATCTTAAGGATCGGGCCATTGACGAAACGCCGGCCGAGCATCGCCTCGGCGAACGGTTGGCGGGCGAGAATCGCGCTGTCGGCCCGCTGAAGGGCCACGGTACTGTCGGGTCCCAGATCAAGGTCTTTGAACAGAGAGTTGAAGTAGGTCGGGTCGAGGGCGGCGACGATCGCTCCACGAAAACTATGATCGGGGCCTTCGATCCGCAGGCTGAGTGGTACCAGCCAACGATTCGGCGCAAAGCGGCTTTGAGCGGGGGGCGAGACGATCATTGTCTGCGTCGGGGTATCCCGCGTGGTGGCGAACCATTCCCGATCCTCGACGGAAAAGACCGATGGCGGATGAGAAATGCCGGTCATGTAACGAAGACGGCCATCGGCATCGAACACGCTGATGGAACGAAGAAAGGGAACGCGGGACGTCTTGGAATTAAGAAGATCCTCGACCTTTTCCCGTTCCCGGCTGTCGCCGTCGTCGATGGTCCGACGGATGTAAAGCAAGATGGCTTCTGTGCTCCGTAACACCACTTCGCTTTCGGCGGCCATCACCCGGGTCAGGTTGTTGATCTGGGTTTCCGCATCGACCAACTCGGCATTCCGGAGATAGATCAGAACGATGAACGAACCCACCCAAAGGACAACCAGCATAGCCCAGGACGCCACCGTCATCGGCGAGATCCAATGGGTGATCATCGCTCTCACACGGCCGTCATGCTGCGCAAGCGTCGGCAAGGGGGCGTTATCAGGCGGCATGTTGAGAACCGGACATCCAATCCATGCTTCCTTGTGTACCGTCGCTCGCCGGCTTTCGCAATGAGCGACCCCCTTTTTCTCAGGCTCCGCCGGTCCATATCTGTCGGAGGGACAGCACGATAGGAGAGACCGATGATCGATGCCGCGGCTATCAAGGCACTGACCGGACGCGACGGCCGGCGGGCGGCCGCCGCGATTTGTCGCGACTGGGGCGGCATCATCCTGACTGTCTCAGTCGCCATCTGGGCCGGCAACCCGTTCGTCAGTGTGCTTTCCTTGTGGGTCATCGGGGCATTCCAATATGCCTTGGGCGACGCCTTGTTGCATGAGGGGGCGCACGGCAATCTGTTTGCCACCAAGTCATGGAACGACCGATGGGATGTGATCTATGGTCTGCCGTTCCTGCGGACCATGCTGGCGTTTAAAACCGAGCATCTGCGCCATCATGGACAACTGGGCAAGGATGGCGACTATCTGGTGCGGGACTACCGTCAATTTGGTCTCGACAGACCGCACAACCTTCTGTGGGTCTGGGTGGGACGCCCGTTGATCGGTTGGCCGGCATGGTATTACGTCAGGCAACTTCGCCATTACTCCCCCGCCTGTCTTCGGCGGATCGCCGTGCTGTGGGGCGCGGCTGCGCTGGTAACGGCGCTGACCGGGACATTCGGCCTTTTTCTGCTCTACTGGGTTCTCCCGCTGTTGTGGTGTCGCTATGCCTATTTTTACTGGGCGGAGATCGCCGATCATTACAATACCCGGCGGGGGATACGTACCCGGGTCAACCGGCTGCTCAATTGGTTCCAGCACAACAAGGGATATCACGCCGCCCATCACCGCTTCCCGGCGGTGCCGTGGTTCAATCTGCCGGCGGCTCATAAGCAACTCGAGGACGTCGATCCGGAAGATCTGTCGGGGAACCCGATCGAGACCTGGCGCCAGCTTGGCCGTCCTCCCGTTGAACCGGCGGGCCAGGCATCCCCGGCGGGCTGAAAGAGCGGCCTAATTCCATCGGAATGGGTAACATCTTGATCGAGAAGGTTTTTTTTCGAGATCGCAGATTGCTTTGCAACGTTGACAGCAGCCTTCGTACTCGGCACTCTCTGCGGCCAAAAGCAAGGACCAAGGATCATGCTGTCGGCAAAAGCGAAATACGGTCTCAAGGCCGCGCTCTATCTTGCAGAACGCGAGGGGGAAGGCGGCATCCTGGTGTCGGATATCGCCGAGAGCCAGCGAATCCCCAAGAAATTTCTCGATACCATCCTGCTTGAACTGAAGAACAAAGGGTTGTTGTCGAGCAAGAAGGGCAAGGGCGGCGGCTACATGCTGGCGCGGCCGTCATCGAAGGTGATGGTCGGGCAGATCGTCCGGATTCTCGACGGGCCGATCGCTCCGGTATCCTGTGTCAGCCAGACGGCCTATCGCCCATGTACCGATTGTTCCAGCGAGGAGGCTTGCCGTATCCGCCGCGTCATGCAGCGGGTTCGGGATGCGACCGCGGAAATTCTCGACAATACAAGCTTGCGCGATATGGCAACGGCGCCCAGGCCGCCGACCGTCCTCAACTACGATATCTGACCTGTTTGCACCGGGGTCGGGATCATCTGGTCGGGTGAGGCGTTTCCTGGATGAATTCGTAGTGCGGATGATTCCCATACACTTCCGAGAGTGCCCGGGTGGCTTCGCGGCTGTCGTTGAGATGGCGCCCGAAGATGGACCCTAAAGCGATGACAAGCCCAATCAGGAACAGAATCATCCAGTGATGATGCAGCCGTCCAAGTGTGTGACGGAGATGCTCTCCTTCCATGGCCACCTCCTCGTGGTGATCGGTTGGTTCGTCTGACACGGAGTCTAGGGCGACAGGGCGTAAAGCCTCCAGAAGGAAAGTCGTCAAGGAACCGTAAACGATTGGCTGGCGATCAAATGCTGTAGTCGTCGCCCCGCGGCAGGCGGGGCCGGAACGAGCCTCCCAAAAGGTGAGCCAAGCGTCGCAAATCCGGAAGGATGTCGAGCAGAGCGCTCTCTGCCCCGCCGCCCAGTACGATGCCGGCTCCGCCCTCGGCGGTCGTCAGTTCGAGCCCCGTGCGGCCAATCTGATCAATCGGTTCCTGCGACGCGTCGATCGAATAGCTGATCATGAACGGAACCTTGAGCGCTTCGAGCAGGATCGCCGCATCAATGGCGTAGGACGGTCCGCGGGCATCCCCGGGCGGTGGATCGATAAAAATGAAATCGGGCAGCCCGGTCAGAGACAGTCTGGTTCGCAGAAAAAGGAACCAGTCGTGGCTCCAGAAGCGTGTCCAGGTTCCCTCGCGATTGCTGCGCGCACTGGCCACTTGGACCGGGTCGATATCGTTGACGTCCATCTCAACGACCAGCCGCTGGCCGCCGGCCGCTTCGATGACGCGTCCGGCCAGAACCCAGGATCCCGGGTGGGTGCCATCCGGAAAAGCCGGTTCCAGAGCCTCGAAATAGTCGTCGGCGGTGAAGGACTGGCGGTGTTGCTGCAGCCCGTCGATGAAGGAGGCGGGGATATCGATGCATCCCGAGCCCGCGTGCGTGTCGACATAACCGAATGGGATGGCGCCGTCGACGGCGCGGGACGCCGCCAGACGGGCTGTGCGTCCCAACGCCCGGGCCAGAATGAAATGATTCCACAACATCCGACGGGCAGTATTCGTCGCGAAGTCCTGGTCATCGTCCGATTGTGTCACGGTCGCCATTTAGCAAAAACTACCTGTTAATATATAATTTAACAACATATCATATGTGTGTTGTTTGGGGGAACGAAAGACATCTATGGCCTTCGGCTGCTGCCTCAGCGGTCTGTGGTCCCTCCGTCTTTGCATAGGGAGTAAGGTCGAGCTTGTCATGGGGCAAGTCCACAATCAAAATATGTTCCTTTTAAGGAGCTGTGGTTTCGGAAAGGTTTCCGGATGTTTCAATAGAAGTGGACAAAAATGTCATAAATATGGATGGCTGGTCCCAATTCGTCTATTTTATGTCATTGATGAACGTTGTTCAGGTGTAACAGTATTATCACTATGTAATCCGGATGCATCGCCCTAGCATCCGGTCCCGTTCGTTGGTTTACACTGAACGGGGTGGGCAATGCGCAGGTGGGACGACGCTTCGCAGCCAAAGGCGCGAATCGAGATCATCCCCATGATCGACGTCATGATGTTCTTGTTGGTCTTCTTCGTGCTGATCAGCCAGAACGTCATTCCGGCATTGGGCGTGAAAACCAAGCTTCCCGAGGCGTCGCAGTCCGACGATTTGCGTTCGGCGACCAAACGGGCGGTGGTGACGATCGCCGCCGATGGCCTGCTGCAGTTGGAAGGCAAGCAGGTGACGCTTGCCGAACTTCCCGCCCGCCTCAAGCTGATGCAGCAGGACGCTCAGGGGCGTCTGGTCATCGTCATCAACGGTGACGAGGCATCGACACTCCAGCAGCTCATCGGTGTCATGGACACCTTGAAAGGACATGGCTTCGAGGCCTTGTCCATCGCCACCAAGAAAAAACTGGGCTGATCGATGAACGCCGTTTTTCGGCATCGTGAATGGCTGGCCAGCGGCTACGCCGTTGTCGCGATGCTGGCGTTTGCTTTCGCTCCGGTACCGAAACTTCAGGCGCCCAAATTGCCTGACGAGTCGATGATGCAGGTCACGCTTGAGCAATTGCCGGAGCCCGAACCCGAACCGGTCAAGCAGGTCGTACAGCCGGTTTCGCAGCCGCCGATGCCTGTTCAGCCGGCGCCCGTGAGCCCACCCAAGCCGGTGGCACCACCGCTTGCCAAACCAAAGCCGCAACGGGCGCCGGTGTTGGCGCCCTCGGCAGTTCAACAGGTGGCGCCGAGCGAGGCGGCCAGTGGTCCGGCCAAGGATGTCGCGGTCACTGAGCCGGCGCCGACGCCAACCGCATCCCCGGCGCCAGCCGCACAGGTGGCTCCCGCCGCCTCGGATGGCGAGGAGAAATACGTTTCGCGTCTGCACGGCTATCTCGACTCGATCAAACGCTATCCGACCAGTCGGGAGGCGCGTCTTGAGCATCCGACCGGCGAGGCGGTGGTGTGGTTCGTGCTCGACCACCAGGGCAACCTGATCGACGCCGGAATCGAAAAAGGATCGGGCGCGATGATGCTTGATCAGGCTGCTCTTTCGACCGTAAGGCGCGGCGAGTACAAGCCGTTTCCCCCCGATGCCTGGGGCGGCGCGGCAACACACAGATTTTCCGTGCGTCTCGATTTTTCTTTTCAGCAATGACGGCTGGGGCAGCCGTCTGTCATTCAGAGGGGGGTCTGCATGCGTAAATCTCAGCTACTGGCCGGAGTGTTCGCTGGCGCCTTGTGCGCCAGCGGCGCATTTGCCGACGATGTCACGTCCGGTACGTCAAGCGTGGGACGGATCGACGTACAGGGCGTCGGCGCCGACGCGGCGTCGGAACCTGGGGCCGGACTGATGATTCCAGAGGAATCGGCCAAACAGAAAAGCACCGTGACGCGGGCCTATATCGAGGAAATGCGGCCGACTTCCAGCCCGTTTCAGGCACTGATGATGCTGCCTGGCGTCAACACCAGCTCGGACGACGCCTATGGTTTGTCGGGTGGACGACTGACAGTGCGCGGCTTCAATAGCGATCAGATGGGGTTCACCGTTCAAGGCGTTCCGGTCAACGATTCCGGCAACTACGCAGTTTATCCGCAGGAATTCGTCGACATCGAAAATCTCGAGGAGATTTTTCTGACGCAAGGGGCTGTCGACACCAACGCGCCCCATGTCGGCGCCTCCGGGGGCAATATCGGCCTCGTCCTGACGGCACCGTCGGATAAATTCGGCGGCACCGCCGCGCAATCCTTCGGCCAGAGCAGCATGTCGCGGACCTTCGCCCGCGTTGATTCCGGTCTGTTGCCGACCAATACGAAGTTCTTCATCTCGGGATCGGAGACGCACGCCGAAAAATGGCGTGGCGAAGGGTCCGACCGGCGCCAACACGCCGACACCGAGGTGGTGCAAAAAATCGGCGACGAGAGCGATATCGATACGGCGGTGTTGTTCAACTATGCTGTCAACGACTCTTATCGCACGGCGACCAAGGCGCAATGGCAGACGGTCGGGCGCAAATTCGACTACGACACCAGTTTCGTGCCGCTCGACACCAACTTTTATCGCCTGCGCGTCAACCCGTTCAAGAATGTGATCGCCGAAACCACCGCTCACCTGCAGTTGCGGGACAATTTGCGGCTTACCGTCGAGCCTTACATCTGGTACGGCATCGGTAACGGTGGTGGCGCCACGGTCTTCAAGGAATCCTCGCCGCCGGCCAACTATTCCGGCTTCGGTGGCGAACTGTCGACCGGGACGAAGCTGCCGGTCGACCTCAATGGCAACGGCTCGACGCGGGACAGCGTGCTGTTCTACACGCCGTCGATCACCGAAACCTATCGGCCGGGCATCCAGACGAACCTCACCTACGAGTTGGACAACCACACCATCGGAACCGGGTTCTGGTTCGAGCACGCCCGCCACGTGCAGACAGGGCCGGCCATTCCGGTCGACAATATCGGCAATCCCGGATCGATTTGGGGCGATGCCGGCCAGTTGGTCGACCAGACGACGGGGATGCCGGCCGAATACCGAAAGTGGGTGACGATCAATATCGCCCGTCAGTTCTATGTGCAGGACGAGGCGCGCTGGCTGCATGATTCGTTGAAGACGGTTGTTGGCCTTCGGCTGCCGTCTCTGGAACGCGACGCCACCAACAACGAATTCGGCGTGCCGGCTGCCTACAATCATGTCAGCAAATATTATGCGGACTTTCTGCCAACGGTCGGGGCCAATTACGAATTCATCCAGTCGAACAGCGTTTTCGCGGACTTTACCAAGAACATGCGGGCGCCGCAGAACTATCCGCTTTTCGACAATCCGCCAAATATGTCGCAGAAAGCCGAGACCAGTTATAACTACGAACTGGGATACCGTTACCAGACCAAGGACTATCTGGTGCAGACCGCCGTATTCTGGACCGATTTCTATAATCGACAGGCGACGGCGACCGATCCCGAGTCCCTGCTGACCACCGATACCAACGTCGGGGCGACCCGCAGCAAGGGTGTCGAACTTTCGGCCGGAGCCAAGCTCTCCGACCGGTGGAGCGTTTTCAGCTCCGCCACCTACAACGACAACAGACTGCGGAACAACTTCCTGGCCGGCATCGGCACCAACGGCCTACCGGAATATTTGCCGACCAAGGGCAAGACCTATATCGAGACGCCGAAGATTCTTGCCAGTCTCGGCACGGCCTACGCCTATCAGGGATTCTTTGCCGGGGCTCAGGCGAAGTTCACCGGCGTTCGCTATTCCACCCTGGTCAACGACGAGAAGACGGCACCTTACACGACTCTCGATGCGCAGGCCGGCTACCATTTTGGCGATGTCGGCTGGGTCAACGATCCGGTACTGACCTTCAACGTCACCAATATCCTCGACAAGAACTACCTGTCGCAGATTTCCACCTTCAAGAATAACGCGTCGAACGTGAAGACCGCCGGCGGCACGGTCAGCGGCGCCTCACCGCTCTACATGCTGGGGGCGCCCAGGACCTTCAGCCTGACCTTGTCGGCCAAGTTCTGAACCAACGGGGGAGGGGCGTCGCCCTTCCCCTTTTCAGATTAAGAGAATGACCATGACCTTCAATATGCAACTGCTGCACATCGCCATCTTCCACGTGCTTTACGCCGCGGCGGCCTTGGCCACCTTCGTAGTGGTCGAGCGGACGATCTTCTATTGGGTGACCTTACGCGACGCCCGCAAGCTGGAAGCCGTGCTGACGCCCGCCATCCAGCATGTCCGGGAACTGCCGGGCGAGTTGATCGATCGCGACAGCCTGCCGGCCGAGGCGGTCCGTCGCATGTTGCAAACGAAGTTCAGCCTGCCGGGGCGGTCCGATATGGAGGATTTCGCCGAGTCCCTCTATATCGCGATGAAGGCCAAGCTGCACCGCCATGTCTGGATCCTCGACACCGTGGTGACGGCGGCGCCGCTGCTCGGTTTGCTGGGAACCATCCTTGGCATCATCGATACCTTCGCGGCACTGGCCACCTCGGGCGTGTCCGATCCCTCGGCGGTCAGCCAGGGTATCGGCACGGCGCTTTACGCCACCGCTCTCGGCATCAGCGTGGCGCTCTACGGTTTGCTGTTCCACAACCTGTTTCAGGTGAGAATCACCACCATCAACGACCATTTGAAGATTCTGCTGTTGCGCGCCGGGATTGGTGAGAGCGAGGAGCCGTCGCCTGGCGTTTCGACCAATCGGCTGGCCTTCGCCGAATAGTTGGAGATCTTGCCGGAGAATTTCGCAATGACTGCCATCGAACGTTATCTGCTGAGCAGACGTGATCTGTTGCGAGGGGCGGGCGGGCTTTCGGCCTACGCCGTACTGCCCGATCTTCCTTCCGGTGGCGACGTCATCCGGCTGCGCCTGTTGGAGACGTCCGATCTCCACATGTTCATCTACGACTACGATTACTACCGCGACCGCCCGGATCCGACGCTGGGTTTCGCCAAGACGGCGCAATTGATCGCCGAAGCGCGGGGGCAGGCGCCCAACTGCCTGTTGTTCGACAATGGCGACACCATCCAGGGCAATCCCTTGAGCGACTTCGTCGCCAGCGGCCAGAGCGTGCCAACCGACGGCGTGCATCCGATGTTCCGGGTGATGAACATGCTGCGCTATGACGCGGCGACACTTGGCAACCATGAATTCAACTACGGCCTCGACTTTCTCGGCAAGGCCACGGCGGGCGCCCACTTCCCCATTCTGTCGGCGAATATCACCTGGACCGACGGCCGTCCCTACGCGCCGCCTTTCGCCATTCTCGAGCGGGATTTGATCGGCCGTGACGGACGTCGCCATCGCCTGAAGATCGGGGTGATCGGCTTTTTGCCGCCGCAGATCACCGTGTGGGACAAGGCCCGTCTGCAGTCGCGGGTGGAAACGCAAGACATCGTTGCCGCGGCAGAGCGCTATGTACCGGCGTTGCGGCGACGCTGCGATCTGTTGATCGCCCTGTGTCACTCCGGAATCGGTACGGTGGTCCCCGGTGGGAGGGCGGAGAATGCGGCATTGCAACTGGCGGCCGTGCGGGGCATCGACGCCGTGTTCACCGGTCATTCCCATCGCGTCTTCCCTGGCCCGGATTATGCCGGCATTCCCGGTGTCGATGCCGAGAGGGGAACGCTGGCCGGAATTCCCGCGGTGATGCCCGGCTTTTGGGGAAGCCATCTCGGCGTCATTGATCTCAACTTGCAAAAACAAGGGACCGAATGGGCCGTCGCCGGTTTTTCCGTCGAGGCCAGGCCGATCTACCGCCGAGACGGATCGAAGGTCGTTTCGCTGGCCGACGACGACCAGGCCGTCTTGACGGCCGCCGCCCCTGAGCACGAGGCGGCCAAGGCCTATGTCGGGCGGCCGATCGGAACTTTTTCGGCTCCGGTCACCAGCTATTTCTCTTTTGTTGCCGATGACGCGTCGCTGGCCCTGATCAGTCAGGCGCAACTATCCTATGTCAAGCCGCTGCTGGCCGGAACGGAGCACGCCTCCCTGCCGCTGTTGTCGGCGGCTTCGGCGATGAAGGCCGGTCCGGCTCCCGATGCCTATACCGATATCGCCGCCGGACCGGTCGCCCTGCGTAATATCGCCGATCTCTACACCTACCCCAATCTGGTGACCGCTGTGCGGGTGAACGGTGTTCAGATCCGCGAGTGGCTGGAACGCTCGGCCGCCTTCTTCGATCGTCTCGACCCGACCGTATCCGAACTGCAAAAGCTGATTTCCGGACGCCACCCTGCCTACAATTTTGACGTCATCGCCGGGCTGACCTATGCCATCGACGTCACACAGCCGGCCAGATACGACCAGAGCGGACGGTTTTGCGATCCGACGGCGTGGCGTGTCACCGATATCCGCCTGGAGGGACGGCCGCTCGCCGACGACCAGGAGGTGATCGTCGTCACCAACAATTACCGCGCCGCCGGCGGTGGGAATTTCCCCGATCTCAATGGCGCCAACACCATCTTGCAAGGCCCAGATACCAATCGCGACGCCATCATCGCCTATGTCGAGCGGATGGGAACCATCGATCCCAAGCCATTGGGCGTGTGGCGTTTCGTACCGCCCGACCATCGCTTGACCGCCACCTTCGAAAGCTCGCCGGTGGGCAGATCCTATCTTTCCGCCTATCCGTCCATCCATTATCTGGCCGAGGCCGCGGGTGGACTGGCGCGTTACGCGATTGATCTCGGGTGAGGACAAAACCGGTGGCGCCGAATTGGCATGGCGAGGTGGCGCCGGCCGGTTCATAGTCTTTGCCGATGACAACGACGGCGTCTTCCTGGTTGACCGAATTTCCTCCGCTTGCCGGTCTGGACGGCGAAGCAGCGCGGATGCTTTCGGCTGGCGCCCGGCTGGTCACCATGCCGGCCGGTACCGTGCTGTTTCGGGAAGGTCAGCTGTGCGACAGCTTTCTGCTGTTGTTGCGCGGCCGCGTAAGGATTCAGAAAGTCGGGCAGAACGGCCGTGAAATCGTCCTTTATCGGGTGATGAGCGGTGAAAGCTGCATTCTGACCACATCCTGTTTGATGGCGGCGGAAGCCTATAGCGCCGAGGGCGTCGCCGAAGCCGACATCCGGGCGGCGATGGTGCCGGATGCTCTGTTCCAGGCGCTGCTCGGCCGATCGATGGAGTTTCGCCGTTTTGTCTTCGGCGCCTGCGGCAGGCGGTTGGCGGACCTTCTGTGTCTGGTGCAGCAGGTGGCTTTCGGCCGGATTGACGCCAGACTGGCGGAACTTCTGCTGGAAAGACCGGCTTTGCATGGCGTCGTCACCGCGACCCACCAGACCTTGGCGGTCGAGCTGGGAACCGCCCGCGAAGTGGTCAGCCGGCAATTGAAGGAATTCGAACGCCGAGGGTGGGTTCGATTGGAGCGGGGTTCGATCGTGCTGCTGCAAGTCGATGCCCTGGCGGCCGTCGGCGGCTCGGTGCCGCCCTTGTGACTTGGTTACAGACGGTCCCAGGAATTTCGTGATCGTCTGTCTTCAATGATAGCTGCGGGGATGACGGGCATATGCTTTCCGATATTCTTTACGCCCTGGCCGGTGGCGGTCTGATCGGTCTGGCGGCCGGTCTGTTTTTTCTGGTCAACGGCCGGATCCTCGGTATCAGCGGCTTGGCATCCGCCCTGCTCGGTCGCTGGCCGGCGCGATGGCTGGAAAATGTCCTGTTCTTTCTGGGCTTGCTGATCGGTACGGCTCTGGTCGCCCGCCCCGGCATCGCCCTTGCTTTGGGATCGCCGGTCCGACTGGCGGTGGCCGGCATCCTGGTCGGCTTTGGTGTCCGCGCGGCCAATGGTTGCACCAGCGGGCATGCGGTCTGCGGGCTGGCGCGGGGAAGTAAACGCTCGTTGGTCGCCACCGGCACATTCATCGCGGTGGCGATGGCCACTGTCGCTCTCGCCAAGGTGTTTTGATGCTGATCCGTGCCGCGGTTGCGTTGCTGGCCGGCCTGTTGTTCGGCGCCGGTCTGGCTCTGTCGGGGATGATCAATCCCGCCAAAGTCCTCGGTTTTCTTGATATCGCCGGACATTGGGACCCGAGCCTCGCCGGCGTGATGGCGGCCGCCATACCCGTTACCGCGCTGCTTTACCGGCTGGCCGGCAAAAGGGGCTCGGCTGTCGCCGGCGGGCCGCTGCCCGGCCCGGCCAAGGGGATCGTCGATTTTCGTCTGGTGGGGGGCGCCGCGGTATTCGGCCTCGGCTGGGGGCTGGCAGGTCTTTGTCCCGGGCCGGCGATTGCCGATATGGTTCTCGATCCCCGTGTCATGATCTTCGTCGTCGCGATGGCCGTCGGAATGGTGGTGGCCAAACGGCTTTCGGGGAGCGGCGTATAAGGTTTCCGGCGCGTCCCCTGGCTGGCATGGTGCGGGCAAATCCGGCATAATCGCCGAATGATAGCTGTCGTGTTCTTCCCATGCGCGTCTTGATCGTCGAGGACGACGTCGAAGCCGGGGCATTTTTGGCTCGCGGCCTCGTCAATGCCGGCTACGACGTCGAGGTCGTTCTCGATGGCCTGGACGGCCTCGATCGGTGTGCTGCGGTGTCTTATGACGTCGTCGTGGTTGATCGGCTGCTGCCGCATCTCGACGGCCTGTCGATGGTCGAGCAACTGCGCCGTCGGGGCCAGGATATGCCGGTCCTGTTCGTGACCGCCGTGGCCGACGTCGACGAACGGGTCAAGGGACTGCGGGCTGGCGGTGACGATTACCTGACCAAGCCTTATGCCTTTGCCGAGGTCGTCGCCCGGATCGAGGTCTTGTTGCGTCGGCGGCAACGCCAGGAGGATCCACCCAGTACCCTGCTGCGGGTGGCAGATCTCGAAATGGACTTGCTCAAACGGACGGTGATCCGTGGCGGCAAACCGATCGCCCTGCATCCGCGCGAGTTCAGCCTGCTCGAGTTCTTCCTTCGACATGTCGGACAGGTGGTGACCCGCTCCATGCTTCTGGAGGCGGTCTGGAATTATCGTTTCGATCCGCAGACCAATGTCATCGATGTTCATATTTCGCGCCTGCGGCGGAAGATCGAGGCGGATTATCCTTGCCCTCTTATTCGGACGGTTCGTGGAGCCGGCTATACCCTCGACGCCGGCAAGCCGGCGTGAACCTGCTTGCCGAACGATGGCGGCAGCATCCGGGGCTCGGCGGCGTGTGGCGGGTCATTGCCACCACGACCTTCCGCATCGCCTTTGCGAGCGGCCTGTTGTTTTCGCTGACCAGCATCGGTGTCTTGTCGATGGTTCGCTGGAGCACCTGTCGCCTGCTCGATGAACGGGCGGACAGGGCCGTCGAAGCGGAAATCGATAACTTCGAACAGGTGTTTCAGCAAGCGGGCCTTGAAACCGTGCAAAGGGAGGTGACCGAGCGGTTGTCGTCCTTGCAAGCGCGTGAGCGTGTTTACCTGTTGGGAAATGCCGATGGGGCCATCCTGGCCGGTAACCTCGACCGATGGCCGGATGCCGAGATCCACCAAGGAAAATTCCTGGTCTTCGATCCGACACCATGGTCGGACGACGACGCGCTGCAGGCACGGGGCGCGATCCTGCCCTTGGGGAACACCGGCGTTCGTCTTCTTGTCGGACGGCTGCAGATCGAGCGCCTGGCCTTCGAACAGGTGGTCGACCGCAGTATCGCCCTGTCGGCGGGCGCCGGCTTGGTGTTGGGCGTGCTCATCGGCCTGTTCATGGCGCGTCGCACCTTGTCCCGACTCGATGCCATCAATCGGGTGACCGCGACGACGTTGCGCGGCGATCTGGCCGGGCGGGTCCGGCTGACCGGAAGCGGCGACGAATTCGACCAGTTGGCCGGCAACGTCAATGTGATGATGGACCGGATCGACCGGCTGGTTGGCGCGATGCAAGGCGTCACCCGCAACATCGCCCACGATCTGCGGACACCGCTGACCCGGTTGCGCAACCGGTTGGAGGTCGCGCTGATCGCTCAATGTACGTCGCAGCCCGTCGCCATCGAGCAGACGCTGACGGCGGCGCTTGGCGATATCGACCGGCTGCTTGCCACTTTTGCGGCGCTTCTCAGTATCGCGCGTATCGAAGGGCGGCCGAGCGGTCAGGGTGTCGCCTTGGTGCCGCTTGCCAAGGTCATCGACGATGCCGTCGATCTTTACCAACCTCTTGCCGAAGACAAGGGATTGCTGCTGACGGTTGGGTGTCACGACGCCGATCTTGTCGTCAACGGCGACGCCCATCTGGTTTTCCAGGCTTTGGTCAATTTGTTCGATAATGCGGTCAAATACTGTCGCTCGGGCGACCGCATCACCGTTTCAGCGACAAGACGCGATGACGGCGTCGAGCTGACGGTGGCCGACAATGGACCGGGAATTCCGGAGGCGCGGCGCCAGGATGTGTTGGAACCGTTCGTTCGTCTTGACGCCGACGACAGGCGGGTTCCCGGAGCCGGCCTGGGGCTCAGTCTGGTGGCCGCTGTGGCGGAGTTTCATCGGGCAACGTTGGTCCTTAAGGACAACCAGCCAGGGCTCAAGGTCGTCATTGGGTTTCCCTGCGACCGCTGATGCCGGTTTCGAAGGATTTCGGACAACCCGCCCGGCGCCTGGCCTGAATCACGCCTGTATTAAATCTTTGTCATGTCATCGGAGTGTCACGCGACGCAGGCCGAAGAGCGGGCAGTATTCCGCCATTCATTTTCACAAAACCAGGAAGTTTCTGCATGAAAGCCAAGATGTTCGTGTGCGTCGCAGCAGCGACGATGGCCCTCGCGGCCAATGCGCAGGCGCGCGATCAGATTCGGATCGTTGGCTCCTCGACGGTCTATCCCTTTGCGACGACGGTGGCGGAGAATTTCGGCAAGACGTCTGGTTTCAAGACGCCGGTTGTGGAGAGCACGGGTTCGGGCGGCGGCTTCAAG
>JARLJB010000022.1 GCA_031291415.1 Telmatospirillum sp.
AGGTCGGCGCAAACGTCAAACGACCAAGACCTATCCATGTTCGACAAAGGCGCGCAATGCGGCGGGCGACACGACAATAGTGGCGCGAAAACCCAGTTCGACCAGGCCGCGGGCCGCCAATCGTTTGAGCATCGTGCCGACGGAATTGCGCGACAGGTTGGCGGCCCCCGCCAGTTCGTTCTGCGTCAAGGGCGCCTCGGCCGGATCTGCGTCGTCGGGACCGGCGAACCGGCGCCCGGCCATGCGCAACAACACCGCCGCGCATCGCCGTTCGCTGTCGCGGATCAGCAGATCGGCGGCGATAGTCTGAGAAACGTCCCCGTAAATGATCGCCGGCTGCAGAAAAAACCGCCACCAATCCGGGCGATCCGACAAAACCTTCCGCACCGCGTCTTCAGGAATTCGCGCCAGCCATGAGGACGATTTGGCGCTGGCGGTAATCCGCCGGCATTGGCCAAGGATCAGCGGGACATAGCCCAGCCAAAACACCGGACGCGCGATGTGCATGAGGGGCGTGTCCGCCGGGCCGAGGATGGTCCGCATCTCAATGGCCCCCTGTGCGAGGCCGATCAGCTCGCCGGCGCCTTCCCCGCCGGCCTGGACCGGCTCGCCCTCTTCAAGCCTTTGCCAGCGGCTACGCGACAGGATCGCGCGTTGGAAATCGACCGGCGTCGCGGTCAGCCAGCCGCGGCTAGCCAGGACGTGCAGGCCCTCTTCTTGATCCATGTCCAAAGCCCTCTGAGACGCCGTCATTTATTTGTAGCGGGCCGTCGTTATTTGCACAAAAATGGGCAACGTGAAAATGGGCCACGTGTTAGCGTGCCAGCGGAACCACCCGCGTCCGTTGCGAAAACGTGCGGAATTTTCTGTAATCGAGGAGCAACGATGCGCAAGACTCACAAGACAAATCTGGCCTCGTTTCTGTTGACGGCCGGCCTGATCGGCTTGGGCGCCAGCCCGGCCTCCGCGGACGCGCTCGACGGCCGGGTTCTTGCGGGCGGCCAACCCGTCGCCGGATCGACCGTGACGCTTTGGGCGGCCGGCGCCGGCGCGCCGCAGCAATTGGCGCAAGCGCAAACCGACGCGGACGGACATTTCTCTTTCAGTTCGGGCGCTCCCGGCCCGGACGCCTCGCTTTACCTCGTCGCCCGAGGCGGCCACGCCACCGCCGACAAGACCGGCGGCGACAATCCCGCGCTCGCGCTGCTGACTGTCGTCGGCGCCAAGCCGCCGTCCCATGTCACGATCAACGAAATGACCACCGTCGCGTCGGTGTGGACGCACGCTCAATTCATCGACGGGTCTGACATCAAGGGCCATGCGCTGGGCCTGCGAATCGCCGCGGGCAATGTGCCGAATTTTGTCGATCTGCCGAGCGGCGGCTATGGGTCGATGATCCAGAGCGACCTGAACAGCACGCAAACGCCGACCATGGCCAATTTCGCCACGCTCTCCAGCGTGCTCGCCGGCTGCGCGACCCGCGTGACGCCCGACGCCTGCGGCAGCCTGTTCGCCGCGGCGACGGGTCGCAACGGGGCGGCTCCGGCAGACACGCTAACCGCCGCCGTCTCCATCGCGCATGACATGGGCTACAAGCGACCGCGTCTTTGCGCTGCTCGACGCTTTCTATCCCGTCCCCAAAGGCAAGAACCTGCGCGAGACGCCCTACATGCCCTATCTGAGCGTTGCGCCCAGCGCCTGGGTGCTGCCGCTCAAGTTCGCCGGCGGCGGCTATACCGGCGGCGCCAAGGTGATGTTCGACAGCAAGGGCAACGCCTGGAGCGGCGCCAATTTCATCGTCGGCTCGCAGGGGCAGGATTCCTTGTGGGATGGCAATATGGCGGAATATGCGTCCGACGGCCGCCCGCTTTCGCCGATCACCACCGGCTTTACCGGCGGCGGATTGCAAGGTCCGGGCTTCGGCACGGCGATCGACGCCAACGACCGGATCTGGATCAACAGCACCAGCGGCAAGACGATCTCGCTGTTCGACAACAAGGGCCAGCCACTCTCGCCGACCGAGGGCTATAATTTCGGCGGCAAGCTCGGCTTCATGCAGGGCGTCATCGTCACCCCAAGCGGCGACGCCTGGGCGGTCGATTTCACCAAAGACCGCGTCGTGTTCATGCCAAAGGGCGACCCCTCCAAGGCGAAGTTCTATTGCGAGGCCACCGCCGGCACGCCGAACAAGGACGGTCCCTGCAAGCTCAACGCGCCCTTCCATCTCGTGATCGACCAGCACGACAACATCTGGATCGACAGCGCCATCGGCGACCATGTCACGCGCTTTCCGGCCAGCGACCCGAGCAAGGTCGAGGTGTTTTCCTCGGGCGGCCATAGCGGCAAGGGCATGGCGGTCGACAGCAAGGGCAATGTCTGGGTCACCAACACACTGGGCCCGGGCCTCACCGTGGAAACGGACCTCCGCCTGATGGCCGCCAAATTGACCGGCGGTTCGCTCCCGGCGATGGACCAGATCGCGCTCGGCGATCTCCTGTCCCATCCGGGACTGGGCAGCGTGTCCGTGCTGCATCCCGATGGAACCCCGGCGGCGGGGTCTCCCTTCAATCCCACCGGCAGCATCTGGGGCGCCTGGGCGGTCTCGATCGACGGCAATGACCACGCCTGGATCTCCAATTTCGCGCCCGACGGCGGCATCACCGAATTATGCGGCGCGCGGACGGAAACCTGTCCTGCCGGCATGAGGTTGGGCGGCGCGATCTCGCCGCCCGGCGGATGGAAGGGCGGCGGCATGCAAATGCTGGTCGACGTCTCCATCGATCCGGCGGGCAACGCCTGGGTTTCGAACAATTGGCAGGACCCCAAGGCCTGCTACGGCACGAATGAAGCGAATTCGACCCGCTGCGGCGGCCAGGGCATGACCGTGTTCTACGGCGTGGCCAAGCCGGTGAAATCGCCGCAGATCGGACCGGCGCAGCCGTGGTGAACGTCGCGATCGACCTATCAAGCCGCCTCGACTGAAACGGCGGCCGCGATTTTGTCAGGCGGCGGCCGAGAAATTTGCTTCACATCGGCTATCGCCGAAATGGCCTGGGTTGAAATTAGTTTGATCCAGGCCTTCCTCGAGCACTGAAATGGAGCGCAACGCATGACGAGAATACCGCCCTTGCGGATCCTGCTGGCGGCCGCCGCGCTCTGCGTTTCCTCGGCCGTGGCCTTCGCCGACGGTTTGCCTTCGATAACCGGCGCCAAAGAGCCCCCGCCGCTGACCTCCGAACAACTCGCCAGCCGTACTGTTTCCCGCCGCGCGGTCGACGCCGTCATCTGGGGGCTGCCGCTCGTCGGGGAGGATGCGGTGAAGCAGGCCGCCTTCCGGGACGGCAAGGCTAATTACAACGACATCGTCTGGTGGCCCAAGGGCGGCGGCTGGAAGAACCAGTCGCCCACGCCCAACGTCAACACCCGCTATATGTATTTCTTCATCAACACCCGGCAGGACGGCCCTGTCGTGGTGGAATTGCCGCCGGCCGTCCCCGGCGCCAGTTTTTACGGAACGATCGAAGACGCCTGGTACGTGCCGCAAGTGGACATCGGCTTCGAGGGCAAGGGCGGCAAATATCTGGTGCTGCCGCCCGACTACAAGGGCGATGTTCCGCACGGCTATATCGTGGTGCGCCCAAAGACTTACAACAGCATGACGCTTTTGCGTTCGATCGTGCGGTCTCTGTCTGAGGACGACGTGCGCGCGGGTGACGCGCTAGTCGGTCAGGTCAAGGTCTATCCCTTGTCGAAGGCCGCCAACCCACCGACGCAACGCCTGCTCGACATGACCGACGTCCTCTATGACGGCCTTGTGAAATACGACGAAACCTTTTTCCCCAATCTCGCCCGCATGTTGAATGAAGAACCGGTGCAGCCCCGCGACTTGCAAATGATGGGCATGCTGCTGCCTCTCGGCATCGAAAAGGGCAAGGAGTACAAACCCGACGCGGCGCAGGCGCCGCAATTGAAGGCGGCGGCGGAAGAGGCGCACGCCTGGTTGATGGACAGGGCGGCGACCGACGTCACGCCTTGGTGGCCGGACAGCCAGTGGGTTGTGCCTTCGCCGCCCATCACCATGAAAACCGAATTCAAATGGGACATGCCGGATTATTTTGGCGTCGACGCCCGCGCCATCGCTCTCTCGCAATATTTCTGCCCGACCGCGAAGCTCGGAACCGGCAGCTTTTATTTCGGCGCGTTTCACGATCATGCGGGTATCCCGCTGCGAGGCGGAAACACCTATCGTCTTCATGTCCCGTCGAATGTTCCGGTGCGCGAGTTCTGGTCTGTCACCGTCTACAGCCTCGAAACGTCGAGTTTCTTCCTCAACTCGGAGCGCCTCACGCTCGGCTCACTGGACAAGGACCTGAAGACGAACGACGACGGCTCGGTGGACGTTTACATCGGCCCGAAGGCGCCCGACGGCAAGGAGGCGAACTGGCTCCTCACGCCCGTCGGGAAGTACTGGTTCCCCTGGTTCCGCCTCTATGGCCCGGAAAAAGCGGTCTTCGACAAGAGTTGGAAACTTCCGGACATTGAAAAAATCGACTAACGCGCCGCTATTCGCTGATTGAAGCAGACGATCTGTATCTTTGTGAAGCGCCCGAACAGGCCCAGAGCACACCGAGGCATAACCTATGATCCTTTTCAAGAAACCGGCGCTGCTGGCGGCGATCCTGGCCACCACGGCTTTCGTTAGCCTCGCCCCGGCGCTGGCCCAGCAGGCGCCAGCCGCAGACAAAACCACCGATTCAAGTGGAGACAGCGCCTCGGACCTCGCCAAGAAGTTGCAGAATCCGATCGGCGATCTCTACAGCTTCCCCTTCCAGGGCAACACCAATTTCGGCGTCGGACCGCACAGCGGCACACAGGAAATCCTCAACGTCCAGCCGGTGATCCCGTTCCATGTCTCCGACGACTGGAACATCATCACGCGCACCATCCTGCCGCTGGTGTGGAATCCCGACATGTCGCCGCTGCCGAGCACCGCTTTCGGGACGGCGCCCACGACCTTTTCTGCCTTCCTGTCGCCGCGCAATCCAACCAACGGCTGGCTCTGGGGCGTCGGCCCGGTGGTGCAGATTCCGACCGCCACTTCGCCCACGCTCGGCTCCAGCGTCTGGGGCGGCGGCGCCACCGGCGTCCTCGTCTATATGAACGGACCGTGGGTCGCGGGCGTGCTGGTCAACAATGTCTGGTCGCTCGGCGGCAAGGACGGCCTCTTCGCCACACGCTACAACAATTTCCTGACCCAGCCCTTCGTGAATTACAATTTCGGCGCCGGCTGGTACCTCACCAGCTCCCCGATCGTCACCGCGAACTGGGAGGCGCCTGGGACCAAATGGACGCTTCCGATCGGCGGCGGAGCGGGACGCGTGGTCAAGATCGGCAAGCTGCCGGTCAATTTCATGGTCGGCGCCTATTACAATCTCGTCAGGCCGGAATATGGCGCGGACTGGCAATTACGCACGCAGGTGACCTTAATCTTCTGATCTCCGGCGGGGCGTTGGCGTGGCCGCCCATTGTTTTCACTTTTCAAATGTCGGCCTTGAACCGATACAGGAAGATCGTCGTTGCGCCCGACAAGGTCCGCCCCTGGCGCCGTGCGGGCCTTCCGCAGCTGGCAGCAAATCTGCCGTCAGCGGTCGTTGCCTGCGCGGCAGGGAATACGTGCTCGTGACCCGCAGCGGTCTTAGGCCGGCGCGTCAATAAACGCTTGGAAGCTGACCGTCACTTCGGAACGCGCACTGATCGCCGGCCTAAACTCTCCGTTTCAATTCAAGAAGTTTTTGAGCCACCCGATCAGCCACATCGTCGACGTCGTTCGGATCAGATAGCCGGCCGCGACCCGCAGGTCGCGCAGGAATTATGAAGAACTCGCTCAAGCGCCTTCCGCACTCAAAGGTGACGGCTCTCCGGATTTTTGAAGCTTAAGTAGCACGTACAATCCCGGAGCGTTGTCGATGAGCTCGACCCGCGCCCCATGAAGGCGCGCGACGGCGGCGACGAGGCTGAGGCCCAATCCGTTGCCGGGACTTTTGCGGCTTCGCTCAAGCCTGTAGAAACGCTCGAAAACATGCTGATGTTCGGCCGGTGGAA
>JARLJB010000023.1 GCA_031291415.1 Telmatospirillum sp.
AGCGATACGCTGGCGATCCGCGCCACGGTCTATGACGACCATCACGGCGGCTATATCGACAACGTCTATTCGAATTTCACCCGTCAAGCCAGCGATCCGGGCAGCGTGAACTATGGCTTCATCCCGACCGCCACAAATCAGGCGAACGCCGGACAGTACAACAACGCGTCACAGGTCAAGAAAAACTACAACCCTGTCGATTATCTTGGCGGTCGCGTCTCGCTCAAGTGGCAGGTAACACCCGACTGGGATCTTTTGGTCAGCGAAAGCTATCAGCAGGTCAATGCCGAAGGAACGTTTGCTTCTCTTCCGACCGGGTCCGATTTCCAGAAACTGGGCGCGCTGCAAACCACGACTTTTTCGCCCTCGTGGAACGATGACACGTATTGGAACACCGCATGGACGGTGAACGGCAAGATCGGCGACTGGAAACTGGTCTATACCGGCGCCTACATGACGCGCCACATCAATGAGCAGCAGGACTACACCAACTATTCGCGCACTGGCGGCGGCATGTACTATCAGTGCACCGGCAGCGCCACCGGGTTCGGCAGCGGATCGACCTATTGCTATTCGCCCGTTGCCAACTGGAACGACCAGATCCGCAACACGCATCACAGCGAAGAATTGCGCGTATCGAGCCCGGAAGACAAGCGCATTCGCGTGATTGCCGGCGCCTATTGGGAACAGTTCCGGATCAGCGACGTGATGCGTTTCAACTATGAAACCATCCCCGGCTGCACCAGTTCGGTGACCACCGCCTGTATCGGCCAGGTGCAGACATATCCGGGCGCAACCGCCAACCAGCCTGGCCTCGAACCGGCGGGTACGGCTTTCGGTGAAGACACGCAGCGCGGTTACCGCCAGTTTGCCTTTTTCGGCTCGGTCGATGTCGACATTCTGCCGAACCTGACTCTGACCGGCGGTACGCGCTACTACAATTACAAGGAATACGAGCGCGGCTCGCAATACCAGACCGGCACCCAGTGCTGGCAGGTCCAGGTCTGCCCGCTTTCAGGTGTTCCGGCGACCGACATTGCCAGCGGCAATGTCAATATCGACGCGCTGGGCGACAATGTCACCTATCACGGATTCAAGAGCAAGGCCGAACTGGTCTGGAAGCCGCAGCGCGGCGAGATGTTCTATGCCCTGTTCAGCCAGGGTTTCCGCCCCGGCGGCTTCAACCGCGCGCCCAAGAACGTGTTGTCGGCCTCGCCTTATGGCTCGGCCAACGGCGGTGCATCCGGCAATTGGCAGTTTGCGCGCCCGGTCAACTACGCCCCCGACTCGCTGACCAACTGGGAAATCGGCAGCAAGACCGACCTGTTCGACCACGCGCTGACGCTGAACCTGTCGGCCTATTACATGGTCTGGCAGAACGTGCAGCTGGCGTTTTTCAACCCGCCTGCGGGCCTTGGCAACACCACGTTCTTCACCAACGGTCCCAATTATCACATCAAGGGCGTCGAAGCGCAGTTCGTCGCACGTCCGACGTCGCAGTTCAACGTTCAGGGGTCGGCGACGTATAACGACAGCAAGCAGGTCAAT